>CAYSSU010000001.1:0-155473 GCA_964433895.1 uncultured Prevotella sp.
AAGAACAGAATAATCAAAATTCAACAGTTTGGTGAAGCCCTATGAATTATGCAGGTTAGCTTTATGTCTTATATTAAACCCAGGTTGAACACCGGCTTTAATTGCTAGTCCTTTTGCTACGTACACATTGGCAAGGATAGGAACGTTAATATAGTCAAATTGAACTGTGGTGTTATCATTCTTTGCACCTTGCATAGAATAAAGAGCTCCGGCCGATACACTGAAGATATCAGTTGCCTGATATTCAAATTCTGCACCGCCTGCAATTCCGAATCGTTGGTCATGTCCTTCATTTTTTGTAATGTTGGCAATGTTGACACCGACTTTCGGTTGAATGGTGATAGAACCAACTTCATGCTGTGCGAATGTTGCTACAGATGAAAGTAATAAGGCTGTTGCTAAAAATATATTCTTCATAATATAATTATTTAATTGTTAAGTTATAGACCTCTTATATATATACTTTAAAAAAGTTTTTCTTAAATTTATTTGCAAATATATAAAAAATATCATTTACAATTTCTCTATGTTAAAATGTGGATGCGGCTTTGTTAATATTGTATAATGGCTTTTTGCTTCTTTGTCCTTATTGTTATAAACAAGGGTGAATAAAAACTATTCAGATAGAAAGTATGTGATAATAAACTCTCTCAATTTTCGTTATATACTAAAAACAATTTATATATGAAACGGATATTAATAATTTCAGTTCTTTCTGTTGTTTCTCTTTGTGGGTTTTCACAGAGTAGGATAGGAACATTCTCTATAATACCTAAGTTGGGAGTTGGCCTGGGTAAATTGTCGTCTGGTTCAATTTCGTTTATCAGTGATAATAAGGCGTTGGAGTCTGATACTCGTTTCAGACCGGGATTGGAAGCTGGACTGGAAGCAGAATACCAATTTGCTTCTCAGTTTAGTGCTTCTGTTGGCGTGATGTATAGTCAGCAGGGATGTAAATACAAAAACATAAATATGGAAAGTTCAAATAATGCAAATTATACCAATGTTGCATATAGCGACATAACTCAGCAAATGCATTATATAAATGTTCCGATAATGCTTAACTGCTATATAGCAGAAGGCCTGGCTGTAAAAGCAGGTGTTCAGTTGGGATATCTCTTTGATACCAAATTCAAATATACAGAGACTCCTTATAATGTCAGTAAATTAGGTGAGTTCAGTTATGGAACCGAAACATCATATAACATAAATACAGATGATTATTTCAAGGCTTTCGATGTGTCTATTCCTATTGGTGTGAGTTATGAAAACCAGAATGTGGTTATTGATGCACGTTACAATTTGGGGCTCACAAATATCAGTAAGTCTACAGATAATAAGAACCGCTTCTTTACCTTTACAGTAGGATATAAGTTTGACTTTATTAAATAACAATCAACCTGTTTTTCGCTCATATCTGTAGCAGTAGATTGAGAAGAGGATAAAGCCCATGAATACGAAAGGCAGCCCCATTAGTGCCGGATAACTGTAGCCGTAGCCGCAGCTTATAGGTATACCTCCGAGTAATGCTCCCATGGCATTGCCGAAGTTGAAGGCTATCTGTATACAGCATCCGCCAAGCATTTCTCCACCTTTGGAATGTTTTATAATCAGAAATTGTTCAGGTGTGCCCATACCGAAAAAGCAAATGCAGGTTATAGACATTATCAGCAAACTAAGCCAACCTATATTCCCAAAGAAATGAAAGGCCGTAAGACCGCAGCAGGAGAAAAACAACAAGGCTGTAGTGACAAGCCCCGGTTTAAATCGGTCTGACATCCATCCACTGACAACGTTTCCGGTCACCATTCCGGCACCGGCAAGAATCATAAACACCGGTAGAAGATTCTTCGGCAGTTCTCCAAGTTCAGTAAGAGATGGTGAAATGTAACTATACCAAGCCAGTAGACCGCCATTTCCCAGCATTGTGGTGAAAATTATGAGCCATGGAGCAAGATGACGCATAAAGCGGAACTGACTCTTGAAACCTTCTGTTGGCAATGGTGCTAAATCAGGTATGCATTTATATATAAGGTACAAAGCCAATATGCCACCAAAGGCTATAACCATAAATGGTAGACGCCATGAAAGACTGGAAGAAAGATATGTGGCAGCAGGTACACCGAGGAGATTGGCAAATGCCATGCCCACGCACATTAATCCTACCGCAGTGGTCTTGTGATGTTCATCGGCTACGCGTACCGCGACAATCGTTCCTACTCCGAAATAAGCTCCGTGAGGAAGTCCAGAAATGAAACGTGATATGATTAACCATCCGAAACTCTGTGCAGACAGCGATAGCAGAGAACCCAGAAGAATGAGGCTAATCAGTGTCAGAAGAATGTTCCGAGGTCTGAACTTTCTCATTCCGATGAGAAACAAAGCACCCACGCACACGCCTATGGCATATACGGAAATCAGATTCCCTGCCATAGGAATTGAAACCGCAAAATCTCGTGACACATCTGGCAATATACCCTCTATGGTAAATTCAGCCATCCCCAGCAAGAATGTTCCTATAGCGAGAGCAAAGATACTTTTCTTCATTTCTGTTATTCCGGGTATGTAAGGTTTTCCGGTTTTATATTATTCAATACTTCCAGATATTTTCCGGCTTCATATTTAGCCATAGGCAGGTCGTTGAATAGGTAGTTGCCGCAATCACGTGGAGAAGCCCCGGGTATTTCTCCCTCAAAATCAGCAATAAACTGGAATGTGCGTTTCATCAAATCCACAATGTCGCGACTTTCCAAGTCACCTTTTAATATAAGGTAATTACCTGTAAGGCATCCCATAGGTCCCCAATAGATTACGCGGTCTTTCCATTCAGCGTCATTTCGCAGAAATGTTGCTGCAAGATGCTCTATTGTGTGTATTGCTTTACCGTGAACCACAGGCTCATGGTTAGGGATTTTCATGCGAATATCGAATGTAGTTATAATTTCATTACCCACTTCGTCCTTGCGGCTTACATATATTCCGGGAATTAACTTCTCGTGGTTAACAGTGAATGACGGTATCTTTTTCATTTTGTTGTTGTATTTGTTATTCTTTTATTGCCTTTAGGAAAGAGGCTGTGATATTGAAACTTACTTCTGCCACCTTGTTCCAGAAATCATGATATTGGGCGGCATTGGTGTCTTTAAGCGGAATATCACTGATTACACGGAAACTAATGAATAGTGTGCCATATACATAACATGTTTGTGCAATGGCGCAGCTCTCCATGTCCACCGCTGCTGCGTCCGGAAAATGTCCGATTATCTCACGCATCTTTTCCTTGCTGTCCACAAACCAGTCTCCTGTAACGATAAGTCCTGCATGCACCTTGTGCTCATCTGTTGAAAGTCTGAGAGCTGAGTCTATTAGCTCGCGGGGAGAGGTATATCTTGTGGGAAGTCCCTGTACCTGACCATATTGTGATTCGCCGATAGCCGTGCCGCAATAAACATCATGGTACACCAGCTCGCTGCTCACCACTACATCCTGAACATTAAGGTCTGTTGACGCTCCACCTGCACATCCTGAAGATATTACGAGTTGTGGATGATAATTGTTTATCATTTCCACACAACCTATAGCCGCGTTTACCTTACCGATGCCACACTGTTGCATCACGATAGAGTGTTGCCCAAGTTGTCCGGAATAAAATATCTTGCCGTTTATCTTTTCTTCCTTAGGTGATGAGAGAAGGGATTTCAGTTGCTGCAGTTCCTTCTCCATAGCGATAATAATACCTATTTTCATATATTGTTTGTTATTTTTGTGGCAAAGTTAATAAAAAGTTGATAGATTTTTGTATTTTTGCATTCAAAATATTTAAACTGAGACATGGAAACATTAAAGAAATACTGGCTTGATGCGCTGGTTGTGGCAGTTTTTGCTGTAATATCATTTGCATACTTCTTTCCTGCAGATTTGGACGGACGTATACTTTATCGTCATGATTCTTCTGCCGGGCGTGGTGCCGGACAAGAACAGTCGGAGTATCATCAGCGTACCGGAGAGATTACGAGATGGAGCAATTCTATCTTCAGTGGTATGCCTACTTATCAGACGGCTCCGGGATATAAGAGCCAAACCGTATTGAGTCAGGCAGAAAATGTATATCATCTTTGGCTTCCTGAGAACGTATGGTATGTATTCGCATATATGCTGGGATTCTATATTCTGCTGCGTGCATTCGACTTTCGCCAGTCACTGGCGGCGCTTGGTAGTGTAATTTGGGCATTCTCGTCGTATTTCTTTATAATTATAGCTGCCGGACATATATGGAAGGTAATGGCTTTGGCTTATCTGCCACCAATGATAGCCGGTGTAGTGCTTGCTTACAGGGGAAAGTATCTGTGGGGATTTATAGTAACAGCTATATTCTCGGCATTTGAGATTAATGCCAACCATGTGCAGATGACATACTATTATCTATTTATCATCATATTCATGGTAATAGCTTATCTGGTGCAGGCTATAAGAGATAAGCAACTTGCAAAATTCGGCAAGGCTACTGCCGTATGTGCAGTAGGAGCCCTGATGGGAATAATGCTTAATCTGAGCAATCTGTATCATACATGGCAATATACGCAGGAAAGTATGCGCGGAAAGAGTGAACTTGTGGAGAAGAACACTGCAAACCAGACGAGTTCAGGCCTTGACCGTGATTACATCACTCAATGGAGCTATGGAATAGGAGAAACATGGACATTGCTTGTCCCGAACACGAAAGGCGGAGCTAGTGTACCTCTTGCAAACAATAAGACTGCCATGGATAAGGCTGACCCTAACTTCATGCAGATATATCAGCAGATAGGGCAGTATTGGGGCGAGCAGCCCGGAACCAGTGGACCTGTATATGTAGGTGCCTTTGTGTTGATGCTGTTCATCCTCGGTCTGTTTATAGTCAAGGGACCTATGAAATGGGCTTTGTTGGCAGCAACAGTATTGAGCATACTTCTTTCATGGGGAAGAAACTTCATGGGATTCACTGATTTCTTCTTGGATTACATTCCTATGTATTCCAAGTTCCGCACGGTAGCGTCCATCCTTGTGATAGCTGAATTTACTATTCCTCTGCTGGCAATGTTGGCTTTGAAGAAGATAGTAGACACTCCTGAAGTTCTCACTAAGAATATCAAATGGGTATATGTGAGTTTTGCTGCCACGGCAGGTGTGGCTCTCTTGTTTGCCATAATGCCGGATATGTTTTTTGGAAATTATATTTCAAGTTCAGAATACCAAGCTCTGAAAGGTATTCCTGCTGAGTATCTTGGAACATTGGAAAGCAATCTCAGTGATATGCGCAAGGCAATATTTACGTCAGACTGCTGGAGAAGTTTTTGGATAATATTGGTGGGCACATTGATGTTGCTACTCTTTAAGGCTAGAAAACTTAAGGCGGAATATATGATTGGTATCATAACCCTGCTTTGTCTTGTAGATATGTGGCAGGTGAACAAACGCTATCTCAATGACGGTATGTTTGTGGAGAGAAGTTTGCGTGACCAGCCACAGCCCATGACGGCCACGGACAGACAGATACTTCAGGACAAGAGTCTAGACTATCGTGTGCTTAATATGGCAAGCAATACTTTCAATGAAAATGAAACTTCTTATTATCATAAGAGTATAGGTGGATATCATGCAGCTAAACTGCGTCGCTATCAGGAACTTATAGAGGCTTACATTTCTCCTGAAATGCAGAAAACCATGACGGCTATATCTAAGGCGAATGGTGATATGAGCAAAGTAAAAGGTGACAGCGTGTTCCCTATTCTGAATATGCTCAATGCAAAATACTTCATATTGCCTTTGCAGAACAGTCAGACCGTGCCTTTGCAGAATCCATACGTATATGGTAATGCCTGGTTTGTAGACAATATAAAATATGTGGACAATGCCAATCAGGAGATTGATGCTCTCGGAAAACTTGATTTGAAGCATGAGGCTGTAGCTGATAAAAAGTTCCAGACTCAGTTGGGAAGTGCCATAAAGCAGGATGGAGAATCCATCGTTAAGATTACTTCGTATGAACCAAATAAATTGTCATACAATGTGAAGAGCAGCAAGGGCGGTGTGGTTGTGTTCTCTGAAATATATTATCCTGAGTGGACGGCAACCGTTGACGGTAAGCCGGTGGATATTGGTCGTGTAGACTATGTTCTGAGGGCTGTAAATGTTCCGGCGGGCAATCATCAAGTAGTGCTTGACTTTGAGCCTAAGAGCGTAGACCGCACGGAAACCGTGGCATACGTGGGTTATGGAATCCTTGTAGTCGCAATAGCTCTCGGACTGTTTATGTCAAGAAAGAAAAAGGAAGAATAATCTTTTACAGATTATATTTCTGCTTGAAAGCTTCAAACTTCTCGTGAGTTTGGAGCTTGAATTTTTTATATTCTTCGCTTTCAGCGTCAAAAGGCTTGTGCCCCAGAGCTTCTTTTATAGGTTGCCATTCTTCAATAAATTGGTATGTCTCCTTATTGAAATATGTTTCGGCAAAACGCTCATAGATATATTTCACAGCCTGTTCTGACGGATGAAGCATGTCCTCTTTATAGAAACGGTAGTCTCTGAGTTCATCGTTTACTATTTCGTAAGCCGGGAAATAATCTATTGCATCGTGATATGTAATGTGTGAAGCCTCTATTATGCGCTGTGAGGATAATAGGAGAGTGGCTTTGCTCAACTTACTGCCATGATAACCATATTTACGGTAGCGTATGGGACTTACCGTGATTATGACTTTTATGTCACGTTTCTTGGTCATAAGCCTCATTATAGCCTGTCGCATATAGTCATAACATTCATCTACTGACAGCTCTTTCTCCGTGAACAGATGCTGTGGGCGTTTTTGGCAGTTGTCCACAATTTCACCTGTCTCGTTAAGTATATATACGTGGTTGGTTCCCAGAGTAAACACTGCATAGTCAGCGAACTCTTCAGCTGGAGTCTCTTTGGTATATCGCTCAATGGTATGCAGAATGCTGGCAGGGTTATAAATCACTCCGTATGGATTAACAACCGTGCGGAACTGTTCTTCCTTGAATATTCTGCCGACATTGTCGGCAAAACAACTGCCTACGAATAACATACGTGCTGCCGGAGCTATGCTCCATGTAGGCTTCTCTGTTTCAACTTTTGTTCTGAATTCCATAATTAAATGTTGTTTTATTGTTTGCTCCGTCGTTTACCGAAGGTTATGTTTTCACTTATAGATAAGTTACTTTTCGGCAAAGATAATAAAAAGTTATCAGTGTATAGTTGGTTTTACTTTGTTTTTTGTTATCTTTGCAATATTAAATCTATCTCGAATGAAACAGATACCTAAAGAATTCAGCGAGTTTTATCTTAAGGATGTGACGTTTGTCAACCTTATGATGAGGCGTATATATAATGTGCTTATCGTGGCTAATCCATACGATGCGTTCATGCTTGAGGATGATGGGCGTGTGGAAGAAAAAATATACAATGAGTATATGGAACTTGGATTGAGGTATCCACCGACGTTTACGCAGGTCAGCACCACAGGAGAAGCAGAAAGAGTGCTTAAATCTACAAATATAGACTTGGTAATCTGTATGCCGGGTAATGCTGATAATGATGCGTTCAGTGTGGCACGTGACATAAAGGATAAGTTTCCTGATATTCATTGCGTGGTACTTACACCTTTCTCCCATGGTATTACTAAAAGAATGGAAAATGAAGACCTCAGTATCTTTGATTATGTATTCTGTTGGTTGGGAAATACCAATCTCATTCTCTCTATAATAAAACTTATAGAGGACAAGATGAACATAGAGCATGACATCAAGGAAGGCGGAGTGCAGATGATAATGCTTGTGGAGGACAGTATAAGATTTTATTCTTCAATATTGCCAAATCTCTATAGTTATATTCTTGCGCAGAGCAAGCGGTTCGCCACGGAGGCTCTTAACCGACACCAGGCTACATTGAGAATGAGAGGACGCCCAAAGGTGGTGCTTGCCAGAACATACGAAGAGGCAATGAGCCTGTATGAGAGATATAAAGACAATTGCCTTGGGGTAATCAGCGATGCCCGCTTTCCTATGTATCCCACAGAGAAGTCATTGCAGCCGTCGCCCTTGGGTGACGTGGAGAAAGACTCTGAAGCAGGATTGAAATTGCTGCGTGCCATAAGAATGGAAGACGAATATCTGCCTCTTATAATGGAGAGTTCTGAATGTGAGAATAAAATAAATGCAGAGGCTGAAGGATTCAGATTCGTAGACAAAAACTCTAAGAAGATGAGCCTAGACTTGCGTCACCTTCTGGAGGAGCACATGGGATTCGGTGATTTCGTATTCCGTGATCCAAATACTCACAGAGAGATATTGCGTATTCATTCTCTTAAGGAATTGCAGGATAATATATTCAAAATTCCCAATGACTCAATGCTTTATCATATAAGTCGCAATCATGTGAGCCGTTGGCTGGCAGCAAGAGCAATATTTCCGGTTTCACAGTTTCTTAAGAATGTCACGTGGCATAAGTTGCAGGACGTTGATGCCCATCGTCAGATAATCTTTGATGCCATAGTGCAATACCGACACATGAAGAATATCGGAGTTGTTGCCGTATTCGATAGAATGAAATATGACCATTATTCTCATTTCGCGCGTATTGGAGACGGTTCGCTTGGGGGCAAGGGCAGGGGACTGGCATTTCTGGACAATGTGGTGAAGATGCATCCTGAATTCAATCAGTATGACAATGTCAGAGTTCAGATACCCAAGACTGTTGTTCTCTGTACCGATATTTTCGACCAGTTCATGGAGCAGAACAATCTTTATCAGATAGCCCTTAGTGATGCTCCTGATGAAGAGATATTGCAGCACTTTCTTAAGGCTCAGTTGCCGGAATACCTGATAGCTGATTTCTTCACGTTCTTTGATGCTACGAAAAGTCCTATAGCCATACGCTCAAGCTCTTTGTTGGAGGACAGTCATTACCAACCATTTGCCGGTATCTATTCTACATACATGATACCATACGTAGAAGATAAATACTTGATGCTCCAGATGTTGGCTTCTGCCATAAAGAGCGTGTATGCGTCTGTATATTACCGTGATTCCAAGGCTTATATGGCTGCTACAAGCAATGTCATAGACCAAGAGAAAATGGCGGTGATATTGCAGGAGGTAGTGGGAAAACAATATGGCGAACATTTCTATCCTAATATAAGCGGAGTCTTGCGTTCCCTGAACTATTATCCTGTCGGAGATGAAACTGCAGAGGATGGCGTAGCCTCTCTGGCCTTGGGATTGGGCAAATACATTGTAGATGGAGGTCAGACTCTCAGAGTAAGTCCTTATCACCCTCATCAGGTTATGCAGATGAGTGAAATGGAAATAGCGCTGCGTGAAACCCAGACTCAGTTTTATGCTTTGGACATGAAGAATGTGAATAATGAGTTTAAGGTAGACGATGGTTTTAACATCTTGAAGCTGAAGGTGAAGGATGCCGAGAAAGACAAATCCCTTAATTATATAGCTTCTACATTTGATGCATACGACCAGGTGATTTATGACGGGCTCTATGAAGGTGGCAGAAAGATTATATCCTTTGCCGGAGTGCTCCAGCAGGAAGTGATACCTCTGCCTGAAATATTGCAGATGTCAATGAAATTCGGCTCAGGAGCAATGAAACGTCCCGTAGAAATTGAGTTTGCAAGCAATGTGAATGAAGATAAAACGGCAGATTTCTATCTCTTGCAGATTCGTCCGATAGTAGATTCCAAGGAAATGCTTAATGAGGATTTATCACTTGTTGCTGATGAAGAATGCCTTATTCGTTCAAACAGTTCTTTGGGGCATGGCATAAGTGATGATGTTGCAGATATAGTCTATGTGAAATATGATGATGATTTTTCTGCCATGAACAATTATTATGTGGCTGATGATGTGGAGAAAATAAACCGTAAGTTTCTTGACAGTGGAAAAAACTATATTCTCATAGGTCCGGGCAGATGGGGCTCTAGTGACCAGTATTTAGGCGTACCGGTTAAGTGGCCTCATATTTCAGCAGCCAGAGTTATTGTTGAAGTGGCTTTGAAAAATTACAGAATAGATCCCAGTCAGGGTACTCATTTCTTCCAGAATCTTACAAGCTTTGGTGTAGGTTATTTCAACATAGATGCCAATGACCCCGCCGGTGGCATTATAAGGAAAGATATTCTTGACAGTATGCCGGCTGTGGAAGAAACCAAATATGTGAGGCATGTAAGATTCGACCACCCATTGACAATCAAGATGGATGGCAAGAAACAATTGGGCGTTGTTATGTTTTAATATGGAAAATATTCATTGTGTGCGAACACAATACGTTGATTTATATCAATAAAATCAAGATTTCTGTAAATAATAGGATAAAAAAGTTGCACGATGCAGAGAATACCCATATCTTTGCATCGTGTTTTTCATGGTATTAGATTTAAGGTTAACAAAAGGTTGGGACTCAGCGGAGCCCCTTTTTTTATGTCCTTACTGTAATACTGATAATTGTAACAGCATATATCTTTCATGTTATATGTAATCAAAGCTTTTATACTTCGACTACAAAAATAAGTTATGATTGCCGTTTAATAAGTTTGTTAAATCTTAATGTATTGTAAAAAATACACTTTTAAGAGGCTACTATTTGCAGGTTGCACATTATTTATATACTTTTGCAACGTGTTTTTCATAGTATTAGATTTAAGGTTAACAAGGTCGGAGTACAGCGGTACTCCTTTTTTTGTGCCATAAAGATTGCTGTTCCGGATATTTTGTATATCTTTGTGCTTGAAATTGATAATAATAACGATATCATGAAAAAACTATTAGCTTCTTTGTTAGTGCTGTTTGCATTGGAAATTGACGCGCAGACATACCGTAATCCCATAATCCCCGGCTATCATCCCGACCCAAGTGTGTGTAGAGTGGGGGACTGTTTCTATTTGGTGAACTCTTCATTCCAGTATTTTCCGGGCGTTCCCATTCATAAGAGCAAAGACCTGATACATTGGCAGCAGATAGGAAATGTGCTTGACAGAAACTCTCAGTTGCCGCTGAAAGGTGCATCTTCGTGGTTGGGCATCTATGCGCCTACGATAAGATATAATGACGGCACGTGGTATATGATAACCACAAATGTGGGGAATGGCGGTAACTTTATTGTTACGGCAAAGACTCCTGAGGGACCGTGGAGTGAACCGATATGGCTCAAGCAGCAAGGCATAGACCCTTCTCTGTATTTTGAAAACGGGAAATGCTATATGTGCAGTAATCCAGATAATACTATCTGGCTATGCGAGATAAACCCTAAGACCGGGAAACAACTCTCAGAGAGCAAGGCTTTGTGGCAGGGTGATGGCGGCAGATATCCTGAAGGACCGCATATATATAAGAAAGACGGATATTATTATCTGCTTGTGTCTGAGGGCGGAACGGAACTGGCTCATCATCTCACCATAGCGCGAAGCCGGAATATCTATGGTCCGTATCAGAGCAATCCTGCCAATCCTATTCTTACAAACTGCAATATGAAGGGGCAGGACAAGCAGATTCAGGGAACGGGACACGGTGATTTGGTTCAGGCAAAAGACGGCAGTTGGTGGCTGGTGTTTCTTGCCTATCGCAACTTTGGTGGCAGTTATCATCATCTGGGGCGTGAAACTTATCTGGCTCCGGTGGAATGGAAACAGGGGGAATGGCCTGTGGTTAACGGTGGCGAATCTATAGACACACTGATGAAGGCAACCACTCTTCCTGAGGTGAATACTGATAAACATGTGGAGGCTACAGCTTTTGCTCCTACAACAGGTGCGCCTGAATGGGTGTATATTCAGAACCCCATTGCGGCTAATTACGATTTGGACAATAATGGAATAAGGCTGCGCCCTCACGGAACTCTTACCGGAAACAGTCAGCCCACTTTCATAGGTCGGCGTCAGGAAAGTCCTTATATTATGGCAGAAACAGAGGTAGTACATGCCGATGCGTCAACTGCATCTGCTTTCGGACTTACCGTATATCAGATTAATGACGGACATATTGATTTCTCTTTCAGCCGAGGCAAGGCTAAAGTGATTTGTAAGCTGAAATCTATAGATGCTCTTTGCGGTGAACAGTCTGTCGGGAAAACGGCAAAGCTCCGGATAACGAGTGACGGAATTATGTATCATTTCCTAGTCTCGTCAGAAGGTGGCATATTTAAAGAGGTGGCTGCAGAGAATTGCTCTCTTGTAAGCACAGAGACAGCCGGAGGATTCACCGGCGTAATAATAGGTATGTTTGCCGAAGGAACTGATAATAATGATTATGCTGACTTCAAATATTTTAAATATGAAGAAATGTAGTATGATAGAATAAATAAATATTAATCTTTTGTCAGTGAACCATAAATTGGTTATATTTGCAAATTGTTTGGGAAAATGATTTAATCGAGTAACATAAAAACTATTTTGTAATGAATAATAATAACAAGACAACACTGACTAACAGGCAATATTTCATACCGTTCATACTGATAACCTCTTTGTTTTTTCTTTGGGGATTCGCAAGGGCAATATTGGATGTGCTGAACAAGCATTTCCAGAATTCACTGGATATAAGCATCACCCAATCTTCACTGATACAGGTAACCACATATCTGGGATATTTCCTCATGGCTATACCTGCCGGATGGTTCATCAACCGCAACGGTTACAGGCTTGGAGTTGTGGCTGGACTGATGCTCTTCGGCATTGGCGCATTGATGTTCATTCCATGTGCGGCTCTTGGAACCTTTTATGCTTTTCTAGGTGCCCTGTTTATAATAGGGTGCGGACTCGTGTTTCTTGAAACGTCGGCAAATCCTTACGTCACGGAACTGGGCGCAAAGGAAACCGGTACCAGCCGACTTAATTTCTCACAGTCGTTTAACGGTCTTGGAAGTCTGTTTGCTACCTTTGTCATAGGACAGTTTTTCTTTAATGGAACTTCAGAGGGCGGCGATGTAGTTGTGCCATATACAATATTGGGTATTCTGGTGTTAATCATAGCCATTGTGTTCTCACGCATAAACCTTCCGGAAATAAAACATGAGGAGACAGAGGAAGACATGGAGAAGGACACAAGGATAATGAAACTGTTCAAGCATCATCCCATGTTCGTATTCGGACTGTTTGCGCTGTTGTCATACGAAGTGGCAGAGATATCAATAAACAGTTATTTTATTAATTTCGTGACCGGGCAGAAGTGGATGGATGACAACTCTGCAAGTATAGTGCTTACAGTGGCGTTGACATTCTTCATGACGGGCCGATTCATAGGCAGTTGGATAATGCGTAGAATTCCGGCAGAGATAATGTTGCTTGTCTGTGCGGCAGGCAGTACGCTGTGCATGACGGTGGTGCTGCTGGATTTGGGCAAAGTGTCTATGATAGCCATAATATGCAATTATCTGTTTGAGGCGATAATGTTTCCTACAATATTCTCTCTGGCTCTGCAGGGATTGGGCAATCTTACGAAGAGTGCTTCGTCTTTGCTGATGATGACTCCAATAGGCGGTTGTGGATTTCTGCTGATGGGATTGATAGCAGACAATACTAATCTCACAGTTCCGTTCTTCATACCATTGTTCGGATTCTTTGTGGTGTTGCTGTTCGCATCAGAACTTACAAGGAAGAATGATTCTTTTAAAAGATACGTTAAGTGAATTTTGCAAACCGCGTCTTACAAAATATATGAGTCGCGGTTTGTTTTAAATGAATATTAATTTTTTTAACCCGTTTGCAACATTAAAAAGTACAATTAGATTTTGTATTGCCAAAAGAAAATGTTAAATTTGCAAACGTAAAAATTGTAGTTGGATCTTATTTTATAACATAATAATAAACAAAAATTATGGCAGTTAGTTACAAAGATTTAGGTCTCGTAAATACACGCGAGATGTTTAAGAAGGCCATCAATGGCGGTTATGCAATTCCTGCATTCAATTTTAATAACCTTGAGCAGATTCAGGCTATCGTAAAGGCTTCTTCAGAATTGAAGTCACCGGTTATCCTTCAGGTTTCTAAAGGTGCCCGTAAATATGCTAACCAGACTCTTCTCCGTTATCTCGCAGAAGGTGCTGTAGCATACGCTAAGGAACTTGGTTGCAACCATCCTGAGATTGTTCTTCACCTTGATCATGGAGACAGCTTCGAACTCTGCAAGAGTTGTGTAGACTTCGGCTTCTCTTCTGTAATGATTGACGGTTCTTCACTTCCTTACGAGGAGAATATCGCTCTTACAAAGAAGGTTGTTGACTATGCTCATCAGTTTGATGTAACTGTAGAAGGCGAACTTGGTGTTCTTGCAGGTGTTGAGGACGAAGTTCAGTCTGAAGAGTCTCATTATACAAAGCCAGAGGAAGTTGTTGACTTCGCTACACGTTCAGGTGTTGACTCACTGGCTATTTCAATCGGTACTTCTCATGGTGCTTATAAGTTTAAGCCAGAGCAGTGCACACGTGACCCGAAGACAGGTCGTCTTGTACCTCCTCCATTGGCATTTGATGTATTGGCTGAAGTTGAAAAGCAGCTTCCTGGTTTCCCTATCGTACTTCACGGTTCTTCTTCAGTTCCACAGGAGTATGTTGAAATCATCAATAAGTTCGGTGGTAACTTGCCAGACGCAGTAGGTATTCCTGAGGAGCAACTTCGCAAGGCTGCCAAGAGTGCTGTATGCAAGATTAATATCGACTCTGACTCTCGTCTTGCTTTCACAGCAGGTGTTCGTGAGACTCTGCACGATCACCCTGAGTACTTCGACCCACGCCAGTATTGCGGTAAGGCTCGTGAGTATATGGAGCAGCTTTATGCTCATAAGATTACAGACGTACTTGGTTCTGACAACAAACTTGCTAATCTTGACTAATTAAAAGCAAGATTACCTGTTTCTTTTACAGGCAAGTAATAAGATAAAATAAAAAGCGGAACTGCATTAGTTTGCATGTTCCGCTTTTTCTTTATAGTTATTAGAATTCAAATCCAAAGTTTATAAAAAGACTGGCTTCTTCTTGTTTGCTGTTATAGTTCACAGTGGCACCTATTGGACCGAATATGGTGCGATAATAATATCCTAACTGATAACCTAGAATGGTACGGCCTTTCATTATATCTTTCAGTTTGTCGGCTTGTTGCGCCGATGCAAATTGACAGATTACAAAATTGTTTGTTGTCAACTGCAACTGTCCTCTTATTTGGGCAGCGACAAACTGATTGCCGGTCATCTCCACATTATGTATTCCCGCAAAAGGCATCTGCTGCTCAAAGTAATGTCCGAACCATGTGCCGCCAATGACATTTTTGTATATATATGGAATGTCTGAGCCGAAAAGCAGTCTGCCATAAAGCATTGGCTGTATGGTGATGATGTTGCTGACAGGTAAGGATATGCGCCATGTCGCATGCAGGTCACTGAATCCGGTTTTGTCTTTGTATCGGGTAAAGTCGTCTGTATAATAAGCATATTCGGTCAGGAAACGCGCTCCGCGGGAAGGAAAGTTCCAGTCGTTTTCTGAATTATAATGTAGTTTGGCATGATAACTGAAGTAATGGGCATCATCTCCGCTAATGTCGCTGCCGCTAATGTTTCTTGAAATGAGAACTTGATGATAGTTGTAATAGTCCCATCTGGCATTAACGTCAAACGACATATTCTTTATTTGCAGACCTGTCAGCGTGAGCCCTATTTTATGATGATTGTAGGTGACGTTGTAGTCGCGAGAACCTCTTTCATATAGGTCAATATCATTATATTTATAGGTGTAGTCAAAATCAAGCATATAGTGCTTGCTGAAAGTCCATGTTGTGTTTACCTTGCCCATTATCCGCTTTCCCAGTCTTAGGGTGGCTTCTATGTTGAAAGGCTTTCTGGACATGCAGTATATGCCGTTGAGTTGCATAGCCACCATATCTTCATTGTCAAATCTTAAACCTACGCTGCCTTGAATCATGTTTTTGGAAGGTCGGTCATTAAGATAATTACTGCCGGTGGAGATTAAAGAATCTGTAGCGTTGGGATTGGGTTGCAGAATTTGAGGCTTGTAATTTTCTGGTAAGCCGAGTTTGTTTTTCAGAGCAATTATTTCATCCCAGTGTTTCATTGCTGCTTCTTCGCCTCTGTGAATGAGCGTGTCTATGGCTGCGTTACTGAAACTGGCAGCACCATAGCCGGTTGTATTTACACAGATAGGAATATCAGTAATTGCAATATTGTCATCATATTTGTTTTTGCAGTTCACATCAATAATCTGCCCTATTATAGCAGCTCCGTTGGTGAGCTCGTCTGCGCTTTTGGTAGGAGTTTGCACCGAGGCACCTATGATATAGTCGGCACCCATCTCTCTTGCCACGTCGGCAGGATAGTTGTTTCTCAGTCCACCGTCAACAAGAATCATGTTGCCTTTTCTTATAGGAGTGAAAGCGGCTGGTATTGCCATACTGGCGCGCATGGCTTCGGCAAGAATGCCACTGTGGAAGTCATATTCGGTGTTGTCAACGATATTTGTAGCAGCACAGGCAAATGGAATGGGCAGATTTTTGAAGTTTACAGAGTCATTATATCCGGCGGTAAGTTGCTTGAATAGTCTTGTCAGGTTCTTGCCGTTGATTAAACCACCGGTTTCAGAGATGTCTTTTTTACCGATACTTTTCTGTCGGGTTATGAAATAGGTGTTTTGGCGTTTACGGTCTAAAAGATTTTGAGAATAATAACTGTCACGGTCGGAAAGCAGAAATCCCCAGTTCTGTCCTCTGGCAAGAGTATCTAGTCTGTTGGCATTCCATCCTATGGCATATAATCCTCCCACGATGCTACCCATGGAAGTGCCTGTGACAATGTCTATCGGTATGCCGGCTCTTTCCAGCACTTTTAGAATGCCTATATGTGCCATACCTTTTGCTCCGCCACCTGACAGAACCACTGCTACTTTCTTTCGTGGTACAAGAACTTGTTCCCCGGCAAAGCATATAGAGTTTGTCATGGTACAGATAAAGGTTGCCAGAATCAGCTTGTTTAGTTTCATATTTATGTCTTTATAACTGTTTTACTGGACTTTGACAGGTCTGTTTCCTTTGATGAATGGAAACAGACTGCTAATTTAAAGGCTCAGTCTTTAGCTGTTGTGCATTTCCGGTTACCGGGTCTAAAACAATGTGAGTGGTGAATTTCTTTCCAAAGAGTTCACCGCTTATGGATTCTTCTTTGCCGAATTGTGCTGCATATAGTTCAAAGCTGGCACGCTGCTGGTTTCCGTCGAATAAGGTAATCTTGATTTTACCTGGTAAGTTTACATATATGCCGCAGTCATCTTTAGATTTCTTTTCTTCATTGGCTAGTTTAAGCTCCGGCATACTGTGCTCGTCTTCTACGGATACATAATAAGGATTTCCGGCAAGGTCGTCTTTGTCTGTGAATCCGAAATTCTTGGAAAAGCGGAACAATAAATATTTGTTTTCCTCTTTTTGGGGAATGAAAGTTATAACTTCTTCAATAGTGTCCTTTGATATTGTTCCCTTGAAAACCTGCATAAGAGCCTGTTCTTGCTTGTTCAGATTGGCAAGCATTATCTTCAACTGTTCTCCGTCTTTAGGCATAAATTCAGCCTCACCGCGGGAAAGCTGGTTACGACTGTCACGAATTTCATAAATATCCTGCGCTATAAGTTCTGCCATTTTGGCTTTGCTGCCTGCTGCAAGAATATCCTCAGTCATGAAGTCACGCGCGTTAAGGGGTGCAGGCTTTGCCGCAGCCACGAAACTTTTCGGAGCGTCTTTTATCATCGGCTTGGCATTGATGGCAAGCAAGATGCCACTTCTGTCACGCTCAACACTTATAATACTGTGCTTCTTGTCAATAACAGCCGTATGCTGTTTTGAAGAGTCCGGTGTGCCTATGGATGACAGCGTAGTGCTGACAATTCTGTATGATGTTGAAGAATTGTAGTCTATGTCTGTAAGTTTCATATATTTTTCTCCGTATATGGCAAGTTCACCTGGGGTATAGGCGGTTTTTTCAACAAGAACGGAAAAGCGTACAGCTGTCTTGGGAAGAAAATAAGTGCTTCCCTCCACCGGCTGCTGTGCATTAATGCCAAGTGAGCACAGAATAATAGAAATTGCAATTATAAGTCTTTTCATTTAAATTTAAGTTTAGTCATTGATTCTCTTGAAGGCTTGTGGCAGATATTTGATTATGTCACTTGCTATAAGACTTTCTCTGCCTATAGTCTTTGCAGCAATGTCACCTGCCAGTCCGTGAAGATACATACCCAATAAGCATGCTTCTTTCTGTTTGTATCCACGCGCAAGTAAACCGGTGATGATTCCCGTCAGCACATCTCCACTTCCGGCTGTAGCCATCCCTGAGTTTCCCGTAGGATTGAACACAACGTCGCCGTCGGGCATGCATAATGCGGAATAGTGCCCTTTTAAGATGATATATGCTTTATACCGTTCAGCCATATTCCTTGCTTTGTTCAGACGCTCATAACATCCATTGCTGATGTTGCCCTCCAATTTGTCGAATTCTTTTGGATGCGGTGTCATAATGATACCCTCAGGCAACTGTTGCATCCATGTGCGGTGATTGCCGAGTATGTTTAAAGCATCGGCATCGGTAACAATAGGGCATTGGCAACGGCGCAGTTGGGCTATCATTGCTATGGCGGTGCTTTCGTTCTGACCAAGTCCGGGACCTATTCCCAATACATCAAAGTCATCAGTGCTTACCGGTTCAGAGAATATGGTTTCTTCTTTGTCTATTTGCAATACAGCCTCAGGAATGCTTATCTGCATTATTTCGTAATTGCGCTTTGGTATGTTTACAGTAACTTTTCCGGCACCAGAACGAAGACAGGCTTTAGTGGCAAGTATGGCAGCTCCGCTCATGCCATAACACCCGGCAATAATCAGCGCATTTCCCATGCTGCCTTTATGTGCGAAGTCGCTGCGTGGTCTTAGCATTTCACGTATGTCGTTTTCTTCTGTGATGCGAAATGACGCCTTTGTGTTGTTTATGTATTCAGGCGACAGTCTGATATCAAGAATTTTCAATTCTCCCAAGTACTGTTGACAGTCGGCAAACAACATGCTGAGTTTAAGCTGTTGCAGAGTCAGAGTCATATCGGCATGGACAATATTCTGATGGATGTTATATGTGTTGTCTTCGGTCATCAGTCCGGAAGGAACATCTATGCTGACAACTTTGCACGGACACTGATTGATGTATTTTACCAAAGAAGCGAATCCGCCTGCCAGAGGTTTGTTTATTCCACTGCCGAAAAGACCGTCTACAACCAGTGTGTTTTCATCTAGTTTTGGCGGGTCAAAGTTTACGGTTATTTCTGTAAACTGTTTTACTCTTTTGCCGTCAATGAGTTTCTGTTTGTTGGCGGTGCAGTTTTCAGAAAGATGATTATGGATGTTGAAGAGAAATACGCTTACTTCATAATTCTGTTCAGCAAGCATTCTTGCAACAGCCAAAGCATCGCCTCCATTGTTGCCCGGACCTGCAAACACAACTATCGGTGTGTGGTTGTTCCAGTTTTCAATGATGGCATGTGACAGAGCCTTTGAAGCTCGCTCCATCAGGTCTATTGATGAAATGGGCTCATGCTCTATTGTATAATTGTCAAGCTCATGTATCTGAGCGCTATTAAAAATCTTCATACCGTGCAAAAATACAAAATTAATGCTAATCTGTGTGTATAGTTCCACATATTTTTAGTAATTTTGCAACAAAATATTTTAATTCGCGCAATGAGCATAGTTAAAATCAAGGATAAAACATTTAAAACGTTTATTCCTGAAGTAACAATTCAGCAGAGAGTAAAAGCTGTAGCTGAAAAAATCAATAAGGATTTTGAGGGAAAGAACCCTCTACTTCTGGCAGTGTTAAACGGATCGTTTATTTTTGCCGCAGATCTTGTCAGAAATCTTACCATTCCATGTGAGATTTCTTTTGTGAAGTTAGCTTCTTATGAGGGAACTTCTTCTACAGGAAAGGTAAAGGAAATCATTGGATTCAATGGTAATCTTTCCGGACGTACTGTAATTATAGTTGAGGATATTGTAGATACCGGTTTCACAATGCAGAATATGCTTAAGCAGCTTGGTGAACAGAATCCTGATTCTGTTCATATCTGTACTCTGCTTTTCAAGCCGGGCAAACTGCAGGTTCCTTTGAATATAGAATATTCTGCAATGGAAATTCCAAATGACTTCATCCTGGGCTATGGTCTGGACTATGACCAGCAGGGCAGACAGTTGCGTGATATTTACACGCTTTGTGAAGAATAAAACAAATTATATAATAATAAAGAAATGAAGAATATCGTAATTTTCGGAGCTCCGGGTGCAGGTAAAGGTACACAGAGCGACAAGATGATTGAAAAGTATGGCCTTGGTCATATTTCAACAGGAGACGTGCTGCGTAATGAAATCAAAAACGGCACAGAACTGGGTAAGACAGCAAAGGGATATATTGACAATGGTCAGTTGATTCCTGATGACTTGATGGTTAATATCCTGGCAAGTGTTTATGATTCTTTCGGCAAAGAGCATAAGGGCGTAATCTTTGACGGTTTCCCTCGTACAACTCCACAGGCTGAGGCTCTTAAGAATATGCTTTCTGAGCGTGGACACAAGATTGCTGCCATGATAGAGCTTTCTGTTCCTGAGGATGAGCTCATGAAGCGTCTTATTCTCCGTGGTAAGGAATGTGGTCGTTCTGATGACAACGAGGAAACTATAAAGAAACGTCTTAATGTTTATCACACACAGACTGCTCCTCTTATCGACTGGTATGAGAACGAAGGAGTGCACCATCATATAGAAGGTCTTGGCACCGTTGATGAAATCTTTGCCCGTGTATGTGATGTAATAGACAGTATCGCTGATTAAGCGTAACTGATAAACGTAAATTTAATTTTAAATAATATGGCTGAATCCAACTTCGTTGATTACGTAAAAATTTATTGCCGCTCCGGTAAGGGCGGAAGGGGCTCTATGCATTTGCGCCATGTGAAATACCAGCCAAATGGTGGTCCTGACGGTGGCGACGGAGGTCATGGAGGCAGTATTTATTTAAGAGGCAATCATAACTTCTGGACATTGCTGCATCTTAAGTATCAGCGTCATGTGTATGCTGAGCATGGTGGCAATGGCGGTAGGGATAAATGTCACGGTACTGATGGTAAGGATATGTATATAGACGTGCCATGCGGTACCGTGGTATATAATGCTGAAACAGGCAAGTATGTCTGTGATGTAACATACGACGGTCAAGAAGTCTTATTGTTAAAAGGTGGTAGAGGAGGATTAGGTAATTTCCAGTTCCGTACTTCTACAAATCAGGCTCCGCGCTTTGCCCAGCCGGGTGAACCGATGGAGGAAATGACTGTAATAATGGAATTGAAGCTACTTGCTGATGTAGGACTTGTGGGTTTTCCTAATGCCGGAAAGTCTACATTGCTTTCTGCTTTGTCAAGTGCACGTCCTAAAATTGCCAACTATCCGTTTACTACTCTGGAACCGTCTTTGGGAATTGTAGGCTATCATGACAAGAAGTCATTTGTGATGGCTGATATACCTGGAATTATAGAAGGTGCCAGTGAGGGCAAAGGATTGGGACTGAGATTCCTGCGCCATATAGAGCGCAACTCTCTGTTGCTGTTTATGGTTCCGGGAGATACTGATGACATTAAGCACGAATATGAAGTGTTGCTTAATGAACTGCAGCAGTTTAATCCGGAGATGGCAGACAAGCACAGGGTTCTTGCTGTCACGAAGTGTGATTTGCTTGATGATGAGCTTATGGACATGTTGAAGGAAACATTACCTACAGACCTTCAGGTGGTGTTTATTTCATCAGTTACAGGCAAGGGACTGAATGAGCTCAAGGATGTTCTATGGAATGAACTTAACAGTGAAAGCAACAAATTGCAGGAGATAACATCTGAAGACACACTGGTACACCGTGACAAGGATATGAGTATGTTTGCTGATGAACTTCAGGCAGAAGGTGCTGATGAGGCTGATATAGAATATGTTGATGAAGACGAAATCGAAGATCTTGACGATTTCGAATATGAAGATGACAAGGACGAATGACAAAGCCTATACTGAAATATTATGATTTGGCAGAAGGTGTCGTCGCTTTCAGTTCCACTCGTATGGGGGGAGTGAGCGAGGGCAGCTTCGGTGAATTCAATATTAATGAGTTTTGTGGTGATGAGGCTTCTCATATAGCTGAAAACCGCAAGGGACTTGCTGCTGAACTCAATATAGAAGATAAAAATATAGTGATACCGCATCAGGTTCATGGTTTAGACAGCAGAATTATAGCCGATGAGTATTTCACGTTTCCTGATAATATCAGGAAGATGATTGTTGATAATGTGGATTGCGTTATGACAGATATGAGAGGCGTGTGTATCGGGGTGTCTACGGCAGACTGTATTCCTGTGTTACTGTATGATGAGGAACATCATGCCGTGGCAGCCGTTCATGCAGGTTGGCGTGGCACGTTAAACCGCATTGTCCATAAGTCTGTTGTTGACATGTCAAAGGCATATACCACAGACGCGTCTAAGTTGAAGGCAGTGATAGGTCCCGGAATATCTCTTGACGGTTTTGAGGTAGGGCAGGAAGTTTATGACCAGTTTCAGCAGACCGGCTTTGATATGAGCAGAATTGCCAAAATGTATGACAAGTGGCATATAGACCTGCCGTTGTGTAATAAAATCCAGCTTATGGAGGCTGGAGTGCCTGAATCATGCATACAGATGTCCGGCATCTGCACATATACCCATTCTGAAGAATATTTCTCTGCCCGCAAATTAGGGGCACAGTCCGGAAGAATATTCACAGGAATAATGGATAAGATATAACTACTTGCATTACAGAATAGTATATACGAAGCCAAAATATATACATCGTTGCTGATAAAATTTTGTTATAGGGTTTTCATATTTATAGTCATAATAGTAATTTTGTATGTTTTTTCTATTAAGTAGATTGTTTACAGTCAGATATGCAACAATACCTAAATGTTTAAATTGAAAATAATGATTAATACTTATATCGAGTGAACTATAATTATTATATCTGCTAGAATTATATTCTCCAAATACCGGAATTGAAATATCATCTATTATATTTGTGCCTATTAGAGGTGTATAACATAAGCCGGGAAGTGTAGTCAATGATATGGAGAGATTGAATAGATGTATGAGCTTTTTCATAAAGAGTCTTTGCAGAAGGATATAAATCATATACATTTAATGGATATGTACCATTATAAGAATACCGTATGTATTGATCATCTATACCTGCTTATATATATATAGCATCAGATAATTCTTTTTTCAGAAATATGGAATTGTATAATCTGAATTCATGTACTTTATTATCAATAGCTCAATACTTGTAATCAGATAGTGTGTTGTCGATACCGTTATTATACGAAAGTACAGTTTCCCCTAAATTATATTCTAAATTCGTAACATAGAAATTACGAGTCTTATGTGCATCTTGTTCTCCGAATCTATATCTTTAGGAATATATATAGTTTATCAAAGCCATAACATACCAACTATATCCAATTTCTAAGGATTCTTTAAGTTATAATTTCCATGCAGGAATCCTGTTGATGTATGAAAAATTATCTGTTTTCGTTGCAAATGTATAAAGAAAAGCACAAATAGCTATCATGCTGTCATTTATCTTGTTAGGTATTTAACAATGTTTTATTTTGCTTTATGCTAGATAACGATTTAATCAATATACTAAATAATTGTATTTTTTCCCCTTCTAAGTTTTTTTCTTCATTTTATCTGTCAATCTGTTATAAAACTCTCGCAGCACCAGTGTTTATGGGCGTTGCGAGCATAACAGATTATATAACAGATTGACAGATATAAGGGAAAAATGGCTTAAAACTCGCATTTTTGCACGTTTTTTGTGTGTTTTGGCAAGCCATAACACACAAATAATTGCGATTTTAGTTGTAAAAACACTAATTAAGTGTCAGAAACTATAGATTTTGACGGAATAAATACGTGATAGATTTAAAAGAATAACAGTCCAGAAAATTGTATCTAATTTTTGTACTCTTTGTCTAAAGGCTTTGTACTGTCAATATATGGCATGAAGACAACGAATTTATAGCTTAAAGACAACGAGTATATAGCCTTTGTACTGTTGCTAAATTGCACAGTTTTGAAGTGTATTAAACAAAGAAAGGTTCTCCGGATTGCTCCAAAGAACCTTTATTATGATTCATTTCTTGTGCCTGTTGGCTCGCTGTTCCCGGTATTTTGCCTTTTGACGGGCACTTCCTGAACCGTGAGCACCGGTGATGTACTTCTTTTTCTTGGCTTTGGTCTTAACCTTGTCCTCTTTAGGTCCTTCTTTAGGAGCGCTTTTGAAGACAATGCCGCCTTCTAGAATTTGATCAAAATCGTCTGCCATTTCTATATGTCTTATTAATGATGGAATAATCTTACATGTGTGAATGCCATTGCTATGTCATACTTATCGCATGTATCAATAACATTGTCATCACGGATTGAACCGCCTGCCTGTGCAATATATTCAACGCCACTCTTGTGGGCGCGCTCTATGTTGTCTCCGAATGGGAAGAAAGCATCGCTGCCCAAGGCTACGTTGGTGTTCTTTGCTATCCATGCTTTTCTCTCTTCACGTGTGAGAGGTTCAGGCTTCTCGGTAAAGAACTGCTGCCATGTTCCGTCACGCAACACGTCTTCGTATTCGTCACCGATATATACGTTGATGGTGTTGTCACGGTCGGCACGGCGGATACCTTCTTTGAAAGGCAGGTTCATAACCTTAGGGCACTGGCGCAACCACCACTCATCGGCTTTGCTTCCTGCAAGGCGGGTACAGTGGATGCGGCTCTGCTGACCGGCTCCGATACCTATTGCCTGTCCGTCCTTGACATAGCATACGGAATTGCTCTGGGTGTATTTCAGTGTGATTAATGAAATAATCAAGTCGCGTTTTGCCTCTTTGCTGAATGTCTTGTTCTTTGTTGGAATATCCTCAAACAATGCCGGGTCATCAAGTTTTACCTCATTTCTGCCTTGTTCAAAGGTGATGCCGAATACCTGTTTGCGCTCAATAGGAGCCGGCTTGTATGTAGGGTCTATCTTGATTACATTGTATGTTCCCTTGCGCTTTGACTTAAGAATTTCTATTGCTTCGGGAGTATAATCAGGTGCAATAACGCCATCGCTAACTTCTCGCTTTATAAGAGTTGCTGTGGCTGCATCGCAAGTGTCGCTGAGGGCAACGAAATCACCGTATGAACACATGCGGTCGGCACCGCGTGCACGAGCGTATGCGCAAGCCAGTGGAGACAATTCTATTTTAACATCGTCTACAAAGTAGATTTTCTTAAGGGTGTCGCTTAAAGGCAGACCTATGGCTGCGCCGGCAGGTGATACGTGCTTGAAACTTGCAGCGGCAGGGATTCCTGTGGCAGCTTTAAGTTCTTTGACTAGTTGCCAACTGTTAAGTGCATCAAGAAAATTGATGTAGCCTGGGCGACCATTGATAACCTCGATAGGCAATTCTCCTTCCTCCATGAATATTCGGGAAGGTTTCTGATTCGGATTACATCCGTACTTTAAAGCTAATTCTTTCATTATTGAGGGATAATTGAATATGCGTGCAAAGTTACAAAAAATATCTTAGAGTTTGCTATCAATTTATTAATCTTTTTATTACCTTTGCCGCGTGATTAAAAAAACACGTTAGTTATGAAGCGTAATTTTGAGACTGTTTTGAAACAGTTGGGCGAAAAGATTGATGAGAAAACAAGTATCAGAATGAGAAAAATTCTCAATGGAGTGGAAAATCCTTCTCTTGATACTCTTGACAGATTGGCTATTCTGGCAGGATTCCAAGATTGGAAAAGTCTGAAAAAGACTTTTAATGACCAGGTGGAGGTGTCAAAGAAATAAAAAAGGTTGCGCGAAAAGCACAACCTTTTTTATTTCTTTGAAGAACGAGGGTATTACTCTGAAGTAATAATTCTTCTTTCCTTGATACGAGCCTTCTTGCCAGTAAGAGCGCGCAAGTAATACAACTTAGCACGACGTACTTTACCATACTTGTTAACTTCGATAGAATCGATGTTAGGAGACTCCATAGGGAAGATACGCTCTACACCAATTGTTCCGCTCATTTTGCGAACAGTGAAACGCTTCTTGTCACCGTGACCTGAAATCTTGATTACAACTCCGCGGTAGAGCTGGATGCGCTCCTTAGAACCCTCGATAATTTTGTAAGCGACAGTGATTGTGTCTCCAGCTTTGAAATCTGGGAACTGTTTGCCGGTTGCAAATGCTTCTTCAGCAACTTTAATTAAATCCATTTTGTTTTATAATTAAATTTGTTTATCGTTCCAACGTAACATGGTCTGCAACTCTTCTGCATCCAGCGGTTACGCCGAAAAGCGGTGCAAAGTTACTACATTAAATTGGATTATGACAGGCTAATTATTAAAAATGTGTTTTTGAAAGTATTTTTTTAACACTTTGTTCTGTTTTAATATTTAAAATAATTACCTTTGTACCAATTAATTATACAATTGTTATGTACAGAAAGTTGTTTTTGTCAGTTACATTGATGTCTGCTCTGATATGTATTTCTTCATGTAGGCAGCATTATGAACTCACGGATATAAACCGTAGTAGAATTCTTATAGATGGTGGTTATAAGTCGGATTCGGATGCTGATGCTTTTTTGGTTCCGTATAAGCATCTGGTAGACAGTATTATGAGCCCGGTAGTTGGGTCTGTTGCCAAAGATATGATGGCTAGAAGACCGGAAAGTGCTTTGTCTAATCTGCTGAGTGACATATTGGTATGGGGAGGAAAAGATTATAATGAGCATCCTGATTTCGCCGTATATAATATGGGGGGTATTCGTGCTTCTTTCTCCAAAGGACAGATAAGTTATGGTGACATCGTTGATGTGGCTCCGTTTGAAAATAAGATTTGTTTTCTTACATTTTCGGGAGAAAAAGTCATGCAGTTGTTTTCTGAAATTGCTGCTGTTGGCGGAGAGGGTGTCAGTCATGGCGTAAATCTGGTGATTTCAAAGAACGGCAAACTTATTGATGCAAAACTGAATGGAAAAGAGATTGTTCCAACAGGGGTTTATCGTGTGGCTACACTTGATTATCTGGCTCAGGGCAACGATAACATGGATGCCTTTAGAAAGGGTACTGATGTGGTTTCTCCTCAGAATAAAGAAAATAACATCAGATATATTATTACAGAATATTTTAAATCTCAAACTGTTGGCGGTATTGTTGTGGACCGTGACAAGGAGGGGAGAATTGTTATAAAATGATTATTATGAAGCGGTTTATATTATTCTTTGTTGTTATTTTTGTTTCTGTTTGTGGTTTTGCGCAGAAACAGTTAGTTATATTGCATACTAATGATACGCATAGTCAGATTCTTCCGTTGAGTGAAAATCTTGCTGACACTTTTAAAGCGGGTAGGGCTGGTTTCTCGCGCCGTATAACAATGTTGAAAGAGGAAAGAAAGAAGAATCCTGATTTACTATATTTTGATAGTGGAGATTTTTCGCAAGGGTCGCCTTTCTATACTATGTTCAAGGGGGATGTTGAAGTCGGCTTGATGAACAAGATGGGCATAGATGCTTCTACAATAGGAAATCATGAATTTGATTTTGGTTTGGATAACATGGCGAGAATTTTCAAAATGGCAAATTTCCCTATTTTATGTTCAAACTATGACTTTAAAGGAACACCACTGGAAGGGGTGGTGAAGACTTATACAATCATAAAGCGTAAGGGTTTGAAGATAGGGGTGTTTGCGCTTGACCCTAAGTTGGAAGGACTTGTCTCTGCAAAGAACTATGGCTCTATAAAATATATTGATCCTGTATCTAAAGCCAATGAGATGGCTTCGTTTCTGAAAGATAAGAAAAAGTGTGACTTGGTTATCTGTATTTCTCATTTGGGATGGGAAGAAAAAGGTATGGGCGACCAGATGATGATTTCCGGTTCACGCAATGTTGATATTGTGCTTGGCGGACATTCGCACAGTTACTTCAGAACCCTTCATTATGTGAAAAATCTTGATGGCAAGGAAATTCCTGTAGACCAGAATGGAAAATATGCTATTTATGTCGGCAAATTAGTTCTTACGCTTAATCATTCAAAATAGAACGTAAGAACTATCATCTTGGAGTGTGCTTCGTTTATAGAGTTGGTATAAGGAAGCATGCTCTTGTCTTTAATCTTGCCGGCATGGTTTTTGTCGAGACTGTTGATGAGACTATACATGAATTTTAGTTCCGGACGTATTTTGAAGAATGGCAGATAAAAATCACAGCCGATGCCTATTTCTGAAAATACATCATATTTCTTTAATCTTATGTAGTCATCGTTGTTTCCGCTAAGGTTTATTGTCGGCGTTATGCCGCCCATTATGTATGGACGGTGGTTGTTAAGACGTTTTGCCGCAAATATCAAATCCAATGGCATGCCGATATATACGGTTTTCATTATTTGTCTTTGTTCTGTAGGCTTACCTTCTGCATCTGTAACTGTGAGATTATGGAACAGTATATGCCTTGAACCAAAATACATTGTTGGGGCAATTCTGAACTGTAGAAATTCATTTATTCTTAGTTCGCCAAGCACACCGACATTAAATCCTAAATCCCATTTGTCTTGTTCTGTTGTGATTACGGTTTCAGTGGTCGTTCCGTCTTCATTCGTTATCATTTGCGGTCCGACATTCGTTAATTCCAAGTCTTGCAGATGCGTACCTACGGCAATGCCCAGATGAAAAGGGCGCAAGTCTGTATAAGGACGGTTTTGTACCACTCTTTCCTGTGCGTTGACTATGTATGTAGCCACAAATAAATATAGTATGACAGCAAATATTTTCTTCATTTATAATAAAACGTTTCGACACATTACTTATTGTATTATTGACAAAAACCGGTTTCCTTAAAATATATAAAAAAATAATACCTAAAATTAGGTATCTGAAAATAAATACGTATCTTTGCATTGTACAAAAGTAGGTATTAACCCTGCATATTATACATAAACATTATTAACATTATAAATTATATTATTATGGCTTACGTAATTGGTGATGATTGTATCGCTTGTGGTACATGTATTGACGAATGTCCTTCTGGTGCTATTTCTGAAGGCGAAAAGTATTCAATTAACCCTGATGTTTGTACAGAGTGTGGTACTTGCGCTGATGTTTGTCCTAACGAGGCAATCAGTCTTCCTGAGTAAGAATAGACTTTTTAGTTAAATAAGTAAAGGCAGGCTTTTAGCTTGCCTTTTTTAATAGCTTATATCATAAAAAAACTCTGACATTTCTGCCAGAGTTTTCTTTTTTCGTATTTATAATATTATTTACCTAAAGCTTGTTTTGCAGTAGCATTGTTTGGGTCAATTTCAAGAATCTTATTCCAATATGTGTTTGCTGTGGCTTTATTGTTTTTCAATGTGTAGAAATAACCGAGGTAGCGATAGGCTTCAATTAAACGCTCATCATCACGGTCTGCCTTTGTAGCGTGACCTTTTATGATTTCAATCAACTTTTCGTAATGAGGTTTTGCTGCACCGGTTTTGGTCTCCGGGTCAACGTTAAATCCTATGTGTGCGCGCTGATATTCAGCGAAATCTGCTACGCTAGGGAATTTTTCTGCCATCTCTCCGAACATTTCGCTAGCTTTATTGTAAGCAGCAATCTGCTCAGCTCCCTTACTTTTCTCAGCCTTTGTCATATACATATTGGCAAGGGTATTATAGTCAAGAGCTGTGACGTTCTTGAGTCCCTTCATATATTCACTGTATATGGATGCTGCTTTCTCGATATTGCCAAGCTCAGAATATGCGTTTGCTACATTTTTAAGAGCATCGGTCTTATCGCTTTCTGCTGCCTCAGAATCTCCAATGACCTTATTGAACATGTCAATGGCTTTCTGATATTCCTTGTTGCCTTGATAAGCATAACCATAATACAAGTAGTCACTGGATGTGATTTTTGTAGAGTCGCTATGGTTGAACAGGCGGTCGGCATATTCCAGAGCCTCAGGATATTTCTTCAAGTTGGTTAAGTTGAAGAATGAAATACGGTTGAGAGCCGGATTCTTCTCGAACTTGTTATTTCCATATTGAGATATGGCGAGACTCTTTTCAAAGTCACCTTTGAGGAAATAGTCAAGAGCAAAACTTACCAAATCGGCATCTTCCATCTTGTTCTTATCTACCTTCTCGTAATATTCCAATGCTTTGGTCAAGTTCCCTGCTTTGTCATAAATCTGTGCTGATATGATATCTACAGGATAATCAGGACGAGCCTGACGAAGCTTCTCAAGCATGGAAACAGAAGATGAAGGACTTACCTTGCTGTTAACTTGGGCATAGCGACGATAGCCTTCCGGATTCTTCGGGTCAAAATATACAGCTTGCTCATACCATGCTGAAGCTGCACCTCCATTGTCCTTCAGTGCTTCTATGTCGCCCATCAGTACGTATGCTTTTCCGTAACTCTTGTCACGTTTAATAGCCATGTCTACATATTTCTGTGCGTTTGCTGTGTCTTTTACATCCAGATATGCACGTGCAATACCAGTTAAAACAACCGCATTTTTCTTGTTGGCCTTGAAGATGTCTTTTATTTGATCTTCTACATTGCTTTTGCTCTTTATTATTTTTTCAGCTTGAGCAATTGTTGCATTGTCATCTTGAGCCATAGCCGGAACTCCGGATCCTATCACCAAAGCTCCAATTAATAGATATTTAATTGCTTTCATAATTCTATTTTAAAAATTTCTACGTTTGTAATGTTGTTTATTGTATGACGTGTTAAAACATTAAAAGTTTCATTAGCCTTTATCTTCAGATATTATTCATTTACATTAACATCGCGAATTGTGATGTCTCCCTGTACCGGCAGTAAACCACTTTTCAGTATTATCATCTGTCCTTTAGGTGAATGTATGAATTGTGCAAATCCCCATGGCAAACCATTTATCGGATCATTGAGCAATGCGTAAATAGTACGTATAAGAGGGTAGTTGCCATTATATAGGTAATATTGGTAAGGTTTCCAGCTATTCATTGGCGTAGCATGGTCTTTCTTACTTACCGACATCAAATGTATTTTCTTATTAAAAGTGAGATTGGTTGAATCTCCTTGGTCATTTAGCCAATTGCTTCCTATAATTCCAATTGCGTTAGGATTCTTTTCCACATAGCTCACAACATCTGTACTTTTATTAGTTGCCACTACGTTAGGACTTGTTATAGGCTTTCCTCCAAGGATACTGTCTTCTGCAAAGTGAACGGCACTTGATTTCTTGTTGTCAAATACCAATATGATATCTCCTCTTTTGGAACCGGGGTATATGTCACTCCATTTTGTAGCTTTGCCATTAAGAATCTTTGCTATGTCTTTTACAGATATGCAAGTATCGTTATTGGCTTTATTCACTATTAAGGCAAGACCGTCATAGCCAAGTTTTATGGCTCTTGGCATGAACCTTCTGTCTTTCAAGTTCTTATATTCGGATTTTTTGAAGTCTCTTGCTGTTATCATCAGGCATACCTTTCCTTTCAGCAACATATTCATACCATCACTCTCGTTGGTATAGACAGGGGTTACCTTGGCCTGATTATATATCATTTCGAAAATCTGTTTTTCATCCTCTATAATAGGACTAAAACTTTCGTCAGAAGCGAATTTAATCGCTCCTGACGAATATGTATCAGTTCTGCCGTCTTTTGATTTCTGCTTTTGGCATCCTGCAAAAAGTCCGGCAGAAAGTATTAATCCTACAAATATGTAAGATAGTCTGTGTCTCATTTACAACAATTTTATTGAAGTCTGAAATGTACAGGCAAAGTAAACTTACAGTTTACGTTAGCACCATTCTGGCGACCTGGTGTCCAACGAGGCATACTGCGAACTACTCGCTGTGCCTCACGGTCAAGTGAAGGGTCTACAGAACGAACTACCTGGATATCAGTGATAGAACCATCCTTACCTACGGTAAAGCGGAGAATTACACGTCCCTGAACACCATTTTCCTGTGCTACAACCGGATATTTGATGTTGCTTGCAAGATACTGCTGCAGTGCACCGTTTCCACCAGGGAACATTGGCATCTGCTCTACAACCTCGAATACCTTATTTTCTTCTTCATGCTTTGGTGGCTCAGGCTGAGCAATAACTTCCTTAGCCTTCAGCACTTCACCATTTGAGTCATCGTTACCTTTAACGTCAAATGAACCAATAGCTGCTTTGTTGTTCATCAACTGGTCCTGTGTCTTAAGCTCGTCCTCTGGTCTTACTTCAGAGTCTTTCTTAATAACTGGAGCAGTAAACTTAACTGAACTCTTAACGCGCTCTACAACTTTTTCTGGCTCCTGAATAACCTTTTGCTTTTTAACTTCAGCCTTCTTTGGCTGGTTAAGTGCAGAAAGTTCATTTACCTGTGTTGCTGCTACCTTTGCTGCATTTGCATCAACGATATTCTTAATAGCAACAGCAGAGAATGCAAGTACGGCAAGAATCAGCACGATTATGATAGAGATGATGTTACGCTTGGTAGTACCTTTACGAAGCTTGTAAGCTCCGTATGTCTGGTTTCTACCTTGAAACACCAATTCCGTCCAATCGTTAGATATCAAATCTATTTTTGACATTGTCTTATTCTTTTAAAAGTTATTCGTTAAGATATTATTTAATACCTCTCTTCTGAAGCAGAGCTTCATCTTGAGGATTAATCTTATCAATAACGTATTTACCAATACTGCAAATCTGCATCTCGTCGAGAGCATCAACCAAATTCTTGTAAGATGCACCGTCGGTGGCCTTGATGATTATGGTAAGAGTATGAATCTTCTCACCGTCAATTTCACCGGCCTTGAGCTTTGCTATCTCTGCGTCATATACTTCCTGGGTATACTTCTTTGGTTGAGATAGTTTCTTCTGATCAAGTTTGGCCTTTGCGCGCATGATGTCCAATACAGGAGTAGATCCATCTTCAATCTGGTGATTGACGATTACGCTACGTAGACCTTTTGTACCCCAAGTTGTTTCTTTCAGACATTTAGGATCATTGTAGTTTGGCAGACCGTCTACATGGTAGACCTTGTTGTTGCTTGCTACATAGATAGTTATAGTCTGGGAAGCCTTGGTTACAGACTTGTCCTGTTCCTGTGTATTCTTATCATTACTAGGCATACTTAACTCCATAGTCTGAGGCTTTGCCAAAGATGTACAGAGCATGAAGAATGTGATAAGAAGCATCATCATATCCACCATTGGCGTAAAGTCTACGCGAACGTTGAACTTCTTCTGTCTGCTTTTTTTCTGTTTTGCCATTCTTTAGTCCTCCACCTTTTTATATGAAGTTATTAGATAGTAACGATTCTCATTCATATCTTGAAGCTCATTCATGACCTTTTTGATGGTCTTGTATGGAGTGTTCTCGTCAGCTTTGATAGCCAACTTGATATCTGGATTCACGTCACGTGCATTTTTTACCCACAGCTGAAATTCGCTTTGCTTTCCATTGATAGAGTCTGTTGGAATTCCCTGTTTTGGAAGTTCTGCTGCCATCTGACTTGATTCCAAGTTCAGATAATTGCCTAGCTTCTCCATAGGAACACCCCACATAGCGTCTTTCTGGAACTTTTTCTGCTGTGCTCCGTTTAGAGATATGCCAAATTGAGATGTCATGCCGTCAAGGACACTAGACATTTCGGTTTGGTTATCCATGCTCATGAATATCTTGCCAGTCCTGTCGACCAGGATATTCAGCACATTTTTCTCTGGAACTTTGATCTCCGATACTGAACCTGGTGTCACAACCTTAACTGGCTCATTCTTCACAAATGTTGATGTCAACATGAAGAATGTCAGTAGGAGGACCATCACGTCAGACATAGGAGTCATGTCTATCCAGACTTCAGTCTTCTTAATTTTTACTTTACCCATAGTGATAAATATTTAAAGGGTTAGCAAAAATTAAACCTCTTCTGTGTGGTTTGCTTCGTATGTCTGAGCGATAGAGTAACCAACTTCGTCGAGGGCGTATGTCAACTTATCAATCTTGTTTGTGAAGAAGTTGTAAGATACAACAGCACACCAAGATGTCAAAATACCGAATGCGGTGTTGATCAAGGCCTCAGAAATACCAGTAGAAAGTGCGAGAGAGTCACCACCACCACCTGCTGCCAGAGCGGCGAATGACTTAATCATACCGGTTACAGTACCAAGAAGTCCAGTCAATGTACCAAGTGTTACAAGTGTAGCAAGGATAGGGAGGTTCATCTGAAGTGTTGGCATCTCAAGCTGAGTTGCTTCCTCGTGAGCCTGCTGAATCTTAGCAACCTTCTGCTCTTTCTTAAGACCATTGGTATTTTCCATTTCAGCGTATGCGTTCAGAGAAGCCTTAACAACATTAGCTACAGAACCCTTCTGCTTGTCACAGATCTGAGCAGCCTGAGCGAAATCACCCTTGTTAAGAGCAGCCTTGATGTTTGCAACGAACTTAGTCAGAGATCCCTTACCGAAAGCGGTGCGGAGAGCCAACCAACGCTCTATAGAAAGTGCAAGCACTGTAAGAAGTAATGTGTGAATAATTGGAACGACCATACCACCCTTGTAGATAGTACCGAGAAGATTACCGTTTAGTACAGCTCCTGCAGGGTCATTGTTGACGAAGTTTGCTGGATTACCAAGTAGATACTTGAAAATGCAAATAGCAATAATGAAACAGCATACGATTACCCAGAATGCTGCTCTGATGCCCTGGAAGCCTGACTTCTTAGGGGTGGCTTTTGTTTGTGTAGTTGCCATAATTTTAATTTTTAAATTTTAGTTATTAATGAATTTATGTTATTATTATTCTCGATTTAATGTTAATCGACTAGAGTTTTCCTCTAGAGGCTTCTTCAATTTGTTTGGCAAAGATAACAATTTATGTATAACTATAGACCTAATTAAGAAGTTTTAACGGCAAATGAAACCAAATTTTATCGTTTGCCAATTAAAAAATCTATCAAATATGTTGTATAATATACTTTTTTATTTCAACTTTGCTAAAGTTTCTTTTATTCGTTTCATAGCTTCAACAATGTTTTCGTCGCTGGTGGCATAACTTATGCGGAAACAGTCTGAATCGCCAAATGCGTCTCCGCCTACAGTTGCGACATGACCTTCTTCCAACAAGAGAAGTGCAAAGTCTGTTGAGTTATTGATTTTTTTGTCACCATAACTCATTCCAAAGAAACTGCTGCATTTAGGGAATAGATAGAATGCGCCTTGTGGTACATTTACTTCAAGTCCTGAAATATCTTTGGCTAGTTTCACGATAAGGTCGCGTCTGCGTTCGAAAGCTTCTCGCATATCCTCTACACATTTCTGGTCAATTTTATAGGCAGCTTCTGCTGCTTTCTGACTTACAGAGCATGTGCCGCTTGTATATTGTCCCTGCAGCTTGTTTATACCTTTTATAATCCATTCTGGTGCAGCTAGCCAGCCAAGTCTCCAACCTGTCATGGCGTATGCCTTAGATACTCCGTTGGCAATGATGGTTTGTTCTTTCATTCCGGGGGAAGAAGCTATGCTGGTGTGCTTGCCTATATAATTTATGTGTTCATAAATCTCATCAGCCAGAACATACATGCTTTTGTGTTTCTTTATTACTTCAGCCAAAACTCTCAGTTCGTCTTCTGAATAGACGCTTCCAGTAGGGTTGCTTGGAGAACATATAATCAGCATCTTTGTTTTTGGTGTGATGGCTTCTTCCAATTGCTTGGCTGTCATCTTGAAGTCTTGTTCGAATCCTGCATTTACAATTACCGGAATACCGCCTGCAAGTTTTACCATTTGTGGATAACTTACCCAATATGGTGCGGGAATGATAACTTCATCGCCAGGATTTACAAGTGCTAGAATAGTGTTGCAGACACCTTGTTTTCCACCGGTACCAACAATGATTTCACTTGCTTTGTAATCAAGACCGTTTTCACGTTTCAGCTTTTCTGATATTGCATTTCTTAGTGCAGGATAGCCTGGAACTGGTGAATACTTGGAGTAGTTGTCATCAATAGCTTTCTTGCCGGCTTCTTTAATGGCATCTGGGGTGTTGAAGTCAGGTTCTCCGACGCTCATGTTGATAACGTCGATACCTTGAGCTTTCATCTCACTACTTTTTTGTGACATCGCCAGTGTTGCTGATGGTGCAAGGCGATTCAAACGATCTGATAATTGTCCCATAATAAATTTATTCTTCTGGTTGTTATTTTTGCAAAAATACGCATTTTATCTTTTATAACGAAGAAAGTATAGCAAAATTTCACAAAAGTGTGTATAAAACTGACTTTTTAACACCCTATTTGTGAAATTGTTGTTCAAAGTTTGATTTTACAAGTGCAGAGTATGTCCCATTTTATCTCGTTTGGTTTCCAAATATTCTCTGTCGTATTTGTTAGGCTGTATTTCAATAGGCACGTTTTCTACAATTTCCAGTCCGTAAGCTTCCAGTCCAACACGTTTGGTAGGATTGTTGGTCATGAGGCGCATCTTGTGTACTCCAAGGTGGCGGAGCATCTGGGCTCCACATCCGTAGTCTCTTTCATCAGGTTTAAAGCCCAGATGTACGTTGGCGTCTACGGTGTCATATCCCTGTTCCTGTAACTTGTAGGCTGCAATCTTGTTCATTAGTCCTATGCCTCTTCCTTCCTGCTGCATATATATAACCACACCTTTTCCTTCTTTGTCTATCATCTGCATACTCTTGTGCAGTTGTTCTCCACAGTCACAACGCTGACTTCCGAGAATATCTCCGGTGGCGCAAGATGAATGTACTCTTACCAATACTGGCTCGTCTGCGCTCCATTCTCCTTTTATAAGAGCCATGTGCTCAAGTCCGTTACTGGTCTGGCGGAAAGGTATCAGGTGGAAATGTCCATAAGTTGTCGGCAGATCTACTTCTTCGCCAACTTCAATGGTTGACTCTTTTTTCAGTCTGTAAGCGATAATGTCTTTTATCGATATCACTTTCAATCCCCAGTCCTTGGCTTTTTCCTGTAACTGTGGCATACGTGCCATTGTGCCGTCTTCGTTCATTATCTCCATTAGTGCACCGGCAGGATAAAGTCCCGCAAGTTTACATAAGTCTACGGCAGCCTCTGTGTGCCCGCTTCTGCGCAGTACCCCATTGTCTTGCGCATAGAGTGGATTTATATGCCCCGGACGTCCGAAAGTCTGTGAGTTTGATGTTTTATCGGCAAGAGCTTTTATTGTTTCAGCGCGATCATGTGCGGAAACGCCGGTTGTGCATCCTTCCAGTTTATCTACTGTTATAGTGAAAGGTGTGCCCAACATAGAGGTGTTTTCCTCTACCTGATGAGGCAAATCCAGTTCGTCTGCTCTGGAAAGTGTAATAGGGGCGCATAGTACTCCTCTTGCATTTTTCAGCATAAAGTTTACCTTCTCGGCTGTGATTTTTTCTGCAGCAATAATCAGGTCCCCCTCATTCTCTCTGTCTTCATCGTCTACTACGATGACGAATTTGCCTTCTTTGAAATCTTTGATTGCATCTTCGATGCTACTCAGTTTGAAGTTTTCCATACTTTATACCTCTTTAATATATTACCTATTTATATATTTATATCAGTCTTGTTGCTGATATTATTTTGGATTTCTGATATCGTTTGCTATATCTTGGTTTATGTTTCTAATCTTCTTTAAGTCATTCAGCAACCTAAGTCTGAATCGCCACATTCTGCAGTAGAAGAATATTCCCAGAGGAATTATTATTGCTGAAACAATGTTGAGCCATTTCCTTTCAAACGGTCTCGTGTGTGCTTTCACCGACACTACTGGATACTTATTCAAGTTAGATATAACAGCGGCACTTTTAGAATTACTGAGATCTTCAATCATATTTTCCAATTCCTCGTTTATTCTTTCTATCTCGTGGTCCGGAGTATTTTTGAAGAACATAGATATAGGGTCGGGCATTCTTTTCAGTTGGTGTTTCATATTGTATGTCCGTATATCATGACTAATACTTTCCAAAGTATACAAGTCTTTGCTGTAGTCCGGCTCGTTAATGATTACTTCTTTGCCGAATATATGCCGTTTTATTCTAAGTCCCAGTATCTTGCGGAATACGTCTTTGTAGAGATCCATGTTGAATACCATGGAGTCATTGTTTGCCTTGTAGGTCACAAATACGGCTATTGGTGTAAGTACTGCTGGTGCAAGACCTTTGCCAAACCAGACAGCCCACATTCCGTCTCGTGCCATTTTGCTTCCTGTGTTGTCTAATATATAGAATATGATGAATACCAGAACTGATATAATCACTGGTATTCCCAGTCCGCCTTTCCTGATGATTGCTCCCAAAGGTGCACCTATAAAAAAGAATATCAAGCACGACAGTGCCAGTGTGAATTTATTTATGGCTTCCAGTTCATGCTGATTTATCAGTTTGTCGCCATCTGCGGTTATCATACTTTTGAAGTCCATGTCTGATATTGCATTTTGGACTTTCCCCAGTGCGGCATTCACCACCTCTCGTTTTTCCTTGTCCGGAAGTCTTTGGAATGTAGAGTCTATATTGAAGCTTTTTGCCATGCCGGCATTGACGGCTTTTACAGAGTCTTTTTTGTTTATATGTGGTGTGAACATATAGCTTCTGCAAGCATCGGCGTAAAAAGATTTGCCGATACTGTCATAGTTCTCATTCATTGAGTCTAGGTCATGTGATATTTTTCCAAGACTTTTTCCTCTGGCATCGTTGCTTAGCCCTGCAGCATCAGATAGGTTAAATCCTCCGTCATAATCTAGAATTATTTTTTTTGTGGCGAATGTCTCGCGCCTATAAGGTACGGCTGCGCTACTGCCGAAAGCTTGAGTCTGCATATTTTCAAACCATTCTCCGCTCCAGAGGCTCAGCAAAAGGTGCTTTTTCTCGGCTGTGGATTGTAGCATTCCGGAGTCTGCAAGGATAATAGCCTGATCTTCATAGCTTCCTGTCATACGGTAAATCATAATACCGTATAACTTACCTGTATTCATGTCTTTTTTTTGTACGTAAAGGTTGCTGTTTGGTATCCCGTCATAAAAGACCCCCTCTGGAATTTCCAACTCCGGACTTTTTTGCTTCATTGACAGCAATAGTTGGCTGAGTTTTAAATTAGCTTCCGGTCCAATGTTATTTTGAAAATAAAAAGAACCTATGCATATAATTACGGAGGTGAATATAAGAGAGCGGAAAGCTTGCATCAGTGATATTCCGGCTGCCTTTATTGCCGTGAGTTCACTGCTTTCGCCCAAATTGCCGAAAGTAATGAGTGAAGAAAGCAGTATGGCTAGTGGAAGAGCTTGTGGCACTAACATCAGTCCCATATACCAAAAGAACTGAGCCATTACTTCCAATGACAAGCCTTTGCCGATAAGGTCGTTTATATATCTCCACAGAAACTGCATCATCAGCACAAACTGGCAGATAAAAAACGTACCTATGAAGAGCAGACCGAACTGCTTTGTTATAAATATATCTAATTTCTTGATTCGAAACATTGTTTTCTGCAATCAGCGCCATAGCGCATATTTGATGCAAAAGTAGCATAAAAATATTAGAAACATTGTGTTTTTTCGTTTTTTTATTATATAAAATAGGTTAGCGGGATAAAATTCAACAAAAAATAAATAAAATTGAAATAAAATTTTGTCAGTTCAAAACTTTATGCTACCTTTGCACCCGCAAAACAGCATAATGTGCTGCGCGTGTTGGCGGGATAGCTCAGCTGGTTAGAGCGTCGGATTCATAATCCGGAGGTCGTGGGTTCGGGTCCCACCCCCGCTACTGAAAAGAGTTGTAATTTTATATTACAACTCTTTTTTGTGCCCAATATGTAAAGGGGGTGGCGCCAAAATCGGTAACATGTTATTCTTTTATGGAACTATTTTTTGTTTGTAATGTGATTTCAATACTTCACGGGTGTTTTAATTGTTTGTAAAAGTGTAGAAAAGAGGAACTTGTTCCTTTGACGAACATTTTTATTCCCGCAAACAGTAGTCAAAAAGGAAAATAATTGCGATATTTGCAACAAAAGAAATAACGAAATGAAAGATTTGCAGAATGAATTTATACATCCGGTGGACATGGCTCGTTTGAACAGTGGACAGCATATAGACTATACTGACGGTGATGTGGCTATTATTGACAATGTGCGTGAACTAACACAGATTTCACCGATGTATTCTTATATGAATTTCATTATATTATGTACCAAAGGGCGCATTCAGTTCGATTTGAACGGTACACCGGTGACGTTGGAGGAGAATGAAATCCTTCTAAGTGCGCCAAGTGTAGTACTGAGTAATTATCTGCTGAGCATTGATTTTGAATGCAAGATACTCTGTATGACAGACAAGGTAGTTCAGACTCTGCTACATGATTATATTAATATATGGAATAATGCCGTATATATAAATCGTACGACACTGGTAAGTCTGTCAGAGGAACACCAAACTCAGTTTTGCTATTATTATGAACTTCTGCATTTTAAGTGGGAACATCAGGATAGTCTTTTTGTAAAATCTACCATGCAGTCTGTAATCCGTGCGATGTTGGTTGATTTATGTGGTCTTATCTATAAGCCGACTGAAGACGGTGCTGAACATAGTGTCTCGCGTGGCAGACTACTTGTAGACCGATTCCTCAATATGCTTGCCGGTAAAGAAATCAAGCGACTCAGTGTGCATGAATATGCCGGTCAACTGGCTGTTTCTTCCAAGTATCTTACTATGATGTGCAAAAAATATACCGAGAAGACTCCATCCCAATGGATAGACCAGTACCTAACGGAAGATATACGTTATTATCTCACAGAGACTGATCTGTCCATAAAGGAAATATGCAACAAACTGGAATTTTCAACAATATCATTTTTCGGTTCTTATGTGAAGCGGCATTTGGGATGTTCACCTAAAAACTATAGATATAAAGAGCGTACATAAAACTAGTATTTGGAGTACAGCCTTTCTATTTGGCACAATGTTTAACATGAAAAAACGGGAGCTGACTTCACAGTTGGCTCCCGCATTAAATTAATAAGTAGGTATGTATTTATTAATTTGAATAGAGTTTTTATTTTCTGTTGATTGATATCTTGTATTCTGTTATCTTCTGTTGATAGTCAGCAAAGGCATCCACAAACTTGTCGTGGGCGTTCTGAAATTGATATTCTGCGTCCAGCACATCACTCATTTTACTCATTCCTGCCTTATAATAGTTGCGGTTCAGTCGCAGATTCTCCTCAGACTGCTCTATTGACAGTTTGGCTATTTCCAACTGTTCGTGTGCATTTACTACGGCAAGCCAGTTGTTTTCCATATTAATCTGCAATAATTGAGTTTGGTTGTTCATTTCATCTTTGGCATTCAAAACTGCTAGTTTCTTCCGCTTTATGGCATGACTTCCTCCCCACCAGTCAGAAATAGGAATAGAAACTGTAGCGAATACCATTCCGTTGGTCCTGTCGCCCATAAGGTCATTATACGACATTCCAACCCCGATTCCTACAGAAGGTAGGTTCTTGCCTACTTCCAGTTTGCGCTGTAGTTCACTGGCTTCAACATTCTTTTCCAATAGTTTATATTCATTGGTGTTCTTTACAGCAGACAGATGGTCTGTTTTAAGTGTGTTTGGAAAAGCCGGTATGTTATCAGAATTTATTTCACCTGACAACTGATAGTTGCAGTCGCTGAAACCACAATACTGTGCCAGCTGCATCTTGCAGATAATCAAAGTGTTTTCCAGACTTATCTGCTGGCTCTTTATGTCATTGAGACGTAAGTTCACCTGAAGCAGATCATTACGGTTGGTGACACCAGCTTTTACAGAAGATGAAACTTCTTTCTTGAGGTCATTCAACATATTTTGCACAGAGACAAGAGTCTTTTGTTTTTCATTTATTTTTATTATCTGCCAGTAATATTGTTCAGTGTTTAGAATTATATTATCTCCTGTCTGTTCTATTTGCAATTTTCCCGTTTCAATGTTTACCTTTGCAAGTTTGTTACTGTTTATAATCTGACCGCCTTGGAATATAGGTTGTACAGCAGATATAGAAGCAAAGGCTCCCTTGTCTATCATATCAATATTCTGTCCGTTCATATCAATGTTTACCATATTCTTGAAGGATTTGAAAGCAACTCCGGAAGCACTTATTTTAGGAAAATATTTGGTGTAAGCCTCTTTGCTGTTTTCCTCGTTCTGCTCAGATGCGTTTCTAGCAGACCGCAAAGCATAGTTATTGTCTGTGGCCATGCGCCGGCAGTCATTGAGTGAGTAGCTGTTCTGAGCCATGGCAGGCATTGCCGATGTCATGGCTAATATGATGATTATTCTTTTCATTGTTATTCTGTTTAAAATCATTCTTGTTCTAGAAGTTCCTGTTTGGCTCTGTTGGATGGTGCCCTGCTCATTACCAGCCAGTATGCTACAGGCATGACAGTGAGGATGAATACCATTGTAATCAGTGAACCGTAGCAAATAACGGCTCCCATAGGCATCCACAGGGTGCTGTGACTTAATATCATAGGTACAACGCCCATAGACGCAGCTGCAGATGTGAGAAATATAGGACGCATACGTCGTTTGGCAGATTCAAATATAGACTCTTTGATAGACAGATGTTCCAACTCTCTCACTTCATCGGCATAGTCAAACAATATAATGCCGTTTCTCACAAGTATACCCATAAGGCTTACGACACCGAGAACACAGGTCATTCCGAAGTTTACACCGGTAATGAGTAAGCCAATGGCAGTTCCGAAAAGGCACAACAGAAGGCATACGAGAATCAATGTAGACTCTCCGATGCGCTTGGTATGCCAAAGTAGGATGAAGAATATAATCAGTATTGACGTGATGAGTGAAGCAGCAATGCTAGGACCTTTCTCTGTGTCACCTTCATACTTGCCTCCGTAAGTCATTTTGACACCGTTTGGCATTTTCAAGTTGCTTAATCGGTTTATTACTTTCTTGGATACATCCATTATATTATAGTCATACGATACTTCTGCCATTATAGTGACAGTACGCAGTCCGTTGCGATGTGCAATTTGTCCATGTTGCCATGATGGCACAATGTCGGCAATCTGTCGCAGAGGTACACTGGTTACTCCCATGTGGGCAGGAATGACTTCGTCGGTTACATTGTCAATGCTGGCATGGTCAGAATGATTGCTTTTTAAAACCACGTTTACATCATAGTCTCCTTCCCATGCCGTACTTACGTCCAGTCCGTCACCATAGCGAATCATCATAGACTGTTCCACGTCAGAGTTTGTAATACCCACTCTGCTTGCCTTGTCGTCGTTGAGTTGAATCTTTGTTGCCGGCATTGGTTCGTTGAAATCGCTTCTTACAAGCAACAACTCAGGCATATTGCGCATTCGTCTCATCACGCTATCGGTCATGCTTTCCAATTGGTCTAGGTTGTCTCCTGTAAGTCTTATTTCCACAGGATTGGTCTCGTCTCCATAGGAAAGTTGCTTTATACGCACGTAAGCATCGGGGAAGTAAGCCGAATACTTTTTCTGGCATTCTACAACCAGTTCTTCTGTTGCATCGTTGCCAGTAGTGTTCACTATGAACTGTGTAAAGTTCTGTCCGCCGAATTGTGGTGCGTATGACGTGTGGAAACGTGGAGAAGCACTACCTCTGAATGATGTTACTGAAACTACGCGCTGGTCTTTTCTTAATATATGCTCCAGAGAATCAGCTACAGTGGAAGTCTTTTTCAGAGCCGTACCGGTAGGTGTGTATATTTCTACGGCAAATTGGTCGCGTTCTGCAGCCGGCATAAGTTGTGTAGGCACCATCTTGAATAAGAACACGGCAATGATTACACTGGCGAAACCTGAGCCTAGAGTTATATAAGGATAACGGAAACACAACGTTATCAGTTTGTCGTATTTAGCCTGTACCCAGTCAAGTATGGAAAATTTCTTTTTCCCGTTCAGTTCGCTTTTTATCGGCTTCTTTATAAAGAAGAACTGTAGAATAGGTACTATAAGATGAGCCACAAACATGGATATGAACAGTATTATGGCCATTGACCACGGGAATGACAGAAGAAAGTCGTGCGTGGAACCGGTCATGAATATAAGGAATGGGAAAAAGGTGATACTGATAGACATTGTTGCCGACAAGATGGACTTGAAGAAATGTTGAGCCGAAGCTATTGACGCATGCCAATGGGATTTGCCCTCAGCCAGAAGCTCAAGATAGGAATCTATGATAACAATGGAGTCATCGACAATCATTCCCAGTGTTACAATGAGAGCTGCCAACGTAACTGTGTTCAGTTCGATATCCATAACATAAAACATTCCCAATGATGTAAATATGGTTATAGGTATTGTAGATGCTGCCACCAGAGCAACGCGCATTGGCATAAGCAATATTACTACAAGAATTACGGAAATGATGGCAATCAGCAGTTCATGTAGAAAAGAATATATAGAATCGTCAACAACCTTACTTTGATCTGTAATCTTGTATATTTTCACTTCAGGAGGCATATTGCTTTTTATATTATCAAGTTTCTCATTTACAGCCTTGCCCATTTTGGATATATCCTGTCCGCTCTTCATTTCGACACTCAGAATCAGACATTTCTTTCCGTTGTTGGTAATATAAGATGTAGGTTCGGGGTATTCCCTTACTACACGTGCCACGTCTTTAAGCCTAACATTGTTGCCCTGATTGTCTGAATATACTATTGTTTGTGCCACTTCGTTAATTTCACTTACTGCTCTCTGCAGATAAATAGGATATTCGCCGGCACCGGTTTTTATGTGTCCAGAAGTGGATACCAGTCCCTTGCGCAGCAGGTTGGAGGCAATTGTGCGCTCATTGATTCCATATTGAGATAACCGATTGTTGTCCAAATATACGCCAATCTGTTCCTTCTGCATGCCGTAGACGTTGAGTTTTCCTACGCTTGGAACCATTCGTAGGGAATCCTTCAGAGCATCCATATATTCTTTCAGCTCTCTGTAAGTCTTGTCATTGCTCTCCATGGCAATCAACAGAGCTGAAGTATAACCGAAATCATCGTTCACATTAAGAGCCATTACGCCTCGTGGTAACTGGTTCTTGAAACTTCCTATGCCATGTTTGAATTTACTCCAGAAGGCATCTTTGTCATTAAGATTGTCGTTAAGTTCAACTTGTATTATGGCAAGTCCGTCACGAGTGAAGGACTTTGTCTTTTCTTTCTTTACCTCCTTATATGAGAATATATAGTTTTCCAGAGGTTTTGTTACCTGTTCCTCTATCTCTTCGGCTGTGGCACCAGGATAGACGGCCGTCACAACTCCCTGACGTATTGTGAAGGCAGGAAACTCATTCTTGTTCATGTTGGCGAGTCCAACAAATCCAAGAGCAATGAAGCAGCACGTAAGCAGAATGATAATCTGCTTGTAGTGCATCGCCCATTCTTGCATACTGCGTTTTTTTTCTTTCATAATGTCTTACTCTTTAACTTTAATACCTTCACAGACTTTCTGCTGTCCGCTGATTATAAGTTTGTCTCCGTTGTTCAATCCCTTTACCACTTTTACCCCTTTGCTGCATTCTCCTTTTGTAATTATATCCTGACGATGAGCCTTGCCATTGACGCTCAGCCATACGAAAGTAGAATTGTCGGAACCAATCTGTACTATTGAAGATGGAATGAATATGGCTTTTTCACCTTCTTCATAATCTGTATATACATCACATACCATTCCCGGTAAAAGTTGATGACCGACATTGTTTATTATAGCTTTAACTTCATAGGAGCGTGACATGGGGTCGGCAGAAACACCTTTCTCTATTACACTTCCTGTGAATGCGTGGGTGTCTGTGGCACTTACGTGAACCATAAGGCGCTGCCCCTTGCGAATCTTGTTGATTTCTTCTTCAGGAACAGAAATTTTTACTTTCACATGTTCTATTTTTACAAGTTTGGCTACTTCCGTTCCGGCATTTACATTCTGTCCTACTTCAGCTTTTTTCTCAGATATGTATCCGGAGAAAGGGGCATACAGACGGGTATCACTGAGACTCTTGCGTGATATTGTTTCCTGGGCTTTAGCTTGCTGTAACTGAGTTTGAACTTGTATCCATTGAATTTCAGGCAGACTATTTGTCTCATGCAGCAGCTTCATGCGATTATAAGAATCCTGAGCCTGTTTTCTGGCAGCTGTTGCTGCCTGTAGAGAACTGCGTAACGATGTTTCGTCAACAGCTCCTATAAGTTGTCCTTTGGTTACCATTTGCCCCTCTTCGATAAAGAGAGACTTGACGGTCCCATTTGTTGCAAAACTCAGAGATGTACCACTCTGTTCCACTATGGTTCCTGAAAAAGACTGTCCGCCGTTTTCGCTTTCTTCCATTACAGTCTCTACTTTCACGTCTACAGGTTGTAGCGTGTCAGCCTTCTTTTTACCATTGCAACTGCAAAGTAAGATAATTGCAGATGCAAATAACAATTTCTTTTTATTCATGATTTTATTCCTGTTAATTAATACGAAATTAAATTGACCAAATATTTTATTTTCTAATGCTCATCCTGTATTCATTTGGTGTCATGCCTGTATGTTCCTTGACGTAATGTCCGAAAAAAGAAGAGTTGGCAAATCCCATAATGTCGCTGATTTCCTTACATGATAGGTCGGTATTCTTAAGATAGGACCGAATTTCACCGATTTCATATTCCGTTATCCACTGAAGAGGAGATTTGTCACTTATCTGTTTACATATCATGGAAAGATATTTCGGCGTAATGTACATTTTTTCAGCATAGTAAGCAACAGAATGTTTTTTTGCTGTTTCCTGAGACAACAGGTCAATGAAGCGATGGAATATTTCCTTACTTCTTAATTTTATATTTGGAACAGCGTCCTTGTCTATTCTGGAAAACATCATTTCGCAGAATTCAAGCAGAACGGCACTGAAGAGGGTGTGGATTATTGTACGGCTAATCTGACTGTTTCTGTTAATTCTACTACGAACCAACTGCTCGTATATAAGTCCGCGTTTGATCTCGTCTTCCGTTAAACTGAATATTCTTATTTTCTGGATATACAGGGCCTTATTCCACAATACGACATCGCTATGCAGAAGATACTGCAGGGCTTTGTCGGTAAACAGCAAAACTTTACAACTGTATTTGTTGGAACTCATAATATTTGAAATTACGGCTTTGGAATGACAGGCGAATACTTTACCTTCTGTAAGGGTATAAGTCTCATTGTCAACATCAAACTGCAGTCTGCCACCAAGACAGAACAGTATAGCATTCATCTGAACTCTGACTATCATAGTCTGTTCTAATTCCTTGATATTGTTTAGTAGTATTATATCATCATCACTGTATCCAATATCATGGAAATGCTGTTCAATAGCGGAAACTCCGACATCGAGTATAAAGTTGTTTATGTTGTCATTTTGCATGTATCTGTCCTTTTTGTCGGCAAAGATATATGGATAGTTCAAAACACTGATGACCGAAATTTCCAATTGAATGTCCATTTTTGATTATACTTGAATATCGGCCATTCATGTAGAATATTTGGATATTATTTATCGGGATTTCTATTGCTAAAATTAAAAAGTAAGGAAATATTATTGGACAATAGAAAAAAAAACTTATATTTGCGACAAAAAGGATATATGTATGCAAAAACAAAATAATAATGAAATTCCGAATATTGGATTGGCAATAGTAGGACCCCAGCATGATATAGGATACAGTGATGATGATATAATACTCATCAGTGATATCAAGGAATTTGAACAGACTATGACGGTTAGGGTCCAAATGAACGTCATACTGTTCTGTCTTGGCGGTAGACTGCAGTTTGATGTTGACAATGAGACTTATACCCTTACAGAAGGTAAAGTATTCGTCTGTCATTCCAAAGCCGTAATTTCAAATATTATGAGTTCCAACAAATATAGTTGTAAGGCTTTGTTGTTTACTGACAAAGCCCTGCAGTATCTTCTGCATAGTGATGTCGTATTGTGGAACAAGGCCCTGTATATCCAGAAAATAAGAATATTCAATTCTACGGAAGATGAGGTAAAACGCGGACTTATATACGAGCAGTTGGTTCGTAGTAGGATTAACATAAACAGTCAGATTAGCCGTACAATAGTTCACACTCTCTTCAGTGCCGCTCTGCTTGAATTCTGCGAAATGATACTTTCCAGAATAGACGAGGACGCTGTTCCAAATATAAAATTAAGAAGTAAGGAAATATTCCATCGTTTTATAGATCTGTTGTCTCAAGAAACGATAAAGAAACGCCCCGTTGCTTACTATGCCGAAAAACTATGTATTACACCGAAATATCTTTCTACAATATGTAAACAGCAGAGTGACAAATCCCCTCTTCAGTGGATAACAGAATATGAAATCGGTGAAATTCGTTCCTATCTTAAGAATACAGACCTTTCTTGTAAGGAAATCAGTGAACTTATGGGATTTGCCAATTCTTCGTTTTTCGGTCGTTATGTTAAGGAACATATAGGTAAAAGTCCTGCAGAGTACCGGTTAAGCATACGGTCGTAAATGGAAAATATCCATAGGACGATGTGTCTTCTTGCCTTTTTAGTAGTAAATATATGAAAAAAGCAAGATGACGTTATTCGAAAAGTAAATTATAATAGAAAATAATGAATTTTTCTTTTAATGATTTGGAAGTTTGATAAAATATATCTATATATTGTAGAATATTAAGAATTAACTGTACTGTTAAAATAATGCATGAAAAAATACCACATATTAAAAAAGCGATATTTCGCAATAATATCCAGGATGTTCCAACACTTGGAGAATTTATAGATGGAATCGCAGAAGAGGAAAACATTGACGTTGCTGTTGTCGGTGGTGTGAATCTGGCTTTGGAAGAGGCTGTGGTTAATGTTATGAATTATGCGTATCCAAAGGGTGACGAAGGACATATAGAACTGGAAAGTGCAGTAACTCCTGAAAAATGGGAATTCAAACTTCTGGATACCGGTAAACCTTTTGACCCCACAAAGGTGGCTGATGCTGACGTTACTCTGGATGTTGAGGACCGTCCGGTAGGTGGACTTGGAATATTTTTGGTGAGACAGATTATGGATTCTCTGGAATATAAACGCGATGGGAATAAAAATGTGTTGACGATGATAAAGAAATTAATATGAAAAAAGATCAGAAATTCGTGATTACGATTAACCGTGAACTAGGTTCTGGTGGACGTACTATAGGTAAAATTGTAGCAGAAAGACTTGGCGTCAAGTTCTATGATAAGGCTTGGGTGAAGGCTCTTGAAGAAAAATATGATTTGTCTTTGCCTGAATTGGAAAAACTTAAGGCCAAAAAGCACAATTGGTGGAATGATTTTGCAGACAGTTATATGAAACGCTATAGCGTTGAAACTCGTATAGATATGAATGAAACCGTTCCAACTTCCGAGAATATATATAATATAGAATCAAAAGTTCTTAAAGATGTGGCTGCAGAAGAATCATGTGTTATTGCCGGTCGCTCTGCATTCCATATATTCAAAGATACTCCAAATACTTTGAAAATTCTAATCCAGAGCACAATGGAAAAGAGAGTAGAAAGAGTAATGGAACGTCAGAACTTATCTGAGAGTGAGGCTCGTAAACTGATAGAAAAACTAGATAAAGGCAGAGAGACATATACTCAAAAGTTCTCTGGTACCAGCCGTTATGATACACGTAACTATGACATGGTGCTGAATGTGGCAGGACTTACAGAGGACGAGGCTGCTAGCATAATTTTGGATTACATTAATAAAACGAAATAATTATGAATGTTGATATAAAGGAAAATGGTGGCTCTGTGTTGGCAACTCTGAATGGACGTCTGGATACTGCAGCTGCGGCTGATGTGGCTGGAAATTTCGAAGAGTTGCAGACTATGGCTGATAAAGAAATAAAATTGGACTGTACCGGACTGGAATACATCAGCTCTTCCGGTCTGCGCTTGTTCATATCACTGCGTAAGGCTTCTGCCGCAAAAGGTGGAACTGTAATAATACAACATATAAATGACAGTATCCGCAACGTGTTTACAATGACCGGCTTTTACCGTTTGTTTACAATAAATGATTGATTGCATCCTGAAATGTGATGTATTGCGGCATCGTAGATGATGTTATGAGTTCTGAAATATGTCTCTTACTTTTTTTAATATAATATTATGGCTACAAAAATATTAAGCGTAGATGATGAAATGGATTTGGAAATGCTGCTGACACAGTATTTCAGAAGAAAAATACGTAAGGGTGAGTATGAATTCCATTTTGCTCATAACGGACTTGAAGCACTTGAAATGTTGCTTAAAGATCCCACTTACGATATAATCCTTTCAGATATAAACATGCCGGAGATGGATGGTTTGACTCTGTTGACCAAGATAAACGAAATGCGCAATCCGGCTTTGAAATGTATCATGGTTTCTGCTTATGGTGATATGAGTAATATACGCTCGGCAATGAACAATGGTGCTTTTGACTTTGCCACAAAGCCTATAGACTTGGATGATTTGAATCTTACGATTGAAAAAGCCATAGAACAGATTAACTATATTAAAAATTCTCAGCATGAACATAAGCAACTGGAGTCTCTGAAGACGGATTTGGCAATTGCCGGCGAGATTCAACAAGCCATATTGCCGCGTATATTCCCTCCATTTCCTGATGTAGATGATAAGGTGGATATTGCCGCCCAGATGATGCCTGCCAGGGATGTGGGAGGTGATTTCTATGATTTCTTCCGCATTGACGATGACCGTATAGGATTTGTAATAGCAGACGTAAGTGGGAAAGGAGTTCCGGCGGCTATATTCATGGCTGTCAGTCGTACTTTATTACGTTCTACCGGAATACGTGGAGGTAATACCGGTGAATGTATAGCATATACCAATAATCTGTTGTGCAGAGAGTCTGTTGACAGTATGTTCGTTACGGTGTTTTATGGTATATATAATATAAAGACCGGACTTGTAAATTATTGTAATGCTGGGCATAATCAGCCTTATATTATAAAGGCAGATGGTAGTGTAGAGAAGACCCCATTAAGTGGAAACTTTATTGTTGGAGCTATGGATGGAATGGAATATGCTGACAATGAATTGCAGTTACAGGCAGGGGAAGCTTTAGTTATGTTTACCGATGGGGTGACAGAGGCCTTCAATTCAGAAAACGAGGAATATGGAGAGCCGAGATTGGAGGAACTTCTTGCACAATGCAAGGGTGATACCGGCAAGCAGACTTTAAATAAAATATTTGACAGTGTGAAGGCTTTTGCTGGAGATGCTCCGCAAAGCGATGACATAACCTCACTAGTTTTGAAACGAAAAATATGAAACTGAAATCTAATATTGCATTGACATTGATGGCAGTGGCGTTATTGAGCGGTGCTGTGTATTTCTTTGTGCAATATCAGAAAGAACAGGATAAGAACAATTTGCTGGTCAAACAATTGCACGAACTGAATGATAAGGAAAAGAAATCTACGATTGTGCGCAGTATAAGTACTCAGATGGAGGAAATTGCATATCAGCAGAAAAGTGTTTCGGATGAACAGCGTGAACAGGCTGTAAAGCAGACGGCTATAGCCAATAAAATGCGTACTGCTTCCGACTTGGCAAGACAGAAGGCTATTATAGCTGAGGGACAGGCTGTTGAATCACAGCATAAGGCATTGGCATCATCTCAGACGGCAGAGAAACAAAGACGTCTTGCTGATGAACGGCGTCTGCAGGCTGAATATGCAAAACGTACAGCCGATACTCTTAATGCTTATACCTTGGCGCGTTCTCTGGGCTCTTTAGCTATTCAACGTTACCAAGCAAAAAACTATACTTTGGGAGAACTGCTGGCTTATGCGGCTTATTATATAAGTATAAAGTATGGCAAGACCTCTGTAGACTATGATATATATCGTGCTCTGTCTTTGACCAGTAACAGTAATACTCAGTGGAATCAACATCAAGGTGGGGTCATGGCAATAGCTGTAGACCCTAATAACAGAAATAGTTTCGCTACGGTTGACAGTTATGGAAGTGTAATCATGCATAAGCGTAATGGTGTCAATGTAACGTCACAGACTATTGTGAACAGCAAGACGTATGATTTCCGTGATGTCTATATAGATGAAAATAGCAATATATATGCTTTGAGTCGCAATGGACAATTGTATGTAAAGCCATTTTCCGGTTTGTCAAAGATTTCTGTTATTTCGCAGACTGCAAATATGATGCGTATAATACCATACGCTAATGACAGATTGTTACTTGTGGCAGACAAAGCCTTGTTTGTATATGACAAGTCTTCTGGAAAAGTAATTAGTAGTAAGCCTTTGTCTTTTTCTGTTACAGCAGTAGGAATACATGGAAAAAATATACTTTTGTTCGATAAGAATGGAACTGAATATGCCGTTAACTCTCTCCAGAATATAGCGTCAAGGAAGATGCCTTTTAATGATCGGGTTACAGCTTATGCTTATTCTGCTAAGTTGAGAATGTCTGCTTATGGTACGGTAGACGGTAAGGTCTATATTGCCAGACAGGGAGCAGAAATACAGAAACTAGAGAGTCATCGGTCTAAAATCAGTCAATTGCAGTTTTATGGTAACCGATTGTTTTCTTCAAGTTATGATGGAACTGTAAAATTCTGTGATTTAAGTAATTCACGGATGGAATCTTCTAATGCTTTTACATGTAATTATTGGGTTCACTGTATGTCTGCTAAAATTTCAGATGATGAATTGTGGACTGGTAATCAGCATGGTACGGTTACGCGTACGCTGATATCTACAAAGGCAATGGCAGGAAAAGTTAAAGATAATTTGGAGCGTGACTTCACAAAAGAGGAATGGGATAAATATATAGGTACATTCTTGCCTTATACGAAATTTAAATAAAGCATACCGAATGAAACAGGAAAGATTTTTTTATAACATATTGTTCAGTGTGTTGCTGTTGTTCTGTACTTTGAATATTGGCGCACAGGGCATACCTTTCTTGCGTAATTATACATCGGCAGAATATAGGGCCCATAACCGTAATTTTGATGTGATAACGGGTACGGACGGAACATTGTATGTTGCTAATTTTGAAGGACTGCTTTATTATGATCAGTCTCGTTGGCGTATACTCCATACCCCTGGCATAACTCGTATAACATCAGTATTCCGAGATCATAAAGGTAAAATATGGGTTGGCGGATATAACTTTATGGGATATGTTGGTGTTGGTCGGTATGGAGAATTGCATCTCGTGAATTTACTGCTTGCTTCAAATACAAGTCTAAAGGGTGAAGTGAACTGGATATGGGAAAAAATGGCGAAATACAATTTCTTACGTCAGACAATCGTATATATAGAGTACATGATATAAATATACAGTTTATGCCTGATGGCAAAATACCATCTGCGGGCAACAGTACTTTCGTAACATCACGCCATATAAATCAGATTCAGAAAATCACAAATAATTTACAGGCTCAAGCTACAGAAGGTGATGGTGTTATCATAACAGATGCAAGAGGTAAAGAACTATTCCGGGTAACAGAAGCTAACGGACTTTGCAGTAACAATGTGAATCATATAACCTATAATGGACATGGAATCCTTTGGGGAGCTACAGACAATGGTGTTTTTGCATTGGCAATTCCGAGTATTTATACTCATTTTACAAGTTCGGAAGGTTTGAAAGGCGAAGTGCTTTGTATAAACTCTCTGCATGATGCAATGTTTGTAGGGACATTAAATGGACTCTTCCGTAGAGTAGGAAATGCTTTTGTTGCTGTTCCCGGTGTGCGCCATGCTTGCTGGCAGTTGGAACCTTATGGTAATGGGCTGTTGGCTGCAACAAGCGATGGCGTGTTTCTGATAGAGAAAAGCGGAGTTGTAAGAAAGATGAATAATGGACAGGGAGCAACCTCTGTATTAAGTATAAAAGATGGTTTCATTAGTGGAGAATTAGATGGAATATATCTTAATGGAAACGGAAGAAGAAACAGAATAAGTACAATTGAAAAAGCAACGAAAATATTTAAAGACCATCGTGGCAATATATGGGTTAATAACCTTTATGGGCAGGTGTGGTTGCGTAAGAAAGATAAGAAAAATTTCACTCCTGTAACGGCAGGCAATGATGTCCGTCAGGTGTGTACTCTTGTTACAGGACTTGCAGACGTAGTTGTTGTCAATGCGGAAGGAGCATGGATGTGGAATGGCAATAGGTTGGTTAAACAGACTTATGACAGCAAGTTTGAATATCCACAGTTCTCATATACCGATAATCTTGGATGCACATGGCTAACGAATGCAGAGGGAAAGCACCTTTATACCGTGAAAGACGGCAAACGGCTTCATCGTTATGATAAATTGTTGAAATCGCTGTCTCAAAACACGGTAAGAGCCTTGTATAGGGAAAATCATCAACTGTGGCTTGGAGGAGATTTCGGTATTATCTCGGCAAACAAATCCCATGAAGATCATTTCATGAATACAAAGGCGCTTTGCGTTTTACAAGTGTAGTCCTTAATGGTGACAGTGTGATATGGGGCGGGTATAATAAACAACCATTGGAACTGCAGTCTATTGGCAGCAATAATGCCAGCCTTACATTCACGTTTGCACTTTCATATTCTAATCTGTTGGGTAATTCCACATACCGTTATAGAATTAATGGTAAACAATGGTCGGGATGGAGTACAGAAACATTTGCTAAGTTCTCCAATCTATCATGGGGAAGTTTTACTTTGGAAGTTCAAGGCCGTGATGCTTTTGGCAGATTGTCAAATGTTGTGAGTATGGATTTCTATGTATCCTATCCGTACTATTTGCACTGGTATATGCTTTTGCTTTATCTTTTACTTGTGGCTATTGCCGTATATGGACTTGTAAAGTGGAGAATGAGAAGGCTTATACAGGATAAGATACGACTTGAAAACATGGTGGAAGAGCGTACTGCGGTGATAAACCAACAGAAAGATGAACTGGTTAGGCAGGAGAAAATGGCTACTGTCGGTAAACTAACGCAGGGACTAATAGATCGTATACTTAATCCGCTTAACTATATAAATAATTTCTCTAAATTGTCTCAAGGACTTATCAAGGACGCTACAGCCAACATAGAGGATGAAAAAGACAATATGGATGAGGAGAATTATGAAGATACAATAGATGTTTTCGATATGTTGAAAAACAATCTCGATAAGGTTCAGGAACACGGACAGAATACAACCCGTACTCTTAAGGCAATGGAAGAACTGCTAAAAGACCATGCCGGCAAGATGGTTGATATGGATTTGGCATTGATGATGAAACAGTGTGAACAGATTACGCGTGATTTCTATAAGCAAGATATTGCTGAATATGGTATTACTGTAAACTTTGAGTATCCTGAATCTATTGAAATAATTGGTAATCAGGAACAATTGAGCAAGACTGTGATGAGTCTCATTGCCAATGGCATTTATGCCGTAAAGAAAGAATCTGGCAAAAATAATGAATACAAGCCTCGGATAGATGTAGAAATGCATCTTGACGAAGATAGAATTATAATGACAATACGTGACAACGGTATAGGTATAGAAGAAGCTATTCAGGAAAAGATATTCGATCCGTTCTTTACAACCAAAACCACCGGAGAGGCGGCAGGAGTGGGCTTGTATCTGAGTAGGGAGATAGCGCAGAATCATCATGGTGACATTACGGTTGACTCTAAAAAAGATCAATATACACAGTTCACAATAATCTTACCTCAAAATAAATAACGAATATGGAGAATAATAATGAAGAGCTAAAGAATTTGCAAGACCAGTTGAAACAGCAGGAGAAACTTGCTTCACTGGGACTGCTGAGTGCAGGGATTGCGCATGAAGTGCAGAATCCACTCAATTTCGTTATAAATTTTGCAAAGATGTCTGGTTCTTTGCTGAAAGACCTCACTGAGATTATAGAAGATAATTCAGATAAGCTTTCTGATGATGACAAAGAAGAAGCTCAGGATATTATTACTGACTTGAATGAAAATCTAGGTAAGATAACGGAACATGGAGAACGTGCAATCGATATAATCAGAGGAATATTACTGGTGTCAAGAGGTAAGGAAAATGAGTATATTTCTTCTGATGTGATAAAAATAGTGAAAGAATACGTTTGGTTGGCTTATCATGCTATGCGTGCCAACAATAAAGGATTTAATGTGAGCATTCATGAGGATTATCAGAAAGATATTCCAAACATGATGTTGATTCCACAGGATTTTAGCCGTGCTATACTTAACATAATGAACAATGCCTGTTATGCGGTGTGGCATAAGCAACAGACTGTTGGCGCATATTATCATCCGGATATTGACGTTAGCGTGAAAATGGATGATGCAGGTTTGCATATACAGATACGTGACAATGGTGAGGGTATGACGGATGAAGTGAAGCAGAAACTTTATGAAAACTTTTTCACGACTAAGCCTATAGGCAAGGGGACTGGTTTGGGAATGGGAATAACCCGTGACATAATAGAAAATAAACATAAAGGTGAGTTGACTTTTGATTCTAAAGAAGGTGAATTTACTATATTTGAAATAAAAATACCAATTCGACTTAAATGAACAGACGATTTGCATTATTGGCATTCTTCTGTGGAATATTGGCAGTGAGCAATGCTCAGCAAAATACGGAAGATTTGCAGAAAATATACGAAGAGGCACAGAGTGAATACACTTTGGGCAGGGTAGAGAATGCGCATGATATATTGGATAAGAGCATTGGTAAATTCCGTGGTTCTCTGCGTCAGGAAGTTTACAGACTGTTGTCACTATGCAGTATTGCCATGGATGAAGATGAAAAGGCTGAAGGTTATACCCGTCAGTTGCTGACTGATAATCCTTATTATACGACTTCAGCCGGTGACCCTATGCGCTTTCGGGATATCGTGGAACGCATAAAGAATGGAAGAAGTGCAACTATTACCACGGCATCTTCTCAGGCTGAAAATCTGGAGGAATCTCCTGTACCGGTGACATTGATTACAGAAGAGATGATTCATGATTGTGGAGCACGTAATTTGAAAGAGGTCCTTCTTGCTTATGTTCCTGGTATGACATCAGTTGACAGCAATGATGATATTAATGTTTCTATGCGTGGACTCTTTAGCTTGGGACAGGAAAAAATGCTGTTTATGCTTGATGGTCATCGTCTTAACAGTTACAGTACAAATACGGCTGCACCTGATTTCAGTATTTCTCTGGAAAAGGTGAAGCAGATAGAAGTATTGCGTGGACCGGCTTCTTCTCTTTATGGAGGTGTGGCTCTTTCTGCTGTTGTTAATATCATAACAAAAACAGGTCGGGAAGTTGACGGATTGGAAGCGAAAGTCGGTGCCGGTAATTATGGACAGTGGCGAGGTGATGCTGTGTTTGGAAAGAGATATTTTGATTTGGACGTGGTTGTTTGGGGAAGTGTTTATCATGCTGACGGTGAGAAATATTACGTACCTACGGAAAATACCGGATTGAAGGTCAATGACGGTTATGCAAGAATTGGTATGGTAGGCAATAAACCTTCTCATGACTTCGGGCTTACTCTACGTTATAAGGACTTGCGGTTGCTGTATTGTAATCGCTTTTCGCAAATTGTTTCTCCATATACAGTAAGCTATACATTTTCTCCTTATTCATGGAGCAATTATGTGACATACCGCGGTTTGCGTCCTAGTTATGCAACAAGTTCCCAGCACACAGAACTGCAATATGGACATCAGCTCAATAAAAGTTTATATCTGAGTGGCACTTTTTCATACGATCTTATAGATATGGTGCATTATCAGGCTGTTACGGATTCAGCCTTTGCACAGTTGGGTAGTGTTTTGCTGGCTGATAAAAAATATAATGAGGTGTTGAACAAACCTGGTATCTATCGTTATCTGGATGGTCAGGAACATACTTTTGGTGCCCAAGTCAAGGGAGACTATGTGTATGTGGATAATAAAGATAATAAGGGATATATAAGTATGGGTGCCGATTGGTACCGATTTGCTCTGGATGACTTCAGATATGTACTAGGCTCTAATTTCTCGAATATTATAATGGAGGAAAATTCTCTGGCTTCATTGGCTAAGGGAAATGAAACTGGAATAGACGGATTCCTGCAGGTGAAGCATCGTTGGAAACAGTTGATATTTAATGCAGGTCTGCGTTATGATTATAAAAAAAGATATAATGGCAATATCATCAGGGAATGGTCACCACGTGTAGCTTTGATTTGGTTGCAGCCAAAATGGAATGTTAAGTTCAGTTATAGTAAGTCATTTGTAGACGCACCTTATTTGTATCGTAAGACTAATCTTGTTGTTGCACAGAAAGGTGAAGATTTGAAATCAGAATATCTGCATTCTATACAACTTACACTCAGTGCGCCGAAATTAATAAAGAATCTGAATTTGGAATTGAATGAGTTTTACAATCGGGCTACTAATCTGATTTATCCTAATAGGCTTTATCATGACAATGCCGGTACGGGTAAAAGTATAGGAACGGAAATAACAGCTCTGTACACACTTCCTAAATTTACAGCCAACTTTATTTTTACATGGCAACATGTGATAAGCAGTGAGTATTTCGAACAGAAGTTGAATACGGTATATAATATTCCTGATGTTTCAGCTAATGCTGTTGTTACTTATCGCCCGATAAAAAGATTGAAATTATACTCCAATATCCGTTTTGACGGTGAACAGACAGCTTATAGCGTCAATATATTGGATAGCAAATTGAATACTCAAACTGTAAATTCTCGCTGTATTGTGAATCTGGGAGGATTCTATGATTTGAAGGGCGTGGAACTTGGACTTGATTTCCATAACATACTCAATCATAAATATTACCAGAGTGGAATGAACACAGGATTGATTCAGCAGCAGGGACGTTGGTTTATGTTCAGCGTTGGATACAAATTATAAATAGTCAATAAAAAATCAATGATAGAAGATAATAAATATGGGCTTGATTTCCATTGTCAGATGATATTGGATGAATATATCGAGCGGAAACCCCTGTTTGATAAGATATGCAGTATTGTCCTTTCTCAGATAAGAAGCATATTAAAGGAGAATGGTTTGCTTGTAACGGCTGTAGAGGGGCGCGTTAAGAAAGAGGATAGCCTTGCCGGAAAACTTATACGTAAAGGGCAGAAATATGTTTCTCTTGATGATATAACAGATATTTTGGGCACCAGAATAATAACTCTCTTCAGCGATGATGTAGATCGCGTGGCATCTTTTATGGAAAAGTCTTTTGATGTAGACTGGGCTGAATCCATTGACAAGCGCAAGATGCATAAATTGGATAGTTTCGGTTATAATTCTGTACATTATATTTGTCGTATTCCAAAGTCTTTGTACGAAGATTATGAACATCCTGAAATTAACAATATACGTTTTGAAATACAAATGCGTTCCACTCTACAGCATGCATGGGCGGCTATGGAACATGATATAGGCTATAAGTCGGATATAGAAACCCCGCCCGAATATTTGCGTATGCTTGGTCGTCTGGCTGGTATGTTGGAACTTGCTGATGAAGAGTTTTCGCGTATTCGAATAAGTGTGGCTGACTATCGCCGCAGAATGGAAACTTTAATTATGGCAGGAGAGTTGTCACAAGTGCCTCTTGATGGAGATACTTTTGAACATTATGTTGCCAATGGACCATTTGACAAACTGAATAAGCGTATTGCCTCTATCAATCAGGCTGAGTTGCAGGATATGTCGTATGTTCCGTTCTATTCTCTTCTTAAGGAAATTGGACTTGCTACCTTGCAGGATGTGGAAGACTTCATACATAAGAATGAGGATGATGCATACAGATTGGCTATGAGTCAACTCTCAGCGACAGATCTTGATATAATGTCATCAACGATTGGATTGCAGAATCTTATTATTGTGACTTTTCTCAAACAGGGCAAGGGTATTCCCGGTATAACTCATGTTTACGATGTACTTAATGGAGAGTCACCTCACAACGAAGCCATGGCACGTATAATCTACGATGAAGCCATGAAGTTGTCATTTATGAACAAATAGTGATTTTATTTTATGCTATATATTAATATTCTCAGTATCCTCATAACGGTACTTCTCATAGCTGTAATATACATTTTCCGCGGACGATTGCTGCGTGATTTCAATGTATTTATCAGAAGGGTGGCTCTAGTTGTGTTCTTATCTGGATTTGTTATCTACTTTATAGGTTATCGTGAAGGTTCGGAGTCTCTTGGTACTAACCTGTCATGGTATGCTTCTATTTTCCGTCCTCTGCTTTCATCACTGGAAATGTTTGCTTTCGACAGTGGACTTTTGGAAGTCGGTGAAGGTTGCAAGCACAGTATGGTGTATATGACTTTTTTTGCCACTATTCACTTTGCTTCTGCTGCTGTTTCGTTTGCCGTTGCAATTAATTATATTGGAGTCCGGTTTAAATCGTCTTGGCGACTCTTTCTGCTTCGACGCAAGAAACACTTGAAAGGTGATGTAGAGGTGTTTTTTGGTATTAATGATGTTTCTTTGCGCCTTGCTAAAGATATACATGCCATCCGTCCTGATGACACATTGATATTCCTTAATGCTCCGGAAGAAGGCAGTCAGGAAAATATGCTCAGTTTTGCCAGTATGTTCAATTTTTTCTCGTTCCGTCGTGATATCATGTCGGAGATTGATGGTATCAATGCCATAATAATCCAGATTAAACGTCCAATACAGAATATGCATGGTTCTGATGTTTTACATCAATTGAAGTTGGATGATATCCTTGCTAAAACTCGTGATTACCTGGGATTCTATATGATTTATGATGATCAGTTGAAGAATATTGCCAAAACACTGAAACTGCGTAATGATGACTATTTTCGTACTCATATATCATAGAAGGCTTATATCTTCTGTCGTGCCACAAAGGGTAAAATGAATGGCGGTACAGCTTTTGAATATAATTCCAAATATGGTGCCGAGATTATCCTTGTGGATGCTGCCCAGTTGACAGCTAAGTCACTGATGAATAATACTCTTTCTCATCCGGTGAATTATGTTGGTTTTAATCCTGCTACTGGTGTTGCCAACAGTGCGTTTCATTGCATGATAATCGGATTCGGGGAAACCGGACAGGAAATATTCAAGTTTCTTTATGAACATGGACAGTTTGTTTATCCCGAGGGTTTTCAAGGCTCCCACATGGTTTGCCATATTGTAGACCCTAAGGCCAATGAGAAACGTGGCTTCTTTGAGATGCGTTATCCTTCATTGCGAAGGGAAAGTGGATTCTCGCCATTGTCAGTAGAAATACAATGGCATAATCATACCGCCGGTGATGGGCGTTTTTGGGAATTGATGCAAGGTATTCGTGATTCGCTCAATTATGTTGTCGTAGCCACGGGTAGTGACAATCGTGATATTGCCATATCATACGATCTCTGTGAATATGTTTTGCGTTGGCGTCGTGACAGTATGCATCACTTTGGCATTTTCGTGCGTGCTTATGAACAGAGCAATGAATGCCGTTATGACGAATTGTGCAGTGCATGTCTTGATGATGCGGGGCGTCCGGTTGTGCATACCATTGGTAAACTGTCGGAATCATTTTCGCCCCGTTATATGTGGAAAAATCTTGTGGAACGCGATGCCGCAGTCTTTTCATCTGTTCTTGAGTCTACAGATGAAAGTTTCGTCAATACTCTTATGTTCTCCGCCGATGAGGCTTATAACTACTGGTGGTTGCGTCATGGAGAGGCAAAAGGTGAAGTGAAGGCTTATGCTGAAATTATGGAACGTGAATATCAGGATTTCTCTGATGCAATCCATATATATACGAAAAAGCATATTCTTGGTCTGGATAATCCTGAAAACGCTATATGCCTGCTTAATTCCAAGTCGCTTAGTCAATGCGAGACTCTTGATGATTTGCGCAAGTTGCCGTTTTTCCATAATCTTGTTGTCATGGAACATCTGCGTAATGTGGCAAGTCATGAGAGTATCGGTTATTCACCGATGACCATAGACGAATTTAATGAGTTGGGAGGTGTAAGCGAATGTGATCCTGAACGCCATAAACTGCTGACAATGGTTGCATGGGATAAACTTGATAGTTTGCCTGTAGCCTCACGGCTCCATGGACGTGTTCCGGAGAGCCAGTTCAGCCATGCCTATAAGTATCTGCTCGAACAGACAGTACAGGCATCTTTGGCAATATTAATGAATCAAAAAGACTAGCTATGGAATATAAAATTTTTACGGCGGAATTACTTGTACCCACAGTCTCAGACATTGTGGGAAAATCGGTTAAGGACCTGACGCTGATGAACATCGGACATGGCAGACTCTTGGGAATAACCGGACTTGATGACGAATTGGTAGGAAAGCCGGATGGAGAACAAGTCGTATTGGGCGGTGACCGTTTGATATATTCAGGAACGGTAGATGAAATTCTGGAGATGCGGAAGCAGTATAGCCTGGCTACATCAGAGAAATACCGTACCACGGCAAATGAGATGAATCCAATGAGGCAGACAAAGACCGCTGTGGTGGATGAGGATTGCTCTCTTGTGGGAAACACTGTCAATGGCTGTGAATTTGAAAAGGAAAATCATCTTATCATCATGGCTATATGCCGTAATAATGAAATATTGGAAAACAGTCCTCGTAATGTTGTCATACAAGCAGGAGATATACTCCTTATCGACCGAAAACCTAAAGGAAAAGGTTCTTCCATAAGAGGACTGCAATTTCATGATATAGAAAAGCACAGTATGTGGTCTGTGTTGAAAAAATGGTTTTAGCATAATAACTTATTTGTATATACATAATGGAAAAAAGAATGGATACTTCTGTACTGGACAAGGCTATTGTTTTTGCTGTAAAGGCTCATTCCGGAGTAGAACGTCGCGGCAAAGGCTTTCCTTATATAGTACATCCAATGGAAGCGGTTGAAATAGTTGCTACGATAACTCCAGACCAAGAGCTTCTTGCTGCCGCAATGCTTCACGATGTTATAGAGGATACACCCTTTACCCATGAAGATCTTGAAAGAGAATTTGGTGGTCGTATTGCTGATTTGGTCCAGGCGGAAAGTGATGTAGTGATAGACGGTGTCAGTGATACTGAAAGTTGGCATATCCGTAAGCAAGCAGCCATAAATCATCTGGCTGCAGCTTCTCATGATGCAAAGATTGTTGCCATGGGCGACAAACTTTCCAATATGCGTGCCATAGCAGCAGACTATGCCAAGTTAGGTAACAGACTATGGCAACGTTTTCATGTAACAGACCCAAAGGACCATGAATGGCATTATCGTGGACTTGCTAAATCTCTTTCTGAACTGAGTGAAACTTCTGCATATAAGGAATTTGTGAATTTGATAGATAAGGTGTTTTTAAACCATTAATATCCTGTAGCTATGACCATAGAAAAAATTAACCTTGATGACTATGTACAAAGTGGTGAAGGCTTCACGGCTTTGACTTATAACCATGTAAACGGAAAAACAATGGCAAAACTTTTTTATCCGTATATACCAAAGGAGATACCGGAAAAGGAGATGAAGATATCCAAGGCGGTTCTTGACATGGGATTCACTACGCCACATCCATTACGTATGATTACAGACGGTGATAGAATAGGCAATGAGTATGAACGCATCTGCCCCAAGAAATCTTTTGCCCGTGCCATTGCCGATTCTCCGGAACAGTTGCAAGAATACGCTGTTCGCTTTGCAGAAATGTGCCGGCAATTGCATTCTGTAAGATGCAGTAAAGAAAAGTTCCCTTCTGTGGTTGATTTCTATCACAAGACAGTGAAGGCAAATGCCTTCCTTTCAGAAGAAGACAAGGCTAAGGTTGATGATTTTATAGACTCAGTTCCAGCAACAGACACCTGCTGTCATGGAGATTTACATATAGGCAACGTGATAACAAGCAAAGGGGTGGACTATTGGATAGACCTGTCAGAATTCAGTTGGGGCAATCCGCTTTTTGATTTGGGAGTGTTGTATTTGGGTGGTAAAGTCAACACCGATGAAATTAATCTAAAGATGTTTCATCTTTCCACATCTCAGATGCTTGAAATCTGGAGTATCTTCAAGCGCGTATATTTTGATGTCAAGACGGATATGGAGAGTAATACCATAGATGAGATGACGGCTCCATTTGCCGCGTTGAAGTTACTTTTCTTTACGGTTCAGAATCATACGCCCAAAATGTTGCATGAAGAATTTGTTAGGAAAGCATTGGGACTAGAAACTCATTGATTTTTTTGTTTATATTTTATGTTTCACCATAAGATGCAGATATATAGTATATTGCTGTGAAACAGACGTGCACGTTTAATTACGGATTATGGTTATTTTTTCTTGTGATACATCATCAGACAAAGAAATAAATCATTTCAAATTTTTACAAATAGTCAACAGCAAGACAAAATGACCCAAAGTGCAGTCCGATATAGTACAGAACGCAGCCCAATGTAGTGCAAATTGCATGCTGATGTAGCCTAAAATGTAAATGAAATTTGAATGGAAATAACAAAATATCGCTAAGAACTGAAAAAACTTAGCGATATTTTTTAGATACATTTCGTTGGCATCGCAGTTACGCTTACCAATGAAGGGAACTGCCGTGATTGAATCTTTCACAGTAAAGTGTTAATCCACAATGCTTTATGGTGAAACATGAAATATAAACAAAAAAAATAATACTGCATTTAAGTAATAATTTTATCCTGTACGTATTAATTATAAAGAAATTTATATTATGAGGATAATTAAGTTGTTTAACATAGTGCTGTTTTTGTTTGCTGTTACTTCTGTTTATGCAGGTAATGATAATTCAGAATTGGAGAAACTGAAGGCAAAGACAGAAGTGTATCTTAAAAGAGTGGAAGCACAACCTGATTGGTTGTACTCACGCTTGCAGATGTTCTGGGACACTCATGCCACAGATGTATTTGTAAAGGCTGAGACTTTTGATCATCCCGGTGGAGCGCATGCGCCCTTTGCTACAGTCAAGTTTAATGGCACACGCAGTACGGAGACTTTTTATGACCGTCCGGCAATAAAGGATATAGTGCCTTATGATGATGATTCTCTTGGAAATGTTACCTATATAAATAAGTCTACCGGAGAAATGGAGAAGACAAGTCCTGCAAAGACGGGATGTAATATTGCCACATTGAACCGACAGATATTGGGTATAGCTCGTGATGCGGCAAAGATATATAAGGCTACAGGCGACGGAAGATATGCAAAAATGGCACTTGGCGTGTTTGATGTGTTCATGAAAGGCATATATTGTCGCAACGTACCCATAGACCTTACAAACGGACACATGCAGACTCTGGTGGGAATGACAACATTTGAGGTCATTCATGAGGATGCCGTGAACGAGACAACAGAAATATATTCTCTGTTGAAAGATTACATTAAGGACAATCGTGATATTTATGACGGCGCATTCCGTAAATGGGCAGAGAACATTATTGCCAACGGTGTGCCTCATAACAATTGGGATCTTTTCCAGGCGGAGTTCATAGCCAGAATAGCAATGGTGCTGCAAGATAATGACAGATATGCCGACCACCATGGTAAGCAGTATTATCTGAACTACATACAGAATGAATCAAGTGTGCGCCAGTGGAGTATGAAAAAGCTTACAGATTTCGGTTTTGACAAGAATACCGGTATATGGTATGAATCTCCGGGATACAGTACCACTGTGCTAAATGAATTTGCGGATTTTGCAAATACCCTTGACCGTGATGCCGGTGTGGATATGCTGAAGACACTACCGATACTGAAAAAGGCGTTTCTTGCAGCTCCACAGTATCTTTTTCCAAACAGAATGATAGCCGGATTCGGAGATACCCATCCTTCTTATTTGAAGACAACGATGGCTGACGAGGTGATGGAATATGCCGCAAGGCATAATGACAAACCGTTGGAGGCAGAGTTTGGCTCTTTGAAAAATGCGATACTTCCGGATGCTCCAGATGAGAAAGTCGGGATGTATGTGAGCAACAACTTCTATGCTCCGAATGTGTCGTGGTTGGTGCAACGTTCCGGAATGAACCGCAAGCATGATCTTATGGTCTCGCTCAATGGCAGTCTTGGAAATCATCAGCATGCCAATGGTATATCAATGGAACTGTATGGAAAGGGATATGTGCTCGGTCCGGATGCCGGCATAGGCAAATATCTTTATAGCGGGGCAGACTACAATGAATATTATTCCCAGTTCCCTGCACATAACACAGTGTGCGTTGACGGAATATCCAGTTATCCCGTGATGAAATCCAGTCATGCCTTCAAACTGGAAAATCGTTTTCCTGAAACAAATGAAACAGGCAGTTTCTATCCGGTTACATATTCACAACTGTCTTTTGTGGAACCGGAGAGCCAGTCACGTCAGTTGCGTATCAATGGTATTGTTAAAACATCATGGACTGGAGGTTATTATATAGACATCTTCCGCAGCAGAAAAATGCAAGGCGGAGATAAGATTCATGATTATTTCTATCATGATTTGGGACAGAAGATGACACTTACTGCTGCAGACGGCAAGTCAATAGCACTGAATACCACAGATGAAATAGCATTTGCGGGAGGTCATCTCTATGCTTATTCCTATATCTATGATACCCAAGGTGCCTATTATGCCGGTGACGTTAAAGCTACGTTTACCACAAATGATGACATAAAAATGACCATGTGGATGAAGGGTGACAGAAACCGTATGGTGGTGAAGGCGCTCAGTCCGGTGAATATGGAATATGAGAGAATTCCGAATCAGCCTTATGATATAGTCAGTCAGCCGGTGCTTACATATATTGCGCGCCAGAAGGGAGAGGCATGGAACCATCCTTTTGTGGCAGTATTTGAACCGTCTGACAATGCCGAACCTTCTGAAATAAAGAGCGTGGAGTATTTCTCACCTGAATGTAGTGATATTTCGGCTGTGGGAATAAAGGTGATTTTGAAGAACGGCAGAATAGATTATATATTCTCAAATACTGACGGCAGTGAGATGAGATATAAAAAGATGAAAGTGAAAGGCTGTTATGCCGTGGTCAGTGATAAGTTTAGTCTGATTGAAAACAAATATACAGAGAAATGAAACGGAATATTCTTATAATGGTAATGTTGGTGATGGTTTCTCTTGCGACAATGGCTGATGAGAAACTGAACTCACCTGACGGCAAATATACATTTTCTTTTATTCAACAGTATGGCAGGCTTGCATATTCGCTTAGTTATGAAGGTAAGACTGTGGTTGAAACAGGCAGTCTGGGAGTACAGGTAGATAATCATCTTGTAGAGTCCGCAATGGGCATACCTGTGGATTCTGTCAGCGTGTGGACTTCAGACCTTATGCTTACGGGTGTTGACAGAAGCGGAAAGGATGAGGTATGGCAACCTGTATATGGCGAGTTTAGCAGTATCCGGAACCATTATAACGAACTGGTTCTGCATTTTAAAAAAGGCGGTATAGGTGACAGCGAAGGTGGATACAATAAACGTCAGCAATATCTTTTTGATATTATAGTAAGGGCATACAATGAAGGTATTGCCATACGCTATCATTTCCCGGAAGCGACAAACGGACTCTTCATGCATATTACAGATGAACTGACATCCTTCACTTTTGCTCCCGGTACAGAGGCTTTTTATGAGGCTTGGGCTCAGGGACCTTATAATAAAGTGAAACTTCTTAAGAGTGAAACTGCATGGAAAGATGAAAGTGAGCGTCCTCTTGTGCTAGAACTGCCAAACGGGCTCTATGCTGCTGTTGCTGAGGCCGGTCTGTATGACTTTGTACGTGGTAAACTGAAACTGAAGGCAGATAATGAACTGCAGATGTCAATGTTCCAGAGTGCTGACGTTATCACTGCATACGATATGCCTTGGCGGGTGATAATGGCTGGTGACAAGGCTGTGGACCTTATAAACAACAAACAGATTATATTGAATCTAAATGCTCCTGATAAGATTAAGAATACATCATGGATAAAACCTGGAAAGGTATTCCGGGTGTCTCAGCTTAACATGAAAAGTGCTTTGGAATGTGTTGACTTTGCTGTCAGTCGTGGATTGCAGTATATAGAACTGGATGCCGGATGGTATGGACCGGAAATGCAGATGTCGTCTTCTGCTTTGAAAGTGGCTTCAAATCGTGACATAGAAATGCCGGAACTCTGCAGGTATGCCAGAAGCAAAGGCGTGGGTGTGTGGCTGTATGTAAACCAGAGAGCCTTGTCGCAGCAGTTGGACAGCATATTACCTCTTTATGAAAAGTGGGGTGTAAGTGGTATTAAGTTCGGTTTTGTACAGATTGGAGCGCAGACATGGACCACATGGTTGCATAAAGCTGTGGAGCAATGTGCCGAACATCATCTCATGGTAGATATTCATGATGAATACCGTCCGACAGGGTGGAGCCGCACTTATCCTAATCTTATGACACAGGAGGGAATTGGAGGTAATGAGGAAATGCCTGATGCGCAGCATAATACGATATTGCCATACACCAGATTCCTGTGTGGTCCGGCTGACTATACGTTATGTTATTATAATGGCAGGGTGAAGAATACTAAGGCACATCAACTTGCCATGTCGGTAGTGTATTACAGTCCGATAACATTTATGTATTGGTATGACCGCCCTGATGTCTATAAAGGAGAGAAGGAATTGGACTTTTGGAAAGATTGTCCCACGGTATGGGATTATTCAAAGGCTCTTTCCGGTGAAATAGGAGAGTATATTGTTCAGGTGCGCAAGAGCGGCAACGACTGGTTTGCAGGCGCAATGACAAAAGAAAAGAGAAATATTGTGATAAATACTTCTGAATTTCTTCAGAAAGGCAAATCGTATGAAGTGGAGATTTATAATGACAGTCCTTCGTTGAACACGCGCACAAGGGTGTCGTGTTCTCTTATGACGGTGAAGGCCGGAAAGAAAATAATGTTGCAGCTTCAGCAGAGCGGTGGTGCAGCATTACACTTTAAACTTAAGAAATAAAATGATTAAGAGATATGTGGTTTCGTTTTTGATGCTGTCCTTTGTTGTGATTGCTGATGCTCAGACCGTGTGTTCGCAGTTCTCTCTGAAGGATGCACGTCTGCTGCCTTCCCGCTTTCAGGAAAACTTCAAACGTGATTCGGTATGGATGATGAGCATACCTGTAAATTCCCTATTGCACAGTTTCCGCACGGCAGCAGGAGTAAATGCCGGTAGAGAAGGCGGTTACATGACAGTGAGGAAACTTGCCGGATGGGAGTCTATGGACTGTGACCTTCGCGGACATATCACCGGACATCTAATGTCGGCACTAGCCATATTGTATGCACAGACCGGTTCGGTGCATGTAAAGGCGAAATGCGACAGTATAGTGAATGGATTAAGTGAGGTGCAGCGCGGTATGAATCGTGGCGGGTATCTTTCTGCATTCGGAGAAGGACTAATAGACCGCAACATTCAGGGTAAAAGTGTGTGGGCACCATGGTATACTTTGCATAAAATTGTGCAGGGACTTATAGACCAGTATCAACTTTGTGACAATGACACCGCATTGGCTGTGGCAGAGAGAATGGGCAATTGGGCTTATGCCAAATTGAAGCCTCTGACGGAAGAAACTCGGAAACTGATGATACGCAATGAATTCGGTGGTTTCAATGAGGCCATGTATGAACTTTATGCCATTACTCATGAAGAAAAATACTTATGGCTGGCACGCTTTTTCTATCATAATGACAAGATAAATCCTGTAAAGGCTGGGGATAAAGATTTGGGCACAAATCATGCAAATACCTTTATTCCGAAATTACTGGGTGAAGCCCGTAACTATGAACAGTTTGGTGCCAGAGACAGTAGAGCCGCTGCAGAATTGCTGTTCTATACTCTTGTTAACGACCATGCCTTTGTAACAGGAGAGGTGTCAGATAAAGAACATCTGTTCGCGCCACAGCAACAGAGCAAGCATCTTACAGGGTATGACGGTGAAAACTGCTGTACATACAATCTGTTGAAATTGGCAGAGCATCTGTTTACATGGAATCCGAATTCCAAAATAGCAGATTATTATGAGCGTGCATTGTATAATCATGTTTTGGGACAGCAGGATCCTGAGTCTTCAATGGTATGTTATTTTACTCCATTGCAGACTGGTGCCTATCGTCTGTATTCTACTCGTGACAGCAGTTTTTGGTGTTGTGTAGGCAGTGGCTTTGAAAGTCACGTTAAATATGCTTCAAGCATATATTTCCATAATGACAGAGATTTGTACGTTAATCTTTTTATTCCTTCGACCGTAATATGGAATGGAACAGAAATTACTCAGCGCACAGGTTTCCCGTATTCTCCAATAACCTCATTCACTGTAACCGGTGTGGAAAAGAACTTTACCATGAAAATCCGTCGGCCGTATTGGACTATAGGTATGACCGTTAAGGTTAACGGCAAGAAACATAGTACGGCAGTTGGAAAAGACGGCTATATATCTATAAACCGAAATTGGCGTAATGGTGATATAGTTGAGGTATGTATGGGAATGTCATTGCGTGAGGAACCTACAAAAGATGATAGAAAACTTGTGGCATTCACGTATGGTCCCATTGTTCTTGCTGGTAAATTGGCAGATGTGGAATCACCTTTCAGTAATCCTGAAAAATATAATGACTACTACAGTTTTGACTTTAATGTACCTGAAAGCATATCAGATATGGTTACAACTGGCGGTCTGAAAGATATTCGGCAGACAGGGGCTCTTCACTTTGAAACAACAAACGGTATTACCTTAATTCCGTTTTATGATGCCCATCATTGTCGTTATGCAGTTTATTGGAAAAAGAAATAAATTTGTAAGATTTCTTGGTACTTAAGGTCTTATTTGTTATTTTTGTACGAAATAAAGAATTCCATGAGTAACCCAACATATAAGATACTGCTGTCTGTCCTGTTGACTATAATCAGTCTTGCGGCAAATTCAGATGTAAGAGATGATGAGATAATGCGCCATTTGACCGTGGAGAACGGACTGACTGGCGAAAGTGTGTCACGTATCGTCACCGACCGCCTGGGACAAGTGTGGATAACCACCAGTAATGGCATAAACAGGTACAATGGAAAGGTGTTGGTTACATATAAACTGCCTGAGGTCTATGGTATATCATCTTATGCCTTTGATATATGTGAAGGAAGCAATCATAGTATATATGTAGCTACAAAGTCTGGTGTTTTCGAATTGGCATTTGGAGATAAGAGTTTCAAACGTATTCTGAAGGAGGTTAAAAGTGCTGAGTGTCTGACTTATAATGCCGGCAAGTTGTATTTCGGCAACAGAGATGGACTGTTTGTATATGATGGGAAACATCTTAAAAATCTGTTCGTTGGCAAATCGCGTATGAGTATAAACTATTCTGTAAGGTGCATAAAGGCTTCTGCAGATGGTAATATATGGTTTCTCACCAAGTATGAGATAAACAGTCTTGATGTAAAGACAGGTAAAGTGAAAAGTTATCCATTGGCAAAAAAAATGACAGATGGGGCTGCATTCGGACAGCTTGCTATATGTCATAATCTTTTTTATATAGGTACCAAGAACAATGGTCTCTGGGTGTGGAATAGAAAGAATCAAAAGGTAAGTCAGATAAAAAATGTGGGCAATGTGATAACAACCCTCAATATTACACGTGACAACAGACTCTGCGTAAGCAGTGATGGCAGCGGAGCTTTCATTTTAGATGTCTTTACAGGCAGAGTTATTGAAACTTTCTCTACGACAGGAACAGATGCCGGTCATAATCTGCCGTCAGATGCAGTATACTGCTATTACCGTGATAATAATAATGTAAATTGGTTCGGCTTTTATCGTCAAGGTATGATTTACTCATACCATAGAGCTCCGTTGTTTCACATTTATAAATATGGAAGTCTTGATACTGATGGCATGAATATTCGCAGTTTCTGTATTCGGAACAAAGAATGTGTGCTGGGAACCCAAGAAGGACTATGGTATGTAAATCAGGAAAAGAATATCGTGAAATGTTTTACTCCTGAAGAACTGGGTGGTATTCATATCATAACAAAGATTGTATTTTTTCAGGGGCATTATTATATAGCTTCTTATGATGGTGGGTTGCGTGTGCTTGATACTGTGACTCTTACTATGAAAAAATTGGGAAAGAATCCTCTGCTTGACAATGTTTCCGTGTCATCACTTGCGGTTTCTCCAACCGGCAATCTGTGGATGGGTACAACAGAGGGGCTGTTCATACTGAATAAGAATGGAAGTCTGATAAGGTATACCGAAAATAATGCAAAGATTTATGGCGGGTCTATGAACGACATACTCTTTGACGGTAAGAATCAGGCATGGCTCACAGCGTCCGGTGGATTAAGCATTTACTCATTCAATACCCGTCAGTTTGATAACAGTTATTTTCCCAATGGCTATTTTAACAAAGAAGGTAGTCTTAAGGGATGTATCGGGCATGACGGTCTGCTTTTTTTCTCATCCCATACTAATGTATTTTATACAGACAGGGCAATGAAGAAGTTTGGTGAACTTCATTTGCCGGATGGCATATTGAATGAAACATGCTATTCATTTATGGATGATAAGTTGGGACATTACTGGATAGCTACAGAAAATGGTATATTCCGCATTGACTATGATATGACCATGTTGCAGCATTTTGGATATGGCGAGGGGTTGAGAAGTCAGATTGTGAATTCCATATATGTTGATAAAAATGGAATAGTATGGCTGGCAACATCAAAGGGACTGCTGAGTGTCAGCTCTGAAGACTTGGCTGCATGGCAGAATTATGCCGATTACAAGACGCTGCTGTATGATGTCTATCTGGGAACAGATTTGCTTTCTGCCGGTGAAGAGTCAATAGTAAACGAGACCGGAAATATAAAACTCAGTTGGAATTTTACTTCAGTGCCTCTTTCTGTAAAACCGGTACTGGAAGATTATGCCCGACCTTTTGGCAGATTGTATGAATATCGTATGGACGGAGATTCCGGATGGAAGTTGTCTAAAGATGGAAATGCAATTAAGATAAATAATCTTTTTCTTGGCAGGCACAGGCTTAAAGTGCGTCTTGCCGGTGCTCCAGGAACAGAGAAAACCTATGTCATAACGGTTTTGCCGTCATGGCTCGCTGTGTTGGAACTGATATTGCTTGTCATATTAGTATTGCTATTAGTGTTATGGCGCAGATACCGCAAGAATGCAGACCTCGTGGTAGAGGAACGTGATGCCATGTCTGATGCTCTTCAGGAAGTGGAGGCTGAACAGCAGAAGGTTGAAAACGAAAAGGTAGAACCTCGTAAATATGAGCATGTGAGATTGGATGAGAAAGAATGTAACTCTATTGTCAGGCAGATGCGTGAATACATAGAGAATAACAAGGTGTATACAAATCCGGATTTGAAGATGAGTGACTTAGCTGATTTTCTGCATTTGTCATCAAGCAAGTTAAGTCAGATATTCAGTCTTTATATTAAAGAAAATTATTATGAGTTTATTAATAAATATCGTCTTGAAGAATTCAAACGTCTGGTGGCAGAAGGTGAAACAAGCAAGTTTACTATTATAGCACTTAGCGAAAAGTGTGGGTTCAAGAAGTCCAGTTTCTTCTCTACTTTCCGGAAAGTAGAAGGTATGACACCTACAGAATATCTTAAGAAAAACATTTGATATATTGGTGCCTGTTTTATGAATATGTATGGAGTAGTCCGCCTAAATTAGTTGGACTATGCTTGCAAACGCTTGATAATCAATAAAATAAATCAAATGGATAACACAAAAAAGCAGTTGGCTCTAATGTGTATGCCAAATACTTGACGAATGTCAGATATTAACTTATCTTTGCGGTCAGAAATCAATTTTTAAACTTACAATTGAAAACCTGACATCGCATGAATAATAACAATGAAAATATCATAGCTTCTATATATAAGAAGTATTATGCAGACTTGAGGCAATATCTACTCAGCTACACGCATGACGTGATGCCGGCAGAGGATATGCTGCAAGATCTTTTCTTGAAGTTGATGACCTTGGATGTCATTACTGAAGACACAGCCCGGAATCTTGTTTTTGTTATGGCAAGGCGCATGATAATTGATGATGCGCGACATAAGGCTTTTGTGCGCAGAAGATATGAGCAGATGTCGCATGATATTAATCTGTATGATAATCATTCTGTGATTAGGAAGATAGAGGTAGATGAAATACTCTCACTGGAAAACAGCCGCCTTTCTGTGATGGCTTCTAAGCGGGCGGCTGTATATCGAATGTTCCGACATGAGGAATATTCGGCTAGGGAGATAGCCGGCAAACTTAATATCAGTCAGCGGACAGTGGAAACACATATTTATCTTGCGTCCAAAGAAATAAAGCAATATCTGAAGAAAATAATTTAGGAACAATCTGATTAAAATAATAACTATAAAACCCTATGAAGTACAATCTGATTAAAGTATGTTTGTTGCTGGGTGCATTGCTGCCATTGCAGAATGCAGTTGCCACAGGTACGTCAAGTCCTGTCGTACAGCAACAGCAAATTATTAAAGGTACGGTAGTTGATAAGAATGGAGAACCGCTTATTGGTGTAACCGTGCAGGTCGCCGGTCAAAACGGAGGAACCGTGACCGATTTGGATGGACATTATTCAATAAAGGCATCTGTTGGTGCACAGTTGAAATTCTCTTATGTAGGCTATCAGGATCAAACACAGAAGATAACCGGTGCTCAACTTAATGTAACTATGGGCGAAAATACCAAGGAGTTGCAGGAAGTTGTTGTTGTCGGTTACGGTGTACAGAAAAAAGAATCTCTTACCGGAGCTGTTACTGTGGTAGATGCCAAGGCATTTCAGGAAAAGGGAGGCTTGTCAAGTCCACTGGAAGCACTGCAAGGACAGGTTCCGGGTGTAATGATAAGTCGTGGTTCTTCTGCTCCTGGTGATGAAAGTTGGTCTATGAATCTGCGTGGTTCTTCATCTGTAAATTCCACAGAACCTTTGATAATCATTGATGGTGTGGCATGCAACAGTGTGAATGACATGCGCCTGCTCAATTCAAATGATATTGAGTCTATAAACTTTCTTAAAGATGGTTCTGCTGCTATCTATGGTAGTAGGGCTGCCGGTGGTGTTGTCTTGATTACTACAAAGAAAGGACAATCAGGTAAATTGAAGATTGAATATGGTGGTTCTGCTACATTGAAGAAGGTAGGACTGATGCCGGAAATATGTAGTATAGACCAGTGGGCTGACGGTGTTATGCAGTCTTTGGAAAACGATGGTAATACTTCAAACGTATGGTATACATACGCTCAACTGGCAAAGAAGTATAAGAATACCTATATAAATCTAGAGACTACAGCTAATCCTTTTGGTGGTTCTGCTTTTACAGACGTGAAGGATTTCGTATTTGATGACAATGTAGACTGGTTAGGCAGTATGTTTGGCAATTCATGGTCTACAGACCAGAACCTGAGTCTTTCCGGTGGTAATGACAAAGGTGCATACCGTTTGTCTTTAAATTATACTTATGCCGGTTCTCCATTGCAGTATGGAAATAATAACAACCAACGTTATAATGCGAGATTCAACAATACATACAAGTTTAACAGAATTTTTTCGCTTGAGTCTTCTATAAGCTATTCAAGACAGGAACAGGTTGCCCCTACGCTTATAAGTTCTGCGTTGACAACATCTTTGCCAATGCCGGGTTTGCCATTGCGCACCTCAGGCGGAAAGGCATACGCATGGGGTACATGGGGGTCTCCTGTAGCGAAAGTAGAAGAAGGTGGTGACAATAAATTATCAGTATCATCTGTTAATATCAGTGAAACGTTGAAAGCTCATATAACAGACTGGCTTGATGCCAATGTTAATTTTGGCTATAATACAAGTGAAGCGCGTCGTCGCAAGATACAGAATGCTATTACATATTATAATTACGCCGGAAATACTCAGACACTGGTCAATCCTACTCAGGCTAATTCTTATTATGAACAGACATCGTCACGTACAGATTTCTATTCCGTATCAGGATATCTGAATGCCCACAAGACATTCTTTGATGTCCATAATGCGAGCCTTACTCTAGGTTCTCAGTATGAATTGAAGGATATGGAATATTTCGGTGCTCACTATACTGACATTCAAGATGGACTGGAGGTTGTCAATGGTAGTGGTACATTGACATTGGTAGATGGTGGTAATTATAATTATCGTAATGCCAATCTTTCTTATTTTGGCCGTTTTAATTATGACTATGCCGGTCGTTATCTGTTGGAATTCAATGGTCGTTATGATGGTTCTTCTAAGTTCCAGCCGGCTAATCGTTGGGATTTCTTCTGGGGAGTATCTGCAGGATGGAGAATTACGGAAGAAGCATTTATGAAGAATGTAAAATGGCTTAGTAATTTGAAACTGCGTGCTTCATACGCAGAGGTAGGAAGTCAGAGTGGTATTGACAACTATGACGGTTATCAGTTCTACAACATGAATTCACTGAGTGGAGCGTACGTAGGCAGTGACAAACTTACTACAATTACAACAAATGGCAAGTTTGCCTCAACCACACGCCAGTGGGAGAGAATCAAAAACTACAATGTGGCTTTGGATTTCGGAATGTTCAATGGTTCGCTTTCTGGAACAGTAGAAGCTTTTCTCAAGAAAAATGACAATATGCTTGTAGCTATGACATATCCCGGAATTTTAGGAGACGCTGCGCCTTCTGCTAATACGGGTAAGTTCAAAGACTGGGGATTTGAAGGACAGATTCAGTATAATGGTCAGATTGGAAGCGTGAAATACCATGTCGGTGGAAACTTTACATTTGCCCGTAACGAACTTGTAGACTATGGCGGAACGTCTGTTCTTAGTTCCGGCTATACGAGTACGCATCAAGGATATGCACTTAACTCTATTTTCGGGTTGCGCTATGCAGGCAAAATTCAGAATGAAGAACAGCTGAAGGCATATATAGCAAAATATTATTCTAATAATGGTATTGGAATGCCAAATAACCTTCGTGTAGGTGACAATATGTTTTGTGATGAGAATGGTGATGGAGTTCTTGATTATAAAGATTATATTTATCTAGGAAGTGATTCTCCAGAAATATCTTATTCATTCAATTTTGGTGCTTCGTGGAAAGGCTTCGACATTAATGTAGTATTCCAAGGCTCTGCCAACAGATTTGTTTATAGAGGTATAGACGCATGGACAGTACCATTCCGCTCTTTGTATCAGAATACAACGACTTCCAGCATTGGAAATACATGGAGTGTGGACAATCCTAATGCTTATTACGCACCTTATACAGCCGATAACAATATCGTGAACTATGATTATCAGGCATCTTCTCTTACTGCTCAGGATGGACGTTATATTCGTCTTAAAGACCTCACTATAGGTTATACGTTTCCAAAGAAACTCTTGAGTAGTTTGCGTGTAATAGAATCTGCCCGTATCTATTTTACAGGTTCTGATTTGTGGGAATCTACCAAGATAAGTGACGGATGGGACCCGGAAGCTAGTCGTAGTGCTTCAGGAGTACAACGTTATCCGTTTACCCGCAATTTCACATTTGGAGTGAACCTTACATTTTAATTAATAAACGATATTTGTAAATATACAATTATGAATACAATAAGTTTCAATAAGATATACCGACCGTTGCGCAAGTCTTTATTTGTGGTTGGCAGTGCGCTTTGTGTCATGACATTGGCTTCGTGTATGAACTTTGAGCCTGAGGCTCAGATGAACGACTCGAATGTGTGGAATAAAGCTTCCAATTTTCAGTTGTTTGCCAATCAGTTCTATAGCTATACCCGTGATTTCTCTACTGGTGTTAATGATGCACCTCACAGTGATCTTCGTTCTGACCTTATTGCGGGCTCAAGTATAAATACTTATAGTGCGGGAACAAATTCAATACCGTCTTCTGACGGAAACTACACCACACTGTATAAGCGCATTTACTATACTAATCTCCTGCTTAATCGTGCGGAGAGTTTCAGCGACAAGGCATCTATCGCAGTGCCTATAGCTGAGGCTAAGTTTTTCCGTGCTTATTCTTACTTTGATTTAGTTCAACTATATGGCAATGTTATTCTTGTGCTGAAACCACTGGATATCAATTCTCCTGAACTTCAGGTCTCACGTAATGACCGTGGTGAAGTGATAGACCAGATAATCAAAGATTTGCAGGAATCTATAGAAGGATTGCCTGATACACCTACAAGTACAGGTGGTCTGTGCAAGGATGCTGCTTACGCAATGCTTTCACGTGTTGCTCTTTATGAGGGAACATGGCAGAAGTTCCATACCGGAGGTGCGGAAACATCATCTAATACAACTCGTTCTTCAGCTTTGCTCCAGATAGCAAAGGACGCTGCAGGCAAAGTTATGGAGCGTGGTCATTATAAGTTGTTCTATAGTGAACAGTTGGGTAAGGAAAGTTACAGATATATGTTTATTCTTGAGGATGCCACGTGTAATCCTGCCGGACTAACAACCAAGGACAATACAGAGTATATTCTTGCCAGAAGACATCGTATAGAGGATGGCATCGGTTCTAACATTACTAAGGCTTACATGGCAAATGCAGTATATCCTACCAGAAAGTTGGCGAATATGTATGTATGTCAGGATGGTCTGCCAGTAACCAAGTCTGCTATGTTTAAAAAATATGCTACAGATGTATCTGAATTTGAAAACAGAGACAACCGTATGCTTACTACTCTTATACAAAATGGTACAAAATATTGGAACAACACAACCAACAACTGTCGTGAAAGTTGGGATGACAATGATTTGACGCGTGCTTTGACTGTTTCTGTAACATCCAATAGTGGATACCAGACCCACAAGTGGGCTGTAGAACGTCTTGTTGCTGATGAAAAGGAAGCTATGGACTTCCCTGTAATCAGATATGCAGAAGTACTTCTTAACTATGCTGAAGCCACATACGAACTTAACGGTCAGATAAGTGATGATGATTTAGACCTGTCTGTTAATCTTGTTCGCAATCGTGTTAATCCTGATATGGTGAAGTTAAGTAATTCTCTGGTTACGGCAAACGGCTTGTCCATGCGTGAAGAAATTCGCCGTGAACGTACTGTAGAACTTACTTTTGAAGGTTTCCGCATTGATGATTTGAAGCGTTGGGCTACAGCTCCGGTTGAAATGCCGATGGATCAGGTTGGCGTGCTTTATACCGGCACATGGTTTGAGTCTCATTGGACCACACAGTCACGTAAGTTGACATCAGACGGTTGTATTCTTCTTTATGGTGACCGTGTTTGGAATGATAAACTTTATCTCTATCCGTTGCCGTCAGACCAGTTGCAGTTGAATCCTAATCTTGGTCAGAATCCAGGTTGGGACAAATGATTTGAAGACTAAAACATTTAATTTCTAAGTGATATGAAAATAACGAAATATAACGTATGTGGATGTATGCTGTCGGCTATTATGGCTTTTGTGGCAATATCTTGCAGCGACAAAGACGATATGACGGTTGTGCCGGAGGTTACAATACCATCGTCAATAGAATTTAATTTGCCGGAAAATATTAGGCAGCTTGTCTATACTGATGAGACTGGTACACAAATACTTCCTATGGTTAAAGGCATGAGCTATGAGTTGCCTTATACCATTAAACCGGACACTGTGACTTTCAAGGACGTGGTATGGACGTCAACAAATGCCGGTGTGGCAACTGTAGATGAAGGTGGTACGGTGAAAGCTGTCAGTGGAGATGGAACAGGATATTCCATGATACAGGTTGCGCCGGAAGCAATGTATTCAGGAAGTGGTGTAAATGCCACGCTGAAGGTTGTCGTATCTAATGAAATGGTTCCGGCTACAGCGATAACCATTAGTGGTGGTGATGAACTCTATGCTGGCGAAACGCTTCAGTTGTCGGCTGCTATATCTCCGGAAACATCTACTTACAAGACTGTGAAATGGATCAGCTCTAATGATGATGTGGCTTCTGTAGACATGTATGGACTGGTTACAGGTAAGGTTAATAGTGCCATTCATGCGGATGTTACCATTACTGCAACGTCTCTTGATGGTGGCAATGTGGTGGCTACGAAGAAATTGATTGTAAACCAGATAGTTCAGCCGCATGATATATCAATAAACCAAGATTATTCGGTTGACAAGGGTTATGTTATTGCCATTGCAGATAAGACTGTAAACCTTAATTACACTACAACTCCAGATGACTGTACAAAGTCTTTGATAAAGTGGACTTCTTCTGATGAGAATATAGCAACGGTCAACGGTGGTGTTGTGTCTGTGAACCAGAATGGTAAGTTTGGTGATGTTGTTATTACAGCTTCTTGTCCTGAAACCGGCAAGTCGTCTTCTGTCAAACTTCATGTTGAAGAAGGTCTGGTACGTGAATTGTTCCATAATAAAGACAATTACACTTGGTATAATGCAAAGCAGAGTGGCAATGGTACTTCTTCTTCTCATGTTTGGAGTTATGGCAAGGTTACGGTTACGACATATAGCCAGAATGCTACCAAGCAACGTGCAGACTTCAAATGCTGGAGTGCAAATACGTGGCTGAATTCTGCTAATTATCCTATAATTGCAATAAAGATGGATGATCTTAAGGATATGTCCGGAGTAACAGGTCGTAATATTACACTTGACGGTGCGGGCTCTTGTAGTGGTTCTACTTTCAGCGGAGGTCTTAATGGTAATAATAATCAATGGCTGCATGATTATAAGTGCAGTGACGGCAGTCATGTGTTCATATATGATTTGTCTACACAGAAATGGGCTAACGGAGGATTGTTGCCTGCTGCTACAGCCACATTCACAACATTGCAGTTTAAGTATGCTGATGTAACCCCACTGACCAAGCAGGTGCAGTATAATGTATATTGGGTACAGACATTCAAGACTCTTGATGATGTTGCCAAATATGTGAAGTCAGAAGGTTTAACTTATGATGTAGTAAAATAAAAAATATGAAAAAGACAATATCAACAATAATGGGCTTTGCACTGCTTATGGCAGTGCAGACCTCATGCCGGGAGAACGAATATGGCACAGTGGACCTTACAATGCCGGACAGTACTTATATTCCTGTAGAGGCGCATTATACTTACAGTCATCCTTGTGCAATGTATAATCAGGCAGATTTTGACCGTGTGAAGAATTCTTTGGATGCCGGTAGTGCCCCTCAGGCTGTGAAGGATGAATTTACAAACCTGAAGAACAGTCAGTTTGCCTTGTTGACTTATGAGGATAATCCTCAGACTCTAATCGTGCGTGGAGATGCAACAGGCATAACGTCAGACGGCAAGGAAAATTATTCTCCTGCAATGCGTGATGCTGCTGCCGCATATCAGACTGCTATTCTGTGGAAACTTACCGGAAATAAATCATATGCTGATTTGTCGGTTAAGATACTTAATGACTGGGCTAAGACTTGTACTGAAATTAAATCCAATGATGCCAACCAGATGCTTGCAGCCGGTTGTCAGGGATACACGTTTGCCAATGCTGCTGAAATAATGCAGACTTATGACGGTTGGACTAGTACGGATTTGGCTAAGTTCAAACAATGGATTCTAGATGTGTTTGCATCTAAGAACAAACAGTTTATGACATATCACTGGTATCTGGGTTCTACTGACTGTGTGTTCCATTATTGGTCCAATTGGGATTTGGTAAATATGTGCTCATATCTTGCCATAGGTATATTTACTGAAAATGACGAGATGGTGAACTATGTGGTCAACTATTTTTATAATGGAGCCGGCAACGGATGCCTGAAGAATTTGATACAGGGTACATTTACAGATCCGCTCGGTACAGGCGAAACAATTTGTCAGGATCAGGAAAGCGGACGTGATCAGGGACATGCCATGATGTCGGTGGCTGTTACGGCTAATCTCTGCCAGATGGCTTATACTCTGTATCAGTCTAACAATGCCGTTCCAAAGTTAGATTTCTTTGCTGCAGATGACAATGCTGTTATGAAACTTGGTGAATATACAGCGCTTTTCAATTTGAAAAACGGTTCAGACAATGCCAATGCCACCGGCTCTTGGTTAATTGCTGCAACACAAATGCCTTTTAGTGAATATAAATATTGTATAGACTGTTCATGTAAGGATAAAAATCATGGAGCAGACCAGACAGTAGTGGCTGATGATTCCGGTCGTGGAACGTTGCGTCCCGGTTGGGAGATTCTTTATAATCATTATGCAAAGATTAAAGGACTAACTTCCGGTTATGCTTATGCCAAACAGGCTGCTGATAAGATGCGCCCTGAAGGTGGTGCCGGTGACGGAACTCATAGCTATGGTACCAATAGTGGTGCTTTCGATCAGTTGGGTTGGGGCACATTGATGTTGTATCGTTAATTATTTAACAATAGGTTTATAAAAGTGTATTTGAAGCCGGTGGTTGCAATGTGAGTTGTTTCCATCGGCATTTTTTTTGATATTATGTAGATTTGTATTATCTTTGCATCGTTAATACTAAACAATATCAAGAAAAATGAAACAGAAAAATTTGTTGCTTTGCATGTTTGCTTTGCTATTCTCGACTGTATTGCCGACATTAGCAGAAAACTATCCTTATCGTTCGGACGTACTCTAGGTTACGGTACCTTCTCATTCTTCATGGCTATATGAAACAGGTGAGAATGCTTCCGTGGAAGTAGAATTCTATCACTATGGAGTACCTCGATTCTGTATTCGTTGTCTAAAGCCTTTGTATTGTGAATATATAGCATAAATACTGCGAATACATTGCGTATATATTCGCAGTACATAGCGCTTGTACTGATTTGCGTTAAGTGTACTTTTTATAGTTATTGGCAAGATAAATATGGAAAATACCCATATTTCAACGTGCATTTTAGGCGGTTGTTTATCAAAGATTACAAATTTGGAGCAAAAATGCAATGAAAATGATACTGATAACACGGTAAAAATGCTATAAAAGTGATGAAAAACGTCTTTTTTAGGTACTTATCTGTCATCTGTCATAGTATCTGTCATAAGCCGGAACGCCTTTAAGCACTGGGCAAGTGAGATGATTTATGACAGATGACAGATGAAACTCGAAAAAAAACATAGATAGCAATTTTATTATGATAGCTGATGTTACCATATATTCTTTTACGTAAATAGCATTGGTATATCCGTATATGAATATATAAACTTTAAATGAACGAATATGAAAAAAATTCTGATTGCCATGGTATTGGCTGTTTTTTGTTATGCCGATTTATATGCTGACGATGATGTGGTAGTTTATCCTATTCCCAAAGGTATAGAATCGAATAATGATTTCACAGTAGAAGTCAGACAAGGTAATGGACGTTGGAAAATTGTAGATACTTATTCTATAAAGGTGAAGGATAATATGAACAATAAAGTTGAGATAGCGTCAATGGCTTATTTTGATTTTTCAGGAGATGTGGAAATAGCTGTGACTTTTAATAAAGATGAAGTGAATAGATGTCGTATTCGTCCTCTTTCTCATAATATAAAAAGTGTGATATCCGGTAGAACGGTTTATTTTAAATTGGACAATCCATGCAATTTATCCATAGAGATAAATGATGACATATTCCATAATTTGCATTTGTTTGCCAATCCTATAGAAAAAAATATTCCAAATAAGAAATCAAAAAATGTAATATATTTTGCACCCGGAATCCATTACATACCAGGCGATACTCTCTTTGTTCAGTCAGGGAAGACCGTCTATATAGCTGGTGGTGCTGTTGTGAAAGGTAGCCTGCATGTAAGAAATGTCCACAATGTCAAAATTCTCGGGCATGGAATAATTAGTCCGAAAGGAAGAGACGAAGGGGTTTATATATCAAATTCAAGAAATGTAGAAGTTGATGGACTTATTACAACGCAATGTCCAACAGGTGGTTCTGACAAAGTGAAAATAAAGAATGTAAAGGTTATTAGTTCTTATGGTTGGGGTGATGGGCTTAATGTGTTTGCAAGTAACAATGTGCTGTATGACGGTGTGTTCTGCCGTACATCAGATGATTGCACAACCGTGTATGCTACACGTAAGGGATTTTCCGGTGGTTGTAGCAATATAGAAATGAAAAATTCAACATTATGGGCAGACGTTGCACATCCTATATTTATTGGACTGCATGGCAATGTAGAACAGCCTGATACTATAGACAGTGTGTTGTATAAAAATATAGATATTTTGGACCAATGTGAACGGCAACTCGATTACCAAGGTTGCATGGCAATTACTGCAGGTGACAATAATCTTGTTAAAAATATCTGTTTTGATAATATTCGTATAGAGGATATCCGTAAGGGACAACTCGTAAGTCTGCGTGTATCGTTTAATCATAAATATTGCAAAGCCCCAGGAAAAGGTATAGAAAACGTGCTGTTTAGGAATGTTTCTTATAATGGAAATAATGCAGAGGTCTCTATAATTGCCGGTTATGATGATACTAGGAAGATTAAAAACGTGCATTTTGAAAATCTGAGTATAAATGGTAGGGTTATAAGTTACGACATGCGCGATAAACCTAAATGGTATAAAACGGCAGATTTTGCCAGATTCTTTATAGGGGAACATGTTGATGATATAGACTTTAAAAGATAAAAAATACAATTATGATTAGACATTGCATAATCTTTTTTTTGTTGATAGTTCCGCTTACGATGGGGGCTGTCGGCAAAAGTGGAATGTATGGATGGTCTGTACAGTTGACAGGCTATATATCCGGTGAAACCGGAAAGGCACCGAATGCTTATCTCTGGATTCCCGATGGATGTAAGAAAGTGAAGGCGGTGGTTGTAGCCCAGCAGAACATGACGGAAGAGACAATCTTCAAGATGGAATCTTTCAGAAACCGCATGAAAGCCTTGGATGCGGCTTTGGTATGGGTGGCACCTGCTTTCAGCAACAACTGGGCACCGGACTCTCCGTGCCAGTCTGTGTTTCTTGATATGATGAACGGCTTGGCTTGCCAGAGCGGGCACATGGAAATAGCCAATGCTCCGGTTATCCCTCTTGGACATTCGGCTCAGGCTACATATCCGTGGAATTTTGCCGCGTGGAACAATGACCGGACACTGTGCATTATATCTTTTCACGGTGATGCTCCGAGAACTAATCTCTGCGGTTATGGCACGGCAAATGTGGAGTGGGGAAGAACCCGTAATATAGACGGTATTCCGGGATTGATGATAGAAGGTGAGTATGAATGGTGGGAAGCTCGTGTCAATCCGGCTCTTGCTTTCCGTATGATGTATCCTGGAAGTTGTATTTCCTTTCTTGCTGATACCGGCAGAGGACATTTTGATTGTTCTGAACGTACAGCCATGTATGTGGCTGAGTTTATTGAAAAGTCAATGAAATATCGCATGAAGTCTGATGGTACGTTAATCAGGTTGAATCCTGAAGACGGATGGTTGGCGGAACGTTATCATTCAGACCTGCCGGTTACTGATGGACCTGATAAAGGAAAAATGCCTGCCAGCCAGGGACCACGTACCAAACCTGCGCCGTATTTGGAATATAAGGGCGACAGGCATGATGCTTTCTGGTATTTTGATAAGGAAATGGCTGAACTCACGGAGGCGAGATATAAAGAAAGTGCAGGCAAAAAACGCCAATATGTGGGATTTGAGACCGAGGGTGGTCTTGTGCCGATGAATTATCATGCCCAGACTGGAATGACCGGTAACTTCAAACCTGATGCTGATGGAATAACAATACACCTGAAAGCTGTTTATACTGATTCCACTCATGTGGCGTTGTCAGACAGGCATTCAAAAGCAAAACCACACATAGAAGTGATAAGCGGACCGATTAAGAAAATCAATGAAACTACATTCCGTGTATATCCGTATGAAGCTGGATTTGACAATAAACGCCGTTCGTATGCTTTCCTTCTTGTTGCGGTAGGCAATCCGGACGGCGATTATCGTGGAACTGTGCAGCCTATAAGTTTCAATTTACCTGCTGATATTTATGATAAAATAAAATAATACTTTATTTTGCTTTCTGCAATTTGGCAAGTTCTTTCTGTGCCTTTTCCAAGGCAGTTTTGAATTCTTTTGAAGTGTGAATGCGTGCTATGGCGGCACTTGCATCCATGCGTGCCACATCCACATCGCTCTGATAGTGATATCCTGCTATAACCCGGCTCTGTCCGAATTCATAGCCGCGTTTCAGTATTTCCTCTGCACGTGCAGGATTAAGTTCTGAAAGAATTAGGGCTACTCCCCATCCTGTGGCTGAATGACCGGATGGATATGAAGGTGATTTGATGTAATTCTTTTCATGTTCAGGCATCAAGGTGGATTCTTTGAATTGTACAAACGGGCGCTTGCGCCTGTAATAGTTCTTTATCTTCATTGTGGAAGTTCCTGCATCACCCATAGTCTTCTTCACAAGTTCGCTTATTGCAGGGGTCGCTTTGGTGGAAAGTGGCATACCGAAGGCCTCAGAGAATCCCAGCAGAACGCTGTCTACATCCAATATAGCATCAAAGGCTGCCTGTTTGCCGCGTTCGCCTGCGCGCTGTGTCTTGCCCCAGTTGTATTGCACGTAGTCGTTGAAGAAGTTCATGCTCGAAGTATCGGGAGGTGTCGGCAGATAGTTTATGCCGTTAGGTATGTCGCCATGCATGAATGAGGGATACTTTTCTTTGTTCTGTGCAGATGTGCTACCTGAAATGAGCAGCATCAGCATTGTGCTGAAGACAATGGCTTTTATTGAATGGCTTTGTTTCATATAAGATTGATATTTTAATTGAATGGCAAATATACGAATATTTTTTTATAAAGTATATGTTGTTGAAAAATAAAACTGAATTTATTTATTTAAGTATTTTTCATTGCCTGTCCGTATTAATAAGAAAAATAATTAGAGCTTATGAAACGAATATTATTTTCTGTGTTTTTTGCCTTTGTGGCACAGTGGACATTATCGCAGACTCTGGACGTGGACAGACAACTGCAGTATTGTAACCGTCAGATTCACCGTGCGCTTATGGAATTGAGACATAAAGACGGAAACTATGATTACAGTATGGAACCGCGTAACATATTGAAAGGTGACAGACAGAAGGTATGGAACTGTCGTGCAGCCAATGCGGAAGAGTGGTGTTCCGGCTTCTGGCCTGGAATATTATGGATGGACTATGCTCTTTGTGGTGACTCTACTATAAAGAAAGCTGCAGAAGGCTATACTGAATCACTTGAAAAGATAGCATTTGAACCTATATATGATCATGATATAGGCTTTCTGATGTTTTGTTCCTATGGCAAGGGATATGAGGCTAATCAAAGTGCAGAATATAAGAAAGTGATATTGGCTTCGGCTGATTCTCTTGCCACACTTTTCAATCCTGTTGTGGGGACTATACTCAGTTGGCCGCGTAACGTAAAGATGTTTGGCGGTCATAATACCATAATGGATAATATGATGAACCTGGACATGATGTTCTGGGCTGCAGAAAATGGAGGAAACAGATTGCTGTATGATATAGCAGTGACTCATGCCAAGACTACTATGCTTAATCAGTTCCGTCCTGACGGGAGTTGTTATCATGTGGCTGTATATGATACTATAAACGGTAATTTCATGAAAGGAATGACTCATCAGGGATATGCTGACTATTCGATGTGGTCTCGAGGACAGAGTTGGGCTATATACGGCTATACCATGGTGTACCGTTATACTCATGAAAAGGTGTTTCTCGACTTTGCCAGAAAGGTTACTGATGTTTATCTGAGGAGGCTGCATGAAACGAGTGATGACCTTATTCCTCTTTGGGATATGGACGACCCTCGTGGCATAGAGGCTCCTAAAGACGCAAGTGCAGCCTGTGTGGTGGCTGATGCCTTGTTGGAACTACAACAGTATGTGGGTGGAGAAAAAGGAGAAGAGTATAGACAGTTTGCACTGCAGTCTTTGGCTCAGTTGAGTACAGATAAATATATGAGTGGAAACAAAAACGTGGCATTTCTGAAGCATAGTACCGGGCATCATCCTGCAGAAAGTGAGATAGATGCCAGTATTATCTATGCCGACTATTATTATCTGGAGGCTTTGCTGAGGGCAAAGAAACTAAAGTAAAATTTGGCTATTTGGTAACTCTGAACCAGTCTGCATCTATCCAACCACGGTTGCCTTGCAGATTGGTACGCTCACTAACATACCCCATTTTGGCTCCAATCCATTTGCCTTGTCTCAGGGTGAATTCTTTGCCTGCGTTTATGAAATTCTTGCCGTCAAGGCTATAGGCAAATTTGCATTTGCCGTCCTTTACATTCATTCTGAAATATATGTCCATGTAAATGGCAGGAGAATATGGAATGGTGTCTTTGTCTGTGGCATTGAGTGTGGTAATAATCTGCGATGTTTCAATGTTGCCGGTATCAGCACCGGTGCAGTTTAACTGAATCAGTTGAAATTTATTGCCGGTACGCCTTACCGTCAGAGCCTGATAATTCATTCCCATCATGACAATACCTCCATACTGTCCTTCTTCCTTGGCTGCAAAGCGTATCTTTGTGGTGGCTGTGAATGTTGGGGCAGGAAGTTTCTGTAATAGCAGATTGCCTGCTTTCCACAGACTCTTGGTTCCGTTCTCTATGTCAGCGGTGTAGAGTCGTATGCATCCATTGGCAACCGGCATACCCCAAAGTTGATTATAGTTGGCATGCCACTGCCATTGCAGACCAAGTTCCGCTGAGTTGAATTCATCGGATTCTACAGGATTTACATTGATATGTGATTTTGATTTTGGCTTGCGGTATGTGATGTATGGTTCTCCACAACCGTCACCGTCTTTATCATTGCCTGTTACAGGCCATCCGCTTTTCCAGTTTACCGGTTGCAGGAATATCACACGCCCGTAAGCGTATTTGTCGTTGAAATGCATAAACCAGTCTTCTCCCATTGATGTGTGCACCCATGCACCCTGATGAGGCCCGTTAATGCCGGTCTTGCCTTGAGCCATAACCTTCTTGGCTTCGTAAGGTCCATATACGTTCTTGCTTCGCATGGCGAGCTGCCATCCGTGCTGCACGCCACCGGCAGGACACATTATCCAATACCAACCGTTGTGCTTGTAAAACTTAGGACCTTCTGTTGTGTGGTTTTCCTGTCCGCCGTCAAACACAATACGTGGCTTGCCTATGACACGTGTGCCGTCTGCAGAAAGTTCGCGTACTGTGAGTACCGAATTGAATCCGGCTCTGCTTCCTGCCCAACCGTTTACGAGATAACATTTTCCATCTTCATCCCATAACGGACACGTGTCTATCATACCCTTGCCTGACATTACGCATATCGGTTTTTCCCATGTTCCATAAGGGTTGTCGGTCTTTACCATGAATATGCCGTTGTCGGGATCACCCCAGTAAATATAGAACTCTCCGTTGTGAAATCGTATAGACGGTGCCCACACGCCTTTGCCATGTTGTGGCATTGCAAATATTTCGGCAGGCTGTTGTTCTTGCAGAGCATGACCGATAATCTCCCAGTTTACCATATCTTTGGAATGGAGAACCGGCAATCCCGGAATACAGTTGAAAGAACTTGCCGTGAGATAATAGTCATCGCCTACGGCAATAACATCCGGATCACTATAGTCGGCATATATAACCGGATTGTTGTATGTTCCGTCACCGTTGTCAGGGTTCCATACTTCAGAATGGTATTGGGCTGAGGCTGACAATGATGCCAGCATGAGCATTACAGACAGTATTTTCTTCATGTAAGTTAAAATATATCATTATTCTTAATAATACGTATGATGATAATGAGTATACTTAAGTTGCTTCCGTTTTTTCAGTATTAGCGATAGTGTTTGCGGTCTGGTTTGCCGTTGAAGGTTCTTTGTATATAGTTTACCTGCTCATAGTAGACTGGTACTTTATATCTTTCTAGTTTTGTGCTCAAGTAACGGGCTGTTTCCTTCTTGTTTAGAATTTCGCCCTCTTTCATCTTTACAAGTAGTTTGGTTACAGTGCCTATTACCGGATGGCAGGCTGCAATGCATATACATTCGTCTATGCATGGAATGGACATTGCTGCGTCTTCCACTTCGGAGGGAGCCACTTTGTAGCCCACTGTGTTTATTACATCGCCCTCACGTCCGGAGAAGTGAAGCATGCCCTCTTCGTCAATGCTTCCAAGGTCGGATGTGTGCAGGGCATTGTCATATAGGATTTTGCGTGTATCTTCTTCATCTGCATACCGTGACATCAGTGTATCACCATAACATACTATTGTCCCGTCTTGTGATATCTGGAAACCAGAATGTTTCATAGGTTTGCCCAGGCAACCTTCTATGCATCTGCCATCGTTATAATTATAGGTGGATATGATTCCTGTTTCTGTAGAGGCATAGGTGTTGTACAGTCTGCTGTGTGGCAATATGCTGCATAGTTTAAGCATATCACTGTGGGATATGGGGGCTGCACCGGTCTCGATGAAGTCTATCCTGTCGGCGTGTGCCATGAGGCGTCTGCTGCAGAGAGAAATGAGTATTCGAATATTGGCAGGTACAAGGAATGTGCCGATTTTATGGCATGGATATTCCAGTGCATGGAAGAAAACATTGATGTCTTTCATGCCTTTGAGTATATAAAGTGTTGCTCCCTGCATTATTACAGGAAATATCTTTGAAAGACAGCCGATATGGTTCAGTGGTCCGCATATAATGAAAGTCAGTTCATGGCAGAATCCCTGAGACTGGATAAGGTTGTCGCCGTTGGCAAGAATTGTCTCATGACTTATCACTACACCTTTTGATTTGCCTGTAGTACCGGTGGTAAAGAGTATGTCGGCTTCTTCAGTCGAGAAAGTTTCGTCTTTGAGCTGATTCCTTATGTCATTCAGTCTGTCATCAGAAATATCTTTTTCCAAAGGAACGGCTACGGCTCCTGCAAGATGAACTGCAAAATAAGTTATAAGAAAATTAGCATCCTGACTGCTGCGGAATACAACAGCCTTACCTTTGAACTGGACATATTCCCGGACTTTGTCAGCTACTCTGGCATATAGAGAAGAATAAGTGATTTCTCCTTCCGTAGAAATAACAGCCGTCTTGTCGGGATACAGTCTGGCGTTAAGCTGTAGGAATTCTTCTAAAGTTTTCATTCTTTATCAGTCAGTTTCTTTTCCACCATAGCCACGATGCTGTCCAGAGTCTTGAGGTTCTTTGGTGTAGCGTCTTCAGACTCAAGACTTATATTGAAGTTGCTTGAAAGAGTCATCAGTACCGTGGTTACTCCCAATGAATCCATTTCGCTGAAAAGGAAGTCTGAGTCAAGGTCTACTAGTGGCAGAGCCTCTTCAAGTAGTGAACGTATCTTGTCTTTTGTTTCCATATAGAATATATGCTCTTGATAATTAAACGGTCGCAAAGTTAATATATTTTTTGTAAACAGCCAAAATCAGAATACTATGGTTCGGAAATAATCTTTCAGTACACCTTTGTATTGCCCCTGACTGTCGGCACATAGCAATATGACGTGTCTGCCGTCCGGCAAGACCTGAGCCTCGCACATGCCCTCGTAGTTGGCAAATTCATAGTCAAAGAGATGCAGCCATGTACGCCAGCCTGTCACGAACTGTTTTTTGGCTGAACCGGGTTTGATGTGGAATATTTTGTTCATCACCCAACTGTTGAGCTTCAGAGGACGTATATACAGTTCACGCTCAAGGACAAGCAGTGAACCGTCACTGAGTGCCAAAAGTTCAGACACTCCGTAGGCATGCCTGTTGTCTTGAATATCTGTGCCCTTCAGAGGTTCATCAAGTACATAAGTGTATTCTTTTTGCAGCTTGAGATTTGTGTTCAGTTGCTTAAGCCGCAGTTCCAGGGCATTGTCTCCGTTCAGAGGTCCTTCGTTTATAGTGTATATTATGTTGTCCTTGTAACTGTAGGCCACGCTCTCTATGCTGCGGTTGGTTCTGCAGCGTTCACTGTAGTCGCTGATTACAGTGGAATTGATGACTTTAAGAGAATCCATCTGTATGTCGATAATCTCAGACGGAGCTTCATTCCCAATATAAAGGTGGCGGGTGCGTGGGTTGTAAGATATGGCCTCTTCATCATTGTTGGGACCGGGAAGAGCTTTAAATCCTTCATTTTCAACACCAGTCACTTCTCCATTGTCATTTATTGTAATGTGGAAAATAAAGAATCCTTCTTGTTTGTCTTTGTCTGAAACCAAGGCATAACGTTCATTGCCAAGATAAGTAATGCCACTGTAGTTGCCTGCCGGTACGGATGGAAAATAATGCTGTGGCATAATCATCACGCTAGATGCGTCAATCGTAATTATACGGTCATCACTCTCTTCACTGGACAAAGTTGTCTGAAAGAGAATAAGCAAAAACAGCAAGCAGCGTCTGAAATTTATCATCCTGATTTAATTATTAGGTTGCAAAAGTAATAAATTAAAGGGAAATACGTTATATATTAAATTGTAAAAATGAACAACTACTGCTAATTAGGTTAATAATAATTAAAAACAGCGTGTGCGGTATTGCATGTATGGGTATTTATTATTACCTTTGCAAGCCTTTTATATTGGGCTAATATACGTATATTGCTGGTTTTTAAGCAGTTAAGGAAAGAAATAGGTAAAAAGAATGAGACAATTAAAAATTCAGAAGAGTATTACAAACCGTTCTAGCGAAGCACTGGATAAGTACCTCGTTGAGATTGGACGTGCACCACTTATCTCTATTGATGAGGAGATAGAACTTGCGCAGAAAATCAGGAAAGGTGGGCGTGAAGGCGAGCGTGCAAAAGAAAAATTGGTTACGGCAAACCTTAGATTCGTGGTTTCTGTGGCTAAGCAATATCAGCACCAGGGACTTTCGCTTACTGACCTTATCGATGAAGGGAACATTGGATTGGTGAAAGCTGCAGAAAAGTTTGATGAAACTCGTGGATTCAAGTTCATCTCTTATGCCGTATGGTGGATTCGCCAGAGCATTCTGCAGGCTATTGCCGAGCAGAGCCGTATTGTGCGTCTGCCACTGAATCAGGTGGGGTCTTTGAATAAGATTAACCGTGAGATAAATAAGTTTGAGCAGGAATTTCAGCGCAAACCGTCTCTTTCAGAGCTCTCTGGTGCAACTAAGATTGAAGAGGAAAAAATAGATCAGAGTCTTATGGCCGATAGTCACCATGTGAGTATTGATGCTCCTTTCCAGGATGGGGAGGATAACAGTATGGTTGACATCATGGCAGGAGGCGATGATACCCGTACGGATAAACAAGTCGACCATGAGTCTATGGCTCAGGAACTTGAATCTGTATTGAAGAAGGTTCTTAAAGAACGTGAGATTACTATTATCAGAGAATGTTTTGGTATAGGATGTCATGAGAAAGGACTTGAAGAAATCGGCGACCAATTGGCACTTACACGTGAACGTGTGCGCCAGATTCGTGAAAAAAGCATAGCAAAGCTCCGTGAAAGCGGATATGTAAAGATATTGATGAAATATCTTGGATAACATAAAAGCCCGGAGATGATTTGATGTGCTTCTCCGGGTTTTTAGTATATATGAAGCAAACGACAAACTATTTTAATTATTTAAGGTTAGAGACTTTATAATATGAGTACAGAAGAACTAAATTCATTTCAGGTTGTAGACGAAGGATTTTCTACAAGAGAAGCTATTGAGGAGGCGAAGAGATGCCTGCATTGTAAAGTCCCTCAGTGTAGAAAAGGTTGCCCTATAGAAAATGATATACCAGACTTTATTCATGCCTTGAGTATGGGTAATATGGGTGATGCCATGAGCATTATAAACAGTAAGAGTAATCTTCCTGCTATATGTGGACGTGTTTGTCCTCACGAGAAGCAGTGTCAGGGACATTGTGTACTAAATAAGAAGGACAATCCAATCAAAATAGGCAAACTGGAACAGTTTATTGCTGATTTTGATACCAAGATGAATCTTACACGTGAGAGACTTCCTCAGAAGGATAAAGGAAAAATAGCCGTTATCGGCTCAGGACCGGCAGGACTTACCGTTGCCGGTGATCTTGCCCGCCAGGGATTCAACGTGACTATATTTGAAGGACAGGATGAACCGGGTGGAGTGCTTATGTATGGTATACCTGAATATCGCTTGCCAAAGAAAGTGGTCCGTGCTGAAGTATCCAAGATAGAAGCTTTGGGTGTAAACTTTGTATGCAATACTCTCGTTGGTGAGAATGGACTTACTGTTGACAGTCTTTTCCGTCAGGGATATGATGCCATTTTTATGGGCACAGGTACAGCTGTTCCTCAGAATATGGATTCTACTCCGGGTGCTAAATTGCATGGTGTGAGCCAGAGTACGTATTTCCTTCATAACGTGAACAGTTATAATGAAGGAGCGGTTGGTAGAGATATGGTGCCGTTGAAGGATGGCGAGAGAGTAGGCGTTGTTGGTGGTGGTAATGTAGCCATGGATGCTGCCCGTACTGCCATTCGCCTAGGTGCGGATACAACAGTGCTGTATCGCCGTACCCAAGAAGAAATGCCAGCCATTAAGGCTGAATATGAACAGGCTGTTGAAGAAGGCGTTAAATTTGAATGGGAAACGACGGTCGAAGAGTTTATCCCGGGTAAGAATGGTCGCCTTGCAGAATGTCGCATCAGAAATCTTGATGGTGAAAAAATAGAGCAGTTTGACAGAATATATCTTGCTATAGGCAGTCGTCCTGCTAATCGTATAGTAAGTACCACAGAGGGTATAGAAGTGGATGAAAAGGGATACGTGAAAGTGGTAGACCGTCCGTATGGAATGACAACCCGCAGAGGCGTGTTTGCCGGTGGTGATGTTGTTCATCGTCCCCAGACTGTTGTGCTGGCAATGAAAGCTGCAAAGGAAGTGGCTCAGGGCATGGCGGAATATGTAAATGCCATAAAATTGTTGGAAGATGCACGAAAAGTGGAAGAGGATAGAGACGCTTAACAATAAAAGTGCTTTTTTTTCTCTTTTTTAGTGCAATCTATCGTTAGATTTTACTACCTTTGCATGCGGAATATATAAATGTACATTTAAATATATGGCTGAAACAAAAAAAATCAAGACCGCTCTTATTTCGGTCTTTCACAAAGATGGTTTAGAGGAATTGCTCGCTAAACTGAACGAAGAAGGTGTTAAGTTCCTTAGCACAGGTGGCACGCATAAGTTTATAGAGTCACTTGGCTATGATTGCCAAAAGGTTGAAGACGTAACAACATACCCTTCAATTTTGGGTGGCCGTGTAAAGACTTTGCATCCGAAGATATTCGGAGGAATCCTCGCGCGTCGTGACAATGACGGTGACAACGAACAGATGAAGCAGTATGAAATTCCTGCCATTGACTTGGTGGTAGTAGACCTTTATCCATTTGAACAGACTGTAGCAAGTGGTGCTGACGATGCAGATATCATCGAAAAAATTGATATCGGCGGTATTTCTCTTATCCGTGCCGGTGCAAAGAACTTCAAGGACGTTGTTATCGTTCCAAGCAAGGCTGAATATGGCGTGTTGCTTGATATTCTTAACAAAAAGGGCGCGCAAACTGACGTTGAAGACCGCAAGATGTTTGCAGAGCGTGCTTTTGGTGTAAGTAGCCATTATGACACGGCAATCCATACTTGGTTTGCCAAATAATTAATTCATTAACAGGTATTTGTAAATGGGATTATTTTCATTTGTACAAGAAATAGCAATGGACCTTGGTACTGCCAACACTATTATCATCAGTGATGATAAAATTGTTGTTGACGAACCGTCTGTTGTAGCCCTAGACCGTCGCACGGACAAGATGATTGCCGTGGGTCAGAAGGCTAAGATGATGTATGAGAAGACTCATGATAATATACGCACTATACGTCCGCTTCGTGATGGTGTGATTGCAGACTTTACAGCTTGTGAACAGATGATGCGTGGTTTAATCCGCATGGTTCATTCCGGTAGCCGTCTGTGGTCTCCTTCATTAAGAATGGTGATTGGTGTTCCTTCCGGCAGCACAGAGGTTGAACTTCGTGCTGTGCGTGACAGTGCCGAGCATGCTGATGGACGTGATGTGTATCTCATATTTGAACCTATGGCTGCTGCTATAGGCATCGGTATTGATGTTGAGGCTCCTGAAGGTAATATGATTGTTGATATAGGTGGTGGAAGTACGGAAATCGCCGTTATCTCTCTCGGAGGTATTGTGAGCAATAACTCTATACGTATTGCAGGTGATGACCTTACTGCGGATATTCAGGAATATATGAGTCGTCAGCATAATGTGAAGGTCAGTGAGCGTATGGCTGAGCGAATCAAGATTCATGTGGGCAGTGCCCTTACTGATCTTGGTGAAGAGGCTCCTGAAGATTATGTTGTTTATGGACCAAACCGTATAACAGCACTTCCAATGGAAGTTCCTGTATGTTATCAGGAAATAGCTCATTGTCTGGACAAGACTGTGGCAAAGATAGAAAACGCAGTGCTTTCTGCATTGGAGAATACTCCACCTGAGCTTTATGCCGATATTGTTAAGAACGGTATCTATCTTAGTGGTGGTGGAGCCTTGCTCCGTGGTCTTGATAAGCGTCTTACCGACAAGATTAGTATTCCGTTCCATATAGCGGAAGATCCGTTGCACAGTGTTGCAAAGGGTGCAGGTGTGGCTCTTAAAAATGTAGACCGCTTCTCATTCCTGATGAGATAATTATTTAAAGACAAAGAATAAATACTCCCTTCCCCTAGTTTGAGGGGGAGGGAATTTTAAGTTTAGAAAAAGCTTAATGCGTAATCTTATAGACTTTATTACAAGATACAGTTATTGGTTTCTCTTCATACTATTGGAGGTTATCAGTATGGTGATGCTTTTCCGGTTCAACAGTTACCAGGGAAGCGTATGGTTTTCTTCTGCCAATGCTGTGTCGGGTAAAGTCTATGAATGGGATTCTAAAATAGAAACGTTTTTCACTCTTTCATCCGTAAACCAGGAACTTACAGAACGCAATCTCTATCTGGAGCAGGAAGTTAGAAAACTGCATGAGCAGTTGGGTGATTCTGCTGTAAGTAAGGATACTCTAAGGACTAAACAACTGGCAAAGTTTGTCGGTTACAAGTTGATATCCGCAAAGGTGATAAGTAATACTTTAGACCGTACGGAGAATTTCATAACGATAGATAAAGGTGAAGCTGAAGGCGTGAAGAAAGACATGGGTGTTGTATGTGGCAATGGAGTTGTGGGAATCGTTTATCTTGCATCTTCACACTATTCGATTGTCATCCCGGTGCTTAATTCGCAGTCTAATATCAGTTGTGTTATTCAAAACCGTGGTTATTTCGGTTATTTGAGATGGAATGGCGGTAGCACAAATGAGGCTTATGTTGAGAATGTTCCACGTCATGCACATTTCAAACTATATGACTATGTGGTTACGAGTGGCTATTCTTCGGTATTTCCACCGGGCGTAGCTGCCGGTAGAATACTGCATGTCTACAATTCTGCCGATGGACTGTCTTATCGTCTTAAGGTAAAGTTGGCTGTTGACTTCGGTACGTTGAGAGATGTATGTGTGGTAGACAATAGTAAGATAGAGGAACGGATAAAGCTTCTGCATGCAGCTCAGGATTCTATCAAGTCAAGAGAAGGAAACAACAAGTGATAATAATATAAGTAGGGAGAAGAATATATGAATATTCAGATATTAAAAGGATTCTTTTATTTCATCATATTATTGTTGGCGCAAGTGTTGGTGTTGAACCATATTCATTTGTTTCATTGCGCCACGCCATTACTGTATATTTATGTCATCTTGCTTTTCCCAAGAGACTGTAGACGCTGGATTGTCATATTGCTCAGTTTCCTTATGGGAACAGTTGTAGATGTGTTCTCTGATACTCCTGGCGTTTCTATGGCATCAATGACGTTGCTTGGACTTCTTCAGCCGTTGGTGCTGAATCTGTTTTTGCCTCGTGACAGTTCGGATGACTTCAAACCATCTATAAAGACTCTTGGTGTAACCAGATTCGTGTATTACACAATATCTATGGTATTGGTTTACTGTCTTGTATTCTTCACTTTGGAAACATTCAATTTCTTTAATTGGCTGTTGTGGCTTGCCTGTATTGGTGGCAGTGCGATAATTACAGTGGTTTTCATATTGATAATAGAAAACTTACGAGCTAAATGACAGACTTTAATCTTGAAAACAGGAAATTTATAGTAGGAGGAGTAGCCGCAGCAATAGTGGTTATTTATGCTGTCAGACTATTCACTTTACAACTGTTGAGTGATGACTATAAGAAAAATGCTGATAGTAATGCTTTCCTTAAAAAGATAGAATATCCATCTCGTGGCATTATAACAGACCGTAATGGCAAGCTTATGGTGTTCAATCAGCCGGCATACGATATAATGTTTGTTGAGAATGAAGCCCGTGACCACCTTGACACACTGGAACTTTGCAATGTCCTTAATATAACCAAGGATGCTTTCATAAAGCGCATGGATAATATAAAGGACCGTAGTAAAAATCCCGGTTACAGCAGATTTACACAACAGTTGTTCATGAGTCAGCTATCAGATGAGGAGTCAAGTGCTTTTCAGGAAAAGCTGTTTCGCTTTCCTGGTTTTTATATCCAAAAACGCAGTATACGCCAATATATGTATCCTTACGCAGCCCATGTGCTTGGTGACGTAGCTGAAGTTTCTGAAGGTGATATAGAGGATGATGACTATTATCAGCCGGGGGATTTCATAGGCAAAATGGGCGTAGAGAAGTCTTACGAGAAACAGTTACGTGGTGAGAAGGGTATTCAGATTCTTCTTCGTGATGCTCATGGTAGAATACAGGGAAATTATCAGAATGGTAAGTTAGACAAGCGACCGATTGCCGGAAAAGATTTAACACTTTCTCTTGATATAAAACTGCAGGGACTTGCAGAGAAAATGCTTCAGGGCAAGATTGGAAGTGTTGTTGCCATAGAGCCTTCTACAGGTGAAGTGCTGGCAATGGCATCTTCGCCTACATACGATCCTCGTATGGTTGTGGGCAGAAAACGCGGCAAAGCTCATGCGGCTCTTTCGCGCAATGTATGGAAACCGTTGCTCAACCGCAGTATTATGGGACAGTATCCTCCGGGCTCTACGTTCAAGACCACGCAGGCACTTACTTATCTTACTGAAGGAATAATAACTCCGGCAACAATGTTTCCATGTAATCATGGATTTTCTTACCGTGGTCTTCATGTTGGATGTCATGGACATAAGTCTCCGCTTAATCTTATAGATGCTATTAGTACTTCCTGTAATGGCTATTTCTGTTGGGGACTTTATTATATGATGGGCAATCGACGTAAATACAAAAATGTGGAAGACGCAATGAACGTATGGCGTGACTATATGGTGAGTATGGGATTCGGTTATAAATTGGGTATTGACCTGCCTGGAGAAAAGCGTGGACTTATTCCTAATGCCGATTTCTACGACCGGGCATACCATGGCTCATGGAACGGACTTACTGTAATAAGTATAGCCATAGGGCAGGGAGAGGTAAACCTCACTCCATTGCAGATCGCTAATCTCGGGGCTACGATTGCCAACCGTGGTTATTATTATGTACCTCACGTTGTGCGAAAGGTTAAGGAAGAACCGCTGGACACCCTGTTTCGTCACCGTCATTACACAAAGGCATCCCACCGTGCTTATAATTATGTTGTTGCCGGTATGCGTTCTTCTGCATTGGGCGGCACCTGTAAGCATCTGGCTCATTTACCGTTTGCTGTGTGCGGAAAAACCGGTACGGCACAGAACCGTGGACAGGATCACTCCGTATTTATGGGATTCGCGCCGATGAATAATCCTAAGATTGCCATTGCAGTGTATGTGGAGAATGGTGGATTTGGAGCTGACTTCGCTGTGCCTATAGCCGGAGTGCTCTTTGAACAATATATGACGGGCAAACTGTCTAAGTCAGCCCAGAGAGAGGCTGAAGAACTTCAAAAACGCAGAATAGCTTATGGATCACGCAACAGATAAACAACCAAGTGTACTTCGTTCCATCGACTGGTGGACGATTCTCATATATCTGGCATTATTGGCATTCGGATGGATTAGCGTGTGTGGAGCCAGTTACACTTATGGTGATACAGACATATTTAGTCTGTCCACTCGTTCAGGTATGCAGATTGTCTGGATAGGCACTTCTATTGTGCTTGGTCTTACTTTGTTGTTGCTGGATGATAAATTCTATGACACATTTTCATACGTAATCTATGCTGCACTGCTACTGCTGCTGTTTGTTACCATATTCAATCCTCATGAGATAAAGGGGTCACGCTCTTGGTTGGTGTTAGGACCGTTGCGACTGCAGCCGGCAGAGTTTGCAAAGTTTGCCACGGCTCTTGCTATATCTAAGTTTATGAGTTCTTATGGTTTCAATATTCATCGTTGGAAAGATTTTGCTTTGGCAGCTACAATAGTTGTAGCTCCAATGTTTCTAATTGTCTGCCAGCGTGAAACCGGCTCTGCTCTTGTATATCTTTCATTCTTCCTCATGTTCTATAGGGAGGGAATGCCGGGTAGTGTACTTTTCACGGGAGTAGCTATGGTTATATATTTCGTAGTAGGTATAAAGTATGAAGATATTATGCTCTTGGATACACCTACTTCTATAGGTAAGTTTATAGTCCTGCTTTTGGTTCAGATATTCACTGCATTTATGGTGAATGTATATTGCAAGGACCGTAAACAGATGATAACTATTCTGGCTTCGTGTATTGGCATAACAGGTATCTTTCTCCTGTTTTCAGAGTTTGTTATTCCGTTTGACATAGTATGGGTGCAGTTGGCATTGTGTTTCGTAATGTTTCTGTTTCTTCTGGTTAACTGGTTGCGAACACGTTTCAGCAGTTATCTGTTTATTTTGTTTTTTGCCATTGGTAGTGTATTGTTCTTTTATTCTGCAGATTATGTGCTGAATAATGTCCTTGAACCACATCAGCGTGTCCGCATCAATGTCCTCTTAGGGCTTGATGAAGACCTTAACGGTGCAGGATATAATGTGCATCAGAGTGAGATAGCCATAGGGTCTGGAGGTCTTAAGGGCAAAGGATTTCTCAATGGAACTCAGACAAAATTGAAGTTTGTGCCTGAGCAGGATACCGATTTTATCTTTTGCACCGTGGGAGAAGAAGAAGGTTTTATGGGTTCTGCCGGAGTTTTGGTTCTGTTTCTTGCGTTGGTATTACGTCTCATTCATCTTGCCGAGCGGCAGCCGTTCAAATTCGGCAGAATATATGGATATAGCGTACTCAGCATATTTCTGTTTCACCTTTTCATAAATGTAGGTATGGTATTGGGACTTACTCCGGTAATTGGAATCCCGCTGCCATTCTTCAGTTATGGCGGTTCATCATTGTGGGGATTTACGTTTCTTCTATTTATATTCTTGAGGATAGATGCCGGTCGCAATATATCAAGAACTAGTGCTTCGTGAGCATATAGCCAATGTCACTTATTCCAGGGAGTATTTCGCGTTTCATGTCATGTCTTATTCTCACCACAACACTGTCTCCCTCTTTTAAGTCTAAGTCACTTATAGGGAATGAGTATTGATAGTAACTTATTCCCAGTCCTTTACTACGCCCATTCTTGTCAATAAGGTTACAGTTTATGGTGTCCGACTTTGTTGTATGTTCCGGATATACAGTCTGGTCAATAACCAGAGTGATAGCCATAAACGGATAAGAACTGTTTATTCTCAGTCCTATGTCCTGACTGTAAGTTCCGGCATCTCTTATGGTGTCAGTGTTGAATACCAGCGTATCATTTTTTTCCCATCCGCTTATAGGGGTGTGCGCATAATGATCGTATACCCTGCTTTCGCTGCATGAGAAGAAAATGATACTGACTGCTATTATTAAAAAGAAGAATTTTTTCATTTTTCCTCTTGGTTGTCTTTCTTTTTCCGGTTGTCTTTGTTCTTATTGTAAGGGCGGTTTCCGTTATTGTTGTTTTCACCATCCTTAGGTTTATTTGGAGCCATGTTAGCTTTAGGCTGCCGTTTGTCACCATCGCGTTGAGGACGAGGGCGTTTCTTCTTGTTGCCGTTGCGCTTGCTCTTGTCAAATCGGCTTATGTCTCCGCCTTCCAGCAAGTCTTTTGGCTTTTCCGGAAGTTTGGTCTTGTTGTCTTCAAGCAGCGACAGAGGTTTTTCTCCCCTATTGTTCATCGCAACAATTTCATTGGCTCTGTCAGCAGATATTGTTTCCATATTAGCTGCAAGGTTCTTGTCGGTAGAATATGTAATCAGTCCAGATAGAATATCAGTCTTGAACAGATAATAATCACTGTCCATGGTCTGCAGTACAGTGTCTCTGCTAGGAATATTTCTGCTTGCTTCCACATATTCGTCCACCTCATAGTTAAGGCAGCATTTCAGTTTTGCGCACATTCCAGCTAGTTTTTGTGGATTCAGTGATATATCCTGATATCTGGCAGCGTTGGTGCTTACGCTCACAAAGTTCTTCATCCATGTGGCGCAGCATAGTTCCCTTCCGCAAGGTCCCGTTCCACCGATTCTGCCGGCTTCCTGTCTTGCTCCAATCTGCTTCATTTCAATTCGGATATGGAAAGTAGCCGCCAGGTCTTTTATTAGCTGTCTGAAGTCTACGCGTTCATCAGCAATATAATAGAATATAGCTTTGTTGCCATCGCCTTGATATTCCACGTCACCGATTTTCATTTGTAGTCCCAGATCTTTTGCTATCTGTCTGCTCTGTATCATTGTTGCGTGTTCCAGACTTTTAGCCTCTTTGTATTTATCCATGTCCACCGGTTTGGCAATACGGTAAATGCGCTTAATGTCATCGGGAGATTTCATGTTGGCTTTCTTTATCTGCAGTTTTACCAATCTTCCGGTCAAAGTCACCACGCCGATGTCATGTCCAGGGTTGGCTTCCACAGCCACAATGTCACCCTTTTTCAAGTCAAGTCCATTCACATTATGGTAATATCCTTTGCGGGTATTCTTGAATTGCACCTCTACAAGGTCAGTGGTGTCTGTATTTCCAGGTACGTCAGCCAACCAGTCGTATGTATTCAGCTGCTTGTCCTGTCGTCCGCATCCTTTGCAGCACAGACCACGGTCACAGCCTCTGAATATTTTGAAATCCATATCTTTATAGTCCATATAATAATATCTTAATTAATTATTTATTTTCTTATCAGCAGCACTATCATCTGCAGTGCCATATCGAAGAACACTATTTTTGCGTTAGCATTCTGTCCTATGTCGCGTCGGCACTTCTCCAGCAAAGCGGATATGTCAATCACGTTGGTTTCATTTATGAATCTGGCGAAGTTCCTGGCGAAGTCTTCTTCTTCCTGTGTCATGTAGCATAGTTCCGGAGACTGGAAATTGTACATGAAGTTTTCACGTGTCATTCGCATGAAATAACTCAGCATACGTCTCTGCTTTTCCCTTCCGAAAGCAGCAACAACCTCAGCCCATTTTTTCAGTTCTTTCACCTTGCGCATATATGTCAGTCTCATCAGCATCATGAACATATCCAGAAATTGTCTGTTTTCGTTTCCGGCGTCCAGGTTTTCCAGAGCTTTCAGCCAGTCACCATTGGCAATTCTTGCTATGCGGTGAGCATTGTTTGCGTCTATGCCCCTATGCTCAGTGAGAGCCTTTTCAATGGCATCATCGCTAATTCTCTTTACGTCTATTCTCTGTGTTCTGCTTCGTATGGTGTCCAGCAGGCGTTCCGGTTCTTCGCACACCATAATGAATACAGTCTGCATTGGCGGCTCCTCCAACAGCTTCAGAAGTTTGTTGGCACAGTCAGCGTTCATTCTTTCCGGTAGCCATATTATGCTTACCTTGTATCCTCCCTGACTGCTTTTCAGGCTTAGTTTTCTTATCAGTTCGTCACTTTCGCCCACACCTATAACAGCCTGTTGATTGCCGGCATCCATAGCGGTGAGCCATTGGTCCATAGAGAAGTAAGCGCCCTTTCTCAGCATTTCATGCCATTCACGTGTAAAGTCATCACTGGTCATTTTATGCTCTGTTGATGTTCCTGCAGGACGAATCACCGGATAAGTGAAGTGCAGGTCTGGGTGCTCAAAGTTTTTCAGCATAGCCTCTGTATTAGGTGGTGTTCCTTCTTCTCTCAGTCCCAATAGATAAGATGCAAATGCCAGTGCCAGAGCCATCTTTCCGCATCCGGAAGGTCCGCACAGCATCATAGTGTTTGGTACTCTCTGCTCCTCAATCAGCTGCATCAGCCGTGCTTTTGCATCATCTTGTCCTATAACTTCACTGAATTTCACTTTCTCCTAGCCTGTATGTTTTACATTAAGTTCTTTACAATTTTCACTACGCTGTTCACAGCTGAAACCGTAAAAAAGTGAATGTCGGTTATTCCTGCCTTATACAGTTCTTTGCACTGATTGGTAGTCCATTCAATGCCAAGAGCCTTAGCGTCATCGTCAGTTTTGCACTTCAATGCTTCCATTGCCAGTTCCTGTGGCATGTCCACGTGAAAAGTCCTAGGCACCATACTTATCTGAGATAGTTTTGCGAAAGGTTTTATTGCAGGTATTATAGGTATTGTGATGCCACATTCCCGAGCTTTCTTCACAAATTCAAAATACTTGCTGTTGTCATAGAAAAGTTGTGTTATTGCATATTCAGCTCCCAAATCCTGTTTGTCTTTCAGATATTTCAGGTCCAGTTGCAAGTTTGGTGCCTCGTCATGTTTCTCAGGATATGCAGCTACGCCGCAGCAGAATTTCTCTCCAGGACGTTTAATAGGTGTACCGTTGTTGAAGAAGCCCTCATTGAATTTTTTTATCTGTACCAGTAACTCTGTGGCGTGAGAGTGTCCGCCATCCACAGGAGTGAACATCCTGTCTTCCTTGGCTTTGTCGCCTCTAAGCACCAGAATATTGTTCAGTCCCAGAAACTGCAAGTCCAGCAGTTCATATTCTATGTCATCGGCAGAAACCCCGCTGCATATCACATGTGGGATTACCGGAATGTCATATTTGTTCTGTATTGCCGCAGCTACAGCTACGCTTCCCGGACGGCGTCGCGTCTGCCGACGTTCATACTGTCCGTTTTCCAGTTCATTGAACATCCATTCACTGCTGTGGTTGGTTATGTTTATAAATAGTGGTTTCAGTTCTTTTAGCTTGTCAATAGTAGCAAATAGATTACTAGTGCCATTGCCCTTCAGCGGTGGCAGTACCTCAAACGAGAAGCGTCTCTCGCCTTTGTGATTATTAATAATGTCTGTTACCTTCATTAAATTGCAATTTATTTGGCAAAGTTACTAAAAAAATAGGGGAAACACGCATTCCGGGCGTATTATTTAACAAAAGAATTAAACAAAAAATCTAATAAGAATCATGAACCAAAATGAAAAAGGCTCTCGTGCCTATCTTTTTTCTATTGTAATGGTAGCAGTTCTCGGTGGTCTGCTCTTCGGTTACGACACAGCCGTCATCTCCGGTGCAGAGAAAGGGCTGCAAGCGTTCTTCTTGGGCGCAAAAGACTTTCAGTACACGGATATGATGCATGGCTTTACGTCCAGTAGTGCCCTCATCGGTTGCATTATTGGTAGTGGATTGTCTGGAATTTTCGCATCGCGTTTCGGTCGTAAGCGTTCTCTAATCTTTGCCGGCGTGTGCTTTTTCATTTCAGCATGGGGCTCCATGGAGCCTGAAACTTATGTGCTTCCACAAGGGCAGGCTAACTGGAATCTTCTCATAGTGTTCAACCTCTATCGTCTCCTTGGCGGTATCGGTGTGGGTATGGCTTCTGCCATTTGTCCTATGTATATAGGAGAGGTAGCGCCAAGTAACATCCGTGGTATGCTTGTAAGCTGGAATCAGTTTGCCATAATCTTTGGTCAGCTTGTGGTGTATTTCATTAACTTTATTATCCTTGGTGACCATACCAATCCTGTTATCGAACAGATAGGGCAGGGTGTCAACGCTGTTGTTGCAGGTAGCGATGCCTGGACAATAAGTACAGGCTGGCGCTATATGTTTGGCAGTGAGTGCATTCCTGCCGGACTGTTCACAATCCTTATCTGCTTTGTTCCGGAAACTCCACGCTATTTGGTAATGGTTGGACAGGACAGTAAGGCTTTGGGCATCCTCAGTAAGATAAACGGTGCCATAGAGGGGCAGAAAATACTGAATGATATAAAGAATACCATAACCGTGAAGACAGAGAAAATTTTCTCATACGGTTATCTTTGTATCTTTGTGGGCATCATGCTCAGTGTGTTCCAGCAGGCAGTGGGTATTAATGCAGTTTTATATTATGCTCCGCGTATCTTCGGTGATATGGGCATGAACAATCCAATGGTACAGACTGTCATGATGGGAATTGTGAATATTCTGTTTACTTTGGTAGCTGTGTTTACAGTAGAGAAGTTGGGACGTAAACCACTGTTGATATGGGGTTCCATAGGTATGGCTATAGGAGCATTCGGCGTAGCTCTTACCTTTGGTAATGAGGCTCTGAGCCTTGTTACTATGCTCTGTATAATGGTGTATAGTGCCAGTTTCATGTTCTCATGGGGACCTATCTGCTGGGTTCTAATAGCCGAGATATTTCCGAATACCATTCGTGGCGCGGCTGTAGCAATAGCAGTAGCATTCCAGTGGATATTCAATTTCATTGTAAGTTCCACATTTGTGCCTATGTTCAATATGCATCTTGCTCAGGGTGATAATTTCGGCCACTGGTTCACATACGGTTTGTATGGAATTATTTGCATTCTTGCCGCCTTGTTTGTTTGGAAACTTGTTCCTGAAACAAAAGGCAAGACTCTGGAAGATATGAGCAGACTTTGGAAAAAAGAATAGTATATAATAGATAATGTTTTTCTTCTATTGTAAATCGAGATAAATTAAGTTTTTTTCCTGATTTACAATAGAAGATTTTTTTTTTAGCTTTTTATCATCTTGCGTACCTGTTAATATTCTGTTACGTTTCTGTTACGACACGTAATTGAAACATGAGTGTAATTTCTTTGAAACAGAAAATACTGACTTTTGCATCAGTATAAATACTGTAATAGGAAATTATGAAAAAAATTATGACGTTGTTTCTGTTGATGTGCCTGTGTGGATGTATGCAGGCTCAGCAGGAGGAGAGCGTGGACATGACGCCAAAAGTCGGTGGAACAATCAGAAGTAAATATGAATATCAGACCGAGGAGGGTGAGGGACGTTTTGAAGTGCGTACAGCACGTATGAATGTGTCGGGAAGTCTTTCTCCTGTAGTTTCCTATAAGGCTGAAATTGACCTCTGCGATGAGGGAGCTATAAAGATGTTGGATGCTTATACTCGTGTAAAGCCAGCAGATGGCTTGCAGTTTACCATCGGACAGATGCGTGTGCCGTTTACCATAGATGCTCATCGTTCAACTAACCAACAGTATTTTGCTAATCGCTCATTCATAGCTAAGCAAGTTGGTAATGTGCGTGATGTAGGTGCTATGATAGGATATAATCTCAATATTGGCATACCTGTAATTTTAGAGGCAGGTATCTACAATGGTTCCGGGCTTACAGGTCAGAAGGACTTTTGGACCAATAACATAAATTTTTCAGCCAAGGCTCAGGTTTATCTGCCGATAGGTCTGGTTATGGAATTTAGTGCGCAGAAGATAAGGCCGGATTCAGTGGATGTTATGATGTGGGATGCCGGACTGACTTATCGTAAAGGAGGCTTCATTGCAGAAGTAGAATATTTGTATAAACATTATTCTGGAGAAGCCTTTCATCCGGTACATGCCTTTGATGGCTTTTTAAGTTATGACATACCTCTTCGCAAATGTTTCTTTACAAAAGTGTCTCCTCTGTTTCGTTACGATTATATGAATGACCACAGTGACGGTAAGCGTTATCTGGATGGTTCTTTGAATGAGACGGGAGCTCTTACAGTGAACGACTATAAACGTAGTCGTGTTACCGGAGGTGTAACATTGAGTTTAAAGAAACCGTTTATCAGTGATATAAGAATAAACTATGAAAAATATTTCTATGCCAGAGGCAGCATTGCCAAACCTTCGGAAAAAGATAAAATCGTGGTGGAATTTGTGACACATTTCTGACTGGAAAATAAAATAATCTAAAATCTGGTTTCACCGCAATGTATTGATATAACGTTATTTATGGTGAAAGAAACTGGATTGCTTAGGCATGGGAAAATATAGGATTCTGTCAATATGCGTTGCTACAGTCAAATCTTGTTTTATAATATTGGCAATAATGATATGTGGTCTGGTGCATAATGCGCGCCGTTTCAATACATAATAGAAGCTGATATAGCATATATTGTAAAATTACCAGGCGTGGCTGAGGTTATATGCCGTGTTTTCCCCAATTCACAGTAAATGATTATATAATAGTAAATTATGGTGAAACATGCTTTGAAAAAATAATTGAGAATAGTTGCTTCTACATGATAAATTTAAATTATATGACTTAATGGTAAGATAGTTCTGTAGTGTCAAAAAAGTAGGAGAAAAACGTTTTTTTCTCCTACTTGATTATTTAGAATATTATTATTGTTTTGTAATTACAACCTTATTATAACCTTCGCAAGATATGTAAAGTTGAATTTTGTATGTTCCAGCAGCATCAATGCTTATATTATCTCCATCTTGGATCAAATTATTGACATCTCCTCCCCAGTTGTAAGTCCAATCATGATTCATTCTGAATTTCATAATACCTGCAGAAAGAGTTGTTGTTGTTTCCCATGCTCTTGTTTCAGTATTATAAGACATATCTGTGTCTGCATCCCAATTACCATTCACGGTGCCAATAATACTTATGTGTTCAATAGCAACTATACTCCATTTCATCTTTGTGAGATCTACCTTAATTTGATAGAATCCGGCAGGTTTAACTTCGTTAGGGAAACTTCCATCTGAATTGTTACAATTTTCTTCTCCATCGACTATTAAGTCTCCGTATTCACCAGTTGGATTCTGTCCGTAATCACCATCCCAGTTACCAGAATTTGGTTTAAATTTGAAGCCACCGTTCAAATAGTTGTAAGAAATGTATATGCCGTCTTGTGCTGCACTGCACATGGGGAAAGATGTTGCCCATGTGCTTTCATCTCCTATTTCATAAATATACTTAGCATAGGACGGTGCTACATCGAGGCTAGGCTTTACATTTATGGTTACAGTATTGGAATAGACTGTAGGAACAGAAGATGATGCCAAATTAGATTTGCATCTTACGTAAACCTTTTGTGATGCTGGTACATCTGCCAATTTCTCCCATCCACCAAGTTTGACAACACCTTTGTTGAAATCAGAAGTAGTTGATGCTCCTTTTACTGTTGTATATGTGCCTGGAAGGGTATAGCATGTGCCAACAGTTGTTACATTGCCTTCATCATCAGTAACTTCTTCAGTCCATGTATTATCAAGAGAAATCTGAAGAACATAAGTCGCTGCTGCTGTAAAGCCATAATTGGGCTGATTCCATGTAAAGTCAAGTGTGTCTTTATTTGCCAAATCAATTGTCTGTGTAGAATCCTCTGGAGTATTAAGCACAAAGTCTGAAGTCATATTGTTTGTGTCAATGACGGGATTATTATCACGGTCGCTGTCACATGCTGTAAACAATATGGCTGCTGCGACTAACAGTCCGCTTGCCAATTTTATTGTTTTCATTTGTTTTCTTTTTTAGAGTTATTCCTGCGCTTTTGATTTGTATTTAAGCGCAGGATTGAACTTAATTAATAATCTTCATTCTGGGTAAGATTTCCATTATTGGAAAGTTCAGCAGATGGAATTGGGAATAAGTTAAAATGACTGTCAACAGCATGAGCCGAACCAGAATTTGAATTCATACCTTTGTAAGACCATAAATAATTGTTTGTGGTTAGAAGATCGAATCTAATTAGGTCTGAACGACGCCAGCATTCCCAAGCCAGTTCACGTGCACGTTCGTCAATAATATTGCTTGCATTTATACTTGATACAGGACTAGCTCCTGCACGAGTACGTATATCATTGAACAAATCTAGTCCACTCTCTCCATTTACGTCTACGCTGATACCACCAACAGCCTGACATTCTGCAAGCATTAAATAAACGTCTGCAAGTCTGAATATTGGAAAGTCTGTATCTGGAAATGAATTGGCACCGTCAATTAAACTTCCATCATCTTTCAAATTCGTAAATTTATAGAATGCATATCCGTCAGTGAAAGAACTAATGTCTTTAATATCTTTGCTCTGTCCATCGGTATAAAAACGCCCGCGAATATCAGAAGAAGAGAATTTGTTGACAAAATCAGGTGTTACACGCATTCCTCCCCAACCGTTACCACCTAGGCCAAGAAGAGTTTTGTAATCCATTGTTCCGCCACATTCTCCATTGATAATGTAAGCTGTACCTCCGTATGTCTGTGTGTACAGGTGATCTTGATAAACACTGAAAATTATCTCATGTCCTATACCTTGATATTTTTCATTTTCAGCACCGAACATGTTGAAATAGTTTTTTGTAGATTCCAATTTGTAACCTAATGCCATTATCTGTTTGCAAATATCAGCACATTTATCATACGCACTTACTCCTGCATAAATATTGGCATTTAAGTAAAGTTTAGCGAGCATCATCATTGCCATACCTTTACCTGCTCTGTAATTTTCTGGATTTGATGGTAAAGCTGCTATAACAGCTGGTAATTCTGTTTCCGTGAGCCATGTGTATAGATCTTTACGAGAAATACGCTTTGGCGTTTCTGTCATTCCATTTTCTTCTGTGGCAAAAGGAATATTACCAAACATATCAATACCATGTAGATAACTTAGATCACGGATAGCTTTTGCTTCAGCTATATATTGATTTCTTGTTGCATCATCAAGTTTACTGCCTGAATTTTGTAATTGTCTAATTACTTCATTACAAACAGAGACTTGTTGTGTGATACGATAAAACATTGCTGTTACAAATACATCAGAAGTTCCCCATTGTAATCCATGGATGTCTTTTATAGTTTGGTCATTCCAACCCATAACAGCTTCGTCTGTAGACAATTCTTGCAAATTATATAAAGCACGTAGATATTGACCGAATCCGGCATCAATACCGTTTATATCACTGTTTGAACCTTGTGAACCACTGACGGCCAAACCAGAATAGCATTTGGCAAGCAATTGATTATAAGTAGTGTCATTGGTTAATACCTTGTCAGGAGTATTTAATGTAGGATCTATAGGCGTAACATCCAAATCACTAGTACAAGCTGTCAATGACATTATAGCAGCTATACCTAAAGTGAAGATCCCTTTATTTATTTTGTTAGATTTCATATTACTCTATTCTTAAAAGTTTAGACTTGCACCAACGAGGATTGTAAATGGACGAGGATAAAGTTGGTTGTCAATACCTCCATATATTTCAGGATCCAATCCATCGTAGTTTGTTATTGTAAATACATTCTGAGCTGTTACATGTAGACGCAACCATTTTGCTGCATCATAAGCTAATGTTACTTTGTCTAGTTTCAAGAAAGAAGCATTTCTTACATAATAGTCAGAGAAGTATTGGGCTTGAGATAAGTTGGAGAAAGATGCTGAAGACAAACGGTTTGCAATAAAACTGTTAGTCCACATATCAGCTTTCATTTCATTATTTGATGCAACGTTGTCGTATACATAATTACCAAGACTTGCTCTGAATGCTGCGGAAACAGTCCAACGCTTGTAACTTAAGTTTGTATTTAAGCCTAATGTTACATCCGCATCAGGTTTTTTATATAGATAACAGTCGTTGTCATCAATAGTTCCATCATTATTACGGTCTACATAAACACCTTCAATAGGTTTCCCGTTTTGGTCATATACTTGTTGATAAACCCAAAAAGAATTCATTGCATAACCAACTTTATGTAATTGAATGGTATTGCCAGTACCTCCATTGATACTTCCGGTACGGACACCTTCGTAATTATCATTGTCACTAACAACCAATTTGGTTATCTTATTTTTGTTATAAGCTAAGTTGAAGTTCATATCCCAATGCCAGTTTTTCGTTTCAACAGGAACGACGTTCAATGCAAATTCAAAACCTACATTTTTCATATCACCAATATTCATAAGTATATGGTTTGATAGATTGGTCATTGCAGCAATGGTAATATCATTCAATAAGTCTTTAGTTTTGCGGACATAGAAATCAAAACTACCATTAATTCTATTGTTTAGGAAGCCATAGTCTAAACCTAGATTGTAAGTTGTTGTAGATTCCCACTTAATATCGGCAGCATATGCATTCGGTGTATATGGGGCTATTATATTGTTGCCGAATTTATAGTATGCAGCACTAGTATTTGTTGAATATGTTGCCATAGAAGGATAATCACCTTGATTGATGTTTTGTTGACCGGTGATACCCCATCCTAATCTGAGTTTTAAGTTACTTAAGAAATCTATATTCTTAAGAAAACTCTCTTCATTCATACGCCATGCAATGGCTGCAGATGGGAAAACACCCCATTTGTTGTTTTGGAAACGAGAAGTTCCATCATCACGTAGTGTGAATGTGAACATATATTTTTCTAGAAGATTCCAATTTAAACGTCCATAGAAAGAAACTAAATATGATTCAGTTGCAGTATAGGGAGTATAGCTAAATCCATCGGGTACTAGAGTTTCATCAATTGGAACTTTGTAATCAGTTGAATTGTTATAGAAATGTTGCCATGAGTAACCTCCTAGAATGTCAAATTTACTATATAATTTAGGTAATTCTTTACTGTAATCAAGATAGAATTCAAGTGTCTGGTCACGGCGTAGTTGACCGTACTTTTCATATTGACCGGACCCATTTTGAGTTTTGTCATGATATGAAACTTCGGAACCAGCATTAATAGTATTAAAGCCTGTTGTTGTAGAAATATCAAGACCTAAATTTAGATTAGCTCTTAATCCTGGAACATATTTAAATGAATAATCAAATTGTGCATTGCCTACAAAGCGACGGATATTTGAAGATTTATCCTGTTCCTCTAGTTGTGCTACAGGGTTAAGTGTAGACATCGTGTTTGGTGCTCCATTGTCTGACATCCATGCTGTGTATCCATGTATTCCATTTTCACTATAAACAGATTTCAGAGGATCATATTGTATTGCACTATTTATAGCACCTTCATCAGCAAAGTCATTGTGCGTATAGACCCCTTTAGCATTAAGATTTATCTTTAATCTGTTGTCAAGTAAAGATGGATTTAAATTTACAGATGCAGTTCCGCGTTTCATACCAGTGGTCTTTAATACACCATCACTATTGAGAAAACCGGCACTTACACGATAAGGCATATTGAACACTTTATCATCTTTTGCAGAAACTCCACCAGATATACTGGCATTTACTTCTTCTGCAAAGGCATCACGATAAATTTGTTTTTGCCAATCTGTATCTGAAGTTCCTAATGCTGCAACTGCTTTTTCATTGCTTCCATAGTTTGCCATGAAAAACTGTTTAAATTGAGAGGCATCCATTACATCAACGTATTTTGTTAATGTTTGCCAAGAGCCTGTTATATCTACATTCACTTTAACGCTACCGCTTTTGCCCTTTTTGGTGGTGATTAAAATGACACCATTTGAGGCACGTGAACCGTAGATAGCAGTTGCAGATGCATCTTTTAGAATAGAAAAGCTTTCTATATCATTAGGATTTATTGTCGAAAGAACGTCACCTCCGGAAATACTTGTTGATGATATAGGAAGACCATCAATAACAATTAATGGATCGTTTGATGCAGAAAGAGACGAACCGCCACGAATTCTAATGGTAGAACCAGAACCAGGACGACCACCTGCATTTGTAATTGTAACACCAGGTGTTTTTCCTTGTAACAGGTCAGCAGGAGAAGTGGCCAAACCTTTATTAAGTTGGTCTGCTTCTACAGACATTACAGAGCCTGTAAGGTCAGATTTCTTTACGGAACCGTAGCCTATAACGACTACTTCATTAAGAGCTTTAGTGTCATCTGTCATGGTAACAACCATATTGGAAGTTGCCTTTACCTTTTTAGGAGATAGTCCCAAATAAGTGATAGTGAGTTCTGTACCGGGATCGGTCTTTACATCGAAGTTACCATCAAGGTCGGTAATGCCAATAGGTTTACCGTTAGCAGAGATGGTGGCACCGATTACCGGCTCACCGGAGGCATCTTTCACTTGTCCCTTTGCATTGTTTGATTGTGCAAATGAACTGACTGAAAGGAGCAAACCCGCTGTAAGGGTTAGCATCCTTAGAGGCAATTTAATTTTTACCTGCTTCATCATTTTGCTTTGATTTTTAAGTTAACGTTATTATAATTATTAATTTTCGTTTAGGCAATACCTTATATTATAAACTTTCAGGTCGTCGTTATATCGTTCCTGCATACTGTCGTTGTACGCTTTTTGTATTATTTCATGTTGCAAAGTTAATTTTCTTAAAGTAATGTTGTACTTTTTTTGAGTTAAATCCGTTGTTTATGTTGTGCAAACGTTTGCGCTTAAAATAACAAAATAAATAATGTGCAAGATTATAAAACTTTATGTTTTTGTATAACTTTGCCAATGAAGATAAAGAACCATGAAAGAATCTGCACCTATAACAATGAAAGATATAGCCCGGGAACTAGGCGTTTCTGTGGCAACTGTATCACGTGCCCTTAAGGATAGTCCCCGTATAAGTGATGAAAAGAAGAAGCTTATCAAGGCTTATGCGCGTGAACATAATTTCTACCCTAATGTGATAGCCGAGAGCTTGCGTAACAGCAGAATTCAGCCAATGAAGGTGATAGGAGTTATCATCCCGGAATTCGTACATTATTATTTTGCTTCTGTTCTTGCCGGAATAGAAGAGGAAGCCAGGGCTCGCGGATATCGTATTATGGTGGCACAAACAGGAGAAAAATATGAGAAGGAAGTTGCCATCTGTGACAGTTTCTATAAGAATAAGGTTTGTGGCATAATAGTTTCTCAGGCTAAGGATACCAAAAAATATGACCATTTTCAAAAACTGATAGACAGTGGTGTGCCATTGGTCTTTTATGACCGTATATGTACTGGAGTAGACTGCTCCCGTGTTGTGGTTGATGATTATATGGGTGCCTATACGGCTGTTACTCATCTTATAGATACTGGATGTCGGCGAATCGCATATTATGGTACATCCATGAATCTTGAAATATCCAAAAATAGATATAATGGCTATCATGATGCTCTGTTGAAGCATGGATTGGAAGAAAACCCTGAATTGGTAAGGTTTTGTGATAACCGTGCTTCGGCAGAGGCAATAACTCCTGACATTCTTTCTATGGAAAACCGCCCTGATGCTTTCTTTGCTGTAAATGATGACACGGCTATAGGTATATTGTATACTGCCAAGCGGATGGGATTGGAAATTCCGGATGATGTAAGTATATGTGGTTTTACCAATGGCAGTCGTGCCAAGGCCTGTGACCCTATGCTCACGACTGTAGAACAGCGAGGAATCGTGGTGGGAGAGGAAGCTGCCAATATCCTTATAGGAAAAGTGGAAGGCTCCCTGCCTATGGATAAAACAGAGAAAAGAGTGGTGCGTACAAGGCTGGTTGTAAGAGGTACAACACGATAAATTAATAATTAACAATTAATAATTAACAATATAGATGAAACGAAAACCTGACATGAATTTCTGGGGACTGTGGAATCTGAGTTTCGGATTCTTCGGTGTGCAGATAGCATACGCTCTCCAGAGCGCAAATATTTCGAGGATATTTGCTACGCTTGGTGCTGATCCTCATAATCTGAGCTATTTCTGGATTCTTCCACCGCTGATGGGTATTATTGTTCAGCCAATAGTGGGCACTTTGAGTGACAAGACTTGGACACGTTGGGGACGGCGCATACCTTATTTATTTATAGGTGCTGCTGTTGCTGTACTTGTTATGTGTCTGCTGCCAAATGCGGGCTCTTTCGGTTTCGCGGTAGGGGCTGCTATGATATTTGGTCTTATTGCTCTTATGTTTCTTGATACGAGCATCAATATGGCGATGCAGCCATTCAAAATGTTGGTAGGAGATATGGTAAATGTCAGGCAGAAAGGTTTAGCCTATAGCATTCAGAGCTTTTTGTGCAATGCCGGTTCTGTTGTCGGATTCGTTTTCCCTTTCGTGTTTACATGGATGGGATTGAAAAACGTAGCAGAAAAAGGGGTTGTCCCGGACTCTGTAATATGGTCTTTCTATATAGGTGCGGCAATCCTTATCTTATGCGTTGTTTATACCACAGCTAAGGTAAAAGAGTGGAATCCGCAGGAATATTCAGAATATAACGGACAGACTGACGATGTGAAGAAAGAGGAACATGACAAGGCAGACTGGATTACATTACTTAAAAATGCACCATCTGCTTTCTGGAAAGTCGGACTTATACAGTTCTTCTGTTGGGCAGGTTTCCTATATATGTGGAATTATTCAACAGGAGCAATTGCTGAAACAGTGTGGAATACAACGGATGCTGCATCTGCTGATTTTCAGAAGGCCGGTAACTGGGTGGGCATTCTTTTTGCGGTTCAGGCTGTAGGAAGTGTGGTATGGGCAATGGTCTTGCCACAGATTAAGAATGCTAAATTAGCTTACTCTGCAAGTCTGTTTATTGGTGGACTTGGATTTGCCTTGATTCCTTTTTTGCATAATCAGTATCTGCAGTTTTTACCTTTCCTGATGATAGGTGCTGGATGGGCGGCAATGCTGGCAATGCCGTTTACATTTGTTACCAATGCTCTTCAGGGATATGGACATCTAGGAGCATATTTAGGACTGTTCAACGGCACGATATGTCTCCCTCAAATTATCGCGGCTCTCGTTGGCGGTGGTATTCTGAGTGTAGTGGGTTCGCATCAAAGTAACATGATGATTGTTGCCGGAGTGTTGCTCGTACTGGGATCTGTTGCCGTAAGTGGATTGAAAAATAAATAAATTGTAATATGGTAGAATCAGTTAGTTGTGCAACCGTTTGCATAGTCTTTTGCTAAATTTGTGCAAAACTATATATTGTGCTTGCACAATAATTGTTATCTTTACCGACAAAAATGAAATCCAATATATATGAAGATAAGATTTAATATAGATTATAAAACGGTCTTTGGGGAGGAATTGCTTCTTAATTTCTTCGTAAAAGGGCATGATGGGAAGATTAAAACTGCCCAATATAGAATGAGTACTCTAGAGGGCATGAGTTGGTGGTATGACCTGAATGTCACAGATATGGATAGAAACTCCGTGATAGATTATTTCTATAGCGTGGATTGTGATGGAATGGAGAAAAGGCATGAATGGCTTACAGAGATGCACCGTCTGGAAACGAATACGATAAAAGGAACACAATATGATGTGTTTGATCATTGGACGGATATTCCTGAAGATTCTTATCTGTATAGTTCTGCTTTTACTGATTGCGTGAATACCAGAAAGCATGCTGTCATAAACCTATCGCCATACGGGAAGACTGTTAGACTTATAGTGCGAGCTCCTCAGTTGAGGTGTGGAGAGCGTCTTGCTTTGGTAGGTAAGCCTGATGCTATTGGCGGTTGGAATGTTGCCAAGGCTTTGTCTATGTACGAGCATAATTATAATGAATGGATGATAGACTTGAATGCGGATTCTTTCGGAGATAAGACTATGGAATTCAAGTTTGTTGCTTTTACTGATAAAAATGAAACTGATTTTCTCTGGGAAACAGGACTGAACCGCGAAGTTGAATTTCCGGATATGAAAGAAGGAGATGTGGCGGTTTATAATTTAGAGCAGTCTTTCTTTGAAATTGCAGATCGTAAGCTTGCAGGAACTCTAGTGCCGGTATTCTCTTTGCGCTCAAAGACAAGTTTCGGTGTGGGAGATTTTGGGGACTTGAAGAAGATGATAGACTGGATTTCGGCTACCAATCAGCGTGTACTGCAGGTGTTGCCGATAAATGATACCACGATAACCCATACATGGACGGATTCTTACCCTTACAGTTGTATCAGTATATTTGCACTGCATCCTCAGTATGCAGACCTTACTTTGCTGCCGGAAATAAAAGATGCCAAAAAGCGTAATGATTTTGAGGCTTTGCGGGAGCAGCTGAATGCTTTGAAGCAGATAGATTATGAGCAGGTGAATGATGCAAAATTAAAGTATCTGCATGAAATCTTTGCTCAGGATGGCAAGAGTATGCTAAAGAGTGATAAGTTTAAAGATTTTTTCTCAGAAAGTCAGTCTTGGCTTGTACCATACGCTGAATACTGTTATCTGAGAGATAAGTATTGTACGGCTGATTTTTCAACATGGCAGGGGCATAATATATGGAATGAGAATGAACGTGAGGAATTAAGCAATCCGTCAAGCAAAGAATATAAAAATGTGGAATTTTTCTACTTTGTGCAGTTCATTCTTAATTCGCAGATGCAGGCTGTACATGAATATGCACGTGATAAAGGAGTTATACTGAAGGGTGATATTCCTATAGGTGTGAACCGTTATGGGTGTGATGTCTGGATGGAACCTAAATATTTTAATCTTAACGGTCAGGCGGGAGCTCCTCCTGATGATTTCTCTGTTAATGGTCAGAATTGGGGATTCCCTACGTATAATTGGGATGAAATGCTTAAAGATGACTGTGCATGGTGGGTTCGTCGTTTCCAGAATATGAATAAATTCTTTGATGCCTATAGAATTGACCATGTGCTGGGATTCTTCCGTATCTGGGAAATCCCGGTAGATGCGGTTCATGGACTATTGGGACAGTTCTCTCCGTCACTGGGCATGACTCGTGAAGAGATTGAAGGCTATGGATTGCAGTTCAGGGAAGAACAGTTCTGCAAACCGTTTATCAGCGATTGGGTTATAGAGCGTGTGTTTAAAGAGCATGCAGGAGAAGTAAAAGATAAATATATGGTCAGAACTCATGATGATATATGGGATATGAAGCCGGAATATGATACACAGCGAAAAGTAGAGGCTGCTTTTGCCGGTAAGGCATCAAAAGATGATACATGGATTAGGGATGGTCTCTATGCTTTGATAAGTGATGTGTTGTTCATTCGTGACCGTAAGGATGCAAATAAGTTTCATCCTAGGATAAGTGCCCAGTTTGATTTCACATACGAGGCTCTTTATGAAGGAGACAAGTCTGCATTCAATCGTATATACAATGATTATTATTATCGCAGGAATAATCAGTTCTGGTATCGTGAAGCTATGAAAAAGCTGCCGAAACTTGTCCAGGCAACACGTATGCTTGTGTGTGCAGAAGATTTAGGCATGGTGCCAGACTGTGTGCCGTGGGTTATGAATGAACTTAAAATATTAAGTCTTGAACTTCAGAGTATGCCTAAGGATTCTAATGTGAAATTCGGACATCTTAGCCGTAATCCTTATCGGTCTGTCTGCACTATATCCAGTCATGATATGCCAACGCTGCGCCAGTGGTGGGATGAAGACTTAAACCGTACTCAGGAATATTACAACACAATGCTTTACCGTGGAGGGGCAGCTCCTCATCCATTACCGGGCTGGTTGGCAAGAGATATAATAAGCAGGCACCTGACGTCACCGTCGATGCTCTGTATAATAAGTATTCAGGACTGGCTTGCTATTGATGAAAAAATCAGGTTGGCAGACCAGAATGCTGAAAGAATCAATATCCCTGCTAATCCACATAATTACTGGAGATATCGTATGCATGTTAATATTGAAGATCTTATCAACAATACGGACTTCAAGGCAAACATAACCGAACTTATAAATCAATCAGGAAGAAAATGAAACTTAAAACTTTAATTTCTTTGTTTGTGCTCTTGCCGATGGTGGCTATGGCGCAGACTGTGAAATCGCCTAACGGCAAAATCAGTGTGACATTCTCATTAACAGGTAATGGTGTGCCTACTTATGAGATGACTTATAAGGGCAAGGCTGTTGTAAAGCCTTCTCACCTGGGACTGGAATTGGCAAAAGACAAGCATGCCAGTAAAGGTAAGGATGAAACAGATTTGATGGATGGATTCAAAGTAGCAGAAAGCAAGACTTCTACTTTTGATGAAACTTGGAAACCTGTATGGGGCGAAACGTCAACTATTCGCAATCACTATAATGAATTGGAGGTAGATTTGAATCAGCCTTCTGCAGATAGGAACATAATAATCCGTTTCCGTGTATATGATGACGGTATGGGGCTTCGCTATGAATTTCCTCAGCAGAAGTCTCTTAATTACTTCCTTATAAAAGAGGAACATACGCAGTTTGCTATGGCTGGTGACCATACTGCATGGTGGTTGCCGGGAGACTATGACTCTCAGGAGCAGGAAACTCAGGAAAGCAAACTGTCTGAGATTCGCAGTCGTTTCCATGATGCTGTAAACTGGAATAATTCTTCAGTTTCTACATTCTCTCCTACAGGTGTGCAGACTTCTCTGCAGATGAAGTCTAAGGATGGGCTTTATATCAATATCCATGAGGCTGCCTGCATCAATTATGCCACTATGCATCTTAATCTGGATGACAAAAATATGGTTTTTGAAAGTTGGCTTACTCCTGATGCTACAGGACTGAAAGGATGTATGCAGACTCCTTGCAATACTCCTTGGAGAACAGTGATGGTAAGCGATGACGCACGTGATATGCTTTCCAGTAACTTGATTTTGAATCTGAATGAACCTTGTAAAATCAAAGATACGTCTTGGATTCATCCTACAAAATACTGTGGTGTATGGTGGGAGATGATAGTTGGTAAGAGTTCTTGGAACTATACAGATGAATTCCCGTCAATACAACTTGACAAAATTGACTGGAGCAAGGTGAAACCTAATGGACGTCATGGTGCCAATACTGCCAATGTAAAGAAATATATTGACTTTGCTGCTGCCAACGGTTTACAGGAAGTATTGGTAGAAGGTTGGAATGTCGGTTGGGAAGACTGGGCAAATATGTGGAAATGGGATGTTTTTGATTTCGTTACTCCATATCCTGATTTCGATATAAAATATCTTAATGACTATGCTCATTCAAAGGGTGTGAAACTGTTGATGCATAATGAAACATCTTCCAGTACAATCAATTATGAGCGCCATTTGGAAGATGCCCTTAATCTGATGAATAAATATGGCTATGATGCGGTGAAAACCGGTTATGTAGGTGATATAATACCTCGCGGAGACCATCATTACAGTCAGTCTATGAACAATCATTATCAGTATGTAATAGAAGAGGCTGCCAAGCATCATATAATGGTGAATGCACATGAGGCAACCAGACCTACCGGTATATGCCGTACATGGCCTAATCTTGTTGGTAATGAAAGTGCGCGTGGTACAGAGTATGAAGCTTTTGGCGGCAGTCGTCCTGACCATACTGTTATATTGCCGTTCACACGTCTGCAGGGTGGTCCTATGGATTATACTCCTGGTATTCTGGAAACACAGTTGAAAACATGGAGCGACAATACTTCATGGATTAGAACAACGTTGGTAGGGCAGTTGGCTCTTTATGTTACAATGTATTCTCCACTTCAGATGGCAGCAGATCTACCGGAGAATTATGCAAAGTTCAATGACGCATTCCAATTTATCAAAGATGTTGCGTGTGATTGGGAAGATAGTAAATATCTTGAGGCTGAACCTGCAGATTATATTACTGTTGCACGTAAGGCAAAGGGAACCAGCAACTGGTTTGTCGGTGGTAAATGTGATGAAAATGGTCATAAGAGTGTTGTGAAACTTGATTTCCTTGACAAAGGTAGAAAGTATGAAGCAACAGTCTATACTGATGCCAAAGATGCTTCTTACGATAAGAATCCTAAAGCTTATACTATTACAAAAAAAATAGTAAAGAAGGGAGATGTTCTGCATCTTACAGAGGCTCCAGGTGGAGGCTTTGCTGTAAGTTTGATTGCTAAGTAATTATCATTTAATATTGGGATGAATTCTATATAAGAATTCATCCCACCTTATTATATATCATGAATATAAGAAAACTATTTGTTGCAACTTTGACGACTGTTATTATACCTCAGATATCTTTTGCGCAGGATGTATTTGATGAGATGATATATTCTGCAAGTAAGACCGTATTTAATCTTAATGCGCCTGCCGGGACAGATAAACTGGTGAGAATCTATGATTCCGGAAGTGAAGGCAGATTGCTTAAGACCGTTAAAATGAAGAGTGACGGTTTGAATCATTTTTCAGTGTCAGTTAAGGGAAATCTGAAGGGCAGATTCTATACTTTTGATATTGGCAAGGGTGAGACTCCCGGAGTGTTTGCTAAGGCTGTAGGCGTAAATGGTAGGCGCGGTGCAATATTGGATATGAAGACCACTGATCCTGAGTTATGGAATGATGATGTTCGTCCGGAAATAAAGTCACCTGCTGACCTCGTTATCTATGAAATGCATTGGCGTGATTTTTCAATAGACGCATCTTCAGGATTGAAATATAAAGGAAAGTTTTTGGCATTGACAGAACCTAAGGCTATATCTTATCTTAAGAGTTTAGGTATAAATGCCGTTCATATTCTTCCTTCCTTTGACTATGCTTCCGTAAATGAAACTAAGTTGAATGAACCACAGTATAATTGGGGATATGATCCGGTAAACTATAATGTACCTGACGGAGGATATTCTACAGATCCTTATAATCCGGCAGTGAGAATTCTGGAATTTAAACAGATGGTACAGGCTTTACACAGAGCCGGTATAAGAGTGATATTGGATGTGGTTTATAATCACACATTCAATATAGACCAAAGTAATTTCCAACTTACTTATCCTGATTACTATTATCGCAAAAATGCAGATGGCACATATTCCAATGGCTCTGGTTGTGGAAATGAAACCGCATCAGAAAAGCCTCTGATGCGTGAGTTTATGCTGGAGTCTGTAAAATATTGGATAAATGAATATCATATAGACGGTTTCCGTTTTGATTTGATGGGAGTGCATGACATTGAGACTATGAATGAAATCCGTGCAGAAGTCAATAAGATAGATTCTTCAATATTTATATATGGTGAGGGATGGAGTGCCGGCAGTTGTGCTCTTCCTGTAGAAAATCTGGCAATGAAAGCAAACATACCACAGATGCCTGGAATAGCTGCATTCAGTGATGATATGCGTGATGCTCTTCGCGGTCCGTTTTCTGATGACAGTAAAGGTGCGTTCCTTGCTGGAATATCCGGGGAAGAAGAAAGTCTGAAATTTGGTATTGTTGGTGGAATCGGTCATCCACAGGTAAATATGGATAAGGTGAACTATGACAAGAAACCGTGGGCTATGGAACCTATCCAGCAAATAAGTTATGTGAGTTGTCATGATGATATGTGTCTTGTAGATAGGCTCCGTTCGGAATTGCCCGGCATAAAGGATGAAGAACTTATTCGTCTTGACGAACTTGCACAGACAGCAGTCTTTACTTCTCAGGGAATTCCTTTTATTCTTTCGGGAGAAGAAATGCTACGTGATAAGAAAGGTGTACACAATAGTTTTAATTCTCCTGACAGTATTAATCATCTGGACTGGAATAATTTGAAAAAATATCCTCAGGTATTTGAGTATTATAAGAATCTGATAAAACTCCGCAGAAATCATCCTGCATTCAGACTGGCAACGGCAGATAAGGTGCGTGAACATCTCGAGTTTCTTCCTGTCGGGAAATGTCTTGTTGCTTATAGGCTGAAGAACCTTGCAGGTATAGACGAATGGAATGATATTATCGTTGTTCTTAATGGAAATAAAGAAGCTCGGTCGATTGATATTCCTGAAGGTGAATATTATATAGCTTGTCGTGATGGGATTATCAATGAAACTGGCTGTGAAAAAGTGAATGGGGGAAATGTGTGTGTCGGCGGACAGTCGGCTTTAATATTATATAGAAAATAAATTATTAAATATTTATATCATGAAGAAAGTTTCAGCAATATTTTTTTTTCTTTTATGTGTTGTGTCAATGAGTGCAGCCGTAAAAATTGATAGGATAGAACCAACAAATTGGTATGTTGGTATGAAAGACGCGTCGTTGCAACTTATGGTGTATGGCAAGAATGTGCGTGATGCTAATGTAAAAATAAATTATCCGAATGCTTTAGTTGATTCTATCGTAAAATTGGATTCACCGAACTATTTACTGATATACTTGAATCTAAATGGTGCCAAAGCCGGTGAAATGCCAATTAGTTTCACATTGAATGGAAAAACAGAAAAAGTAAAATATCAGTTGAAGAATAGGGAGATGGCTGGTGATAAGCATAAAGGTTTCACAAATGAGGATGTTCTTTATATGTTGATGCCGGATCGTTTTGCGAATGGCAATACAAAGAATGACCAGTTGACAGGTATGAACAAATATATATGTGACCGCACCAAACCTAGTCTTCGTCATGGTGGTGATTTGGCTGGTATACGTAAGCATCTTGATTATTTCAACCAACTTGGGGTTACTGCATTATGGTTCACTCCTGTACTTGAAAATAATTCACCTGATAATAATGGTTACAGTACGTATCATGGCTATGCCACTACTGATTATTACCATGTTGATCCTAGATTTGGAACCAATGATGAATATAGGCAGTTGATAGCTGATGCTCATTGCCATGGATTGAAAGTGGTCATGGATATGATATTCAATCATTGTGGTTTTGAGCACCATTGGATAAAGGATATTCCATCGAAAGACTGGTTTAATACTACGGATTGGCTTTATAGTTCTATACCAACGGGAAAGGACCCTATGACAGGCTTGGCTACGGGTGCTCCTGTTGTGAATGACAAATATATGCAGACAAGTTATCTTTTAACTCCGGTGCTGGACCCTTATGCCAGCAATATAGACAAAAAAGAAACTGTTGACGGATGGTTTGTTCCAACTATGCCGGATTTGAATCAGCGTAATCCTCATGTTATGAAGTATCTTATCCAGAACAGTGAATGGTGGATAGAAACAGTAGGTATAGACGGCATACGTATGGATACGTATCCTTATGCCGACCGTGATGCCATGGCTGAATGGATGAAAACTCTTGATAAAGAATATCCTAATTTCAATGTTGTAGGTGAAACATGGGTTGCCGAACCAGCCTATACTGCAGCATGGCAGAAAGACTCCAAACTTACAGACAAGAACAGTTATTTGAAAACTGTGATGGATTTCAGTTTCTTTGATAAGTTGAGTAAAGCCAAGAATGAAGACACCGAAACGAATATGAGTGGATTCAATCGTATATATAATAGTTTCGTTTATGATTATCTTTATCCGAATCCATCAAGTGTAATGGCGTTTATTGAAAATCATGATACCGACCGATTCCTTGGTGAAGGTAAAGATACGCTCGCTTTGAAGCAGGCTCTGGCTCTGTTGCTAACTGTAAACCGTATACCACAATTATATTATGGTACGGAAGTGCTCATGAATGGCACTAAAAATGTTACTGATGGCAATGTGCGCAAAGATTTCCCAGGTGGATTCTCTGGTGATAAACACGATTGTTTTACTGCTGAAGGAAGAACAGAAGCTGAAAATGCAATGTTCAATTGGATTAGCAGACTGCTTCATTGGCGTCAGGGTAATGAAGTCATAACGAAAGGCAAACAGATTCAATTTGTACCTTATAAGGGCGTTTATGTTATAGCCCGGCAATATAACGGCAAGTCTGTTATGACGATAATAAATGGAACTTCTAAGGTTGAAGACTTTGATGTAAAACGCTATGCAGAAATTCTTGGCGATAAAGTTGAGGTTACGGATATTTTAAGTGGACATAAAGTATTTTTGAATAAAAATATAAAACTTACTCCAAGGCAAACACTGATAATAGAGTTCTAAATATATTTAAAATGGTTCTGATATATACTTCAGAACCATTTTTTATTGATTTTATTTGTTGTAATATGAAATAATTAGTATATTTGCAACACTTAAAAACAGACATGATGTCTGAATATCAAGAAAATTACATTATATATACCAATGAAGCACGTCTTTATATATATAACATTATTGATAATGTCTCTACAGGTAGCGGCTCAGTCTTTGTTTGTAGAGAAATACAATAAGTCTGATCTTGATATGCTTAGTGGCTTGCCAAGCAATTTTGTTGATGACATATATAAGGACTGTTATGGTTTTATCTGGATTTCCACACATGGAGGTGGACTTGTTAGATATGACGGTTATTCTTATCGCTGTTTCGGACTTGGTGTTGATGGTATGCATCTTAAGAGCAATACTTGTCATAATGTGGTTGAGGATAAGTTTCATCGTTTATGGGTAAGTTTTGAGGAATGTACTGAAGTCTTGGATCTTAATACTATGCAGTCTATAGTTCCGGAAAGTAAAGACAACGTATTGAATAAAATTTTGAATCAACTTTCTGTACGCACTTATTGTGATACCAAAGGAAATATATGGATTGTAAATTGTAATAAAATTTATCGTGTAAGTTTTGATGATGTTGGTAAAGTGTCAAAAATACTAAGTATAGGTTTTGTTAGCAATACTCCTGATATAGCCATATCCGATATAGATAAAGATGGTTCGGCGTGGGCGTCTGTTGATGGTGGAATATACAGGTTCGCAGAAAAGAACGGTACATTGGTTCGTTTGAGTATATCACGAAAATTCAATGACTTGCCTAATGCCTTTGTTACATCAATGTTGAATTATGCCGGTGATGTTTGGATAGGGACAGGCTATGGACTTATGCGTTATACTCCGGCTAATGGGCAATGCAGAACATATCATCAGAATTTCAGTTCGTCTGGGCTTTCTCATGATCATGTTGCTTCTTTGGCTGTTTCACCTGATAAGCATTTGCTTGTTGGAACTCTTTGTGGAGTTGATATATATGATTATAAGACAGATAGCTTTTCTTATTGGAATAGTAGCAGTAAGTTGAATCCTCTTAGCAGTAACTTTGTAAATTGTATATTTGTTTCAGACGGTTTTGTATGGGTAGGCACAGAGACTGGAGGCGCAGTAAAATTATATCCGCGTCAGTTGATTCTTGAAAATTTCATTCATACGGATTCACCTTCAAGCATTTCGCCTAATGCCGTAAATGCAATGTATTCTGAGCCTGATGGAACTTTGTGGGTAGGAACTGTTGAAGGCGGACTTAATAGATTGGAGAAAGGAGAAAAGACATTCGTTCATTTCACAAAGAATAATTCTGCTTTGTCTCATAACAGTGTTTCTACTCTTGCTGCAGACGGTCAGGGTAGGCTTTGGATTTCAACGTGGGGCGGTGGACTTGATATGATAAATATGAGCAGTCATTCAGAGATAACGCGTCCTGTTATATCTGCTGAATATTCCGCATTGATGAATTTCATCGGGGCACTTTCTTATGACCGTATTAATGATTTGATGTGGATAGGTAGCAATGATGGTCTGTATATCTATGATTTAAAAAATAATAAGATGAGCGATCCGTTTGACGGATGCCGTAATATACGTGGATCGATAGGCAGCATTATAGATAAAGATGGAGTGCTGTGGATGGGACACACTGGAGGACTGATAAAAATAGATTTGAAATCCCGAAACCATAAGACCGGAAAGTTTAACTTTACCGTACTTTCTAAAAAGCTTGATAATCCGGAAAGTGGAATTATAGATAAAATATGTTCGTTTTGCCAAACAGAGGATGGTACTCTTTGGCTGGGTAGTAATGGCTATGGACTGTATAAACGTGTTGTAGATGATAATGGAAAAGAAACGTTCAAATGCTATAGCCTAAAGGAAGGTTTAGTCAATAATGCAGTAAAGGGTATTGTGGAGGATAACAATGGATTGTTGTGGATAGCAACGGATAATGGTTTATCTCAGTTTAATCCCAAGACGGAACTCTTTACCAATTATACTGCTGCTGACGGATTGGTATCATCACAATTTTATTGGAATTCAGCAATACGGTCGAAAAAAGGAGTAATATACCTTGGTAGTGATAAGGGGTTGACAATTCTTTATGGTGATAATTCCACCTCTTTATATAAAGGACATCTTCGATTTACTCATATCATGGTGAACAATGAGGAGATTTATGCCGGTAGTCGCTTTCTAGATGAAGATATATCTATAGCTAAGAAGTTAAATATTCGGGAAGGGGATAAATCTCTGATACTTGATTTCTCTGCTTTGAATTATGGCAATGAAACTCAAGGAATCTATAGCTATCGCATGAAGGGTTTTGAGGATGAATGGATTCAACTAAAGTCAGGTGAGCATAATGTTAGATATACCAGTTTGCCTTCTGGCAACTATGAATTACAGGTGAAATATAATTCTTCCGTGACCAAGCCAGAGGGTGATATAATATCCATAGATGTGAGTGTATCTCCGTATTTCTGGAAAAGCTGGTGGTTTCTCACATTAGTTTTGATTTTTATAGCGTTTGTTGGCAAATATATGTATGACAGTAGGGTAACTGAACTCCGTCGACGTGAAGCAGAACGGCTTATGAAGCCTATAGAAAAGGCATTGAAGGAGAATGAGGAACCCTCTCAGTTACAGATACGCATAGAAAGTATTCTCAATAATCAGCGTAAGCTTGAAGAAAGTAAAGAAAAGAGCCTGGAAGCTGACAGAGAGGAAATTAGTCGAAATAATTTACCTTTTATGGATAGATTGATGTCTATCGTTGAGGCTAATTATGTAAATTCTGAGTTTGGTGTAGGTGAACTTGCTGATGCGATGAGCATGAGCCGTACTGTTTTAAGTAAGAAAATAAGTACAGAGACAGGTTTACCTACAAGTCAATTCCTTAAGAATTATCGTTTGGAAGTGGCAAAGAATATTTTGTTGAAAAATCCTGGTGACAGAAATATAACGGAAATTGCTTATAAAGTAGGATTCAATGATCCGAAGTATTTCACTCGCTGCTTCACAAAGCAATATGGAATGTCACCGTCTACTTATAAAGTAGAATAAAGAAACAATAAATTTGGATAAACGTAGAAATAACACTTAAATTATCGTTTGTCCACCTAATATTTAGTTTTGTCCACCATGATATTTTTGTATTTATTTATATTTGCAAACAGAAAATTATTATAAATCTATCAAATAACCTAAAAACAAAAAGTATCATGAAGATTCTTAAATCTTTATTTGCTATTGTTGGTTGCATGTTAATCACATCAATTGTGTCGTCTTGTTCAGACGATTGGGGACGAAAAGATCCTGAAGCAGGAAATCAAGTCTACCCATCACATCAGTTAGTTGCGACTTACGATTTCGAGTATTCTGAAGACAAACCGGAATTCTCGGATATGGATTTAACCAACAACGTAGCAGAGATCGTCAAGGACGATTCTCTAGGTAGTAATGTCTTGCATCTTGAAGATGTAGGTTGTGCCAGAATTGCAAATCCTTGTATAAGTGTGAAATTTCAGACTGGTATGGGTGTGGCATTCTGGGTTAAATTGGATAGTGCCGATTTGGCACGCCCATTGATAACATTTGGATCAGAGAACACCGATTCTGCCAAATTCTATTTTACAGCTAACGGACAGATGAGTTATACAAAATCTGGTCAGTTGGAATCACTTAACTTAGATGAGAATGATCCTGCATCGGTTAAAACTGGAATGTTGACAACAGGTGTATGGCATTATGTGGCATTGCAAATCAACAACACCGGTTATCAGTTTTATGTAGATGGCAATAAGAGCTTGTCCGGTGCCCAAACTTCCACAAGTGCCACGTCATTTAACTATGCTACACTGGTGAACTTTATCAACAATGCACCTTATATATATATAGGTACAGATAAAGTAGGAAAATCTCATAATGCAATTGCCTTTGATAATCTTATTCTGGTGCGCAACGAGATGTTGGAGAATGAAATCTCTCAGAAGTCTAACGGCTCTGGTGGAGGTGGTGCCTTTGATTATGTTCCAGGTGATCCTATTACAGAAGTCGGTACTGCTGATTGTAGTGCGGCATGGTGGACTCAATTCTCTAATTATTATAGAATGCAAGCTGATCAAACTCTTCATTTGAGTTTTGTAAATCATACTTCTGGAGGTGGAAACTGGAATAACTGGAACCTTGCTTTGACTACAGATGCAGAACGTGCCGGTGATGGATATTCAGAATACTTTGTGATGCGTTCAGACCTCTACGGTTGGGGTAACTCTAATTACAATGCAGCAAATGTATCAAATACAGGTTATGGTGATTGGGATTTGTTCCGTGCAAATATGGAAGGGGCAAAGGTTGATATAGATATAGTCCGTAAAGGAGCTGAAGTCTATATGACAGCAACCGCAACATGTAAAGATGGAACCGTATATGTAGAAAAATATCATCAGACATGTGGTGATGGCAGCCAAGTAATTCGTGCTTTCTTAATAGTAGATAGTTCTTATTTGGTTATAGATACCGATAATTGTACTATATCCGGGTCTGAAACATTAGAAACTACGGAAGTAGGAACATCAGATTGTTCTGCTGCTTGGTGGACTCAATTCTCTGATTATTTCAATATACCTGTAGGTGCTACTTTAAACTTGAATTTCGTAAATCACACTTCAGGCGGAGGCAATTGGAACAACTGGAATCTGGCTTTGACAACTAATGCTGATCGCGCTGGTGATGGATATAGCGAATATTTCGTAATGCGTTCAGACCTCTACGGTTGGGGCGACTCTAAATACAATGCTGCAAATGTATCAAATACAGGTTATGGTGATTGGGATTTGTTTCGCGCAAATATGGAAGGCGCTAACGTAAATATAAAAATAACTCGTGTAGGTTCCGAAATATATATGACAGCAACTGCAACATGTAAAGACGGAACGGTATATGTAGAAAATTATCATCAAGTATGTGGTGATGGTAGTCAAGTGGTACGAGCATTCCTAATTGTAGATAGTTCTTATCTAGTTATGGGTGATTGTTTTGTAGCAACTCCACTATATGAATAAACAAAAAAGTATTTACGATGAATAATAATATATTTCATAAGTTTTTCTTGACCTTCAGTCTGATGATCCTTTGTATAGGAGCATCAGCTCAGGACAAGATAACTGTAAACGGGCAGGTCGTAGACGCAGCCGGGGAAACTATCATTGGAGCAAGTGTAATGGAAGTTGGTACTACCAATGGAGTGATTACAGACTTTGATGGTAATTTCACAATACAGGTGAAGAATGATAAGGCACAGTTGCGCATCTCTTATGTAGGATATACATCACAGACAGTTGCTGTGGGTGGACAACGTAACTTGAAGATTATATTGAAAGAAGACAATCAAACTTTAAAAGAGGTTGTTGTTGTGGGTTATGGTGCACAGAAGAAAGAGAGTGTGATTGGTGCTATATCGCAAGTGTCTAGTAAAGACTTGCTTTCTACACCGGCAGCCAATGTAACACAGGCTATAGCTGGTAAAATTCCTGGAGTAATTACAACTCAGACATCAGGAGCACCGGGTATGGACGATGCTAAAATTAATATTCGCGGACGTGCTACATTTGCCGGCGATGGAAGTCCTTTGGTGATGGTAGATGGTGTGGAACGTGAGTTCTCGCAGGTAGCTCCTGATGATATCGAGAGTATATCTGTGTTGAAAGATGCCAGCGCTACAGCTGTATATGGTGTGCGTGGTGCCAACGGTGTGATTCTGGTGACCACAAAACGTGGTAAGGATAAGAAACCAGAGGTAAGTCTTACAGCCAACTGGCAATATTCTACGCCTACACGTACCCCAAACTATTTAAATAGTTATGAAAGCGTGAAACTGTTAGAGGAAGCATTGTCAAACGATGGATTACCATCACAGTATAGTGCTTACGATATAGATATGTATCGTAAGAGTTGCGCAGGAGAACTTACAGGTTTGGATGCTTTGAAATATCCGAATGTAGACTGGTATGACGAAGTGGTAAAGAGTGGAGCCCCAGCTCAGAGATACAACGTGAGTGTGCGCGGTGGTACTAAACGTATGCGTTATTACGCATCTGGAGAGTACTACAACCAACATTCATTGATAAAAAATCTTAGTCAGGACGCTAATGGAAATGGAACAAGTCCTGGTTATCGCAGATATGCGTTCCGTGCCAACATGGATTTCTTTATGACTAAAGACTTAACTTTGAGCGTAAACTTTGGAACACGTTTTGAAGAGCGATATGGAAGTAATACCACAGAGACATCTACAAGTTATGATATCTTTGGAAGAATAAACCATACACCGGGATGGATATTCCCTGTGTCGTATGAGGTTCAGAATGGTGAGACTACAAAAACATTATATGGTGGTACTGCACTTTATCAGAATAATATTGTGGCAGCTTTGGCTAAAGGTGGATATTATAAAGGTACAAATACCATTAATGAAACCAACTTTATAGCAGACTATAAGATGGACTGGTTGACGCCGGGACTCTCTGTACGTGGAATGGCTTCTTATGACTATGATTCATACTATAAAAAACTATTCAGTTCTGCTTATGCCACATGGCAGTTGACAGATGATGCTAACTATAGCAGCGCTGATGCGTACAGTAACTTTGGTGTGAACGACGCAACTAACTATACATACTCAAAGGGTAATAGTACGACATATAAGTTGTATATGGAGGCACAGGTGAACTATGCACGTCAGTTTGGTAAGAACGATGTTACAGCAATGTTGCTATATAACCAAAACGATTATCACTATAACTCAGAATTGAGAAAGAGATATCAGGGACTTGTAGGACGTGTAACATATTCTTATAATGATAAGTATTTGGCTGAGTTTAATGCCGGATACAACGGATCAGAAAACTTCCGTTCAGGCAAGCGCTTTGGTTTCTTCCCTGCATTTGCGCTAGGATGGAGAGTAACCCAAGAGAAGTTTATGGAAAGTACAAAAGACTGGTTGAATAACCTTAAGGTACGTGCCAGCTATGGTGAAGTTGGTAATGATGTATATACTATTAACGGAACGGCTCAGCGTTGGCTGTATGAAGAACAGTGGAGCCAGGTTTCAAATGACTATTACTTTGGTACAACAGGTCAAACAGGTATTTATGAAAGTCAATATCCAAACTATGATGTGACATGGGAACGTGCGCATAAGTTTGATCTTGGAGTTGAGTTAGCTTTGTTCAACGGACTGCTTACAGGTAATGCCGATTTCTTCTATGAGAAACGTACTAACATCTTAACGTCTTTCTTGACACGTCCACAATGGGTGGGAGTGAATATGGCTGCAGGTAACCTGGGAGAAACAAAGAACTCGGGATACGAAATAGAACTGCATCACCATAACAGTGTAGGTAAAGATTTCTCTTATGATTTAGGTTTCACATTCTCTCATGCACATAATGAGATTATAAATATGGACGAACCTGCTATTAAAACTGCTTATCGTAAACAGGAAGGACATTCTATCGGTCAGTACTTTGGATTGGTTTGTGATGGATTTATAACATCAGAAGATATAGCAAGTGGTAAACTTCCTGTGTCTACATATTCTACAAATGTACAGGTTGGTGATTTGAAGTATCGCGATATGAATAACGATGGATTTATCGATGATCGTGACCAGACATATATTGGCAATAGTGACATTCCAGAAAACACCTATGCTCTGACTGTTGGAGCTAACTATAAAGGATGGGGCTTTTCTATGATGTTCCAAGGTGTTGATCATGTGAGTCGCTACTACGACAGTGATGCTATGTTTGCTTTCGTTGATGGAGGTAAAGTTAAAGACATTCATCTCGGAAGATGGAATCCAAACGTTAGCGAGTCACAGAACTTGGCAAATGCTACATATCCATTGTTGCACTATGGTGAGAATGGTAATCATAACCAACAGGTGAACTCATTCTTCTTGAAAAATGGCGCATTCGTGAGATTAAAGAATATAGAACTTAGTTACACTCTACCTGCACAGTGGATTCAAAAAATAGGTATGAGTAGTTGCCGACTATATCTGAATGCTAACAACCTTATCACATGGGATCACCTTGACGGACTAGTAGATCCGGAAAGCAATGGTTCTAACCGTTATCCAATCTTGAAGACTGTGAACTTCGGTTTGAACGTTGTATTCTAAGATAAATGGTCTTAATAACATTTAAAAGAATAATAAAATGAAAAGATATTATATACTTGCTTCTGTGGCTCTGGCTATCGGTGCGTTTGCTATGACATCTTGTAGTGATTACCTCGACAAGGAACCAAGCAATACTTTGACCAAAGAAGATGTATTGGGAAGTTGGACTAATCTTGAGGAACAACACTTTGATACATATAATTTCCTACGTCATGGAGCAAACAGAATAAACAACTCATGGCTTGATGCTGCCAGTGATTTGGCAGAAAATGCTAATGGTACAGGAGGTGTGCGCACAACGTTTAATATAGGAAACTATTATGGAACGGGTGCTGCTGGCGAACTTACCGATACATGGGAGGTGTACTATCGTGCTATACGGAAGTGTAATCAAACTATTACCACATTGGAATCTGTAAATGATACTACATATAAACCTGTGGATTTGACGTGGGATACATATCGTTCTCAAAAGCAAAACTATATCTCAGAGGCTAAGTTCTTACGTGCTTATTTTGAATGGGATTTGTTTTTGCGTTATGGTCCGGTACCATATGTTACAAAAGTATTAAATCCTGATGGTGATATCATTAGTGATTACTCAGAACGTCCTACATTGAAAGATTTTATGTCACAGTTGATTGGCGATATAACAGCAAGCGAAAGTGGATTGCCTACATTTGAATATATCAGTTCTAATTATGCCAAATATGCCGGAAGAGTGAGTCAACCAGTGGCAGCTGCCTTTTATGCTAGAGTTATGCTTTATATGGCTAGTCCGAGATATGCGCCAGAATCGGGTGTGACATGGCAACAAGCAGCCAATGCGTGCAAAGCCTTCATTGATAAATACGGAGCCAACTACGAATTACAGAGTAGTACCACTGGTGGCGTTTCGGCATACACAAATGCATGGCAGTTAAATACCTATTCAGACGGCAATAAAGAAGTGATATGGTTCCGTAATGATGCTGCTGTGGGTTGGAGTGCAATCTCTAATGACACTCCTGTAGGTGAAGGTGGAAATGGAGGATGTTGTCCAAGTCAGAACCTTGTGGATATGTATGATATGGCCGATGGCTCTGCTCCTTTTACACAATATGATGCTACAGGTGCTCCTGTTTATACAAATGGAACTCCAACAGTGAATACTGCTAGTGGTTATAGTGATCAAACAATGTGGAGTAATCGTGACCCTCGTCTAGCATCTACAATACTTTATAATGGAAGTACTTGGAATAGCAGAACCATAAATGTAGTGCGCGGTGGAGAAGACAATGATCCTAGTAACGCAAGTAGTACTCCTACGGGATATTACATTAAAAAATACATTCCAGAGACTATCCTTGGAAGTAATCATGGTGGAACAGCTCGCCGATTGTGGAAGATATTTGGCTATAATGAGATATTGCTATCTTATGCAGAAGCCCTCAATGAAGTAGATTTCGCGGGAAACTATGAAACTATATGTGGTCTTCTGGATCAAGTGCGTCATCGTGGAGGCATAACAGGTAATGTCGCAAGTCGTTCGGATTTGTCTAACCAAACTTCTATGCGTAATTTCATACATAAGGAACGTACTATTGAATTGGCTTTTGAGGAACATCGCTGGTGGGATGTACGGCGTTGGAATGTAGCTGCAGATGCGCTCGGTCGCGATATTTATGGAATAGATATTACTTCAGCTGGTGTTATTACAAGAAAAGTTTCACAGACAAGAGTTTGGCAAGACCGATTCTATTTGTATCCAATCCCAGAGTCTGAGATATGGAAGATAGGTGAAGACTTCCAAAATGATGGATGGAAATAACTCTTAAATGAATTTATCATGAATTTACAAGATATAATCAATAAATTTCAGGCTTCAAGCAAAGTCTTGGTGGCCGGAGCTTTACTTGGCATTTCGAGTGTAGCTTTCGCGCAGAGTGAACAATTGCTTAAAGGTCGTATTCTGAATAGTGACGGAGAACCGATAGCTGGTGCTGTGGTTAATGTGGCTGAGGAAAGCAGAATCGTACTGACCGATGAGAAAGGTTATTTCAAATTGGATAAGGTGAGCAAGGATGCTGAAATATGCGTGAGTAGTTTGGGATATAAGAATGCTCAGGAGAAGATTACCTCCTTTGACGGTAGTTTCACAATAAAAATGGATGCTGATGCTGATGAATACGAGCATATGGCACCAATACCTTTTGGTGAAACAAAGAAGAAATTACTAGTAGACTCTCGTTCGGTAGTAGGTGGACCTGAACTGCAGAAACACCCGGTGACAATCTTGCAGAATGCTTTTACATCAACTCTAAATGGTATGGAGACATATGAATGGGCTTCAGAACCGGGCTGGTCGGAGACGGCGATGTACATACGTGGTATACGTACTACTAACTCGAATGCTCGTAGTCCATTGGTGATAGTAGATAATGTGGAGCGTGATCTCTCCTTCCTTGATGCTTTTCCAATAGAGAGTATTACAGTCTTGAAAGATGCTGCTGCATCTGCTCTCTATGGTATGCGAGGTGCCAACGGCGTAATAATGGTAACTACGAAACGTGGTGAAGCTGGAAAGACAAAGATAGATTTCACTCAAGAATTCGGTTTCAACACTTTGAGTAACACTATGGAAACGCAAGATTCATATAATATGGCTTTGACTCGCAACCAAGTGAAGTACCTCAGTGGACAAGAACCAATGTACAGTGCAGAACAGATAGCAAACTACAAAGTCTTGCACGATGGTGGTAGTTTCGCAGATAACGATATTCGCAAATATCAGTATTTCAATACCAACTGGTTTGATCAACTGTATAATTCGTCAGCTCCACAATATCGTACCAACTTACAGATTAGCGGTGGTAACAATCGTGCAAGATATTACGTGAGTTTCTCTTATTTGCGCCAAGAAGGTATGTGGAACAGTGAGGGTACCAACTATAATTCTGACTTTAATACTAATCACGTGCTGAATCGTTGGAACCTTCGTTCTAACATAGACATCGATGTAACAAAGAATCTTAATGTAAGTCTGGACCTTGGTGGACGTATTGATAACATCAAACAACCAACCACAGGTGTGTTTTCACTAGTTACATTTGGTGCTGTGGAAGCAAATCCGATGGAACCTGTGTATAGTCCAAATGGAACTCTGTATTCTTCAAGTACAGCACAGAATCCAATTCGTTTGCTTGCAGCTTCTGGTCAAGAGAAAAACCGTCGCCGTAACCTTTATTCTACATTGAATGCAAAGTATGATTTCAGTGATGTATTACCGGGATTGGGAGCTTTTGCCACAGTAAGTTTTGATGCTTACGAGACATTTGAGTCAACACAGTATAATAACATCGACACATGGAATTATGACTATGACAACTACAACGTGACAAATGTTAGTGATTTCACATATACCAGAAATACTACAGCAAGTGCATTGAGTAACCCTACTGCCAATCAACGTGATTACTACTACAATCTGAACCTCTATGGCGGACTGAGTTATAAGCACAATTTTGGCAAACACTCTGTAGACGCACGCGCTTTCATGCGAGCTTATCGTAATGAGATAACTGGAAGTGAATCATCAAATAGATATATGTCGTACAATGGAACTGCTACGTATTCTTATGCCGACCGCTATGTGGTGAACGCAAACATATCTCGTATGGGATGTGACAACTTTGACCCTGATAACCGTTGGGATACATTTTGGGGCGGTGGTCTTGCCTGGGTGGCTTCAGAAGAAAGTTGGTTTAAAAAATTAAACTTCTTGGATTTGCTGAAACTCAGAGTTTCTTATGGTCGCACAGGACAGTCATCAGTTGGAGCAGGAAGATATCCTTATCAGAGTACGTATGCTTCAGGCACAGGTTATGGTTTTGGCTATAATGCAACAGGGGTGTCTGGATATGCAGAATCTGTGGCAGGAAATGCTAATACCAAATGGGAAGTCTCAAAGATGGTGAATGTGGGATTAGATTGGGATTTGTGGAAGCGTAGGCTATATGGAAGTTTTGATATTTTCAAAGAGTGGCGATCAGATGTATTGGTGACTCGTTCAACTGTACCAGAGAGTATTCTTGGTATTTCTGTGGCACAGGATTCTTACGGAAAAATAGAGAGTCATGGATTTGAATTAAACATTGGACATGAGAATAAGATTGGTGACTTCCAATATAACATTTCTACACAGTGGACATACAATACCAATAAGGTAATAGACATAGACGAGACAGAACCTAACGTGGAATGGCAACGTAAGGCTGGTCATAGAATATATGACAATACCTCTGTGTCAGCACTATATGAAGGCAGTTTCAACAATACAGTAGGTGGTTGGAATGTGTATCGCTTTAAGCAATGGGCTTCTGATGCCAATCTTGTTGCTAAATCACAGCAAGATGCTATAGATCATCCTGAGAAATATCCTTATAGCACATTCTCTAGTGGTAGTCAGGCTCTTGGTACAGCTGTGTTTGAAGATGTGAATGGTGACCGTCAGATTGATTCTAAGGATATGTGTCCAGACACATATACTATAATACCGGAAATAGTAGGCAACATAAATGTTGGTTTTGCATATAAGGGATTTGATGCCCGTGCAATATTTACAGCTTATCTTAACCGTTCTGTATTTCTTTCTCCAGCTATAAGTTATAGTGGTTGGAGTAATATGGGTACTCATGAGGTTACAAAAGCTTGGGGGTATTATACTGATGATCCTACCGATGTTCGGAATATCAATGCAGAATACCCTCGTCCTGTATGGGGAGGATTTGATGCTGTAGACTCTGACCGTGATACCGGTTCTTACCAGAATACTATTTGGGTACAGAATGGTAATTACTGGTCATTGCGTAACATAGAACTTGGTTACTCTCTACCTAAGAAGCTTATTGCCAAACTGAGTATGACTAAATTGCGTGTATACTTCAGTGCTTATAATCTCTGTACATGGAGCCATCTCCCAGACGGAGTGGACCCTGAGAAACCAATGAGTTATTGTTGGTGGTATCCAAAGACAAAGACATTTACATTTGGTATTAATATTGGTTTCTAATATCTGATAATAATAAAATTTGAAAATCATGAAAAAGATTATATTAAATATATCTCTAGCTCTTATTGTTATAGGAAGTACAACATCCTGTAGTGATTATTTGGATAAAGAGGTAGACTTGACCTTGTCGGCAGACAAAATATTCAGTCAGTATGATGGAACGAGAGGCTTTTTGGCAAATGTGTATACTTATTTGCCTGATGCTTTTGCAGGATACACAAATGGACAATATCTAGCTGCCTCACGTGACTGTATGACAGATAATGCTACATCTTTCTGGAACGTACATCGTTATCGTAGTGTGTTAAATGATACATACGATGCTACAAACCATTGGTTTGCTTCTACCTATTGGACAAACGACTTTAAGGGTATCCGAGCAGCTAACCAGTTTATGGCACAAGCTCGTGAAGATGTTATTGGTAATGCGGTTAAGAACGGTGATGATAATAGACTATATAACAGATCCATGGCAGAGGCAAGATTTCTGCGTGCTATCCTCACATTTGACTTGGCTGGATGGTTTGGTGGTGTGCCTATAGAAGACCATGTGTTGAACAATGGAGAAGCTTCTTCGATTACAAGATCTACATCGGCTGAGACGTTTAGATGGATAGCTAATGAGTGTGATACCATTATTAATAGTGGCGCCCTGCCTTTTCGTTATGCCGATGAAAATACTAATTGGGGACGTATAAACGGAGCGGCTGCTTATGCTCTAAAGAGTAGAGCTTTACTTTATTTGGCATCTCCACTCAATAATCCTTCTAATGATACCAATTTATGGCAAGAGGCAGCCAATGCAGCTTTAGCATTTATAACCGCCAATGCAGCTTCGTCTAATCCATATAAATTGTATACTACATCGGATAATGATCCTTCAAAGAACTATTATCAATGTTTCGTGTCTACACCTCACTTGAATAATGAGTATATTCTAAGTCGCTCAGAGTGGAGCACTTATGATATAGAATTATATCTGGCACCTTGTGGATTTAGTGGAAGTGCAAACTCTGTGGGACGAACAAATCCTACTCAAAACCTTGTAGATGCCTATGAGACAATTAACGGCTTGTCTATAGATCAAGATCCAACTTATGATGCTCAGAAACCTTATGAAAATCGCGATCCACGTCTTGACCAAACAATTCTTCATCATGGTTCTATATGGGGTGATGTAAATAATGACGAACAGCGCGCTGTGGATACTTCTTATCCAGATGGTGTTGACTACCAAGAGTTACATGGTGGTACTACAACAGGTTACTACACCAAGAAATTCTTGAACAATATGAGTTTTAAGAGCCCGTCTACATATACTCATGCATGTCCAATATTCCGTTATGCCGAAGTTCTGCTCAATGCAGCTGAGGCTCTCAATGAAGCAGGACACACAGACCAGGCATATCAGTATGTAAATCAGGTACGTGCCCGTGTAGGTATGCCTGCATATAGCGGTATGACACAGAGCCAATTTCGTGAACGCATACAGAATGAACGTAGAGTGGAATTGGCATTTGAGGATCATCGCTTCTTTGATGAGCGCAGATGGAAATTGTTTGAAGGTGTAACGGTAAACAATGAGACTTCTAAGCCACGTTACAAACAATTGCTAAATCTCTATGGGGTGCATCCTACAGATGCAGACGCAAGTAAGGCTACATACGATTACATCAAAGATGAAACGCAACAGACCAGAGTCTTTGCATCACCGAAGAACTATTATTTCCCTATACCCGACACTGAGTTGAAAAAGTGGGGCGCAGGTAGTCAGAACCCTGGATGGGAACTCACTGCATCTAATGACACTATTGTGAAATAATAATCTGTTAATATTATGAATATGAAGAAGATAATGTTTAATATAATTGCTCTTATCGCTTGCATGCTGACTTTTCAGTCGTGCAGCGATACCGACTACGGTTGGTCGGGTGATGGCAGTGACGTAGTTGTGTCGCCAATATCAGTGAACTCTGTAACTTATAACAGTGTGACATTGTCATCAGCTGTTGATGGCAATCTTGCAAATATGGTTAAAAAAGGATTCTGTTATAGTACTGCAAATACTACTCCAACCATTGCGGATAGTCTTTCTGAAGTAAATAACGGTTTTACATCTGTGATTGCTGACTTGACACCTAATACATCTTATTATGTACGTGCTTTTGCCTATGTTGCCGATAGAGTGATTTATTCTGATGTTACAACTTTTGCAACCACTAATAAATCTCTTGCTGATGAACTGGCAGATTATGTGGCTCCCAAATATGCAGATGACTATGCTTCAATATCAGGATGGGACAATCGTGCTAATTGGAACTTAGCCAATGTGCATGATCCGAGTGTAATGAAGGCTGCTGACGGTTATTATTATATGTATCAGACAGACGCCAGTTATGGTAATGCTCATGATGGACATGGTCATTTTCATGCGCGACGCAGCAAGAACCTTGTGGATTGGGAATACCTTGGTGCAACAATGAATGATTCCCCTACATGGGTGAAAGATAGTCTGAATAGTATTCGTGGACGTCAGGGGTTGAGTGCCATTGAAAGTCCTAGTTATGGTTATTGGGCACCATGTGTGAGAAAAGTCAGTGACAATCTGTATCGTATGTACTATTGTGTTGTAGTGGATAACTATATTAAGACAGGTGCTTTAAATACCACCGCAAACTTTGATAATTCTTGGACAGAACGTGCTTTCATCGGTATGATGGAGACTTCTAATCCGGCTTCTAATGAATGGGAAGATAAAGGTTATGTGATATGTTCTTCTTCTGATAAAGGCACAAATTGGGCACGTACAAGTACTGGTGATTGGAATGCTTACTTTAAGTTTAATGCAATAGATCCTAGTTATATTATTACTCCTCAAGGTGAGCATTGGTTAATTTATGGTTCTTGGCATAGTGGAATTGCAGCCGTACAGATAGACGGAACAACAGGCAAAACACTTGCGGCATTACCGGAATCATACGGCACAACTGCCGGTATAGCTGCTTATGGAACAAGAGTGAATACAAGAAAAATGAGTAGTCGTTGGCAAGGTTCTGAGGCTCCAGAAGTGATTTACCATGACGGTTACTATTATATGTTCTTGGCTTATGATGAACTGTCTGTGGCATACAACACACGTGTGGTGCGCTCTAAAAACATTAACGGACCTTATCTGGGAATGAATGGTACGGATGTAACCAATACCGGTGGTGAAGCTTATCCTATTGTGACACATCCTTATAAGTTTAGCGACAATGGTTACGGATGGGTAGGAATCAGTCATTGTGCTGTGTTTGATGATGGTTCTGGCAATTGGTACTTTTCTTCGCAAGGTCGTTTTCCTGCAAATGTAGGTGGCAATCAATATAGCAATGCTCTTATGATGGGGCAGTTAAGAAGTATCCGATGGACAGAGTCAGGCTGGCCTGTCGTGATGCCGGAACGTTACGGAGCTGTACCTCAGGCTGAAATCAGTGAAAGTGAACTGGTTGGAAATTGGCAGCATATTGATTTAGGTTATAGTGCTGGCAACCAGAAAATTTCAGCTACAATGACGCTTGCTGCTGATCATACCATTACAGTAGGTGCATGGAAAGGTGGTACATGGAGTTATGATGCTACTAACCGTGTTCTTACAGCTAATGGAGTGAAACTATACGTACAGCGTGAGTGCGATTGGGAGTCTTTTCCTCGCAAAGCAACAATAGTTTATGCCGGATATAATAATGATGGTACTAAGACTTATTGGGGCAAAAAACAGTAGACTATAATGAAACACTTGCTATTATGGTTAATGACGATGTCGTTTATGGTGTCTGGCTATGGTCAAACACTCAAACGTGGTCAGGATGTTTTCACCACCGATACTCCTATGGTGCATGACCCAGTGATGGCTTTTGAAAACGGAAGGTATTATCTGTATTGCACAGGTATGGGAATACAGCAGATGTCTTCATCTGACTTGCGCTCTTGGAATGTAGAGCGTGATGGTGTGTTGGTGGATATTCCGTTATGGACTCATGATTCTGTTCCCGGTTTTGAATCACATATATGGGCTCCTGATGTTATTAAGTATAAGGGTAAGTGGTATATGGCTTATTCTTGTTCCACTTTTGGTAAGAATACTTCTGCCATAGGCTTGTTAAGTAATACTTCTCTTGCGGACAAGAAAGTATGGAAAGATGAAGGTTGCATTGTTGCTTCTCATGAAAAAGATAACTATAATGCTATAGATCCCAATTTTGTCATTGATGATGAAGATCAGCTATGGCTTACATTCGGTTCGTTTTGGGATGGCATACAGATGGTTCGCCTGGATTCTACAATGCATGTGATGAAGGGTGAAAAGCCTAAGACTATAGCAAGAAGACATCCTGTAGGTTTTACTTCGGCAGAATCGAATCCTACGTCACAGTTTGCCGGTCCCAATGCTATAGAAGCTCCATTTATATTCAGACATTCCGGATATTATTATCTCTTTGTAAGTTGGGATTACTGCTGCCGTGGTATGAATAGCAATTATCGTGTCGCTGTGGGACGAAGCAGAAATGTAAATGGACCATACGTAGACCGAAATGGTAGAGACATGCTCGATGGTGGTGGTGAACTCATTATAGAAGGGGATAAGAAAGAATATGAGGCCATGGGGCACTGTGCTGTATATAATATCAATGATAAAGACATTTTTATCTGCCATGGATATAGTGTAAAGCAGAATGGTGCTCCCATATTGGTTGTAAAGCAGATAAAGTGGGACAATGCAGGTTGGCCAGAAATAAAAGATATAGAAATTTAGATGATATTTTTTTCTTGATGAAAGATTTGGGGGCATTGAGCTGTGAAGCAGAATGTCCTCTTTTTTTTTGATGTTTGGAATATTTTTATTATCTTTACCACGTGTTAGAGAAGATAGACCAAATATACTAAATATACAATATGGAAACTTTTGATATTAATAAAACCGTAAATCATTATTGCTATGCCGTAGATCCAAATATTGGTTTTTCTACAACATTCCTTCATAGAGGAGATGTGTTCACAACGGAAGATATGTCTCTTAACCGCTTGCTTTATGTTCGTAAAGGAACGTTGACTGTAAATGTCATAGATAAAGAGAAATTCATTGTTCCGGAAAACAATTTTACTTTTATTCCTCTCAATGTAAAGTTTGAACTGACAACAAGGGACGAAGTTGAATTTCTTATGCTTAGTACAGTTATGGTAGAGATGATTTGTCATCGTGTTACGATGCCGCATCCAAAACTTGATACTCTGGATTTCTTGACGTATACTCCTGCAACTCATGCTTATCCGGCTCCAGGGGTTGTTAAAAAACTTTTTGTTACAGTTTGTGATTATATGGATGCAAAGTTGGGATGTACAGAACTCTATCATCTTAAGGAGTGTGAACTGTTTCTCCTTTTGAGGTTTATACTTTCTCCAGATGATTTCCGTTCATTCTTTCATCCAATGTTCGAGAAGAGAATTGATTTTAAATCCAAAGTTATTTCTTTGGCTGATAAGATTACCTCTGTAGGTGAGATTGCCCATCAGATAGGAATGGAGCGTAGCCATTTTCATCGTGTATTCAAACAAGAATTTGATATGGCGCCACAAGTGTGGATGCAGCAGCATAAGGCTGAACGTACTTTGAAATATCTGCGTCGTAAGGATATGCCGCTAAAATTAGTTGCTTCAGAATTGAATTTTTCTTCTCAGACCCATCTTAATGAATTTTGCAAAAAACAGTTTGGCAAAACTGCCAAGGTGTTGCGTGAAGAAGTATAGTATATGTATAATATAAAAAAATAACAGCCCTGATTCCTTTTGCAGAAGTCAGGGCTGTCTTATTTGTCAGTTTTGTATACTTATTTCTCGTTTTCAGGTGCTTTGTCAATTAGATCCATAAACTGGTCGAGTTTAGGAGTTATGATAATCTGAGTGCGACGATTGCGCTGTTTGCCTAATTCTGTGTCATTTGTAGCTACAGGATTATATTCTCCGCGACCACCGGCAGTAAGGCGCTTAGGCTCAACTCCATAGTGATCTTGAAGATACTGTACGACAGAACTAGCACGTAAAGCAGACAAATCCCAGTTGTTGCGTATGTTCTTCATGCTGGCAGCACTGTTGTTCACCGGAACATTGTCTGTGTTACCTTCAATCAGTACGTCATAGTCTTTGTAGTCCATTATGATTTTGGCAATCTTGCTAAGTGTCTCTGCGGCGCGGTCATTGATTTCATAGCTACCGCTCTTATAAAGCATATTATCAGCAAGTGAAATGTAAACGACGCCTTTCAGTACCTGTACATCTACTTCTTTCATCTCATCCTTGCTTAGAGAACGTGTCAGGTTATTTGTCAGCACCAGATTCAGACTGTCACTCTTGCTCTTTACCTCTACAAGATGACGTATGTACTGGTTGCTTTCGTTAATCTGGTCAACAAGTTTTGAAATGTTGATATTGTTTGAGTTTGCATTTGTAAGGCTCTTGTCAAGACTGCCCTGCAGAGCTGCATAATCTCTTTTCTGTTGTGACAACTGGTCTTCCAGACTCTGTACACGTGACTGGCTGGCAGCCAACTTCTCTTTCGTATTCTGATAATTGGATGTCAGTTCTTTGTTTTCTGTCTGACAGTTCAGAAGTTCCTTTTTACTAGCACAACTTGTAACAAGCAAGGTGCCTGCCAATAGCGTGAATAATAAAACATTCTTTTTCATATCTGTAATTTTTAGTTAATACTATGTATTTTGTTTGCAAAGTTATTTATTAGACGCACAAAACATACAAAAGTAATTTATGTTTATGTTATTTTAACTGCTATGGGTTAAAATCTTTTAATTTTAGCACTGTAGCGTTTTTTAAGACAATGAATTATAACATTCCGTAAAGTAAATATACTGCTTGGGTGAAGTTGATTTTTTATTATACTTTTGCAGTGTGAAAAAGATATGGCTTACATTGTTTCTCTATGAGTTGGCTAGTACTCAGACTGTTTTAGCTCAGCATCACGGTGTTCTGGTGGATATGGAAACCCGCTGGCCTGTTGCAGGTGCAAGTATATATACCAATACAGGCAACACTTATGTCAGTGATAAAAATGGGCATTATTATATTATAGATGACAAGGCTACATCCGTGACGGTAACGCATACATCCTATCTGCGCAGAAATCTGAATCTGAAAAATCTCAAGGACTCTACTTTCCTTTTGCCAAAGTCGTATACGCTGAATACCGTTGTCATCACCGGTGAGGCACCTAAAGTACATTTTGATACGTCTTCTTCGGCTATGCTCAAGGGGTGTGATGGAATCAAAGGTCCGTCTGGAATAAATCTTCTTGGCATTTTTGAACGCAAATGTAAGGTTGGACGCAAATTACGGGAGAAATCCCATAAGGTCGTTGCGAAGTATTAATTTTGTCGTTATTGATAAAATTTTCATTCTTCGCTCTTCATTCTTCATTTAATTTTGTAACTTTGCAACTTGAAAAGTAATACATATAAAATAAAGAAAATTATGATTCTTTTTTTCAGAACACCATCTAAGAGTGTGATTGCCACTGAAATCGACCATCAGCCGAATCAGGACGAAATCAATGAACTTTGTTGGCTTTACGGCGATGCAACGCTGGAAGAGGCTCGTCAACTAGAGGGCTTTTTCGTAGGTCCGCGCCGTGAAATGATTACTCCTTGGAGTACGAATGCCGTTGAGATTACTCAGAATATGAGTCTTAACGGCATTTTGCGTATAGAGGAGTATTTCCCTGTTGACAATAAGGATGCAGAGCATGACCCTATGTTGCAGCGTATGTATGACGGCATTGACCAGACAGTGTTTACTGTAAATCATGATCCTGAACCAATCAAGTATGTTGATAATCTTGAAAAGTACAATGAGGAGGAAGGTCTGGCTCTTTCAGAAGATGAAATGGCTTATCTCCATAAATTGGAAAAGGAAAATGGTCGTCCTCTTACAGATAGCGAAATTTTCGGCTTTGCTCAGATTAACTCAGAACATTGTCGCCATAAGATTTTTGGCGGTGTCTTTGTTATTGATGGCAAGGAGATGGAAAGTTCTCTTTTCAATCTGATTAAAAAGACTACAAAGGAGAATCCTAACCGCATTCTCTCTGCATATAAAGACAATGTGGCTTTTTCTCAGGGACCTGTTATAGAACAGTTTGCTCCGGAAGACCAGACCACAAGTGATTACTTCAAGGTTAAGGATATTGAAAGCGTAATATCTCTGAAAGCCGAGACTCACAATTTCCCTACAACCGTAGAGCCTTTCAATGGTGCTGCTACCGGTACCGGTGGTGAAATCCGTGACCGTATGGGCGGTGGTGTTGGCTCATGGCCTATTGCCGGAACTGCTTGTTACATGACAGCCTATCCTCGTTTGAAGGATGATAACGGTAAGAGTGATGTTGACCGTGATTGGGAAGATATTCTGCCTGTACGTCAGTGGCTGTATCAGAGTCCTGAACAGATTCTGATAAAAGCTTCTAACGGTGCTTCTGATTTTGGTAATAAGTTCGGTCAGCCGCTGATTACCGGTTCTGTGCTTACTTTTGAACATCAGGAGAATAATGAAAAATATGCGTATGATAAGGTAATCATGCTTGCTGGTGGCGTAGGCTATGGCAAAAAACGTGATTATAAGAAAGGTGAACCGCAGACTGGCAACAAGATTGTTGTGGTAGGCGGTGACAACTATCGTATCGGTCTCGGTGGCGGTAGTGTGTCTTCTGTAGATACCGGTCGTTACAGCAATGGCATTGAATTGAATGCCATTCAGCGTGCGAACCCTGAAATGCAGAAACGTGCTTACAATTTGGTTCGTGCTCTTGTTGAGAATGATGAAAATCCCGTTGTCAGCATCCATGATCATGGTTCTGCCGGTCATCTTAACTGTTTGTCTGAACTTGTAGAAGACTGTGGCGGTGAGATTGATATGACCAAGTTGCCTATTGGTGACAAGACGCTGAGTGCAAAGGAAATAATAGCCAATGAGAGTCAGGAACGCATGGGCTTGCTTATAGACGAGAAATATCTTGACCAGGTTCAGAAGATAGCCGATCGTGAACGTGCTCCGATGTACACCGTAGGTGAGACTACTGGTGATTCTCATTTCAGTTTTGCTCAGGGCGATGGCGTTAAACCTTTCGATTTGGATGTAGCTCAGATGTTCGGTCATACACCAAAGACTGTTATGGTTGATGAAACTGTAGACCGTCAATATGAAAATGTAGAATACAGTCATGATAATCTTGATGATTATCTTCATCGTGTATTGCAGTTGGAAGCTGTGGCATGCAAAGACTGGCTTACAAATAAGGTAGACCGTTCTGTAACAGGTAAGGTTGCCCGTCAGCAGGGACAGGGAGAAGTTCAGTTGCCGTTGAGCGACTGTGGTGTCGTTGCCCTAGACTATCGTGGTAAAAAAGGTATAGCCACTGCTCTCGGTCATGCTCCTCAGGCTGGTCTGGCTAATCCTGCCGCCGGTTCAGTTCTTTCTGTAGCAGAAGCTCTTACCAATGTTGTCTGGGCTCCTATGGCAGACAAGGAAACTCCTCTTGATGCAGTAAGTCTTTCTGCCAATTGGATGTGGCCGTGCCGTAGTCAGAAAGGTGAAGATGCACGTCTGTATGAAGGTGTGCAGGCTCTTTCTGATTTTTGCTGTGCATTGCATGTTAATGTACCAACTGGTAAGGATTCCCTTTCTCTTTCTCAGCAATATCCTAATGGAGAGAAGATTATTGCTCCGGGTACAGTGATTGTAAGTGCCGGTGGTGAGGTTTCTGATGTAAAGAAAGTTGTTTCTCCGGTATTGGTAAATGACAAGAATTCATCTCTCTATCATATAGATTTCAGTTTTGATGAGCAGCGTCTTGGCGGTTCTGCTTTTGCACAGAGTCTTAACAAGGTTGGCAGTGATGTTCCTACAGTGAAAAATCCTGAATACTTTGTCGACTGTTTCAATGCAGTTCAGGAACTCATTAACAGAGGCTTGATAATGGCTGGTCATGATATCAGTGCAGGTGGTTTGATAACTACTTTACTCGAAATGACATTTGCCAATGTCAAGGGTGGTATGCATATTAATCTGCACGACCTTGCCGGTGATGATATTGTCAAGAATCTCTTTGCCGAGAATCCTGGTGTTGTCATTCAGGTAAGCGATGAGCATAAAGACGAATTAAAGAAGTTCCTTGATGATAATGGCATCGGATATGCCAAGATTGGTTATCCTGTTCCTACCAGCAGAACTGTTGTTGTAAAGAAGGGCGATGAAGAACATACATTTGATGTAGATTCGCTACGTGATACTTGGTATAAAACTTCTTATCTGCTTGACCGTAAACAGAGTTTCAACGGTATGGCAAAGAAACGTTTTACCAATTACAAGAAGCAACCTGTTGAAATGAAGTTCAATGCCGGTTTCAATGGAACTTTAGCAAGTCTTGGTCTGGATGCAGACCGTCGTACTCCGTCTGGAGTAAGGGCTGCCATAATCCGTGAAAAGGGTACAAATGGTGACCGTGAAATGGCTTACACTCTGTATCTTGCCGGTTTTGATGTTAAGGATGTAATGATGACAGACCTTATCTGTGGTCGCGAAACCTTGGAAGATGTTAACTTCATTGTGTTCTGTGGTGGATTCTCCAATTCAGATGTTCTTGGCTCTGCAAAAGGATGGGCAGGAGCATTTCTTTATAATCCTAAGGCTAAGGAGGCTCTTGACAAATTCTATGCACGTGAAGACACTCTTTCACTCGGCATCTGTAATGGTTGCCAGTTGATGGTTGAACTCAATCTCATCAATCCGGAACATGAGCATCGTGCTCATCTCTGTCATAACAACAGCAAGAAGTTTGAAAGCGCATTCCTCGGACTCAGCATACCTCAGAACGAAAGTGTTATGCTTAAGGGACTCAGCGGTGATAAACTCGGAATTTGGGTTGCTCATGGAGAGGGCCGTTTCTATCTGCCTGAACCTGAAGACCATTATAATGTGGTTGCTAAATATAATTATGCAGAATATCCGGGTAATCCTAATGGTTCTGACTATAATGTGGCAGGTATCTGCTCTAATGACGGTCGTCATCTTGCAATGATGCCACATCCTGAACGCGCTATTTTCCCTTGGCAGAATGCCTGGTATCCATTGAATCGCAGAAACGATGAGGTTACCCCATGGATAGAAGCCTTTGTGAATGCACGCAAGTGGATAGAGGATAATAAAAAGTAATTTTTAAAAATAAGGAATATTAGTGGAAGCGTCTTATAGTACATTATTCAAGACATTCTTTAAGATTGGCATAGTCACCTTTGGTGGTGGCTATGCCATGATACCTATGATAGAGGCTGATGTTGTGAATAAATACAAATGGGTAGATAAGGATGAGTTCCTTGATCTCATAGCTATAGCTCAGAGTTGCCCGGGGGTATTTGCCGTAAATATCAGTATCTTTATTGGATATAAACTGAAAAAGACTGCAGGCGGAGTTTTCTGTGCTCTTGGTGCAGCAGCACCGTCATTTCTGATAATATTACTGATAGCAATGTTTTTCCATCAGTTTCAGGACAATAAGGTTGTGGCATCAATATTTGCCGGCATACGTCCTGCTGTTGTTGCTCTTATTGCCGTGCCTACATTCAATTTGGCAAAAAGCGCAAAGATTGGACTTGTTAACTGTTGGATTCCTATAGTCGGGGCATTGCTTATATGGCTTATAGGAGTAAACCCTATATGGATTATCATTGCTGCCGGTATAGGCGGATTCCTTTATGGAAAGTTCATTAAACCTACTGAATAACAAAAGTAAAATATATGGTATTTCTGTTGCTTTTCATAACATTCTTTGAAATCGGATTATTCGGGTTCGGTGGAGGCTATGCCATGATATCTCTTATTCAGGGTATGGTGGTTACACGTTATCACTGGATGTCGATGAGTGAGTTCACTAATGTGATTGCTATCAGCCAGATGACCCCCGGACCTGTGGGAATCAATTCTGCTACTTATTGCGGATATACGGTTGTGCATAATGCCGGCTATGGTGAAATAATGGCTATATTGGGCAGTCTGACTTCTACATTGGCATTGGTACTTCCTTCTGTTATCTTGATGATTGTAATCAGCAAGATGTTTATGAAGTATATGCACACTTCGACGGTGCAGAACATCTTTTCCGGATTGAGACCTGCAGTCGTGGGACTGCTTGCTGCGGCTACACTACTGCTAATGACACCGGAGAATTTTTCTACTCCTGGTGATCCGTGGACATTCTGGATTAGTGTGTTCCTTTTTGTCTATACGTTTGTGGGAGTTAAGTGGATAAAGATAAATCCTATTTCCATGATAGGGCTGGCTGCTTTTGCCGGATTGATATTGCTATACTGATATTTCCTGTTTAATGGAACAAAATAACAAAGGGAATTGCCATCGCTGGTGATTCCCTTCTTTTTCAGGTTTTATCCTGGATACTTATTTACCTTGTCTAATACTATAGAGACTTAATAAATAACTTTAAATGCGAAAAATTAACCAAATATACTTACTAAATATAATTATGAATGTGTATAACCTTATTCTGCTTATAGACCAATTTCTGTTCTTATGCGAGTTCCATTTTTAAAAGCTTGATTTTTTTATCTGCTAATTCCGTCGTTATTGATAATATTTTATGTTTAAATCTTATTTGTATTTGTTTTATGCTGCAAAGATATTGCAAATTTAGAAACCATGCAATAGTTTTTGGGGTTCAAAATTGTCGCAAATGTTTCCTTTTGTGTCGAATTTGTTGTTTTAAGCTAAAACACACGGTCTTTGGCTAAAAAGTTATTACCTTTGCACAAGGTAAAAAAGATAATATTTGAATGATGATTAAAGCTTTGTTTTTTGATATAGATGGAACTCTTGTGAGTTTCAAAACTCATCTTATACCGCAGTCTACGGTAGATGCCATAGCTGAGGCTAAGCGAAATGGCGTAAAAGTATATATTTCTACAGGAAGACCTAAGATTCTGATTACTAATCTTGGTCAGATAGCTGATTTAATAGACGGATGGATAACAACAAATGGTGCTCTCTGTTTTATAGATGGCGAGATTATTTCATGTAATAGTATTCAGAACCATGATGTTATGGCAATGCTTGCTGATGCACGAATTCAGAATTATCCAGTTATAGTTGTCGGTACTTCAAAACTGTGTATTTATAACAACAAGCCGATGGTGGATGAAATATTCCATCAGAGCCTTGGGGTGTCTAATCTAGATTATAATATGCCGGTAGAAGAGGTCTTGCAGGAGAAAATACTTCAGCTTACGCCCTTTGTCACAGTTGAGCAGGAAAAAATTCTGGCATCAAAACTCAATGACTGCATACTTGCACGCTGGCATCCTGCTTTTACGGATGTAACGTCAACCAAGGCTGACAAGGGACAGGGACTTGAGACAATAGCCCGATGCGAAGGATTTTGCATAGATGAAACCATGGCTTTCGGCGATGGCGGAAATGACATATCTATAATTCGCAAGGCTGGAGTAGGTGTGGCAATGGGAAATGCCGGAGAAGATGTCAAGGCAAGTGCCGACTTCGTTACGTCAAGTGTTGATGATGACGGAATAAAAAATGCTCTCGTTAAATACAAAGTTATTTAACGGGAGCATTCTCTTTTATAGAATGTTTTCCAGTCTTTCGCGTATAGCTGCTATGAATTCGGCAGAATTAGCCGGTTTGGCTTCTACACCCTCCATCAGGTTTACAAGGTCTTTTGTTGCAATACCGGCATTTAGAGTGTCAAAGCAGGCTGCTTCCAGTTTGTTTCCGAAGTTTACCAAAGCCTCGTTCTTGTCAAGTTCTCCACGTTTGCGCAATGCTCCGCTCCAAGCAAAGATTGTAGCCATAGGGTTTGTACTTGTTTCCTCACCCTTCAGATACTTATAGTAATGGCGGGTTACTGTTCCATGAGCAGCTTCATATTCATAGTTGCCGTCTGGAGAAACCAATACAGAAGTCATCATGGCAAGAGAGCCGAAAGCTGTGCTCAGCATGTCGCTCATCACGTCACCGTCATAGTTCTTGCACGCCCAGATGAATCCGCCCTTGCTGCGAATCACTCGTGCCACAGCATCATCTATAAGTGTATAGAAATATGTAATGCCCAGTTCTTCAAACTTAGCTTTATATTCTTTTTCAAATGTTTCTTCGAATATCTGGCGGAACTGTGCATCGTATGTCTTAGATATCGTGTCTTTTGTAGCAAACCATAAGTCTTGCTTCGTGTCTATGGCAAATTTGAAGCAACTATGAGCGAAACTGCGGATGCTCTTGTCGGTGTTGTGCATACCCTGTATTACTCCGGCACCGTCAAAGTTGTGTATTTCCACTTCCTGCTTCTTGCCGCTTTTTCCTTCGAACACCAGTTTTGCCGTTCCCGGTTCATCGGCACGAAGTTCTACGCTCTTGTATACATCTCCGTATGCATGACGCGCAATGGTGATAGGCTGTTCCCAGTTCTTTACTACCGGATGAATGCTTGGTATCGTGATAGGAGCGCGGAATACCGTTCCGTCCATGATGGAACGAATAGTTCCGTTAGGACTTTTCCACATTTTATGCAGATGATATTCGTCCATGCGCTTAGCATTTGGAGTTATGGTTGCACATTTCACTGCAACTCCGTATTTCTTTGCAGCGTTGGCAGAATCGATGGTTATCTGATCATTGGTATTGTCTCTGTTGGGCAGTCCCAAGTCATAATATTCAGACTTTAAATCAACGAAAGGCAATATAAGTTCATCTTTTATCATCTTCCACAGGATTCTTGTCATCTCATCGCCATCCATCTCTACCAATGGTGTCGTCATCTTAATCTTTTCCATAAGCAATACTCTAAATTAATATTTTGCCCACAAAATTAGCAAAAATATTTCGATTGCGTGAATAATATGCTTTGAAAGTTACATTTTGATAATAAATTATTCTTTATTGTGCAATTTTATGCACAAAGTGCTTCTCTCTTATATCTTATATAATAATATGTGAATTTAATTATAGTGACACTTTGGCGCTTTGTACTGACGCTTTGTCTGCTTTTAAGCTTAGGCACGTATATTGCAATATAGATAGTGAAGCTAATCGAAAGAGAGGCTCCAAAGAAAAGAATAAAAAACAAAATAATAAAATTAGGAGGTATAAATTATGATGTTCCCAGTATTACATTCAAACAATTGGTTAGACAACGCATTTAATGATTTCTTTGATGACAGCATGATGCCACGTATGAAATCTACAGCACCGGCAATCAATGTCAAGGAAACGAAAGAAGGTTATGAAGTTGAAGTTGCTGCGCCCGGAATGAATAAGAGTGATTTGGATGTTCACATCAATGATGACGGTTATCTCTGCATCAAGATGGAGCATAAGGATGAAAAGAAAGATGATAAGAAGGAAAATAAAAATTCTCATTATCTGCGTCGTGAATTCAACTATACAAACTATGAGCAGAATCTGATTTTGCCTGACGATGTTGATACCACCAAGATTTCTGCAAAGATGGAAAATGGTGTTCTTACAGTGGCTCTGCCTAAGAAAGAAGAAAAGAAGCAGGAGGTTCAGCGCAAGATAGATGTTGCCTGATAGAATAAAAGTAATGTTTCATAGATAGAGAGTTATATATTAAGTTTTATTTTGGTTAAGTGTGAGAGCGGATTTCCCCGGAAAGGGAAATCCGCTTTTTATTTTGTAATTTGCTTTCACGGTATTTCTCTGATTTATAGTTGCTTACCGTGAATGATAATGTGCGGCATGGTCATTATGATTAATGATTAAGAATTAAAAATTAAGGATTAAATTAATACTTGCAAAGTAGGCTATATTGCTTTCTGTTATGTATTGGAATGCAAGGCAATGTATGCTGCTTTGCCCGATAAAACAGCACATTTTGATTAAAAATTAAGAAAAATATATGCGCTATTGTAGGTTGGGGCTTCATGCCCCGACATGAATTTATTTGCATATTATCCCCGTGTAAATCCGTATTTTAAT
>CAYSSU010000002.1:0-146833 GCA_964433895.1 uncultured Prevotella sp.
AAAAATTATATGTTTACGTCTTTACACATAATAATTTATATATAAAATATGAAAATTTAATATTTTGTTAATCATGAGAATAGAAAAGAAGCACAAATCTTGTTTTACAAGATCACAGATGATTCTAGGTTCTGTTATTACTATTGGACTGTCTGCGGCTTTTCCTATGGAAACACAGGCTGTCAGTAGTAATATGTCGAGTATGGCTATGGCAACACAGCAGAATCAGATTGTGAAGGGACGTGTGGTTGATGAAACCGGTGAGCCCATGATAGGGGTTACAGTCAGAGCCAAGGGCAACAAGGTTGCTACCGTAACAGACTTGGACGGTAACTTTACTCTTGAAACCAATGCTGCTTATCTGGATTTATCCTATGTGGGATACAAGACTATGATTGTCGCAGTTCGTAAGGGTGACATGAATATCAAGATGAATCCAAGTGATGCGTCTTTGAATGACGTGGTGGTTATCGGATATGGTACTGTTAAGAAAAAAGACCTTACCGGTGCTGTAAACTCTGTAAAGACAGACGACATCACTATCGCTCCTACTGGCAATGCTATGGAAGCCCTTCAGGGTAAGATTGCCGGTATGGACATAACTAAGACCTCTGGTCAGTTGGGTTCTTCTCCTTCTGTTATACTTCGTGGTACACGTTCTATCTATGGTAGCAACGAACCTTTATACATCATAGATGGTATGCCAGGCAACTACGATGAGGTAAACCCTTCAGACATTGAGACTATAGACGTATTGAAAGATGCTTCATCAACAGCTATATATGGCTCTGCTGGTGCTAATGGTGTAGTAATGATTACTACAAAGCGTGGTAAGCAAGGTAAGGTTATTGTAAACTTCGATGCTTATTATGGTTTCAGTGGTACTCCAAATTACAAACATGGCATGACTGGCGACGAATGGACAAATTACTATAAAGAAGCTTATGCTTATAAAAATGGTAGTTATCCTGAGAATATGTCGGCTGTATTTGGTAATAATACATATACAGATGCATACAATGCTGGTAAATGGATTGACTGGGTAGACGAGGCTTCTGGTCAGACTGCTACAACACAGAAATACAACCTATCTATTAATGGTGGTGGTGACAAGACTAAGGTTTTCGCTTCGATTACATATAATAAGGAAACCGGTTTGTTGAAGAACGAAGAACAAAACAAGTATGCTTTCCGTTTAAATATTGACCAAGATATATTCAGTTGGGCTAAAGTTGGACTTACTTCAAACATAAACTATTCGGAACTAGATGGTGGTGTAAGCAATACATTTACAAAAGCTCTTACAGCTTTTCCTCTTGGTGATGCTTATAACACTAACGGAAGCATAAACCATGAGTATATAGATGGACAGTACTCTCCACTAAGCGACTATATTGACGATCAGTATTTGAATAATACTCGTTCTACTTATGTAAATGCAAATGGCTATATAGAACTTACTCCTGTGAAAGGACTAAACTTTAGAAGTCAGTTGAGTACAACTCTTGGTCACTCTCGTCGTGGTAGATACTGGGGTGAGTATTGTAATGCTAACCGTCCTTCTTACGCTGGTAGTCCTCATGCAGAACTATATAATAGCGATAGTTACTCTTATCTTTGGGAAAATATACTAAACTATAAGAAAACTATAGCCCAAGATCATGATTTTAGTGCGACATTCATCACATCATGGCAGAAAAATAATAATGAAAGTTTTATGGCTTCAGGTAGTGGACAAAATATTGACAAATGGTCGGTATGGCGTCTTGCTTCTGCTACATCACAGCATATAGAATCAGATTATGCAAAGACTCAAAAGATGTCTTATGCTTTCCGTTTCAATTACTCGTACAAGAGTCGTTATCTTCTTAATATCTCAAATCGTTGGGATGGTGTGTCTTGGTTGTCAACAGGTCACAAATGGGACTCATTTTTTGCAGCAGCTGCAGCTTGGAGAATTTCTGACGAGAGCTTTATGAAAGATACATCTGGTTGGTTGAGTAACCTTAAACTACGTGTAGGTTATGGTGTTACCGGTAACGCCGGGGGTGTAGGTGCTTATTCCACAAGTACTACTCCTTATGTATATACTGCTAGTGGTGTTAGTGTTGGTGGACAGATTGTTCCTTTTGCTCAGTATACTGGTACTGTAGCAAGTGCTGACCTTAGTTGGGAAAAATCAAAGAACTGGAACGTTGGTCTTGATTTTGGTTTCCTTAACGGTCGTATCGATGGTTCTGTAGAATGGTTCCATACTAAGACTACAGGGCTTCTTTACTCTCGTACTCTTCCTATTACTAGTGCACTTACTGGTTGGGGATCGCCTCTAAAGATGTGGCAAAACCTTGCAGAAACTAGCAATCATGGTGTAGAGGCATCTATCAACTCACACAACATTAAGACAAAAGATTTCTCATGGAATACTACTTTGTCGGCTACATGGAGCAAAGAAAGCATTGATAAATTGCCTGATGGTGATTTGATTTCAGAAAATCTTTTTGTAGGTCAACCAATCCATTCTCTTTATGGTTATAAGTATATCGGTCTTTGGAGCACATCTGATGATGCAGAACTTATGGCTAAGTATGGTGTAAAACCTGGTTTCATTCAGATTGCAACCAACGAAATAGTAAAAGATGGCGTCTCGGATAATGGCGTTCATAAATATAGCACCAAAGACCGTCAAATACTTGGACATACAAACCCTGACTGGATTATAGGTCTAAACAATAACCTTTTTTATAAGTGGTTCGACCTCTCTGTATTTATTATGGCTCGTTATGGTCAGACTATTTGCAGTGATCTTATCGGTAGATATACAGCAGAAAGTGGAATCGGTACAAATCAGATTTCTGGCATAGATTATTGGACAGAGAATAATCAAGGTGCTTATTATCCACGTCCTGGTAGTGGAAACGATCAAACTACCGTTTATAGTGCATTACAATATAGAGACGGTTCATTCATTAAGGTAAAGAATATAACATTAGGATATACACTTCCTAAGAGTATCTCAAGAAAAGCTTTGCTCGAGAGATGTCGTTTCTATGCTACAGCATACAATCCATTTATCTACGTTAAAGACAAACAACTGAAAGGTACAGACCCTGAGACTGGTGGCTCGGATGCATTCCCTACATATCGTCAGTTTGTTTTCGGAGTTAATCTAACTTTCTAAAATAAGGAGAATATAATATGAATAAGATAATAAAAAACATATCATTAGTATCTTTAGCTCTGGCTTCTCTTACTATGCAGTCTTGTTCGCTTGAAGAGGAAAATCCTGGTGGCTTTACTCTTGAGGCACTTGCAACAACCGAAGACGGATATAACGAATTAGTAAACCAGTGCTATTTTGCAATGGAAAGAGCATTTTATGGCACTGATGGCTGGATGGCTTTCACAGAAGGTGACACTGACCTTTGGACATATTGTGCTAACGATGCTAATTCTTATCAACAGTATTTTTGGTATTTCGCTGGCGCTGCTGCTAATACTACATACACAAATAACATCTGGAACAATACATACGATGGTATTGGAGGATGTAATACAGCTCTAGCTCTTGCAGACAAAGCTCCATTTAAAAGTGATGAGGCAAAGAATGCAAAGATAGCAGAAGTGCGTTTCCTTCGCGCAATATATTATTTCAATGCAGTGGAACAGTTTGGGGCTGTTACCATGCTTAAAGAACGTAATATGACAGCCAACTATACTCCTACTCGTACCGAACCTTTGATAATATATCGCGAGATAATAATTCCAGATCTTGAGTTTGCTGCACAGTGGTTGCCGGTAGGTACAGATGCCACAACCACTACTCCTACAAAGAAGTCTGCAATGGGTTTCCTTGCAAAGGCTTGTCTTCAAACAAAAGAATATGGTACTGATGAATACATACAGGAAGCTCTGGATACTTCTAAGAAGTTGATTGCCGATTGTGAGAATGGTGGTAGCACTTATGGTGCTTATATGTATTCTAATTACGATGATGTATTTGCTGAGGTTAACAATTGGGAAAACAAAGAGGCTCTTTGGAAACACCGTTGGTATTCAGGCGCAGATGGTCACGGGTCAAGTAATGGCAACTATAAACTTAACAGAAATGATGAGTATTTTCTTTGTAAACTTACACGATTTGGTGCACGTGAGGACAATCAAAAAACACGTCTTACATGGGATGGATCTATCAATGGTATATTTATGCCTACTCAGCATTTGCTGAATCTTTATGTTCAAGCTGATGGCTCTCTAGACCCTCGCTTTCATAAGAGTTTCACTACAGAGTGGACTGCCAACAAGAATTATAGTTGGAATGCTGATGATTGCAACTCTTTCCGTAAGGATGCTTCTGTATCAGGTAGCTCTCTTCAGAAGGGAGAGCTTGCCATAAAGTTTATCACTCCTCAGGATGCTGATTATGCAACAGAACGGGCTAACAAAGCTACTTCTAAATATCTTGTTGTTGATTATAAAGATGTATATGATGATGCTAACAGAAATGTTATCATGACATATAACTCTACTGAAAATCAATTGCGATATTTATATCCATCACTCAATAAGCACAATAGCAGTAACTACTATGTGGCTAATGCTTCTAAAAAACGTAATGGTAATCTTAATGCCACATTTATGATGCGTATGTCTGAAGTTTACCTTATCGCTGCAGAGGCTGATATATATATGAATGATGGCAGTAGTGCAATGACATATATAAACAAGGTTAGAATACGTGCTGGAGCTGAGCCACTTACTGGAACTCCTACAATACGTACTGTCCTTGATGAGCGTGGTCGTGAACTTTGTGGTGAGTATTGTCGTTTCTATGATTTGAAACGTACAGGAATGCTTAAAGATAATACTTATCTTAAAGAGACTCATCCGGACCTTGCACAGTATTTTAATGCAAATTATGCTTTACGTCCTATCTCTACCACATATACGTCAACTATTTCAAATGGTGCTGAATATCAGAATCCTGGATATTAAAAAGTATTTATAAAAATTTGAAGAAGTAACATATTATTGATATGACCCCCAAAAGCTTTTTCTAGCTTTTGGGGGTCTTTGTGTATTATCATTTTCCTAACAAGTATAATGAATCTATATGATTTTTTGAAGATTTGTCATGAATATATCAATGAAAAAAGGCAAATGCTTTGAGGTTATCAAGCATTTGCCTTTTGTGGAAATATTAAAAGATATAGTGTGACGGTCAGTCTTTTGCTATGTTGAAACTGCGGGATAGTGAGGCAGTGTTGTCTTTGTCTGTTGCAGTGACAGTTATATGGAACAGTCCGTGCTTTGCCTTTTCTGTGAACGTAAGGATTACCTTTCCCTTGCTTGTAGTCTTTGCTTTGATTCCTTCCGGTGTAATTACCGTATATTTGGAATTGTTGCCGTATCCGGCAAAATAATCATTGATATTTATGGAGAGCTTTTGACTGTCTGAGATATGGAAGTTTGGAACAGCAATCCAGTTGATATACATTTCCAGATTGGTATATTCAGATACTCCGTCTATGGTTGCCTTTCCTTCACCAGTGTCTGCGGTCATCATGTTGTTGTCAGCATTCTTATAATCAGTGCCGGCAAGCATTTCCCACCAGTCTGGCATGCCATCTCCGTCTTTGTCCCAATCAGCATTGCGCTGTTCAGAAGTGCCTTCAAATTCCGTGATAGCATCATTGCCGGCATCCTTGTTGTCATCAATAAGTCCTTTTTTACCGGTACCGGAACCTGTATATTTATATGTTCCGTTAAGGGTTTCCTGTATCATGCGCTTGTCGTGTTCATCTTCTGCAGGTAAAGTCGCGCCTACGTCACTAAGCACATTCTTGAATGCTGCATCTGCAGTTTCTATCTTTGCATAAGAAGGGAAGAAAGGCTTGTCTGTGAATACCTGCCAGTCTACCACCTGATTGTTCTTTGTGGTGTATTCGTAAGTTTCGCCTTCTTTATCGCCAATTTTTGTTCCATTGCAATTCTGGCGTATGTTTCCTTTTACATAATAAGACTGGCTGCCCCTGCCGGTTCCTTCCAACTGTGCATTGAGGATATATTTCATAGTTGTGGCAGGTCCCATTTTATAATAGTTGTTTACGAAGTTCACTTCGTGGGCACCTCCGTCGCAGGCACGATTGCCCCAGTTGTACACCACATTATTAAATAGGTCAAGTCTTCCGGCATAATAACCTGCACCGTCCAGACCGCCTCCCATACTCCAGTTGCGCCCTTCGTTGTGGGCAAGTAGATTGTGATGAAAAGACCCCACGTTGCCGCCTATGGTTGCCGCATATCCATGCTGGGCTCCTACATAGTTCTGATGCCCCGCCTTGTTAAGTGCTTCGGATATCAGGTTGTGCTGAAAACTGATGTTTCTGCCGTTACGGCTGGAGAAAGCCTCGTCTATAGTCCATCCCACGGAGCAATGGTCTATAATGGTGTTGTTGCATCCGGCAGCCCCCATTCCGTCTAGAGTAATGGTCTTTCCGTTCTTGTCAAGATGCTTGCCGAGTCTTAATCTTAGAAAGCGGAAAATACCGTCACTTCCGAATCCGAAAGGATGTTCAGTGAGCAGAATACCCTTGCCCGGAGCAGTCTGTCCGGCAACGGTGATATAGGAATCACTGCACACCATGCGGTCTTTTACATATATTATGCCTGATATGTCGAATACTATTGTGCGTGGACCGTTTATCTTTGTGATACCATATCGCAGAGAACCGGGCTGTGGATTGGCAGGGTCATCGTCTAAAGACGTCACATGATATACCGAACCGCCCCTTCCGCCTATTGCAAAGCGACCATAGCCCTCAGCTCCGGGAAAAGCCAGACGCCGTGTGCGGAATGCCCACATTGTGCCCAGAGTGGTCTTGCCTTCAGAGCTAACTTCATCTACACGCCAGTAATAAGTATCTGCAGATGACAGTTCTTTCAGACAGTAAGTCTGCTGTTTCAGTGTTGCGATGAGATTCAGATGTTTCGGGTCTTTGCCGAAATACAGTTTTTGAGATGTAGCATTATGTGCACCAGTCCAGTTCAAGGTCAGAGAACCATTGTCTGCATCGGCATACATATTGTCGTTGGCTGGATATGGATTTACAGCCATGTTCTTTGGGTCAGGACGGTCGAGGATAATTCCGTTTATGGTAATGCTTGATGCAGCGAAATCCTGTTTTTTGCTTGGCATATAAGTATAGGTCACGATAACCGGATTGCCATCATTTACGTTGAAATCTATGTAAGAGTATGCTGCATCAGAAGTCTTTGTGGCTCTTACTGTGGATTTTACCCCCTTCAACACAGTCTTGCCGTTCACAGCAACACTTATCTCAGGTATGTTTCCGCTGATATCGTCGATAATGTTATGATAGGCAAGAAGGGAATGATGCCCTTTCTCCAGACCCTCTATCCGAATGGATATTTGTCCCTGCCCATTGCATACACCGTCGCTTGTCAGACATGCCCCCTGCTGAATGCCCTGCTTCCACCAGTTGGTGCGCAGTCCGTTATCCGGCAATACAGCTAGGCTGATACCGTTTATATCTGCCTTGCCCGGATAAGCGTATGGCAGGAAACCATTTTCTGTTACTTCTGCCGGCCGCCTGCTGGCAATGTTGAAGTCAATTTGTTGCGCCATGGCAGGCATGATGCACAAAGTTGTAGCCAAAAGGCTGAAGATATTTTTATTCATAATATGATATGTATATTCATATAAAGAGACGCATAATATTAAATAATGTCTTCACTGAAATAAATGTCATTAACTTTCGTTATCTAAAGAAATGGATTTATTGTTCTCAATTGAGTACAAAGATAAGATTACTTCGTCTTATAAGAAAAAATTAAGCAAGAAAAAAATGCAAAAAATTAAAGTAATCTTAGCTGCCGCTTGTATGATGCCGGCAGCAGCATTTGCACAGTATCCGCAGATTACTGCAGAAGCTCAGGCAAAAATTGATGCCATGTCAAAAGCGTGGACTGCTCATTCTGATTCAGCATGGGCTGTAGCTTTCCCTATAGTAAAGAAAGAGGCCATGGAAGGTCGTCCTTATGTGCCTTGGGCTTTTCGTCCATACGATTTGCGACAGGCAAAGATACCTGCATTTCCAGGTGCAGAAGGCGGTGGTATGTACACTTTCGGTGGTCGTGGCGGTAAGGTGATTACAGTTACCAATCTTAATGATGGTGGTGAAGGTTCTTTCCGTTGGGCTTGTGAACAGGGTGGTGCGCGCATCATTGTGTTCAATGTTTGTGGTGTTATCAAATTGGAAACTCCTGTGTTTCTTCGTGCGCCTTATGTTACCATAGCCGGACAGACAGCTCCGGGCAATGGCGTGTGCATAGCCGGTGAATCTTTCCAGGTTGATACCCATGACGTTATAGTACGTCACATGCGTTTCCGTCGTGGCAACACTCATGTATGGTACCGTGAGGATTCCTTCGGTGGCAATCCTGTAGGAAACATCATGATAGACCACTGTTCTTGTGAGTGGGGACTTGATGAGAATATTTCTTTCTATCGTCACATGTTTGATTTGGGTGATAAGTTTGGTAAGCGAAAGGAACCTACTGTTAATGTCACTATTCAGAATACTATATCTGCAAAGGGACTTGATACTTATAATCATGCCTTTGGTAGCACTATCGGTGGTGAAAATACTACCTTCATGCGCAATCTTTGGGCTGACAATACCGGTCGTAACCCGTCAATAGGTTGGGGTGGTGTATTCAATTTCATAAATAATGTGGTGTATAACTGGTGTCATCGTACTGCTGATGGCGGTGAATACTCAACAATGAGCAACTTCGTGAACAACTATTATAAGCCGGGACCTGTTACTCCTAAGGACAGTCCTGTGGGTTATCGTATAGTGAAGAGCGAGAGCCGCAGCAAGAGTCTGTTCCCTTATCCGCAGTATGGCCGTGTATATGCCACCGGCAATATCATGGAAGGTAATGAGGCTGTAACAAAGGACAACTGGAATGGTGGTATACAGGTGGGCGACATCAAGGGTGACATCCCTCAGGACGTTCTGGCTCTTATGCGCAGTAACGAACCTTTCCCTATGGCTCCTGTTACAATTCTTCCAAAAGAGCAGACTTTTGACTATGTGCTTGACAACGTGGGTGCAACATTACCTGTACGCGACATCGTAGACCAGCGCATCGTGGATGAAGTTCGCACAGGAAAGGCTTATTATGTTAAGAAATTGCCTAAGAAGAATCCTAACGGTGACCTTTGGGGACTGAGTCCTAAATCACAGAAAGAGGACGGAACATTCAAATACCGCCGTCTGCCAAATGATTCTTATAAGGATGGTATTATCACTGATCCTGCTCAGATGGGCGGTTATCCTGTATATAAGGGCAAGCCATATAAGGACAGTGACAATGACGGTATGCCTGATGAATGGGAGAAAGTTCACGGACTTAATCCTAACGACCCTTCTGATGCAAACAAAGACTGCACCGGTGACGGTTATACCAATATTGAAAAATATATCAATGGTATAAGCACAACAGATAAGACCGACTGGACTGATGTTAAGAACAATCATGACACTCTTTCTGGTAAGACTTCATTGATGTAAAAAAACAATAGAAAATGAAGAAGTTTTTTTTGATTATCTGTCTTGTCTCACTGTTTTCCAATATCCACGCTCAATTGGTATTGGACAGTGTGGGACGTGACGCGAAATATGTGAATACCATAATCGGCAGGTCTGAGAAAATCGTGAATGAACTGAAAATTAAAAAGAGTGACGTGCGCAAGAATGTATTGAACATTGTCTGCAACCGTTATTTTAAGTTGAATGACATTTACGATAAATTCAAAGATAACAATGCTCGTGACGCTGAACTTTACAAGCATCATTTTGAATTTGCTGCAGACCTGGCGAACTATCTTGATGACAAACAGATAGAGCAGGTTAAGGACGGACTCACATACGGTGTTGTTCCAAAGACCTACGAGGCTCATCTTGAAATGATACCGTCGCTTAAGGAAAATGAAAAGTTGCAGATTCTCAACTGGCTGAAAGAAGCCAGAGAGTTTGCTATTGATGCAGAAAACTCAAAGGCAAAGCATGCCTGGTTTGGCAAATACAAGGGACGCATCAATAACTGGCTGTCTAAGCGCGGTTACAATCTGGATGCCGAGCGCAATGCCTGGTATAAACGTATAGAAAAACAAAAGAAGAATAAATAGAATGAGATTATTTACCCTTATCCTTACAATAGTGGGGTGTGTGACGGTTTCGGCACACACCTTTCCGTTAGATTACAGTACTGTAGGTTACAGACAGTCTTCTGTTGCCGTTCCTGATGCCAAGGTGGTTGTTTATGTCAAATGGCAGGCGGGCGACCAGAGCGCACGTATTCAGAAGGCGATAGACTATGTGTCTTCATTAAAGAAGAACAAAAAAGATGGTCTGCGCGGTGCTGTATTGTTGGATAAGGGTATATTCTCTCTGTCGCAGCCTTTGAGGATTTCTGCGGCAGGCGTGGTGCTCAGAGGTATGGACCGTAATAAGACCGTATTGCTGAAAAAAGGTGTAGACCGTGGAGCTGTGGTTTATATAGAGGGCTCAGCCTGTGAGCAGATGCGTGATACTTTTTCTGTGGCGTCTTCGTTAGTCGCTTTGGGAAACACATCCTTTGAAATAAAACAGAATAAAACAGGGAGACAGCTTCGTGCCGGTGACCGCATAGCCATAGAAAGACCGTCAACGAAAGAATGGATTCGACTTATGGGATGTGGCAATTTCGGAGGCGGTTCTGATTTGGGATATTGGGGATGGCATCCGGGTGAGGTTGATACCAGATGGCATCGTACCGTTACCGGTGTCAATGGTAATATAGTGTCAATAGACGCTCCGTTGACAGCCGCTTTGGATAATAATTACACTGCGGCTTTTATAACAGGTCTTGGCGAAAATTCAGGAATTTCAGATTCCGGCATCGAAAATCTTACGGTAGATACAGAATATGACGTGTCCAATGATATGGATGAAAACCATGCGTGGGACGGTGTGTATATCGACAATGCCCATGATGTATGGGTAAGAATGGTCAACTTCAGACACTTGGCAGGGTCTGCTGTCGTCACTCAGCGTGCGGCAGTTCAGGTTACGGTAGAGGACTGTATGTCCACACAGCCTGTGTCTGAAATTGGCGGTTATCGTCGTCGCACATTCTATTGTATGGGAGAACGTTGCCTGTTCCAGCGTTGCTATTCAGAACATGGCATTCATGATTTCTCCACCGGTATGTGTGCTGCCGGACCTAATGTATTCTCACAGTGCGACAGTTATGAATCACTTGGATATAGCGGTTCTACGGGACAATGGTGCACGGGAATACTTTTTGATAATGTGAATATTGATGGCAATGACATCAAGTTCTGCAATTTGCAGCTTGAAGGTTATGGCACCGGTTGGAACACCTCTAATAGCACCGCCTATCAATGTACGGCTTCGGGCATCTATGCCGACAGTCTGCCTGATGGTTCCAATAATTATGTTTATGGCTGCTGGGCACAGTTCAACGGTACAGGTTCATTTGCTGAGTGCAATAATCACGTTAAGCCATGGAGCCTCTTTGCCTCTCAGTTGGAGAAACGGTTGGGCAAGGATGTTTCCGGATTGTGCAGAACACTGGAAAGGCAGACCAACAGCATAAGTAACAATCCTACTTACGATGAAGCCCTTACAATGGTGAATGCTGCCATATTACCGAGAATTACGATGAAGGCATGGATTGCCGACAGCGCAAAGTTCACGGCTTCTGTTTCTGCTTATGGTGCTAAGGCTGTAGACGTGATTGCCGATGCGGCAAAGTCTAAAGGTTCAGACTGCAGTTTCGCTGTGAAAGACGGAAAACTGCTGTTCTGCGGACAACTTCTTACGGGCAACAGGCAGAACACTCCATGGTGGAACGGTCGTGTGCGCTATTCGGCTTTCCCTAAGATGGCGGACGGCGTGACGCGTTTTATACCTGGAATGGAAGGACAGGGCACCACAACACGTATAGACAGTGTGGTTGCTCATTTTAAGAATAATCATATATCAGTGTTCAACCAGAATTACGGATTGTGGTATGACCGCCGCCGTGACGACCATGAGCGCATACGCCGCCGTGACGGAGATGTGTGGGCTCCGTTCTATGAGCAGACTTTTGCACGCAGTGGAAAAGGTAAGGCGTGGGACGGACTAAGCAAATATAATCTGGATAAACTGAATCCGTGGTATGTGAGTCGTGTCAGAGAACTGGCTGCAAAGGGTGCACAGAATGGACTGGTGATTATCAATCAGCATTATTTCCAGCATAACATTCTTGAGGCTGGAGCCCACTGGGTGGACTGCCCGTGGAGACCGGTAAACAATGTCAATGGAACGGTGTTCCCGGAACCGGTGCCTTTTGCAGGAGACAAGCGCGTGTGGGTGGCTGAATATTTTTATAATATAAATAATCCTGTAATGAGAAAACTGCACAGGCAGTATATCATTAATATGCTCGATGCCTTTGTCGGTCAGCCTAATATAATCCATTCGATAGGAGAGGAATACACCGGTCCTTATGATTTCACCAAGTTCTGGCTGCAGACGGTGGATGAATGGGAACGCAGCACTGGCAGACATGCCGTGGTGGCTCTTTCTTGTAATAAGGATATACAGGATTCTATCATGAAGGATGCCGGACTGAGTAAGGTTGTTGATATTATAAACATAGAGCAATGGTGGCATACTTCCAAGGGACTTTATGCTCCTGAAGGTGGCAAAAATCTGGCACCGCGACAATATCTGAGGCGTTTCCGCCCCGCAAAGGTCGCATTTGGTGATGTCTATCGCAGTGTAAGTGAGTGCCGTCGGTCTTATCCTGATAAGGCTGTGGTCTATTATGGAACTGATTATCCGCGTATGGGGTGGGCTGTGCTCATGGCAGGTGGTTCGTGCCCGAATATTCCTGTTGCCGACAAGGTTTTTTTGGAAGATGTGGCAGGTATGGTGCCGTCTGATGTCAGTGGCGATGTGTATGTCATGGAGCGTGACAACGGCGATGCTCTGGTCTATATGAACAGCAGCAACGCGCCGGCAGATATAAAACTGAAGAACGGAAAATATGCATTATATAATGTAAATGAAACCAATGGAGTGATAAATAAAGTAAAGAATTTTTCAATTACCACGCAGAATAAAACCATGACAGTGAACAGTAAGGGAATCTTCTGGATTAAAAAATATTGATATGGACGATACAGTAATCAGACTTATAATGAATCCTGATTTTATAAGATATGTCTTTGGTTCAGATGACGAATCAGAAAAATATTGGAGCGCATATCTTGTAAAGCATTCAGTAGAAAAACGTAGTTTTGAAAGTGCTAAGTCCATACTGTTGAATTTGGATAAACCGGGAAAATATTTATCTTTGGAAGAAAAGGAAAAATTGAGAAAACGAATAGAAAATACCGTTTAAAAGGCTTTTTAGGTACTAAAAAAATAGCATATTACCAATTATTCCTACTTTTTTGTCGCATTTTACCTTAGATTGCGAGTGTTTGCAATTATCTTTGCCGCATATTTAAAACAATCTATCTAATGAACAATCCGAATGCCATAAAGGATGCTAAGGTAAATGAATTGCTGAAGTCAAACCAAAGTAAGCAAGCTATTTTATCTGCCATATATAATATGTATGTGGATATGCTCTTTAATTACGGTCGTTGCCTGACTAATGACAATGAACTGATTAAAGATTGCATTCATGACATCTTTGTAAAACTTTTTGATAAATATTCTATGCAGAATATTAATAAGATGAGTTCATTTCTTATAATATCTCTGCGCAACAGAATCATTGAAGAATTCCGCCGACAGATATACAGCACGTCTACACCGGCAGAGAACTTTGTTTCTGTATCCAGTGACCAGACCACAGAGAACAGTTTTCTCATGGCTGAGTCTGAAGAGAATGTGCATTGTCAGGTCACCACGCTGATGAATGTTCTCACTCCACGCCAGAAAGAGGCATTCCGTCTGTATTATCTTGAAGAAAGAGAATACAATGAGATTTGCCAGATTATGCACATGAATTATCATTCTATACGCAATCTGGTGCATCGCGGTATGCTTAAGATGCGGGCTGAAGTTGCCGGACACGGTTTCCGTCACGAAGTGGTATGATGAAAAATAAAATTCTGAAAAGGATATTCCTGCAGCTTTTCATTCTTGTAGCAGGCACGCTCAGCGTGTGTGCCCAGCCTCGTGATTACGTATGGTCATCTCCGGGATTGCGCTCCTCTGAGTCTATGCCTGTAGGCGGCGGCAGTGTCGGCATGAATGTATGGATGGAAAACGGTGATATTGTTTTTTATCTTTGTCGCAGCGGGTCTTTTGATGAGAACAATACATTGCTCAAGGCTGGCCGTTTCCGCCTTAAACTGGCTCCCGGATTAAGACTCAATGGCGGGCATTTCAGACAGACTCTGCATCTTGCCGAAGGATATCTGTCTCTCTCCGATGGCAAGGTCACAGTTTATATATGGGCAGATGTGTTCAAGCCTGTGGTTCATGTAGAGGTGTCGTCTGCACAGCCTGCATCTGCAAGTCTCCTGTATGAGGGTTGGCGCACAGCCGACCACCGTCTAGACAGGCGCGAAGCGCAGCAGTGTTCTTATAAATGGACTTTGCCTGAGGGCACGGCAACAACTTCTGATTGTGTTGAACATAAAGATAAATATACTTTCTTTTATCACAGAAATCCCGATAAAACGGTCTTTGACATGACTGTGCATCAGCAGGGACTGGACTCCGTGGCATCACGGATGTATAATCCCATTGCGGGACTCATATCCGGCGGTATGATGACAACCTCTGAGGGCAAGTCGAAGAAATATCATCATTTCCGGATAGTGCTGGCAAACAGACAGTCGGGTGTTGAGGAATGGAAACAGGAACTTGCTTCTACTTCAAACAGGGTGAATGTCGGTGCCGACCGCAAAAAATCCCGTCTCTGGTGGAATGGTTTTTGGCAGCGCAGTTATATAGAGGGTGGGGGCGATATGGCAGACGCGTGCCGCAACTATACTCTGTTCAGATATATGCTGGGGTGCAATGCCATGGGCGACTGGCCTACTAAGTTCAATGGCGGGCTTTTCACCTTCGACCCTGCAGAAGTGGACAGCACCATGGCTTTTACGCCTGATTTCCGCAAGTGGGGTGGTGGCACGTTTACGGCGCAGAATCAGCGGCTTGTATATTGGCCCATGCTTATGTCCGGCGATTATGACATGATGCGGGCTCAGTTTGAGTTTTATCGTCGCATATTGCCCAATGCCCGTTTGCGCTCTCAGTGCTATTGGCATCATGAGGGAGCGTGTTTTGCCGAGCAGATAGAGAACTTCGGACTGCCCAATTATGCCGAGTATGGTACTAAACGTCCTCTGTGGGCCGACCGTGGAGTGGAGTATAATGCATGGTTGGAATATGAGTGGGACACGGTGCTGGAATTCTGCCAGATGATATTGATGTCAGGACAGTATGGCGGAACAAACATTGCACCTTATTTGCCTCTGATACGTGAGTCTCTGCTGTTTTTTGACCGCCATTACCGCTATCTGGCAGGGCGGCGCAGCAGAAAAGACCTTGATGAGAACGGATATCTGATAATTTTTCCCGGTAGCGGATGTGAAACATACAAGCAGGCATATAATCCCGCTTCCACCGTGGCAGCCTTGCACACGGTGCTTAAAACCTATATAGAGCAAGTAGACAGTTCTGCGGTGTGGAAAGAAATGCTGGGCAGAATTCCCGCCCTGCCTCTTCGCTCTGTTGGTGGCAGAGAGATGATAGCTCCGGCTGAAACATGGGCAAGAGTGCAGAATGTGGAGACCCCACAGCTCTATCCTGTCTTTCCGTGGAGAATGTTCGGGGTGGGCAAAGACAGTCTGCAGATAGCCCGTAACACTTATCTGTATGATTCTGATGCCTTGAAGTTTCGTTCTTCCATTGGTTGGAAACAGGACAATATCTGGGCGGCGTGTCTGGGGCTTGAAGATGAGGCGTGTCGACTGACGAAAGAGAAACTTGCCGATGGTCCTTACCGTTTCCCTGCTTTCTGGGGACCGGGTTACGACTGGGCTCCCGACCATAACCGTGGCGGTGCCGGCATGGCAGGTCTTCAGTTCATGCTCATGCAGGAAGCCGGAGGCAAGATGATTCTTTTTCCGGCATGGAATATGCGCAATGATGTTCATTTCAAACTGCATGCTTCCGGAAAAACCACTGTGGAAGTGCGTCTGGAGGGTGGCAAGATAAAGACACTCAACGTATCTCCGGCAATTCGTCGCAAGGATATAGTTGTAAATCACTGATTTTCTTTTTGTTTATTAGAATAAAAGTTGTAATTTTGCCGCTGATAGTCAAATTATAAGCAAAAAAAGTGTATGTTTAAGGATTTTATGCTTGTCGGCATCGGCAGTTTCATGGGTGGTGGTTCGCGCTTCCTCATTTCCAAGATGGTTCAGTCATGGAGTTTTGCCAGTTTTCCTTTAGGAACAATGGTGGTCAACATCATAGGTTGTTTTGTCATAGGCTTCCTTTCCGGTCTGCCGTTCAGTGGCAGTCTGATGAGTCCGTCGGCAAAGATTATCCTTACCACGGGCTTTTGTGGTGGCTTCACCACTTTTTCCACTTTCATGAACGAGAGTTCCATGCTTATGAAGAATGGTGATTTCATCTATATGACATTTTATGTATTTGGCAGTCTGGCTGTAGGGCTCATAGCCGTGCTGGCAGGTTATCAACTGTCTAAAGTTTTTTAGGTCTGATTCTATATTATTTGCAAAGATAGTAAATTAAAATCATTATACGAAAAAAGCGTTTGCATTTATTTGTCAGAAAGTTATTGCAAATAAATACAAACAAATCAAAGGGTATGACTTGAAGTCCCCCCCCCTTGTACCCCTGTCGGCTTTTTCTGCTTACTTAATCTCTTCTTCAGAAAAGTATATATTAATGCCTCATGATATTTTATCGCTTTTTCTATGATAAATTATGTAAATAAAAGTGATAAATAATGCACTCTGTAACTACTTACTATTCAATAACTTACACACAATAAAACCACCCCTGAAAATCACTAAAAAAGAGATAGTTAAATAAATATTAACATTCAATTTAACGGATTTTCACAGCGTTTTGGCGCGGATATTTGCACGTGTCGCAGATGTGCCGTATCTTTGCACTCGTTGAACGGAAAAAGAAACACACAAAAAAATGGCCACATCCACAATAGAGAAAAATGCAAATAAATTCATGTCGGGGCATAAAGCCCCAACCTGCAAAAGGAAAGAATTATTAATCAAAAAGAAAATCTTCAATCAGCATTTTTGCCGATTTCTTCTAGCTTTTTACGCAGTCTGTTTATGTCAACGGTGGTGAAGCATACCTTTCTGTCAGGGTCGAGAATATAGTATGTGGGAATCCACTTGATGTTGAAGTCTTTTGAAATTTGTGTTTCCTTCCACTTGCGGTATTCGCAGTATTGCGCCCATTGGATTTCATTTTTCTCTGTGAATCTGTTCAGAGTAGCGGAATCAGTGTCGAAGCTCACTCCCATGAAGTGTATGCGGGAAGAGCGGAACTCCTTCACGATGTCTTTCATCACGGGAATGTCTCGCCGGCAGTCGGGACACCAAGTTGCCCAGAAATCCAAAACCGTGTAGTGTCCCTTGGTGTTGAAGTCCTTGCTGAGAGAGTTGTCATGCGGAATCAACGGGGCTTCGGTACCTATTGGCAACAGGTCTTTGGCATAAAGAGAATCCACGTCTTTAGCATTTACATTTGCTGCAGCCATCAGGCATACGAGCATAAAGAAAAGTTGTTTCATTGTTTTTAGCATTTTTATATTACCTTGCAAAGATAATGTTTTTTTATGAGGTGCAGAAAGAAAAGGGGATGCAGTTATAAAAAAAACTACACCCCCCAACATAAATAACTCAAATATGTTTTACCTATTTAATAATGCATCTACCTTGGCTGCCGTCTTCTTTCCGCTTGCCATGGCACGTACCACAAGAGAAGCACCGCTGGCAGCATCTCCGGCAAAGAATACGTTAGCAGGCATCTCAGGATGCTGAGGTTGCAGAAATCCCATTGCCAATAGTACGAGCTCGGCCTTTATAGTCTCAGGTTTGCCCTTTTCCACCATCAGAGGTCTGCCACCTTCAGGATTCGGTTTCCAATCTATTTCCTGAACCCTTACACCGGTAAGTTTGCCGTCCTTGCCGAGGAACTCCAGAGAGTTGATGTTCCAGCGGCGTGTGCAACCTTCTTCATGACTAGATGTAGTCTTTAGGGTGCGAGGCCAGTTTGGCCATGGATTCCTTGGGTCTTCAGGACCATCCACGGGCTTTGGCATAATCTCTATCTGTGTGACACTTTTTGCTCCCTGACGGTGAGCTGTGCCGATGCAGTCACTGCCGGTGTCGCCACCGCCGATTACCAGCACATCCTTGCCCTTGGCATTCACCAGTTCGTCTTTCTTGAACTCCATGCCTGCCAGAACCCTGTTCTGCTGAGACAGCATCTCCAGAGCAAAGTGAACTCCCTTGAGGTCACGTCCCGGAATGCTCAGGTCTCTGGCTGCAGGCGTACCGGTGGAAAGTACCACGGCATCATATTTCTTTGACAGACTATCCACGGAAACCTTCTGGTCTTTTGCCAGTGTAGGGTCATTCTGGATATTGTCAACCTTCTTCTCATCTTCGAGCACATGAACACCGAATTTGAATTCAATGCCTTCTTTTTCCAGCAGTTTGATGCGGCGGTCGATGATGTTCTTGTTAAGTTTAAAGTTAGGTATGCCGTATCTCAGCAGACCGCCGGCATCCTCGCGTGCATCATACACCGTAACCATATATCCGGCATGGTTCAGGTCGTTGGCTGTGGCAAGTCCGGCAGGACCGGCACCCACAACGGCAACTTTTTTGCCGTTGCGTTCAGGTATTTCTGCCTGCACGAAGTCTTCGTCGAAGGCATGTTCCACGATGGCACATTCGTCTTCACGGTTGGTGGTAGGCTCATGTTCCATGAGATTGAGCACGCAAGCCTTCTCACAGAGAGCCGGACAAATGCGACCTGTGAACTCAGGAAAAGGATTGGTGCTGTTGAGCAGGCGGTAAGCCTGTTCCCAGTCTCCTTTGAAGAGAGCGTCGTTCCACTCTGGCGGCTTATTGCCCAGAGGACATGCCCAGTGGCAGAAAGGTACGCCACAATCCATGCAGCGGCTTGCCTGCTGTCGGCGTTCGTTGCTGTTAAGAGTCTGTTCCACTTCACCGAAGTCGTGGATTCTGTCATGTATTGGTCTATAACCTGCCTCTTTGCGAGGTGTGGTTAAAAATGCTTTTGGATTTCCCATTGTTCTATTCCTTTAATAATCGCGCTGCATATCAGCAATTTTCTGTTGTAACTTCTTCACTTGTTCTTCTTGCAGAACTCGCTTGTATTCTATTGGCACTACCTGGATGAAGTCTTCCACATAATGGTTCCAGTCATCAAGCATGGTGCGTGCCATCTTGCTGCCTGTGTAGAGGTAATGCTGGCGGATGAGTTCATGCAGTTCCTTGCGGTAGCTGCTCTCCTCAACCAAATTAATCTCCACCATGTCCATATTGCAGAAGAAGTCGAAGTTGTGGTTCTTGTCCCATACGTAAGCCACACCGCCACTCATACCTGCGGCAAAGTTGCGTCCGGTTTCGCCCAGCACAACCACACGGCCGCCCGTCATATATTCACAGCAGTGGTCGCCTGCACCTTCGATTACGGCAATGGCACCAGAGTTGCGCACGCCGAAGCGTTCGCCCACCTTGCCGTTGATGTATAGTTCTCCGCTTGTGGCACCGTACAGACCGGTGTTTCCGGCGATGATGTTGTCTTCGGCAGAGAAGTTGCTGCGTACAGGTGGCAGAATAGAAATGCGCCCGCCGCTAAGTCCCTTGGCGAAATAGTCGTTGGTTTCGCCCTCAAGTTTGAAGTCTACACCCTTTACTAGGAACGCTCCGAAACTCTGACCTGCAGAACCTTTGAACTTCACGTTTATGGTCTTGTCAGGCAAACCAGTCTCGCCGTATTTGGATGCAATCATACCGCTGAGCATAGTGCCCACGGCACGGTCGGTGTTCTTGATGGCGAAGTCGAGATTCACCTCCTCCTGTTTCTCTATGGCATTCTGTGCTCCGCGGATAAGTTGCTGGTCGAGTACGTTGTCGAGATTATGAATCTGCTGTGTGGTGTGGTAAAGGGAATTGTTGCCCTTTTCCTTGTGCAGCAGTCGTGTAAAGTCTAGCATGTCGGCTTTCTCCTCAATGCCCTTTGCCGTTTCCATGTCCGGAGCCTCGTCGCCTTCAGTTTCTATTATTTCCTCGTCTTTTTTGCGCACGATGAGTTCTGTATGGCCTACGATATCGTTTAGCGAAGTATAGCCCATCTCAGCAAGATACTCGCGTACTTCCTGAGCCATGAAAGTAAAGAAATTGATAAGATAGTGATAGTCACCGCGGAAGTGGGCACGCAACTTTGGATCCTGTGTTGCTACACCCATAGGACAGGTGTTCAGATTGCACTTGCGCATCATCACGCAGCCCATGACGATAAGTGCTGCTGTACCGAAAGAGAATTCTTCGGCACCGAGCAATGCCATAAGTATGATGTCACGACCAGTCTTTAACTGTCCGTCTACCTGTAGACGCACCTGACCGCGAAGACCGTTCTTTACAAGTGTCTGCTGTGTCTCTGAGAGTCCAATCTCAGGAGAGATGCCCGCAAAGCGCATACTTGATGCAGGACTTGCACCTGTACCACCCTCAGCACCAGAGATGACGATGAGGTCTGCCTTAGCCTTTGCCACACCGGCAGCAATTGTGCCCACGCCGCTTTCGGCAACAAGTTTCACGCTTATGGCGGCCTTAGGATTCACATTCTTCAGGTCGAAGATAAGCTGTGCCAAGTCCTCAATACTGTAAATATCATGGTGAGGTGGAGGAGAGATGAGAGAAATGCCAGGAATAGAATGGCGTGTCTTTGCTATCACCTCATTTACCTTGAAACCAGGAAGCTGACCGCCTTCACCTGGCTTTGCACCCTGTGCCACTTTAATCTGGATTTCCTCGGCATTAACCAAGTATTCTGTCGTTACGCCGAAACGTCCGCTAGCCACCTGCTTGGTTTTGCTGCTCAGTGAAACACCATCTACTGTGGCATGGAAACGTTCGTTGTCCTCGCCACCTTCACCGGTGTTGCTGCGTGCTCCGATCGCATTCATGGCAAGAGCCATGGCCTCATGAGCCTCTTTGGACAGAGCACCGAAAGACATTGCTCCGGTGACGAAGTGCTTTACAATCTGTTCTACAGATTCCACTTTCTCTATGTCTATTGGATTCTTCTTGAATCCGAAGAAATCACGGATGAAGATTGGTTCCTGCTTGTGGTCTACAAGACCTGAATATTTCTTGAAGAGACTATAGTCTCCCTTGCGCGTGGCAAGTTGCAGCGTTGCTATTGTCTCAGGATTCCATGCGTGACGAATGCCGTCCTTGCGGTAATGGAACTGACCGAGACTTGGAAGGAAGTTTACTTTTCCAGGTTGGAAAGCCTTGTTGTGCAAGCGTATGGAGTCGCGTGCTATTGTTTCAAGACCGATGCCGCCGATGGTACTAATCTCTGTACCGAAATAAGTCTTCAACAGAGATTCAGACAGACCGATGCTCTCGAATATCTTTGCTCCGCGGTAACTGCGTATGGTAGAAATACCCATCTTGGCCATAATCTTGAAGAGTCCCTTCTTCACGGCCTTTATATAGTTGGCTTCGGCTGTAGAATAGTTTTCCTGAATCTTACCCTTCTTCACCAGTTCGTCAAGAACAGCGTATGTAAGATAAGGACATAGGGCACTGGCTCCATATCCGAGCAGCAGGGCTGCGTGCATCACTTCACGGATTTCTCCGCTTTCAACAATCAGGGCTGTCTGCACCCGTTTGCCCACGCTGATGAGATAATGATGAACGGCACTGACAGCGAGAAGAGATGGAATGGCTATCTCGTTTTCGGCAAGTTCTTTGTCAGAAAGAATGATGTAGTTGTAGCCGTCGTCTACGCTCTTTTCTGCGTCATGGCAAAGTTTCTCCAGTGCGTTGCGTAGTTCTTCTCCGTTGGCAATGTTTTCATTGGCATCATCAGTGACCATAGTGCTTGGAGTGAATCCGATTTTCAGTTTCACGGTGTTGAAGCCCTTATAGCGGATGTTGCACAATATGTCAAGCTGGGTGTTGGTGAGTATAGGATGCGGCAGACGTACCATCTTGCAGTTGGTCTCGTCAGGATTTAGAATGCCTGAGCCCACTCTGCCTATATATTCCGTGAGGCTCATCACGAGGTTCTCTCTGATGGAGTCTATGGCAGGATTGGTGACCTGAGCAAACTGCTGGCGGAAATAGTTGAAAAATATCTGAGGTTGGTCGCTGAGAACAGCCAGAGGAGTATCGTTGCCCATAGAGGCTGTAGGCTCCTGACCCTTTGTTGCCATAGGAATAATAGTTCCGTCTATGTCCTCTTCGCCGAAACCGAATTCCAGTTCTTTGCGCGTCAGGTCGGCAACATTGTTTTCTATCTTGCGTCCGCTGCGCAGTTTCTCCAGTTCTATGCGGTTGGTATTAAGCCACTGACGGTAAGGATGTTCTGAAGCCAGACGTTCCTTTATTTCACCGTCATAATATATCTTACCTTCCTTTGTGTCTATGAGCAGAATCTTGCCCGGCTGCAGACGTCCCTTTTCTGCAATCTCGGTAGGGTCGAAGTCCATTACGCCTACTTCAGACGCAACGACCATGGTGTCGTTCTTGGTGATGGTGTAGCGGGCAGGACGCAGACCGTTGCGGTCGAGCATACCTCCGGCATAGCGACCGTCGCTGAACAGCAGGGCAGCAGGATCATCCCATGGCTCCATCAATATAGAGTGATACTCATAGAATGCCTTCAGGTCTTCAGAGATAGGATTCTTGTCGTTGAAACTCTCCGGAATCATGATAGACATGGCGTGAGGCAGAGAAAGTCCGCTCATCACGAAGAATTCAAACACATTGTCAAGGCTTGCCGAGTCGCTCATGTCAGGCTGGACAATAGGAGAAATTTCGTGAATGTCGCCCAGAATCTTGCCAGAGAGCACGCTCTCGCGGGCTTTCATCCAGCCGCGGTTGCCCCTGATGGTGTTTATCTCACCGTTATGGCAAAGCAGGCGGAAAGGCTGGGCAAGACTCCATGTAGGGAATGTGTTGGTAGAGAAACGGCTGTGAACCAGAGCCAGACCACTTGTGAAATAGCTGTTGGTGAGGTCCGGGTAATATTGGCGCAGCTGCAAACTTGACAGCATACCCTTGTAAACTATATTCTTGCTTGAAAGAGAACAGATGTAGAAGTCTTTGTCTTGTACACGATGTTCAATCTTCTTTCTTATTATATATAAGGTGCTTTCAAATGAAGCCACCTTGTCATCAGTTACACCGGTAATGAATACCTGCTTGATGGCAGGCTCTGTGTTAAGAGCAGCATCGCCCAGACAGTCAGGATTTGTTGGAACATTGCGCAAGTGCATAAGCTGCAGTCCTTCGCGCTCAATTTCCTCAATCATGATAGATAGTATTTCCTCCTGGCGTTTTTCGTCTTTAGGCAGGAATACAAGTCCGGTTCCGTATTTTCCCTTTTCTGGAACAGGGATGCCCTGCAGCAGAATGAACTCATGCGGAATCTGTAGCAGAATACCCGCACCGTCACCGGTTTTATTGTCGGCACCTTCAGCACCGCGGTGGCGCATGTTTTCAAGTACCTTTAAGGCATTGTCAACAAGATCGTGACTCTTGTTTCCGTGGATGTTGACCACCATACCTACACCGCACGCATCGTGTTCGTAGGCTGAATTGTACAATCCTTTTTCCATAATTTTATCAGTTGTTTTAAAAGTTTTTTTGTTAATTAATAAGCCTGTTCGTGAACGCCTCTTACGGCACGGCCACTCGGATCATTCATGTTCTTGAAAGAAGTATCCCAGGCAAGGGCTTCTGCTGTAGAGCATGCCACGCTCGGTATTGACGGAACACTGTGGGCGGCACTGTCACTAGGGAAGTGCTCGGCAAAGATGCTGCGATAGTAATACTCTTCTTTGTTCTGTGGTGGGTTGATAGGGAATCTTTCTGCGGCATGAGCCATTTGCTCGTCACTGACAGAAGATGCGGTAATCTGTTTCAGAGTATCAATCCATGAATAGCCTACGCCGTCACTGAACTGCTCTTTCTGTCGCCATGCCACTTCTGCCGGCAGCATATCGCTGAACGCTTCACGCACAACTTTCTTCTCGATGGTTTCTCCGGGACACATTTTTATCTCAGGATTCAGTCTCATTGCCACGTCAAGAAATTCCTTGTCAAGGAACGGTACGCGTCCCTCAACTCCCCATGCAGCAAGACTCTTGTTGGCACGTAGACAGTCATACAGATAAAGCTTTGAGAGTTTTCTCACTGTTTCCTCATGGAATGCTTTTCCGTCCGGAGCTTTGTGGAAATACAGGTAACCACCGAAAATCTCGTCAGCCCCTTCTCCCGAAAGCACCATTTTTATGCCCATTGACTTGATGACGCGGGCTAACAGATACATTGGGGTAGACGCGCGCACGGTGGTTACATCGTAAGTCTCTATGAAATAGATAACGTCGCGGATGGCATCAAGCCCTTCCTGTATGGTATAGTTTATTTCGTGATGCACAGTGCCAATCTGGTCGGCAACAAGTCTTGCCTTAGCCAAGTCTGGCGCACCTTTTAAGCCTACGGCAAAAGAATGCAGACGAGGCCAGTAAGCCTTTGTGACGCTGCCGTTCTCTATGCGGTTTTCTGAATATTTCTCGGCAATGGCAGAGATTACGGAAGAGTCAAGACCTCCGCTGAGCAATACTCCGTAAGGCACGTCGCTCATAAGCTGACGCTTCACAGCATCTTCAAGTGAATCGTGAAGACTGGCAACAGCGGCCTTGTAGTCTTTGGAACTTTCTTTCACGGCATCATAGCTCATCCAGTCACGGGTGTAATAACGCTTCATGCCGGGAGTCTTGCTGTAATAATAATGTCCGGGAAGGAAAGGCTCATAGTGGTCACACTGACCCTCAAGGGCTTTCAGTTCGCTTGCCACATATACCTTTCCATCTTTGTCATAGCCGATGTAAAGAGGTATTACCCCGATAGGGTCGCGGGCAATTAGAAATTCGTCATGCTCGGCATCATAGAGCGCAAAGGCGAAAATGCCGCTCAGTTCTTCCATCATCTTCACGATGTGGGCATGAACGGCATCCTCTCCCTTATAGATAAGAGACGAGAAATCAGTATCATTGCGCATTTCACGATACAGTGAGAGTATCACCTCACAGTCGCTGCCTGTCTGATACGGATATTTTCCTTCAAAATGGCTACGGATGTCCTGGTGATTATAAATTTCACCGTTTACCGCGAGTACTTGTTTCTTGTCAGGTGAGAACAAAGGCTGACCACCTGATTCAGGGTCAACAATACTCAGACGCTCATGCGCAAGAATAGCGGAACCACCACAGTAGATTCCGCTCCAATCAGGTCCGCGATGGCGGATCTTCTGACTCATTCTCAGAGCCTGCTGTCGCAATTCAGCCGTTTGTTGCTGAATGTTGAAAATTGATACAATTCCACACATAGTTACTTTTCCTTTTTATTGTTTGTTAAGTTTGACTTATAAAAACCTATATAAAGGCTGGCGAACTGTTAAAAATCCGCCAGCCATGCGAAATCATTTTTATATTTTATGGATGCAATGTGAATCCAAATACCAAATAAGCTTTTTCGTTACTTGGGTTGGCGGTCACGGCTCCAAATACCGGAACACTGAAACTGTCCGTTATCTTGATTTCCTTAGTTGCTTTCACGGTTACATTAGTTACGGCAAAACCTTTGGCATCAGAGTAAAAGTCTGTGGCGTATGGAACGGCACCAACGGTGGCACTCCAGTCACAAGCTGCGAGTTTGAATGGAACACTGGCTTCAACGTATGAAGAATAGGCACGCTTGTCTTTCTTGTTGAGTCCGTCATGTCCTGCAAAGTTAGTGTACCAATTTAGAGCAACGACACCGAAGTCGTAACCCACATTGGCTTCGAAAACGTGGGATGTGCTATGGGAATCATAGCAGAAGTAGCGTTCGTTAGGTGTGTTAAACCAATAGTCTGTAACTCCTACATGGAAACCTCCCGTTGTATATGCGGCTGTAAGGTCAAATTCCTTGGTGTCGTCTTCTTTTGAAAGACCTACGTTTCCCCATGCCGTAAGAGATAAGCCTTTATAGCCTATGCCCAAAGTCGGCTGCAGAGATACTTGACCTAGTTCCTGACCACGCCAGATGTACTGGTTTACAACATCTGCAGATATTGTGGTTTCAACTTCGTCCTGAGCTTTTGCGCTTGTTGCAAAGGCTGTCAGCGCGACAGCCAGTGCACAAGTTAACTTTAAATAAGATTTATCAAATAAATGTTTCATAATGTTCTCCTTTGAAATTTAATTAGTTATAGTGAATATATATCTTTTATTATCAGTTATAGCAGCTTTCTCCATGCTCGTAGATGTCGAGTCCTTCTTCTTCTATTCGCTTGTCGACACGCAGACCGCATATCTTCTTCACAGCATAGAACAGGATGATACCGCAAACTGCAGTCCATGCATCAATTACGATTACACCGAAAGCCTGAGCACCCAGAAGTCCGAATCCACCTCCATAAAGGCAACCTCCGTCTAAGGCAAACACTCCGGTAAGTAATGTTCCTGTTATACCGCATACTCCGTGAACAGAACTTGCACCTACAGGGTCGTCAATATGAAGTTTTTGGTCGATGAACTCAATAGAGAATGGAAGAATGATACCGCAGATGGCACCTATTGCGATGGCTCCTACAGGACTTACAAGGTCACATCCTGCCGTGATGCCTACCAATCCGGCAAGAACACCGTTGAGCATCAGAGAGAAAGAAGGTTTGCCATATTTTATCCATGTAACAAACATTGTTGCCATGCCACCGGCTGCTGCTGCAAGGTTTGTTGTAAGGAATACGTGAGAAATAGCCACACGGTTAATTTCTCCACTGGCAGCCAACTGAGAACCCGGGTTGAAGCCGAACCACCCGAACCAAAGAATGAATACACCCAGAGCTGCAGCCATCAGGTTATGTCCCGGAATGGCATTGCTGCGACCGTCTTTGCGATATTTGCCGATACGCGGACCAAGAACTATTGCACCTATCAAGGCTAGCACACCACCCACAGAGTGAACAATTGCAGAACCTGCAAAGTCATGGAAGGCAGCACCGAATGTAGACATCATGAAACTGGCTTCATCGGCATTGCAGAGCCATCCGCCGCCCCATGTCCAGTGACCTTCTACAGGATAGATGATTAGTGAAATGAATACTGAATAAACGCAATACATTGAGAACTTAGTGCGTTCTGCCATTGCTCCTGAAACTATAGTGGCGCTGGTTGCGCAGAACACAGTTTCGAAAATCAAGAAACCTTCTGTAGGCAGCCCTGCTGCATTCTTATAGAAAGAAAGGTCTCCGAAGTTTGGCATACCAACAAATCCCTGACCGTCACTTCCAAACATGAAGCCAAAGCCGATAAACCAAAATAATATAGAACCGAACATGAAGTCCACAAAGTTCTTGAATAATATATTTGCGGTATTTTTGCTACGTGTAAATCCTGCTTCGCAAAGTGCGAATCCCGGTTGCATGAAGAATACCAACATGGCCGCCAATAGCATCCATACGGTATCTATTGAAATTCCTAAATCTTGTACAGTCATAATCTTACCTTTTTAATGTGTTAATCTTTTTACCCTAAATAAAATCATTTCTCTTTTTCAGCGTTGTAAAGAGCGATGTCGCCGCGTTCTCCTGTACGAATTCTTACGGTGTCCTCTACCGGTATGACAAAGATTCTGCCATCTCCGATTTCGCCGGTTCTTGCAGATTTCTGAATGGCATCGATTGTACGCTCTACATTCTTGTCTCTTACAACAACATTCAGCAATACGCGCTCGATGCTACTCGTGTCGTACATTACCCCACGATAAATTCGTGCCTGTCGCATTTTCCCTTCTCCTCTTACATCATAGTAAGAAAACCATTCGATGTCGGCTGTAAGCAGAGCTTCCTTCACGTCATCAAATTTGGTCTTGCGGATGATAGCTTCAATCTTTTTCATAAATACTTATTTAATTAATAATTCAGCATCTGTCTTACGTTTTGTAAGCTTTCGGTTGCAAAATTAACTCATTTTGATAGTAAAAACAATAAAATTAAAACATTTTGAATTTGGCTTTTGAAAAGTGTTATCATTTTGTTTGTAATATACCGTGTTAGCTTTCAAATTGAAAGCATAAATGGCTATTTTGCTTTCAATTTGAAATAAATGCAAATAAATAACATAATTTTGCTACTTAAATATTGTTTTGTTGGACAAAACGAACTAAATTTGCAGCAGATTTAAAACAAAAAGTAAGTTTTAACTTCGAAACGGTTACATTATGACAAAAACGATTCACTTTACGAAAATGCACGGAGCCGGTAATGATTACATATATGTAAATACATTATTATATAAGATTCCGAACCCATCAGAAGTGTCTGTTGCCTGGAGCAGGATGCACTTCGGGATAGGAAGCGACGGACTTGTGCTGATAGGCGAACCGACAGATTCTGCAAAGGCTGATTATTCCATGAGAATATTCAATGCCGATGGCTCAGAAGCCATGATGTGCGGAAATGCCAGCAGATGCATTGGCAAATACCTTTATGAAAAAGGTATCACCGATAAGAAAGTCATAAGACTTGAAACGCGTTCGGGAATAAAAATTCTGAATTTGCATATAGATAAGTCCGGCACGGTGGAAAGTGTCACGGTGGATATGCTGGAACCGCGTTTTGAAGTGCCGGAGCAATGGACCGGTGAAATGCCGGAACTGATAAAGTCCGGACAGTCAGGATTGGCGTCACGGTGCTCTACGTTTGTGAGCATGGGCAATCCCCATTACGTGATTTTCGTGCCTGACATAGAGAAAGTTGATATATCTAACCATGGAAAAATATTGGAGAGAGATTGTTCTTTTCCGGAGCGGTGCAATATAGAATTTGCGCAGCTCGTGGGGAAGAATGAACTGAGAACCAGAGTGTGGGAGAGGGGCAGTGGAATAACCATGGCATGCGGTACTGGTGCGTGCGCTACTGCTGTTGCTGCTGCTCAGGCACGTATTACAGATAGAAAGGTGAAAATAATTATGGACGGAGGAACTCTCGAAATTGAGTGGAACGAAAAAGACAACCATGTTTACATGACCGGTCCCGCTCAGTTCGCATTTGAGGGAGAAATACCTCTTCCATAGCAAACTTTAAACAACTACAACATATATGGCATTAGTAAATGAACATTTCTTAAAGCTGTCGAGCAATTATCTGTTTGCAGATATTGCCAAGAAGGTGAACGCCTATAAGGTGTCGCATCCCAAGCAGCGTGTCATCAGTCTCGGTATAGGCGATGTCACCCAGCCGCTTTGTCCGGCCGTGATAGAGGCCATGCACAAGGCTGTAGGCGAAATGGCAGTTAAGGCTTCTTTTCGCGGATATGGTCCCGAAAGAGGTTATGATTTTCTGCGTGAGGCTATTGTCAAGAATGATTTTCTGCCACGGGGCATTCATCTTGACGTGAATGAAATTTTTGTCAATGAGGGTGCCAAGAGCGACACCGGTAATTTTCAGGAAATACTGCGCTGGGACAACAGTGTGGGAGTCACAGACCCTATTTATCCGGTCTACATAGACTCTAATGCGATGATAGGCAGAGCCGGAAGCAATGTAGACGGTAAATGGAGCAACGTGACTTACATGCCCTGTACGGCAGAGAATAATTTCATTCCGAAGATTCCCGACCATCGGGTAGACATGATTTATCTGTGCTATCCCAATAACCCTACGGGAACCGTGCTCACTAAGGAAGAACTGCGCAAATGGGTGAATTACGCAATACACAATGATTCCATAATACTCTATGATGCAGCTTATCAGGCTTATATCAGAGATGAGAGCATACCTCATTCTATATATGAGATACGCGGAGCACGAAAGGTGGCAATAGAGTTTCACAGTTATTCCAAGACTGCAGGATTCACTGGTGTGAGATGCGGATATACCGTGGTGCCTAAAGAGGTGACGGCGGTGACGCTTGACGGAACCAAAAGGGTTAATCTTAATCAGATATGGGACCGCCGACAGTCTACAAAGTTCAATGGCACCAGCTATATCAGTCAGCGTGCTGCCGAGGCAATATACACTCCTGAAGGCAGACAGCAGGTAAAGGAAACCATAGATTATTATATGGAGAATGCCACATTGATGCGCGAGAGCCTTACCAAATTGGGCTATAAGGTCTTTGGAGGCGAGAATGCTCCTTATCTGTGGGTGAAGACTCCTAACGGTGTGGACAGTTGGAAATTCTTTGAAGAACTTCTTTACGGTGCCAGCGTGGTATGTACACCGGGCGTAGGTTTCGGACCGAGCGGTGAGGGATATATCCGCCTTACGGCATTCGGTGACCGTGACGACTGCAAGGAAGCCATGCAGAGAATTGCCGGTTGGAGTGGAACAAAATAATTTATTGTATAGAGAATTTTTAGCTAAATTAAAAATATTATGAGCAACTTAAGATTTCAAGCTGTAGCTGAGGCTTCAAGGAAAAAACCTCTTGAGGTGGCTACCCCGAAAGAACGACCAAGTGAATTTTTCGGTAAGAAAGTTTTCAACAGGGCAAAGATGTATAAGTATCTCCCTGCTGATGTTTACGCAAAGCTTGTTGATGTAATCGACAACGGTACACGTCTTGACAGAAGCATTGCCAACGAAGTGGCATCCGGCATCAAGAAGTGGGCTAATGAAAACGGCGTAACACACTACACTCACTGGTTTCAGCCTCTTACAGAAGGAACAGCCGAGAAGCACGATGCTTTCATAGAGCACGACGGCAAGGGTGGAATGATAGAGGAATTTTCGGGTAAACTGCTTATGCAGCAGGAACCTGACGCTAGTTCTTTCCCTTCTGGCGGTATACGCAACACCTTTGAGGCTCGCGGTTATTCTGCTTGGGATCCTACATCTCCTGTATTCATCATGGACGACACTCTGTGCATTCCTACAATTTTTATTTCTTATACAGGTGAAGCTCTTGACTACAAGGCTCCTCTGCTCAGGGCTCTCCATGCCGTAAACGTGGCTGCAACAGAAGTTTGCCATTATTTCGACAAGAACGTAAAGAAGGTCACTTCCAATCTCGGTTGGGAACAGGAATACTTCCTCGTAGATGAAGACTTGTATGCAGCCCGTCCTGACCTGATGCTCACCGGTCGTACTCTTATGGGACACGACAGTGCAAAGAACCAGCAGATGGACGACCATTACTTTGGAACAATTCCTGAGCGTGTGCAGGCTTTCATGAAAGACCTTGAAATTCAGGCTCTTGAACTTGGTATTCCTTGCAAGACACGTCATAATGAGGTGGCACCTAATCAGTTTGAACTTGCTCCAATCTTCGAGGAAACTAATCTTGCCGTAGACCATAATATGCTCCTTATGAGCCTTATGAAGAAAATAGCTCGTAAACACGGCTTCCAGGTATTGCTCCACGAGAAACCATTTGACGGCATCAACGGTTCCGGAAAGCACAACAACTGGAGTCTGAGTACAGACACCGGCGTTCTGCTTCATGGTCCTGGTAAGACCCCTGAGGCTAATCTCCGTTTCGTAGTCTTTATTGTAGAAACTCTCATGGGAGTGTATAAGCACAACGGATTACTCAAGGCTAGCATTATGAGTGCCACAAACGCTCATCGTCTTGGAGCCAACGAGGCACCTCCTGCCATCATATCTTCTTTCTTGGGCAAGCAGCTCAGCGATTTGCTAGAGCACATAGAGAAATCAGACAAGAAAGATTTGTTCAATGTGGCTGGTAAGAAGGGTGTGAAACTCGATATTCCTGAGATTCCTGAGATTATGCTCGACAATACCGACCGTAACCGTACGTCTCCATTTGCTTTTACCGGCAACCGTTTTGAATTCCGTGCCGTAGGAAGTGAAGCTAACTGTGCCAGTGCAATGATTGCTCTTAATACAGCTGTGGCTGAGGCTCTTACAGAGTTCAAGGCTCATGTTGATGCTCTTATTGCCAAGGGCGAGGATAAATTGAGCGCAATCGTTGATGTTGTACGTGAAGATATCAAGGCTTGCAAGCCTATCCGCTTTGACGGCAACGGCTATAGTGATGAGTGGGTTGATGAAGCAGCAAAGCGTGGTCTTGACTGCGAAAAGAGTTGCCCTGTAATCTTTGACCGCTATCTGGATAAGAACAGCATCAGTATGTTTGAGTCTATGAACGTGATGCACGAGAATGAACTTGAGGCTCGTAATGAAGTGAAGTGGGAAACTTACACAAAGAAAATTCAGATAGAAGCCCGCGTAATGGGCGACTTGAGCATGAATCACATCATTCCGGTGGCTACTCATTATCAGAGTCAGCTTGCTAAGAATGTGGAGAACATGATAGACATCTTTGGTAAAGACGAGGCTGTGGCATTGAGTTCACGCAATATGAAGATTATCAAGGAGATTGCTGAACGTACACAGAAGATTGAAACCGGAGTGGAAGATTTGGTAAATGCCCGTAAAGTGGCTAACAAGATAGAAAGTGAACGTGAGAAAGCCATTGCTTATCATGATACTGTAGAACCTAAAATGGATGAAATACGTTATCAGATAGACAAACTGGAACTCATCGTTGCCGATGAACTTTGGACATTGCCAAAATACCGAGAGTTACTCTTCATCAGATAATGTCAAAAAAACCTTGAATAACACCAATATCTTTATTGGTTGTTTAAGTTTGCTTGCGGGGCCCGACTGTGAAGTCAAGGCTCCGCTTTTTTTTTGTGATATTGGAATAATATCCGTATCTTTGCACGCATGAATTTTAACATCAATGATTATAAGCCGTATTACAAAGCCCTTGTCAAGTTGGGTACTCCGCTGATAATAGGGCAGATAGGCATAATAATGCAGAACTTTGCCGACACGCTTATGATTGGGCATCACTCTACCGTGGAACTGGCTGCCGCATCGCTCGTGAGCAATATTTTTATTTTGGGCATACTCATGGCTATGGGGTTCGCACTGTGCATAACTCCTGTGGTGGGAAAGTTCTACGGACAGAGAAAAATAGAAGAGATTGGGGGAACTGTGAAAAACGGACTGGTGCTGAATACCTTTGTAGCCATATTCATGATGGCTGTATATGGCATACTGTATTTCTTTCTCGATAAGTTGGGACAGCCGTCAGAATTGCTGCCGTATATCCGCCCCTATTATATCATTAATGTAGTTTCTGTTCCGTTTCTGTGTTGGTTTTACTGTCTGAAGCAAGCGTTTGACGGCACCACGGATACAAAGAATCCCATGTGGATTCTGTTGTTCGGCAATGGACTTAACATTCTGGGCAACTGGCTGCTGATTTACGGAGAGTTTGGTTTGCCTGAGATGGGAATTGTGGGAGCCGGAATTTCCACTCTCACGGCACGTATATTCATGTTTGTGGCTATAGCCGCAGTGTTTCTTTGGTCTTCACGCTATAAGAAGATACGCGTTGCATTCCGCAACTCTGCTTTGAGTAGGGCAGACATAAAGATGCTTATGGCATTAGGGCTGCCCATCAGTTTGCAAATGGGCATGGAGAGTGGCAGTTGGTCTCTTTGCAGCATAATAGTGGGGTGGATAGGCACGGATGCGCTGGCAGGTCATCAAGTGATGCTCACGATAAGCCAGTTGTTTTTCCAGTTCTATTATGCGCTGGCTTCAGCCAATGCCATACGCATAAGTATGTTTCACGGTCAGAGAAATTATCAGGCTGTTAGCCGCACGGCATGGGCAGGCTGTCATCTTAATTTCGTGATAGCCATATTGGTGGCAATACCGGTGATAGCATTCCGCAACGATATAGGTTATATGTTTACTGATTCACCTGCCGTGGCGCATATAGTTTCACTCACCATAGTTCCGCTTATAGTGTATCAGTTCAGTGACGGTCTGCAGTGTACTTTCAGCAATGCCATGCGAGGTTTGGCTTATGTTAAGCCGATGATGTTGGTTGCCTTTACGTCATATTTCGTGGTATCCGTTCCGTTGGCATATATATTCGGTATTACGCTGAATGGTGGTCTGGTGGGTGTGTGGTATTCCTTTCCTTTCGGACTGACAATAGCCGGTCTGCAATACTATTATTTCTATTGCAGAAAACTGAGACGGTTGGAAGAAGACAGAAAGTAAGAGGAAGATTGGCGTGAATTTTTCATCAAAAGAAAGAACCATAAAGGATTGGCTCTATGGTTCCGCAAACTGATGAAATCTTGATTTATAGTTTGGCGCGTATACCAATTTGTAATGTTCCTGCTTGTCCTAAACCGGCTTCGGCAAATCCGGCAATGGCATTACCTATTTCTATGCCTATCGGTGATGCCTGATAACCAAAATGGCAATCATTATTGGTTTTAGTTTCTCCATTTTCGGTATCTGTCTGACGAGAATGGTCTGTGATGATGCCAAGAGCCACCTTTGAATAAAGAGTTATGAATTTCCGTCTCATCCAGTTTATTTTCATGGTAGGCATAAAGGCAAAATAAGTGTCCTTCTGCCTGCCTGTTTCATCCAAAAGCCTACAGTCGCATTTGTATTGTGACAACGAAGCGTTGAAACCTATTCCTATAAGTTTGCTGAAATTGTGTGTGTAGTCAAGATTCAGTGAACCGGTGTTATGCTCATTATCTCTTGATACGGCACCTGCAGTGGCCCATATTTCCAAGCATTTGCCAAATGTGTTTGCTATTTCCATCTGGTTGATAAAGCCATAGCTTACGGATATTTCATTCTTAGGATAATTTTGAGCTTTCATAATTCCGGCAGACAACAGGCAGCCAAGGGTTATGTATAAGAATTTTCTGTTCATGTCTTTCTATATTTTTTCAAAAAAAAGGAGACGGCTTTGAAACTCCGTCTCCCTCCGCATATATCAAATTGTTATTTCTTTTTGTCCTCGATGGCTTTTTTGATGAGCCCTTCCAGTTCATCGCAGAGTTCAGGATTATCTTTAAGCAGATTCTTCGTGGCATCACGACCCTGAGCCAGTTTGCTGCCGTTGTAGCTGAACCAGCTTCCACTCTTCTGTACAATTCCGTATTCTACGCCTAAGTCTACTATTTCGCCAACCTTTGAGATTCCCTCGCCGAAGGTGATTTCAAACTCAGCTTTGCGGAAAGGTGGGGCAACCTTGTTCTTTATTACCTTTACCCTTACCTGATTGCCTATTACGGTGTCGCCATCCTTAATGCTGGTAACGCGGCGGATGTCGAGACGCACGCTTGAATAGAACTTCAGGGCATTGCCACCGGTGGTGGTCTCAGGATTACCGAACATCACTCCAATCTTCTCGCGCAACTGGTTGATGAAGATGCAGCAGGTGTTGGTCTTGCTTATTGTAGAGGTGAGCTTGCGCAGAGCCTGACTCATCAGACGTGCCTGCAGCCCCACTACGTTGTCGCCCATTTCGCCCTCTATTTCCTTTTTCGGTGTAAGGGCTGCCACAGAGTCTATTACCAGTATGTCTACCGCACTGGAGCGGATAAGTTGGTCGGCTATCTCAAGAGCCTGTTCTCCGTTGTCAGGCTGTGAAATCCAAAGATTGTCCACGTCTACGCCCAACTTGGCAGCATAGAAACGGTCGAAGGCATGCTCGGCATCAATGAATGCTGCTATGCCACCGTGCTTCTGAGCCTCGGCAATGGCATGAATAGCCAGCGTGGTCTTGCCGGATGACTCCGGACCGTATATTTCCACGATGCGCCCTTTGGGATAACCACCCACACCAAGAGCCGCGTCAAGTCCGATGCTGCCGGTAGGGATAACTTCCACGTTTTCCACCTGTTCATCGCCCATGCGCATTATAGACCCCTTGCCGAAGTCTTTCTGTATTTTGCTCATCGCAGCCTTCAAAGCCTCAAGCTTCTCTGTCTGCTGATTCTGTGCTTCTTCTTTTGCCATTTTTGTTATATTGATATTTTCGTTTTTATTATAATTCCAGATTGCCGTCGAATATTTCATGCCAAGGCAGCCCCTGCTTGTTCAGTTGCTCCATGAATGGGTCGGGGTCGAAGTTTTCAACGTTCCATACTCCAGGCTTCTTCCATATACCCTTGCAGAACATCATGGCACCTATCATTGCCGGCACGCCCGTGGTGTAGCTCACGCCCTGCATACCTGTTTCCTTGTATGCTTCGTGGTGCTTACAGTTGTTATATACATAATAGGTGTGCTCCTTGCCGTCTTTAAGTCCGCGTATGCGGCAGCCAATGGAAGTTTCGCCGTCATAGTTCTCGCCCAAATCCTGAGGGTTGGGCAGCACAGCCTTGAGAAACTGCAGAGGCACAATCTTAACCTTGGCGGTGTTGCCGCTGCCGTCGGCCAGAGGAGCCTCGTATTCCACTTCGTCAATGCGTGACATACCGATGTTCTGTATAACGTCGAGATACGTGAGATACTGCTGTCCGAAGGTCATCCAGAAACGTCCCTGCTTTATTGTCGGATAGTTCTTCACCAGACTTTCCAGTTCCTCATGGTGCATCAGATAGCTCTCCTTGCCGCCTATATTAGGATAGGTGAGAGTCTTGTGGATTTCGAGAGGTTCTGTTTCTACCCATTTGCCGTCCTTGTAATATAGTCCCTTTTGGGTAATTTCGCGTATGTTTATTTCCGGATTGAAGTTGGTGGCGAAAGCCTTGTGATGGTTTCCTGCATTGCAGTCCACAATGTCCAGATACTGTATTTCGTCAAAATGATGCTTTGCAGCGTATGCAGTGTAAATGCCTGAAACTCCGGGGTCGAAACCACAACCGAGAATGGCTGTAAGTCCGGCTTTCTCAAATTTATCTTTGTAAGCCCACTGCCATGAGTATTCAAAATGAGCCTCATCCTTAGGTTCATAGTTGGCAGTGTCCATATAGTTCACTCCGCAAGCCAGACAGGCATCCATGATGGTGAGGTCCTGATAAGGCAGAGCCAGATTGATTACCAACTCAGGTTGGTAACTGTCGAGCAGAGCTTTCAGCTGCTCCACGTCATCGGCATCCACCTCAGCCGTGCGGATGTCCATCTTGTAGCCTTTGTCGTGAATAGACTTAACCAGTCGGTCACATTTGTCTTTATGATGACTGGCAATCATAAACTCAGAAAACACGTCAGTGTTCTGTGCAATTTTAAAAGCTGCAACAGTAGCAACGCCACCTGCGCCTATCATTAAAATCCTGCTCATAATTTATATATTTTTTTTATTTTATTTCGTCTGCATTAATGCCCAGTGCCCGCATAAGTGAATAGCCCAATATTTCCTGTCTGAAGTTGCCGCCCGGCAGAGGCTGCATGGCAAACATGGTGATGCGCTTGTCATCATCGGCATCCTTAAGCGTCTTTGCCAGCTTGTCATATATGTCGCCATGTTCAGCATCAGGCACAATCATCATGCGTTTCACCTCCTTATGGTTTAGCATGGTCTTCACAACGTCGAGCATCAGGAAATCTTTGCTTACCATCTTTCCCGATTCCGGAGAATTGGTGATGAACTCGCCGAGACTGTCATCCCTGAAAGCCTTGGCATTGATACCACTTTTGAAGTCAGAGGGCGAAAAGTTGTCCATAGCCTTCTTGTTTTCATCGTGAATCAGCACCACTTGCGTTTCGTTGTCTCCCGGCTTCAATCCACCGTCAAGCGCAATGCACACAGCCCATTGGCTAAGGTCAGCCTTAGGAATCTTGCGTCCAATCATTCGCTCAAAGTTCACTATTAGATTAAAAGCCACAGAGTCTATATAATCAGCGTCTGCAATGATTACGTTTTCGCTCATCTTGATATTCTCAGTATTATTCATATTGTGCAAAGATAATGCAAATGAGTGGAATAGCAAAATAATGAAAAAGAATTTTTTCATTATTTCGTATTCATATTAAAATACCACATTCATGCGATTGCAGGAATAATAAAATCAACGTAATTTTGTATCCTAAAATATAAAATAAAATTATTACGTTATGGAAAATAGTACAGGTATAGAAAGCAAAAAGAAGAATAAAAGTCAGAAACATCAGTTGGTTCTTTGGATGGGAGCCCTGATTGCCGGTGCATTGCTGGGGCTGTTGCAGTGGGACTGGCTGGGCAGACTTATGGATTTCACAGCCACAGTGTATACCCATTTGTTTCAGCTGTTGGCTGTGCCCACAATAGCATTGGCGGTAATCACCACACTTGCCATGTTCGGCCGTCAGAAAGATACCGGAAAAATATTCATGCATGCGGTAACTTATACCCTGCTTACAACAATAACGGCAGCAGCCGTAGGCTTGCTACTGTATGTGGTCATTGCACCGGGCAATCTTCCTGTGGGGCTGGTGAGCAGAGGCGTAGGAGAAGTGCCCCATGACCTGGGCAGCCTGACATATTACGATCATATACTTTCAGTGATACCTAATAATATATTGAAACCATTTCTGGAGGGCAATGTGCTGTCAATACTTATCTTAGCCCTTGCCGTAGGTGCAGCCTTGGCTTATATGCCCGAAACGGAACAGAAAAAAACAGTGATGAAATGGCTGCAGGGCATGCAGGATTTGCTGTTTACCCTTATCCGCGGACTGATATGGACTTTGCCTCTGGGCATTCTGGCATTCTCGGCTCAGCTGTCGGCAGAAGTTAATGCAGGTGTGGCGGCAGAGTCATTGGGCAAATATATTGCTGTGATTCTTGGCGGCAATGCCATACAGTTTTTCATTATTCTGCCTCTGTTTCTTCTGTCTAGAGGCATAAATCCCATACGTACATTCAATAAGATGTCTCCCGCAGTGCTTATGGCTCTTTTCACAAAGAGTTCGGCTGCAACGCTGCCTATAACGATGTCATCGGCAGAAAACAGACTGGGAGTATCAAGTAAGGTGGCGCGGTTTGTGTTGCCTATCTGTACCACGGTGAATATGAACGGCTGTGCAGCTTTCATATTGGTGACGTCACTCTTTGTGATGCAGAATGGCGGTACGCCCATCACCATATCAATAATGGTGTTGTGGCTGTTTATTTCTGTTATTTCAGCTATAGGAAATGCCGGAGTTCCGATGGGATGTTATTTCCTTACTCTTTCCCTTATGGCAGGCATAGGGGCTCCGGTGGGAATACTAGGCATAATACTTCCTGTATATACCATAGTGGATATGATAGAAACAGCCGAGAATGTATGGTCTGACAGCTGTGTTTGCGCCATGACATACCATGATTGTGGTATTGAGGATAACCAAAATGTGTGATGGTAAATACCACACGGGAGGGATTGCAGACAATAAGAAAAAGCCGTAATTTTGCACTCGATAAATAAAAGTATCAATAACCATTTAAAAGTATAAGAATATGAAACGAATGTATTTTTGTTGTAAACGAATGTTTATGTCAGTCCGAATGTGCATGACATTGTTGAAGAATAGAGATTATCAGATAAGTGATGAATTTAAAATAAATACAGATTATGAGAAAGACTATATACACAGTATTGTTTACAATCGCATTGAGTTTGGCAGATACCGCCTCTTGGGCAGGTAATGTGGCAGAGGGCACCAACAGCGTGTTTTATATAAATGCACCACGTTTTGTACGCCCCCTGATAGAAAGATGGATATCAGAATATAAGAAGGTTCAGCCTTCAGCCAACTTTGCACTGGCAAAGAATGAGTCGGCAAAGAAAAACAGTATATTGAATGTTCAGTTATCAGAAAACAAAAATTCAGATATACGCAATAATACAGTCTATTTTGGTGAATATGCCGTGCTGCCTGTAACCACTAAAAATTCAGAGGCAGCCAAGGCATTGGCTAAAAAAGAATTGAATCAGAAAAGACTAAAGACCCTTCTGTTTGTAAACGATGAATATGAAGAGCCTGAAAAGAAAGACAAACTTTCAGACCAATTGGTCGTATATACAGGCAATGGCAGTTCTTCTGTTTCTGTGCCTTACGCTTCTTATTTCGGCAAAGATGCTTCCAGTTATCGTGGAAAGCGGATAATAGGTGATGATGCGTTTTTGAATACAGCGATAGAGAGAGATTCTAAAGGGATAACTTTTAACGCATTGTCGAATATCTATGATTTGCAGAGCCGCAAGATAAACACTAATCTGGAGCTTGTGCCGTTGGAGACAGGCAAGTCTCAGCGTGAGGCAGCAGAAACACTGGATGCCCTGCTGGATGTTCTGGAGACAGGCAAAATAGAAGGCGTACCGGTAGAGAAAATAGGATTTTCGTTTTCAGATAACAATGAAGTCATAGGCGGCTTCGTGTCATGGATACTTGCTAATGGCGAAATATACAACCATCAATACGGACTCTTGAAGCTGTCATCCAAGGATGTGGCTCAGGAGGGCCGTAAAGTGACAGGCGGTATACTTACAGCCCAGAAATAGAAAGATTAGCCACACTGATATTTATAATGTAATTTTGTTTTTAGTCATTTCACGGAAGCTCTCTTCGGAGAGTCTCCTGGGATGTCTATGACCTAAAAAAAAGAGTAAGCAAATGAAGAAAATTGCGAAAATATTAATAGTCACATTTCTAGTATCTCTTCCCGGTTTGTCTTTTGCCCAGAATGTAATCAAAGGGCATATTGCGGATGCTTTATCTGGGGAACCTATTATAGGAGCAACAATTAGTTTAGGCAATGGTAAAGGTACAACAACAGATATAGATGGAAACTTTAATCTAAATATAAAGAAAGAGCTTCCTGTAAGTGTTCATGTAGATTATATCGGTTATTATGCGCAAGATATAGATGTCTATGATTCAGAAGAACCTTTAAAACTGGCATTGAGAGAGCGCTCAAAATATTTGGATGGTGTTGTAATTGTTGGTTATGGAACTCAAAGACGGGAACAGTTGACTGGTAGTGTTACAACAGTAAGTTCTGATATCTTTGATGTTTCTCCAGCACCGACACTTGATGTTGCTCTTGCCGGTCAGGTTGCCGGACTCAATATAACAGCTTCATCAGGGCAGCCTGGAGCAGCTTCACAGATACGCATTCGTGGCGGAAATAGTGTTAATGCAAGTAATGAACCTCTTTATGTTATTGACGGATTTATATATTATAAAGAGGCTAGTGATAATAAGACCGGATTAAATGCCATAGAAAGTAGTCTTAGTCCATTGGCATCTGTTAATCCACAAGATATTGAATCTGTAGAAGTTTTGAAAGATGTTTCTGCTACAGCCATTTATGGGTCACGTGGAGCCAATGGCGTGATTATTGTTACAACTAAAAAAGGCAAAGCAGGTAAAACAAATATTAATTATCGTTATACAATAGGTTTTGATACCCCTGCAAAAAAACTAGATTTACTGAATGCTTCAGAATGGGCAAGTTTACAGAAAAGTAATTTTTATAATAAAGGTGGTTATACGGATGAAGATATAGCTGCTCTTGGTATTGGTACAGACTGGCAGGACGCTGTTATGCAGACAGGTCTTCGTCAAAGTCATGAATTAAGTATCTCAGGAGGTACAGAGAAAGGGCATTATGCGGTAAGTACAAGTTATAATGAACAGGATGGAGTTGTAATAAATTCTGGTTTCCGCCGTTATAATTTTCATATCAATGCTGATCATGAACTTCTTGAAAATCTGAAATTTGGAGTTAATGCATCTGCAGGTAAAAGTACGCAAAAAGGGCTCAGCACAACACAGAGTGTAACTTATAATTCTTCTCCTTATTCCGCTGGAATTACAAATAGTTTTGTATATGCATTGCTGATGCCTCCTGTAGTATCTGTGTATAATCCAGATGGAAGTTACAATTATAGTAATCCGTATGAATATGCTTATTTTGCAATAGGAAGTCAGACAGCCAATCCTGTTTCTGATCTTATAAACAGTGTCGCTGAAAGTATAAATGATTATCTAATATCCAATGTTTATTTACAATATCGTTTTGGTGATTTAACGGCAAAAGCCAGTATTGGTTTGAACCGTGAGCATATCACGCAGAATTATTTTTCGCCGTCTTATACTTCACTGGGACTTGCCACTAATGGTATTGGAGGTATTGGCAATAAAAGCAATCAGGTATGGCAGCAGGAATATACTCTGGAATATATACATAATTTTAATAGAAAACATGATATTAATGCTTTGGTTGGTTTTACACGTCAACGTACAAAGACTAATTATAACAGTATTCTTGCGAGTCATTTTACAAATGAAGAATTGAAACAGAATAATCTTGCAGATGCATCTACTATTTATTCTCCAGAATCAGGGCTTACCACAAGTACTCTTAATAGTATCATTGGTCGTGTAAACTATTCTCTTTTAAATCGTTATAATGCAACGGCAACATTACGTGCGGATAAATCTTCACGTTTCTCTAAAGGGAAAAAATGGGGATGGTTTCCTTCTGTTGGTTTGTCGTGTAATGTGGAAAAAGAGCATTTTCTGGCAAATAACCAAACTATAAGTTTTCTTAAGGTACGTGCCAGTGTTGGTACTGTAGGTAATCAGGAAATTGGCGATTATGAATATGCACAGTCATATTCAACTGGACAATATAATGGTTCTTCATCTTATACGAAGTCTAATAATGCAAATGATAATCTGAAGTGGGAAACTACAGCTTCTGCTAATTTCGGTGTTGATTTTGGACTATGGAATGATAGGCTTACTGTTGTGGCAGACATGTATTGGAAGAAAACAAGTGATTTGTTGCTGTTGGTTCCTACAGGAAATACATTCAGCGGAGTGAGTACTCAATTGCAGAATATAGGTAATGTAGAAAATAGAGGAGTGGAATTTACCGTTAATGGTGCTATTGTTCAGAATAAGAACGTAGACTTTACTGTATCTGCAAATATTTCTCACAACCATAATGAGATAACGAGTATAGGTAATAATAATCAGATAATACAAGGTAATCAGAATGAAATTGTATACGCAAAGGTGAAGCTTTAGGCTCTTTTTATGGATTGCAATTTGCAGGAGTATCTGATGATAATCAATTGCAGTTTGTTGACCAAGATAAAAATGGAATAATTAATGGTGATGACCGTGTGGTGTTAGGCAGTATTCAGCCAGATTTCATTTATGGCTTTTCTGGCTATTTACGTTATCATAATCTTGATGCTAGTGTTACGTTTCAGGGCTCACATGGAAATAAGGTATTTAATTCTCTACGTAGAATCTTGGAAAACTCCAATGATGCTTATAATGTACTTTCAAGTTATTATACGGCACCTAAGACTAATTCTTATATAGATAGCCGTTATATAGAGGATGCTTCATATTTGAAATTGCGTAATTTGACAGTAGGTTATAAAATTCCTTTGCGTAATTTTCCTATAAGTGTACGGCTTTTTGTCACAGCACAAAACCTTTTTACGATAACAAATTATAAGGGCTATGATCCAGAAGTGGCAAGTGGAGTTGATACTGGTGCGTATCCTGTGGCTAGGACATTCATCTTTGGAGTTGATGTCAAATTGTAATTCTGTATAAATAGAAATTATTATTAAGAATAAATCAATATCCATTTCATATTTTTATGGATGAGTAAAGTTAGAATTTTATATTAAAAGAAAGTATTAACATGGACAAAAAAAGATTATTGGGAATAATTCCCGCATTATTGCTAACGGTTATATTAAATTCATGCAGTAGTGATATTTCCAGCAATGGAAATGTAATTAATTCAACTAACGTTGTAAATAGTGATGCTGAAGCTGTGGCATTAGTAAATGGTAGTTATGGCCCATTACAGAAATTGAGTTCTTCATTTTCTTTCATTATAGAGACCAATACAGATGCTGTAATCTCCTTTGAAGGTACTGATGATGAAGCAGGACCACTAAACAGTCAATTCTTACAGGGGGCTGATACATGGTATCAAGTGAAGGTTTTTAATAATTTGTATCTGTCTATAGCTAATGACAATGATGCAATTAGGCTTATTTCTGCATCTTCGGCTGTTTCTCAGGACACAAAGAATCAAACTATAGGTAAAGCAAAACTTCTTCGTGGTTTATCATATTTATATCTTGTGCAGTTATATGGTGAAGTCCCAATTATTACTGAGACAGATTCTTTAAACCGTACACGTAACAGTATTGATGAAGTATATACCCAGATTACCAATGATCTGAAAGAAGCAGAATCATTGTTGCCGTCTTATGACTCAAGTCCTATTAATCCAACAAAGGGTGCAGCGGATGCTCTTCTTGCAAGAGCTTATCTTGTTTGGGGAGATAAGCCTTTGAGTAGGAGTGAAGTTGAGGCTATTCAGAATAGTAAGACTGATCCTGCTTTTAGCAAAGATGATAATAAACTTCAACTTGCTGTAGAATATGCGAATAAAGTCATAGATAGTGGTTATTACTCTTTGATTTCTGATTATCGCAATTTATATGGTCGTAGTAATGAAAGCAAACTTCCTGAACATATTTTTACGATACGCCATGACGGTGATGCAAGTGACGCACAAGGAAATCACCAGACCCATAGCGGTTGGACATTCCCATTTCAACAACAGACAGAAAATCATTTAGAGGTAGCTGATGATGACCTTTATACAGAATGGCTGGAAAGTGATTTGGCTGATTCTGTACGTCGTGATAAGACTTATAAAACAAAAATATATAATCCGGAGGATGATAGTACATATACTTATCTTTCACCAATATATACTCCAATTCTCGGTAAGGCTGTAGATGAATCTTGGGAAAATAGTGTTAATGAAGAGATTAAACTTAATGATGTAGACCGTATCGAAATCCGCTATGCTGAGGTTTTGCTTATCAAGGCCGAAGCTTTTGTTCAGTTAGGTAACAATACAGCAGCGGCAGAACCGTTTAATTTAATCCGTGAACGTGCTTATGGAAATAACAGCCATGATCTTACAAGTGTGACGTTTGATGATATAAAGACAGAATGGGATCATGAGTTTGGTTATGAGCAGAAGAGACTCCTGAACTTTTATCGCTGGAAAACACTTATATCTACAGTTCAGCGCGTAAAGAATTTCAAGCATTTTGATGATAGCTATGCTACAGCAGGTAAAACTGGAAAAGACGGTTATACGGTAAGTTCTTTTTTTGCAAAGATATATAAGCATTTGCATGCGAAGTATGATAATGTGAAGGGAAAATTTTATCGTCAACCAATTCCTACTGGTCTTAGTGGTGAGGATTTGGGTATAACACCACAAAATCCGGGTTATTGATTTAATGAAACAAAGGAGCCTGTGACTGTAGCTTATCAGGTTCCTTGTGTTAGAAATTGTTTTAAATTAAAGGTTTATTAAGATGAAAAAGATTGTATTGTTATTTAATGTGGCTATTGCTTTTGTTATATTGCTGGCATCATGCAGCGGTAGTAATTACGGTGAAACAGGTAATTTGGATATTACAATTCCCGAAGGTGATGATGTGGATTGTTGTAATGATGCTGAGGAATATGTTACCAATACATTCCTCAAGGAACAACATCTTATTGCCTCTTATCAGACTAATCAGTCCAAATATATAATAAAACTGTATTCTGCAGGGAGCCAATTTAATATGGGATATAATGATATCTATTTCGCGGTAGAAAAAACAGCTTCGGGAAAGCATGTAAAGGATTTCCAAATTTCAGATGTAACTCCGATAATGACAATGGGCAAAATGAATATGCAACATTCTACTCCTGTTGGAAATGTAGAACTGTTGACCACTGTTCCGGTGTATCATTCATGGATTTCTTTTCTTATGTCTACAGATACGTTAAATTCCAATAGCTGGGATTTGTCTTTCAATTATACGGTAAAGGGTACTTCCGACTCAATAAGTAATAAAACCATATCTGTGTCGGCTTTATCTTCTGGGCTGACTTATATAAAATCATTTAAGTATAATGATCAGGTTTATTTCCTTTCGCTGGTAAATCCTGGTAAGTTTATAACTGGTGAAAATACTATTCAGGCATATATTTCAAGTAAGAGTTCTACGATTACAGTACCATATCAGTTGTCTGACCAGCAGTTCGTAGTGGATATAGCACCAACTATGCCTGATATGAATAATCATACTTCGCCTAACAATGAATCTCTGGAATTACAGAGTGATGGTTCGTATATAGGCAAACTTAATCTGACAATGACCGGTACTTGGAATATTCATCTGACGGTTAAGACCACAGATGGTACGGTTGTCGCCGGAGGTGATAATGATGATTCTGGATATAGCAATTTGTACTGGACTATTAATATATGATTATTTAGATGAGGAAACATTATATTTTAATAAATCTCTTGTTGTTTGGGCCGATTCAATCTGTTGTGTTGGCCCAAAATGACAGTGCCGTATGGAATAATAATCTTAAAGAGGTCATTGTAACAGCCGGTGTTGGTGACCGACAAAGAAAAGCTGCCAAAGGCGGAACGGCGTCAATAGATGATTTGCTCGGTCAGTTGTCTAATGTAAATCTGGTGCGTCGTGGCAGTTATGCTTTTGAACCGCTTATCAATAACATGGCAGAAGAACGAATTTCTGTTACAATTGATGGAATGAAGATTTTCTATGCTTGTACAGATCGTATGGACCCTGTTACGTCTTATGTTGAAAGCGGTAATTTGCAGAAAATAAGTTTAAGTTCCGGTCTTGCCGGTAATCCTCAGGCTACAAGTAATATAGGTGGAAGTTTGGATTTGAAGTTACGTCGTGTAGGTTTTGATAAACAGGCTGCTGTTTATCACGCCGCAGCGGGGTATGAGAGCAATGGCAATAATATGGTGTATAGTGCGGATGCCCAGTTTTCCGGACACGAACTGTATTCTAATTTCGGCATATCTTTTCGTCATGCCGGGAATTATAATGCCGGAGGTGGTGAAGAGATATTATACTCTCAGTATCAGAAAACCAATACTTTCTTTAATATAGGTTATCAACCGGCAGAAAATCATATTATAGAGGGGTCTTTTATATATGATATTGCTAGAAATGTGGGTTACCCGGCTCTTGCTATGGATGTAAAGAAAGCATCTGCGCTTATTGCTGCCGTATCATATAGACATGAGAATATAGGGGCTTTCTTTAATAGATGGGAAACTAAATTATATACCAATGATGTAAGGCATATCATGGATGACACCAAACGTCCTGTAGTCCTCATACACATGGATATGCCTGGAAAAAGCCGCACGTCTGGAATATATAGTCTTCTGGAAGGGCACAGCGGTCGTCATAGTTACCAACTTAACTATGATTTGTATTATAACAGACTGTTTGCTGATATGACAATGTATCCGGAAAACGGCTCTTCTATGTATATGCTTACATGGCCGGATATAGGGACACTTAATACAGGAATCTCACTTTCTGATAATTTCAGGATAAATGAATATCACTCACTTAATGTTTCGCTCAAAGGGGCATGGCAGCAACAGAAAGTGAATAATGAAGAAGGTCTGGATGCTCTCAGAATATATTTTCCTGATATGGGGAATACCAAGACGGAAGCAATATACCGTAGCTTTTTGGGTTATGCCTTTGGTTACAGTAAATTCCATATCACAGCAGGGGTAGGTTATGGTAACAGAGCTCCAAGCGTAACCGAATCATTTGGCTATTTTATAAATAATATTCTCGATAAGTATGATTATATTGGTAATCCCAAGTTGAAAAATGAATCAGCTTTGGAATTGAATGGTTCTATGTCATGGGCTGACAGCAAGGTGAATTTGAAAGCAGAGGCTGATGCATTCTTTTTTCACAATTATATAATAGGATTGCCCGATGATCGCCTGTCTGCAATGACAATAGGTGCTGCGGGAGTTAAAGTGTACCAGAATCTCAGTCATGCAAAAATAGTAAATTTTTCATTTCTTGCAAATTGGAATATACTTGACTTCTTGAGATGGGAAAACATAGTATCTTATATTTATGGTGTGGAAAGCAATGGAATCTATTTGCCTATGATGGCACCTGTTACATATAAATCTGCATTTAGAATCATTGGAAAACTATGGGAAGCAAAAATAGGAATGGAGTCTGCTGCCTGTCATTCAAATTATAGTGCCAAGTATGGTGAAACAGAGACTCCTGGTTATGCGGTGTTTGATATAAATGGAGGTTATAAGTTTGTTTTCAGAACTTTTACTGTAGATTTTCATGCAGGTATAGAGAATGTTTTAGATCATCGTTATACCACATATTCCGACTGGAACAGTATTCCCAAGAAGGGGCGCAATATATATGTAAATGCCACATTCACTATTTAACTATGTCCTGTGCGTAAGAACCATCAGAATTCAATAGAATATCCGACACCTATATCAAATGTTCGCTCGGTTTCTGTTCCTCTGTAGTGTCTCCATCCATATTCAGCTTTAATTGTAAAATTGGTGATGGGACAGAGGTTGAAACCTAGCGTCCATTTGTTCATTGTTGGTGTTTCTGTATTGAAAACACCGTCATAGCGAGCAAAAGGTATAATAAATAAACCTTTGTATTCTGTAAAAGACATAAGGTCATAGCCAAATTCAATGCCTGCTGATTTTGCAGAGTTTTTGTCTGAATATATTATTGAACCGTCGGCAATGATACCTTTAAACTGCATCTCGGTGTCTATGGCTCCACAGAATCTGTTACTGCCCAGGAAACTGCTGGCTCCTATACGCAGAAATTCAGCAGGATGATAGTCTAATCTGGCAGAACCTCCCAATACCATGGATTCATTAAATGGCAACTTGCCATAAACAAGAATTGATGCGCTGTATTCCAATTTGCCATAGCCACCCCAGAGCATAGCTCCGCCCTCATGCCATTTCATTGGCAATAGAGCTGCCTCGCTCTCCGGGTCGTATATTGTCAGAGCCGTTCCCTCGGAGTTTACCTGTCCTACAGGAATGTTGATGATTCCTGCTTTTACATTTATGGCGTTGCTCCACGATTTGTTCAGATAGAGTAAATCTGTAGTGAAATTGTTCTTAAAGCTGTTTTCCCAAGTTCCGTCTCCGTATAGTCTTTCATATTCAAGTCTGGCATATATGCTCCATCCGTGATTTAAGTTTAATTCTCCATCTACAACAATATGAGGAAAATCGATATCTTCACGATTTTCTCCATAATAATTATGTCCATAGTTAACCTCGGTATAGACTGTCCCTGAAAAAGTATATTGTTCTGTAGAGTCAACTTCAGCAGCTGTAATCTCGCCGGAACTCGCCATCGCAATACATATTGCCACAGTTTTTAAATTCATAAAATTTTATTCAATTTTTAACGGTTGCAAAATTACGCTTTTTCCGGTTAATCTTCCAAATTTGAAGTATCGCCAAAAGTAGGTAAATTTTTTGTATATTTTTTTAAGTTCATACCTACTTTTGTGCTGTGTGAAATGAATTAAATAGGAAAATATAGGTATTATTCCATATTAGCATGATAAAAATGCTATCTGTGTTTTTTTTCTGTTTTTATCTGTCATCTGTCATAAATCATCTCGCTCCTCCAGTGTTTATCGGCATTCCGGCTTATGACAGATACTATGACAGATGACAGATAAATGATAAAAAAGTGCTGAAAATGGCGATTTTCACTAATCTTATAGCGTTTTTATCGTATAGAGGGTGCAATTTTTGGCGTGTTTTTGCTGTTTTTTTTTAGTTTTGTGGTATATTGTCTTCAAATTCATTAAATGTATGTTCAAATAATATTGTAACGTCGTAATTATATCACACGTCATTTTAAAATCAGTATAAAGGCTGTATACAAAGAGTCTCTATGCTTTGTATTCATCGTATTTGTGCTGTATATTCACAATACAAAGCCTTTAGACAACGAGTACAGAAATTAAATATAATTTTCTGTACTGTTAATTCCAAAGTAAAAGAAAACAAAAAGAGAAATCTATATATAATGTTGTTTTCCTGCATTTTACTTGCACGATTGAATATAAATATTTAATTTTGCAAGCAAAATGTTAAGATAATGCTTGAAAATATAGCAAATGGTATAAATGATTTCTTTGCAGCTTTTAGTTCTGCATTGTGGGGATGGCCGATGATAATACTTCTGTTGGGGACGCATATATTCCTGACAGTAAGGCTGCGTTTTCCTCAGCGTAAGATATTTACAGCCATACGGCTGTCTGTGAGACGTGATAAAAATGCGTCGGGAGATGTATCGCAGTTCGGTGCTCTGGCAACGGCTTTGGCTGCAACGATAGGTACCGGCAATATTATAGGTGTGGCAACAGCTGTGGCTCTTGGCGGTCCGGGAGCGGTGCTGTGGTGCTGGCTTACCGGTGTGTTTGGAATAGCAACGAAATATGCTGAAGGATTACTTGCCGTGAAATATCGTGTGACTACCAAAGACGGAAGAATGTTGGGCGGTCCGATGTATGCGTTGGAACGTGGTTTGGGATGGAAAAAAATGGCAGTGCTGTTTGCCGTATTCACTTCTGTGGCTTCATTTGGAATAGGAAATACTGTTCAGGCTAATGCCATAGCCACAATAGCGAATACTACATACGGAGTGCCTACATATATTACCGGTATAGTGGTCTGTGTACTTGCTGCGGCTGTTATTCTCGGTGGTGTAAAGAGTATTGCCAAAGTTTGCGGAATGCTTGTGCCGTTCATGGCTTTGTTTTATGTGTTGGGATGTGTATATATTCTTTTTGTAAACGGTCATTATGTATGGCCGGCACTGGTAATGATTGTGAAGTCGGCATTTACTTCTCAGGCTGCTGGTGGAGGATTCCTTGGGTCTACAATAATGTTGGCTTCAAGATATGGCATAGCGCGTGGCTTGTTTTCCAATGAATCAGGATTGGGCTCTGCCCCTATTGTGGCTGCTGCCGCACAGACCCGCAATCCTGTGAGACAGGCATTGGTATCATCAACAGGGACTTTCTGGGATACTGTTGTGATATGTGCGCTTACGGGACTTGTGATAGTGAGCAGTGTACTGGCTTATCCTGACATTGATTTTACGAATGGAGCCGGACTGACAACAGCGGCTTTTGATAAAATTCCTTATATAGGAACACCGCTTCTGACGTTCGGATTGCTGACGTTTGCTTTCAGCACGATATTGGGTTGGAGTTATTATGGTGAGCGTGCCGTGGAATATCTTAAAGGTCACAGATGGATATATGCTTACAGGCTACTGTATATCGGTGCCGTGTTTTTTGGCAGCGTGATGAACCTTACAATGGTTTGGAACATATCTGACTGTATGAATGCGCTGATGGCAATACCAAACTTATTGTCTCTGTTGTTTCTCAGTGGTATGCTGGTACACGAAACGCGTAAATATCTCTGGCGAGACAGGCTCGACAGAGATATGGATGAATAAAATTGTTTATTTGTTGAAATTGAATCTTATACCGACGTTGAGGTTAAGATTCAATTTCTTATCCTGATAAATAGTAGGGACATTGCTGTGATTGTCAAAGTAATATCCAACACCCGGTTCTGCGTAAATGCTTACAGCATCTTGTAGCTTATATTCTGCTCCTATGGCTGCGTTTACGGAATACTGCGGTTTCTTCATTGTTATCTTCTCGTCAGTAGTTTCAAAGTCGTCACCAATACTGGTGCTTAGTTTGCCTTTCACCATCTTCTGTATCATGGCTCCTGCTGAGGCATAGACGTTGAAATGCCGGTTGCTCCAAATGTTGTATATTGCATTTACAGGTATGCCGATATACTGAAGGCTTTGGTTGGTCACAGTGGTATTGTTTCCCGTGGTGTGTGTTATATCTGATGATAGATAACTGTATTTCACACCGCTTTCTATGCTCCATTTGTCATTTATCGGTATGCGTAGAGACACGCCAATGCTTATTGGCTGTTTATGACGCACGTGCTCTTCTATTTTCGGTGCAGCATTAACCACAAGTTCCTCTTTGGAGTAGTCTCCGGGGTCAGACATATAGGAGGCGAGAACCGGTGTTTTTCCGTTTCCCGCAGCGCCATTGCCACCAAGTCCGCCAGATGCGTATATCTTGGCAGTTATTGATGTGGAGTGGTTATGGTGGCTTGATGTATGCCGAAATGCAGTAGTGGTGTATCTTTCAGAACTTCTTGCCGGAGATTTATCGGTTGTCGGCAGATTGCCGACTAATTCTGCCGGTTGCTTAATCTCAGATGTTGAAGTGCTGTCAATGGTCTGTTCTTGGGTTCCACCGGTGGTTGCCATAGCCATTAATACAGGCTGGTAATCATTATTGCTATTCTTATTCTTGTATGATGTGATATTGTAAATTATCTGTGCAATATTTGCTATAGGGCTGTTGCCTCCTGTAATATTCTTTTCAGCAATATCCTCTTGAATTTTTGCAGACTGAGTCTTTGTGCCTTTTAAAGCAAAAGAATCAGATGTATCATCATGCAGCAGCGTCATATAACAGGTTCCACCTATTATTAATATGGCTATGGCGGCGGCTATAGAACGTTTGCCCCATATAGAAAATATCTTGCCTTTACTATTCTTGCGATTTTCAGCTACCGTCTTTTCAATGTCAGCCCATGAAAGTTCAGGAGCCGACTGCTGATAGCCGGTCAACTTCTGTTGAAGTTTATTTATCCACTGATCTTTCATATTTTATATCTTTATTGTTTCTATATTCTAATATTTTTTTTGCCAATAGATTTTTAGCCCTGTGCAATTGTGAAGCTGAACTGTCTTTTTTAATTCCAAGAATTCTTGATATGTCGTCATGACTTTTGTTTTCCAAGACGAAAAGATTGAATACTGTTCTGTATCCTGTGGGCAGTTCCTGTATCATTCTTTGCAATTCTTCTGCCGTAATATTGTCTATCGGAGGGTCTTCAACTTCAGGTTCATCAGGCAAGTCCCATTCCAGTTGAATCCATTCCTGTCGTTTCCTGTCTCTGAGGAATGACAGAGCCTGATTTATGACAAGGCGTGTCGCCCAAGCCTGAAGAGACCCTTTGCCACGATATTTAAAGTCTCCGATGCGTGAGAATATCTTAATCATAGATTCCTGCATCACGTCTTTAGTGTCCTCTTCATTAATAATGTATCGTGCGCATGCAGCAGTGAGACTTCCGGAATATAAGGAATAGAACTCTCGCATAGCGGTATTGCTACCGTTACGAAGTCGCTTAGCTAATGCTTCTTCCTTATTTCCGATTCCTAATATCATTTGTTTATGAATTAAATCACAAAAATATAGAAAACTTGCATGAGAAAGAAGAAAAGTATAGTTAATAAAAGCAAAATAATTTGTTAACTTTTTTTTATATTGCATGATGCAAGTTTCTTTTCTTATATGCATTTATATGGGTGAAAGTAACAGATTAATAACCAATATTTAAAATTAGAAGAAAAATGAAAAGTATTAAGATTTTATCAGCAGTATTGCTTTGTGCAGTAACTTTAGGTTTCACATCATGTATGAATGATGATGATAATAACAATTCTTTGACTCCGGCAGAGGTCAGTCAGTGTTATAATGCGGTTAAGGGTACATATACCGGAAAGTTGATTTACCCAAGTGTAAATCCAAATAACACCAAGGATACGGCAGATACACTGGCTGCAAATTGGACTATAAATACAGACTCAACAATGATAATAAGAAACTTTCCGCCAAAGGTTCTTGCTTCTGCAATAACTAATACAGAGATAAAGGAAGCTCTGGAGAAAGAAGCACCTAAGGACTTGAATTGCTATATTGGCTTCGTTAGGGTTTCTCCTGTTACATTTTTGATAAATGTTCAGGCTCCAGAATATACTCTGACTTATGGCGGCAAAGAACATAAGGCAAAGATTGTATTCTACGGTAACAGTTCTTATTCTTTTGGAGTTTATACAGCGGCAAAAAATACATTTGAGATGCAGATAATAGAGGCGCGTCTATATATAGACGACAATCCAACGTCATATATCAATAACGGAGTAGCATTTTACTTTACAGGGAAGAAATAAAAACAGTTCGAGATAAAATTATTTTTTGAAGGCGGAGAACTTAATTGGGCTTCGCCTTTTTTGTTTTATTTATTTTTATTCCTCATTAAAAATGTCTATCTTTGCAAAACGTAAATAAGATAGCAGATGGATAATACAGAAAGATTATGGAATAAGGATTATTGTAAGGTGATGACGGCAAACTTCATGATTTATTTTGCTTTCTATATACTTACGCCTCTATTGCCGATATATCTTAGTGAGACATTTGGAGCTACAAAGGATGTAATAGGCATTGTTCTGTCAGGCTACACAATAGCAGCTTTGGTAATTCGCCCGTTTTCTGGTTTTGTGGTAGACAGTTTCGCACGTAAGAAAGTGTTGGTGATAAGTTTCTTTCTTTTCTTTATTTTTTTTGTAGGATATATTGCTGCTTCTACTTTGTTGATGTTTGCCATTGTAAGAACCCTACACGGAGTGCCTTTCGGGGCTGTGTCTGTGGCTAACAGCACTACTGCTATAGACGTGTTGCCGCCCGGCAGAAGAAATGAAGGTATAGGGTATTATGGACTTAGTAATAATCTGGCTATGGCAATAGCCCCTAGTATAGGAGTATATATTTATAAATATACGCAGAATTTTGCCATATTGTTTTGGATTGCTTTGATTATGGCATTCGTTGGATTGTTTGCTGCATCATCGGTTAATTTGCCGCAAAAGCAAATTGCGAGAACAAGGAAGACTCTTTCTCTTGACCGTTTCTTCCTTACCCGTGCCTGGATGCTGGCTGTAAACATTGCGTTCTTTGGATTCTGCTTTGGAGTGTTGAGTAATTATCTGGCAATATACAGTAAGGAAAGTCTCGGTATAACAGGAGGAACCGGTACATTCTTTGCTTTGCTTTCAATAGGACTTGTGGCTTCAAGGCTGCAGGGGGCAAAGGCTTTGAGGGAAGGTAAACTTACTCAGAATGCGGGGTGGGGAATACTTTTGTCTACAGTGGGATATATTCTCTTTGTGAGTTGCAACAATATAGCGGCATATTATGTAAGTGCGCTGCTTGTAGGTTTGGGCAACGGACACATGTATCCCGCATTCCTCAATATGTTTATTTCCATAGCCCATCATGATGAGCGCGGTACGGCAAACTCATCTATATTGACTTCATGGGACTTGGGATTCGGACTTGGCATATTGCTTGGTGGTGTCGTGGCTGAACATTTGGGATACACATCTGCATTCTGGATGGTTGCTGCAATACAGGCAACGGGAGCTGTGTTATTCTTTGCTGCTTCCCGTAATTTCTTTCTTGCCCGTATCGTGAAGTGATTTGCTCTTTATTACAAGCCATACGCCAGAGAATACAAGTATGATGGCTATTCCCTGCATGATTGTGAATACGCCTATGCCTGTGAGCAGGCTCACAGCAACAGAGACTATTGGCTGCACATAATTATATATACTCACAACGGTAGGACGGAGTACTTTCTGACCAACCATAGTGAGAATATAACTTACAAAGGTGCCGAAGAATACCACATAGCCGGCTTCCAGCCATGTCTTTGTGCTTATCTCGCTCCATGGTAAAGATGCCACATGAGCTCCGCTGAATGGCCATATAAGCAATACAGCCCATAGAAACATCCACTTGTTTACAGTGAATACAGAATATTTCTTTATCAGTTTGTTGAACAATGAAAGATATAGGGCAAAAGACATCTGCGCACCAAGACACATAAGGTCTCCGCGGATATCACCTACTTTGGCATTTACAGCTGCAGCACTTGAAAGTATAAGAATTACGGCTCCGCAACAGCCAATGAATACTCCCAGAGCTTTCTGTAATGTGATAGGCTCTTTGAGTATGAAAAACGACAGAACCATGGCAAAGATAGGCATGGAGGTGGTAACAATGCTGGCGTTGACCGGAGATGTGATGCTGAGACCTATGGTGAAAAGACATTGGTTACAGGTGAGACCAAATATGGCTGCACCGATAAACAATAGCTTGTCACGTAATGGCACGTGCTCGTGCTTTATGAAAAGTGACGTAATCCAAAAGAGTATGGCTCCGCCAAGAACACGGAATGAAACCATACTTATACCGTCTATGCCATGTGTCATGGCATCTTTGCCGAGTGGAGCCATTAATCCCCAGAAAAATTCGGCAGTGAACATGCTGAGATGAGCTTGCAGCGCTTTGTTGTTATTCAAAAGAATACAAATTATTTAATTATTCTGTAATATCCTTCTTTACGAGGTTTCACTGTATGTGGATGAGCTGAGGCATAACCCAAGCTTATTGCACCTACTCCAATAATATTTTCAGGAAGATTCCATTGTCTCAGCAATGCCTTGCCTTCTTCTGTTTCAAACATCTTGTCCTCACGGTTAATCCAGCAAGAAGCTAATCCTATGGAGTGGGCTGCAAGCATCATATTGCCAATGACAAGGCTGCCGTCCTTTATGTTGTTATTCCAGTCTTTAGAGGAAAAAACCAGAACTATGGTAGGGGCTCCATAGTAAGGGTCAGATTCAGTACCCATTATGCGCGCATTCTCTTTACGTAACCAGTCTGACTGTTCTTTGTTTTGTACGGCTACAATCCATGAGTCCTGTTTGCTCATGCCGTTTGCTGCCCATGTGCCGGCTTCGAGTACCGTATTCAGTTCTTCATCACTTATTTGTTCTTCTTTATAACGGCGGATACTGCGTCTTTCCCTTATAGTTTTTAATACTTCGTTTTCCATTTCTGTTTGTTTTTTACAGTTTATCGGCAAAGGTAATCATCTTTAAGTTATTGACAAAATAATAGTTTGTTTTTATTTTGCCAGGTAACTGTTTTTAATTACCTTTGAATAAGATAAGCTGCATTCGGAAATCCAAAGAAAAATAGATTTTCCTTTGCTATTTCACTCATTTGCATTACCTTTGAATAAGATAAGCTGCATTCGGAAATCCAAAGAAAAATAGATTTTCCTTTGCTATTTCACTCATTTGCATTACCTTTGCGCATGAAAAACAAACTACTATTTAAATTTTAAAAAAAGGAAAATGAGTTCTTTAACTATTGCGATTATCGTTGTGTTCGTAGTGGGCTATATTTTTATTGCCCTGGAGAGCATAACAAAAGTGAACAAGGCTGCCATAGCCTTGCTGATGTTTGTGGCTTGCTGGACACTGTTTATGGTGGAACCGGGAAGTTATATGACAGGTGTTACAGGCGATAACCTGATAAATGAAGTCAGTGAAGCCATTGAACGGCATTTGGGCAGTACATCTACGACATTGTTTTTCCTTATGGGAGCTATGACAATTGTTGAGATTGTGGACCAGAATGGTGGTTTCAACTGGGTGCAGACGCGTATGGCTACAAAGAGCAAGCGTGGACTTCTGTGGAAGATAGCTTTTATGACTTTCTTTCTTTCTGCAATACTTGATAATCTTACCACAAGTATTGTGATGATAATGATTCTGCGAAAACTGGTTCATGACCATAAAGACCGCATCGTATATGCTTCTCTGGTCATAATCGCTGCAAATTCTGGTGGAGCGTTCTCACCGATAGGTGATGTCACTACTATTATGTTGTGGAATAAAGGTGTGATTACGGCACTTGGTGTGATGTCTGAAGTTTTCATTCCGTCAGTAATATCACTTGTAATACCGACGCTTATATTGCAGACACAGTTGAAGGGTGAGTTGGCTGCTGCACCAAAAGTGAAAGTGGATGAAAAGAAAACCACAGAACTGGAGTTCAGCAAAGGGCAGCGTAAAATGATATTTATTCTGGGTGTAGGCGGACTGATGTTTGTGCCTGTATTCAAGAGCATTACACATCTGCCTCCGTTTGTAGGTATACTTCTTGTGCTTGGTGTCTTATGGACTGTTACAGAGGTATTCTACAGCAATTTGCATAACGGATATAGCAAAGGAACTTTTCAGAATCGAGTTACCAATTTGCTTTCTCATATAGATATGAGCACAATATTGTTCTTCCTCGGTATTCTTATGGCTGTGGCTTGTCTTGAAGAGGTTGGTGTACTGACATCTTTGGGAAAGGGACTCAATGAGACCTTCTGTGGAAACCATTATCTTGTTACGGGTATTATAGGTATAATGTCAAGTATTGTAGACAATGTGCCTTTGGTGGCAGGCTGTATGGGCATGTATCCTGTAGCGCCGACAGGTGATATGGCAATAGATGGAATCTTCTGGCAATTGCTGGCTTATTGTGCCGGTGTCGGTGGCAGTATGCTTATTATCGGCAGTGCTGCCGGAGTTGTGGTGATGGGACTTGAGAGAATTACCTTCGGATGGTATATGAAAAAAATAAGTTGGATTGCCTTTGTAGGTTATGCTGCCGGTATTCTTTCTTATTGGATAATAAGAACTTTTATATTTACAACACCTATTTGACGATATAAGTAATTCGTTATTTGAAAAAAGTTAAGACTGATAAATCAATTACATGAAATATCAGTCTTAACTTTTTTATTTTTTCAGTACATAATGTAGATTATGTATTATAGGGGATATTCTTCGAAAGCATAGAGTACGGTGCTTAGATATCTTTCTCCCGTATCAGGAAGCAAAGCTACAACAAGTTTGCCCTTGTTTTCCGGACGTGCTGCAACTTCGGCTGCTGCAAATGCTGCTGCACCGGACGAGATACCTACAAGCAGACCTTCCTGCTGTGCCAGTTGACGACCTGCCAGAATGGCGTCATCATTGTCTATATCCAGTACTTCATCAATTACGGCTGCATCGTATGTCTTTGGAATGAAACCGGCACCTATGCCCTGAATCTTGTGAGGACCGCTTTTGCCGCCGTTGAGAACAGGAGATGTTGCTGGTTCTGCTGCTATAATCTTAACATTGGGATTTTGTTCCTTAAGATATTTTCCTATACCGGAAATAGTACCGCCTGTGCCAACTCCGGCAATGAAAATGTCTACTTTACCGTCTGTGTCTTTCCATATTTCAGGACCTGTGGTTTCATAGTGGTTACGAGGGTTGGCAGGATTGTCAAACTGTCCGAGGATAATGCTGCCCGGAATACTGTCGCGCAATTCTTCGGCGGCTTTTATGGCTCCGGTCATGCCGTCACGTCCATTTGTCAGTTTCACTTCGGCACCGTAGGCTTTTACCAGATTGCGTCGTTCTATACTCATCGTCTCTGGCATTGTAAGGATTAGATGATAACCCTTGACGGCAGATATCAGAGCCAGACCGACACCGGTGTTGCCACTTGTAGGCTCTATAATAGTTGCTCCAGGCTTAAGTTTGCCTTTTTTCTCAGCGTCTTCAATCATGGCAAATGCAATACGGTCTTTTACACTGCCACCGGGGTTGAATGATTCTACTTTTGCAATTATTGGTGTCTTCAGCCCTTTAGAGGCGGAATATTTGTTAAGCTCCACAAGTGGAGTATTACCGATAAGTTCGGTAAGATTTTTAGCAATTTTTGTCATGATGTTATAATTTAATTTTGTTATTTTACGTAACTGAATGCTTCGTCAAGGGCATCAATGAGGTCTTCAACGTTTTCTGTTCCGATGCTCAGACGTATTGTTGAAGGATACAGATGCTGGTCTTCAAGTTCTTTAGGAGACAGTTGGGAGTGAGTAGTTGTTGCAGGATGTATAACGAGTGACTTTACATCTGCCACATTGGCAAGCAATGAGAATATTCGCAGATGGTCTATGAACTCCCATGCTTCTTCCTGCCCTCCCTTGATGTCGAATGTGAAGATAGAGCCTGCACCGTTTGGATACAACTTCTTGTATAGCTCATGGTCTGGATGTGAAGCTACAGCAGGATGGTTGACATTCTTTACCTTAGGGTGCTTTTGCAGATAATCCACAATCTTAAGTGCGTTTTCTACGTGGCGCTCTACGCGGAGACTTAATGTTTCAAGACCTTGCAGCAGAATCCATGCGTTGAATGGGCTAATGGTAGCACCTGTGTCACGGAGTATGACTGCGCGGATACGTGTCACGAAGGCTGCTTTACCTGCAACATCAGCAAAAATCGCGCCATGATATGAAGGTTCTGGTTTTCCCAAAGTAGGGAATAGGTCGGCATTGGCTTTCCAGTCGAAGTTTCCTCCGTCAACGATTACACCACCGAGGCTGCTTCCATGACCACCGATGAACTTAGTTGCGCTATGTACCACGATGTCAGCTCCATGTTCTATAGGACGTATCAGATATGGTGTACCGAATGTGTTGTCTATTATTAGTGGCAAGCGGTGCCGGTGAGCAATTTCTGCCCATTTGTCAATATCGGTAACATCTGAATTAGGATTGCCGAAAGTTTCAGCATACAGCACACGTGTTTCTGGCTTTATGGCTGCCTCTATGGCTGCATAGTCGTTGTAGTCAACAAAAGTGTGGGTGATGCCAAGATTAGAGAATGTATGCTCTATAAGGTTTGTTGTTCCGCCATATACATTTTTTGCTGCTACGATATGTTGACCGGAAACAAGTATGTTTTCTAGAGCATAAGTTACAGCTGCTGCGCCAGAAGCTACAGCCAGACCGGCTACACCGCCTTCTAGAGCTGCAACACGATCTTCGAATACTCCTTGAGTTGAATTAGTAAGACGCCCATATATATTGCCGGCATCACGGAGCCCGAAGCGGTCGGCTGCATGTTGAGAATTACGGAATACGTAACTTGTTGTCTGGTATATTGGAACTGCACGTGAATCTGTTGTCGGGTCTGCCTGTTCCTGACCTACGTGAAGTTGAAGTGTCTCGAAATGAAGTTTCTTTTCTGTACTCATAATCTATATCCTTTCTTTTATAAGTTTATTGTTTCTTGTTTACATCTGCAAAGTTACGGCAAAAATGAATGGTATGAAATCGCATATTTGGGGCATTTGGCATACCACATTTGTGGTATATGATGTTTTTTGAGGTTAATAAATAAGAAAAAAGGAAATAAAGTACAATAAATTTGACTTTCAGGACTTGCAGATTAACTATATAATACTTATATTTGTGGAAAAATAAAATAAGTAATTATGCAGAAGTATGCTGATTATATAGAACAGATAGAGATAGACTCTCTCTGGAGTGGTACAAAACATATCATCTGGAATCTGGACCGCAAAGTGAATATACTTAGTGGAGTGAATGGTGTGGGAAAAAGTACTATATTAAATAAGGTGGTGAAGAGTGTAGCTTGCAATGGCGAATTTCCCAGTCATCTGCTTAAAGGAGTACACTTGAAAGTGTATCCGGAAGATGCCAAATGGATTCGGTTTGACGTTATAAGAAGCGTCGACCGTCCGTTGCTTAATAGCAGTATTGTGGAAAAAATGGATATGAGTCTCGCCACAGAACTGGATTGGCAATTATTTCAGTTGCAGCGTAAATATCTTGATTATCAGGTGAACATTGGCAATCGCATTATTTCTGCATTGCAGAGTGGTGAGCCTGATGCTGCCGTGAAAGCCCAGAAACTTAGTGAACCGAAGAAACTTTTTCAGGATATGCTTGATAATCTGTTCAATGATACAGGAAAAACTATTGTACGCACTGAAAATGAAATCAGATTCTTGCAGATGGGAGAGGTGCTGGTCCCATATCAACTGTCGGCAGGAGAAAAGCAAATGCTTGCTATTCTGCTGACTATGCTTGTGGAAGACAATTTGCCATATATGCTGTTTATGGATGAACCGGAGATAAGTTTGCACTTTGAATGGCAGAAACAGCTTATAGGACTGATATTGAAACTGAATCCTAATGTGCAGCTTATCATGACTACGCATAGTCCGGCTGTTGTCATGGATGGATGGACGGACAAAGTGACAGAGGTTACAGATATTACAGTTTAGCATTGAATGTTTTGCTATAGATAATGTGTTGTGAATCTTTAAATAATTTATTGTGTAGTTTTAGATAATGTCAAACAGACTTATAAATAATATAACATCCGGATATTTTGAAGCTGCCAACAGAATGACTTCAAAACAGACAAGGCGCAGAATCGTTGCTTATGTGGAAAGCTATGATGATGTGTTTTTCTGGCGTACCATATTGTCTAATTTTGAAGATAAGACTCGTTACTTTGAAGTGGTATTGCCATCACATGACAATTATCTGGAAAGGGGTAAGAAAGCAGCCATAGCTGGACTTATAAATGGTGCCGGTAGGGATATGATAGCCTGTGTGGATGCAGATTATGACTATCTGATGCATGGAATTACCCATTCTTCAAGTTCGGTTCTCAATAATCCTTATGTTTTCCATACTTATGCTTATGCCATAGAGAACTGGCAGTGCTATGCGCCTTCTCTTCATACTGTGTGCGTGGCAATAACACTTAATGACCATGATATATTTGATTTTGTGGGGTTCCTGACAAGATATTCTCAGATTATATATCCTTTGTTCGTGTGGCAGATATGGTATGCCAAACATGGGCGCCAGAGCGAATTTACTATATTGGACTTCAACAGAGTGGTAGACGTGCATACAGATATAAGGAATGTTGAAGATGCCATGGAAAGATTGGATATAAAGGTAAGACGTAAGGTAAAGGAACTTCGCAGAGAAAATCCTGAAAAATGGGACAGTTTGAACAATGTAAAAGAAGAGTTGAAAAGACTGGGAGTTACACCTGATACAACATATCTGTATATTCAAGGACATAATCTGTTTAACAAAATAGTATCTCCACTTGTTGACCGCGTGTGCTCTTCTTTGTTTTCTGAGCGTCAGAATGAAATAAAAACACATTCAAAGCATAGTGCACAGATGCAGACAGAGTTGTCTTGCTATGACAATAGTGTGGAGAGCGTAGTGGGAATGTTGAAAAAAAATACGGGCTATATGATGTCACCCGTATTCCTTAATATTTTCAGAGACCTTAAATGTATGTTTCCAGAAACTTGATTGTACCGTCTACATATATTTCTTTTGTAGTGGCAGGAATCAGGATGGATTCTCCTTCATGGAAGGTGATTTCATTGCCTTCATTGTCTTTGATTTTACCTTCTCCTTTCAAACCGATTAGAATGACGAAACTGTCTAATTCGCTATAGTCTATCGTCATAGACTTGTCAAGGTCATATACGGATGTATTGAAGTAATTGCAGTGAACGAGACTAACACCCTGGTCTTTTTCCTGTTTGTATGCTGTGCGATAGTCTTTCTCCACATTATAGTTTATACATTCTGCAGCCTCTTTAGTGTGCAATTGGCGATAGTTGCCGTTTTTGTCCTTGCGCTTGAAGTCGTAGATTCGGTATGTCACATCACTAGTCTGCTGAATTTCAGCCAGAAAACATCCTGTACCTATGCTGTGAATACGTCCTGCAGGCAAAAAGAAACAGTCACCCTCTTTAACGTTATATTCTGCCAGAGCATCTGTAATGGTATCATTTTCTACCATTTCTTTATATTGCTCAGGGGTGATTTCCATTTTTAGTCCACTTCGCAATTTTGCGTCAGCATCACTGTTCATGATGTACCACATTTCTGTTTTGCCGCGTTCTTTACCCATGCGCTTTGCTATCTCGTCAGTAGGATGTACCTGAATGGACAGTTGCTGGCGTGCATCAATAAATTTGATAAGCAAAGGAAATTCATTGCCAAACCGTTTATAATTTTCATCTCCAAGAAGTTTGCCTTTTAGAATACTCACAACTTCATTAAGATTTTTACCGGCATATTCACCATCGGCAATTATGCTTTCGCTGCCTTTTACTCCGGAGATTTCCCAGCTTTCGCCTACGTTTTCTTGTTGAACATCAAGGTGCTTGAACGGAATGATTTTACTTCCACCCCAAAGGGTAGACTTAAGAATTGGTCTAAATTTTATTGATTTCATAACTATTGTTTATTGTTAGTTAGTTGTCTTTCCAGAATGACGGTGACAAAATCACCAGAACAGAGAATATTTCCAGACGGCCTATCAGCATCAGTGTGGAGCAAATCCATTTTACAAATGCAGGTAACTCAGACCAGCTCATTGTCGGTCCTATTTCTCTACCGAAAGCCGGTCCCACGTTACCCATGCTACTTAATGTTATTGTTATGGCATCGGTATTGTCAATTCCAGCTATAATAAATATTGTTGATGCTACAACACATATAGTGAGATATATTGCCAGAAAAGCAAGTAGGGTTGCCTGCTTTTGTAAAGGAACGTTCACCTTGTCTATTTTCATCGGTATCACTGCATTAGGATGAAGCATTTGGCGAAACTGATTCTTTATGTCTTTTATCAGCATCACCCCTCTTATGCACTTAAAGCCACCACTTGTACTGCCTGAACATGCGCCTATAAACATACATATAGACAAAACCACCCAGGTTGTGTGTGGCCATGTGGCGGCATCGTCATTGAATAAACCTGTTGTGGATATGCACGATGCGACCTCAAATACTCCGCTTCTGAAAGCATGCTCCAATGTATAGCCGTTTTTGGATACCAATTCAAACGTTATGAATGCAGTGAAAAATGCAACTATATAAAAATAGAATTTGAATTCCTGACTCTTGAAAAGTTGCATTGGCTTTAGTTTTACTACAGAATAATACAGAAGCGTGAAGTTTATTCCAAATATGAAACAGAACAGAGCATTGGAATATTCCAAAAATGGAGAATTGAAGAATGCTGTGCTGCTGTTGTGTGTAGCAAAGCCACCGGTGGCAGCTGTTGACATAGCGTAGTTCAGACCGTCAAACCATCCCATTCCGCCAAGCATGAAACATCCGAAGCATGCACATGTGAGAACGATGTATACCGTCCATATTAATTTGGAACTTGTTGTCAGGCGTGGGTGTAATTTAGTATGTATAGGTCCTGTAGCTTCTGCGGCAAATACCTTAACCGATCCTCCAACAAATGAAGGAAGTATGGCTATGGTGAAGAATACAATTCCCAGACCACCTATCCATTGGGTCATGGAGCGCCAGAACAGCAGTCCGTGCGGCAATGCTTCAACGTTGTTGATAATTGTCGCACCTGTGGTGGTGAAGCCAGACATTGTTTCAAAATAGGCATCAGTGAAGTTAGGAATGAAACCACTTATAATGAAAGGCAGTGTGCCAAAGATACTGAATATAATCCATGATAATGTTACTACGAGATATGAATCTTGCCGTGACATGGAATTGTCTGATTTTCGACCGATATATCTAAGTATGAAAGCTGCAAAAGCCGTTATGAAAACAGATATGAAGAATGCCATTACATCGTCTTCATTGTATATCAGAGCCATGCACATGCACAATGCCATCAGCGTTGCTTCTATGCCGAGCAATGCTCCCAATATTTTGTATATAGTTTTCCAGTTCAGCATTTGTTAAACAGATTTTCTATTTTTTTTAGATTGAATTTATTGCTGAACACCATTACTGAGTCTCCGGCATTTATCTGTGTATTGCCGGTAACAAGTATTCCTTCACTGTCACGTACCAGTCCACCTATTGTCACTCCATGTGGCAGCCCTAAATCTTTAACAAGTTTCTTTGTTATTTTGCTACCTTCTTGAGGAATGAATTCTGCAACATCAGCATTGGCATTCATCAGAAATCTCATATTGTGTACATTGGCATCAAGCATCATCTGATATATATGACTTGCAGCAATGGTCTTCTTATTGATAATGGTGCCTATGTCAAGACTTTCAGCCATAGGAACATAGTCTACGTTCTCAACCATGGCAACAGTCTTTCTAACGCCAAGTCGCTTGGCTGTCAGGCATGCTAGAATATTAGTTTCTGCATTTCCTGTGAGTGCCACGAAAGCCTGAGTATTCTTTATACCTTCTTCTACGAGTAAAGGCACATCACGCCCATCGCCATGAATAATCAGAGTAGAGTCATTGTCCATAAGGTCATTTAGGCGCTCACATCTGTGTTCGTCAATTTCGATAATCTTCACATCCATATATTCCGGCATTGTCTTTACTGCTCTGACTGCGGTTTTGCCTCCTCCCATTATCATGACGTTTTTCACGTCAACATAATGTTCCTTTCCAACAATCTTACGTATATATGGTATGTATTGGCGTGTTGTCATGAAGTATGCCATGTCATATAGTTTAAGTTCATCATTGCCACCGGGGATAATTGTATCTCCACCACGCTTGATAGCTACTATATGAAATGGGTCATTCTCACCGCTTACATCTTTCAGAGGCTGATTCAGAATTTCACATGTTTCGCGAAGTTTTATGCCAAGCATAACCAAAGCTCCGTCATGTACATCCCATCTTTGGCGTACCCAACTCATTTTTAGACCGTTGTTGATGTCCTGAGCGGCTAGCATTTCTGGATAGATGATACTGCTTATTCCAAGCTTATTGAAAAATTCAGTGAGTTCGGGAGCTATATATTCAGCATTGTCTATCTTCGCTACAGTTTTTTTTGTGCCTAAAGCCTTTGCAAGTGTGCATCCTGTCATATTCTTGCTTTCATCAGGAGTTACAGCAATGAATAGGTCAGCTTGTTCGGCACCTGCATCTTTCAGAGCCTTTATACTGGTGCATGAAGCGTTTATTGTCATCAGGTCAAAATCGGCACCAATGTTTTCAATTCTTTCCTCACATTCGTCCATGAGCACAATATCCTGATTGCGTCTTGACAAAAGTTTTGCCAAATATGTTCCAATGGCATAAGCCCCCGCTATAATGATTTTCATATTCAATTAATTTATGATAGACAGTCTGATACTTTCATTGTCCAGACCAACAATCTGTCTTAATTCGTCTATGGTTCCGTGTTCCACGAATTCGTCAGGTAGTCCCAGACGCTTTATTGTAGGAGTATATCCGTGGTCTGACATCCATTCAAGAACAGCACTACCCATACCTCCGTTTCTCACTCCGTCTTCAACGGTGATAATCTTTTGATATTTTTCTGCTACCTCTTTAAGTATATTGTTGTCAAGAGGCTTCAGAAATCTCATGTCATAGTGTGCAGCTTCAGGAATGTCTTTTACCACATCGGCAACATCATTGCCAATCGGACCTATTGTTAAGACGGCAATATTTGTGCCATCTTTGAGTTTTCTGCCTGTACCTATTTCTATTTCTTCAAAATCACAATGCCAGTCTGTAAGTACTCCGCGTCCACGGGGATAGCGTATCACGAATGTTCCCTTACCCGGTAATTGGGCTGTATACATAAGTTTTCTCAGTTCATGCTCATCCATAGGACTGGCGATTGTTAGATTTGGTATAGGACGCAATGCCGCCATATCGAAAGCCCCATGATGTGTAGGTCCATCTTGCCCGACAAGTCCGGCGCGGTCAAGGCATAATACTACCGGTAGGTTGAGTATTGCCAGGTCATGAATAATATTGTCGTATGCCCGTTGTGCAAAAGCACTGTATATGTTGCAGAATGGCAGCAAACCGTCTTTTGCCATACCGCCAGAGAATGTTACCGCATGTTCTTCGGCAATGCCTACATCAAATACTCTGGTTGGCATCTCTTTTTGCATTATATTCATAGAGCAACCTGTGGGCATAGCTGGTGTTACGCCTACTATTTCTGTATTCTGTCTTGCCAGTTCCAAAAGAGTCTTTCCGAATACTTCCTGAAATTTAGGAGGCATATTCGTACAGTCTTGAATTTCGCGTTCTCCAGTTTCTGCATCAAACTTGCCGGGAGCATGCCACACGGTTGCGCTTCTTTCTGCAGGTTCGTACCCTTTGCCTTTTGTAGTATGCAGATGTAGAAGTTTGGGACCTTTCATGTTTTTGAGTTGTCTCAGTACACGAACCACTTCTTTAACATCGTGTCCGTCAAAAGGTCCAAAGTAACGGATGTTCATGCCTTCAAATATATTCTGCTGATGGCTTAAGGCACTCTTCAGGGCATTGTTTAATCTTATTATGCCTTTGCGTCGGTTTTCATTTAGATAACCTTTTTGATGAAGCCATGTAGAAGCCTTGAACCGCAACTTGTTGTAGGTTTCGTTTGTGTCAAGATTAAGCAGATATTTTTCCATACCTCCTACGGCATGGTCGATAGACATATCATTATCATTGAGTATTATCAGAAGGTCATTAGGAGTGCTAGACACATTATTAAGTCCTTCAAAGGCAAGTCCGCCACTCATGGCTCCGTCACCAATTACTGCAACGACATGACGTGATGGTCCTGTCTGGTCAAATCTGGCAGCTACTGCCATACCCAAAGCCGCAGATATTGAATTGCTTGCATGTCCACAGGTAAATGTATCATATTCACTTTCCAATGGAGTAGGAAATGGGCGAATACCTTTCAACTTGCGGTTAGTGCAAAACTTATCTCTACGGCCTGTAAGAATCTTGTGCCCGTAAGCCTGATGCCCAACGTCCCATACAATACGGTCTTCTGGAGTGTTAAAAACGTAATGCAAAGCAACTGTGATTTCAACAACACCTAGGGATGACGCAAAATGACCGGGGTTCACGCTCACTTCGTCAATGATGTCTTCGCGTAGTTCTTTGCATATTTCCGGCAGTTGCTCAACGTTCAGCTTTCTAAGGTCGGCTGGGTATTTAATATTACTTAAAAGTCCAAATTTCTTTTTATTCATCAACACTCGTGTATGATTATGGGGGCAAAGGTACTTTAAAATAAGATAAGAACAAAAAAAAACACTAAAAAACTTGTTATGTTTCTTTTTTATTCCTATCTTTGTCATTAGAAAAACATTTTAAACAATTAACATTATGAAAGAACTGAAAGGAACAAAGACAGAGAAAAACCTGCAGGATGCTTTTGCAGGTGAGTCACAGGCTCGTAACAAGTACACTTATTATGCATCTAAAGCAAAAAAAGACGGATATGAGCAAATTGCTGCCTTGTTTGAGGAAACTGCCGGCAATGAGAAAGAACATGCAAAAATGTGGTTCAAACATCTTAATGGTGGTTGCATAAAAGATACTGTGTCAAATCTTAAGGATGCTGCAAATGGTGAAAACTTTGAATGGACTGATATGTATGCCCGTATGGCTAAAGAGGCTCATGAAGAAGGTTTTGAAGATATAGCCAAGGAGTTTGAACTTGTTGGTGCAATAGAAAAGCATCACGAGGAGCGTTATCTTAAGTTGTTGAAGAATATAGAAGAAGGTGTTGTGTTCTCACGTGACGGTGATCGCATTTGGAAGTGTCGTAATTGTGGACATATTGTTATAGGTCCGGAAGCTCCTGATGTTTGTCCTACTTGCAAGCATCCCAAAAGCTATTTCGAAATCAGCGCAGAAAATTATTAATTTAAACGTATTGGAGCACTTCTTTGAAGTGCTCTATTTTTATAAGATTGTCGTGTTCCAATTCTTCGCTTTTCTCCATCTTCCATACTATACTGAAAGGTATGTGTATAGCCGTAGCACCTATATTCAGTGCCGGTGCACAATCTGATTTGAAAGAATTGCCTATCATAAGAAGTTCTTCGGGGCGTATGCCGTAGTTGTGGCACATACGCATAAATTCATCTTCAGTCTTGTCTGATACTATTACAACATCATCAAAGTAACCACGAAGACCGCTCCTTTTCAGTTTGTTTTCCTGATCTTGCAGTTCTCCTTTTGTGAACACAACGAGTTGAAAATACTTCTTTTCTTTAATTTTGTTCAATAGTTTCAGTGTGTCTTCTACTTCTGGTAATGGAGTCGTTGGGAATGAAAGCAGGCTATTGCCTAATTTCATTATAGAGCCTATGGTGTTGCCTTTTACTTTTCCGCTACTTATTTTCACGGCATTTTCTATCAGTGAAAGAGTAAAAGCCTTACTTCCAAAACCAAGACTAGGCATATTCTTGGTTTCTGTCTTAAATAGTTCTGCTGATACTGTTTTTGCTTCTGCAAAATCTTTCAGAAGTGCACAGTATTTTTCTTCTACACGGTCAAAATGAGATTGGCAGTCCCAAAGAGTATCATCAGCATCAATGGCTATTACTTTATAATTCATGTCTTTATATAGTAGGGGCGTGATAAATCACGCCCCTTGAATCTATTTATTCGTTGGCATCTGCTGCTGCAAATGCGTTGAGATCTTCTACGTTGAAGTTCTGAATGTAAGCACTCTTTCCTATAACGTCTTCTTCTGTCATACGTACATATACGTTTGCACTCTTGGCAAAAAGTTCAGGAGCACGTGTAGCATCATCAATGATGAGCAGACTCATTACGATTTCTGCAGTCATATCATAGAGACGACGTCCCATGAAGTCATGTACGCTCTGATTTCCGCTTTCTTTCACCTTATTAATTGCGGTTTCAAGCATGTCAACAAGTTTGGCAACACGAGTCTTCAGTGGCTGCATATCTGCAGAAACTTCCTTACTCAGCATTTCCTTGATGATGTTCATGTAAGTGCCATTGGTGATGTAGCGAATAGCGGCTACAACCTGCAACTGTGTAGTACCCTCATAGATTGAGAATATGCGTGCGTCACGGAACAGGCGCTGAGACTTGTATTCCATGATAAAACCAGAACCTCCGTGAATGCTGATTGCATCGTAAGCATTCTGGTTGGCATATTCAGAGTTCATACCTTTTGCCATAGGAGTAAATGCATCAGCAAGACGAGTGTATTTCTTCATTTCCTGACGCTCCTCTGGTGTGAGCTTTGTGTCGCGTGCAATGTCTTCAAGTGACTTGTAGATATCTACGTAACGGGCTGTCTGATAAAGCAGAGAACGACCGGCATCCAACTTTGCTTTCATACGTGAAAGCATATCGTAAACAGCAGGGAAGTTGATAATCTTCTGTCCGAACTGTGCGCGTTCTTTGGCGTACGCCAAACCTTCATTGTATGCTTCCTGCTCAACGCCAACACTTTGTGCTGCAATGCCCAGACGGGCACCGTTCATAAGAGCCATTACATATTTGATAAGACCCAAACGGGTGCTTCCGCAAAGTTCAGCCTTGGCATTCTTGTAAACAAGTTCGCAAGTAGGAGAACCGTGAATACCGAGCTTGTTCTCAATGTGGCGTACTGTAACACCACCGTCACGCTTGTCATATATGAACATAGACAAACCGCGACCGTCGTGTGTACCTTCTTCTGAACGTGCCAGAACCAAGTGAATGTCAGAGTCACCATTGGTGATGAAACGCTTCACGCCGTTAAGTCTCCATGTGCCGTCTGCATCTTGTGTGGCCTTCAGCATAACGCGCTGTAAGTCAGAACCTGCGTCAGGTTCTGTCAAGTCCATAGACATAGTCTCACCTGCACATACACGTGGAATATATTTCTGGCACTGTTCTTTGGAACCGAATTCATACAGTGTATCTATACAGCTTTGCAGAGACCATACATTCTGGAAACCTGCGTCTGCGGCAGAGATAATCTCACTGGCCATAGAGAATATGGCATTAGGCAAGTTGAGACCGCCATATTGGCGAGGCATTGATATACCGTGAAGTCCGGCTTTGCGTGTGGCATCAAGATTTTCGAATGTCTTGCTGGCATAAATCATGCGTCCGTTCTCCAAATGAGGACCTTCCTGGTCTACGCTTTCAGAGTTTGGCTCTATGATGTTTGCAGCCACATCACCTGTAATGTCTAACAGGCGTTTGTAGTTCTCGATGGCATCCTCATAGTTTACAGGAGCATCTTCAAATTTATCTTTCTCAACGTAGTTGCGCTCTTTCAAGTCAACAACACGCTTCATCTCAGGATGGTTCAGATAGAACGCAATCTCAGGATGATCTGTATAATAGTTTGCCATGATTTTATTTGCTATTCTGTTTGTAATACTTAATCAGCTTAGGAACTACTTCCTCTACTGTGCCATTGATAACATAGTCTGCAATCTTGTTGATTGGTGCCTCTGGATCATTGTTTATAGAAATGATAATACCGGAATCCTGCATACCTGCAATGTGCTGTATCTGACCTGAGATACCGCATGCAATGTAAACTTTAGGATGAACGGTTACTCCGGTCTGACCAATCTGACGGTCATGGTCTACCCAACCTGCATCTACAGCGGCACGGCTGGCACCAACTTCACCATGAAGTAATTTGGCTAGTTCGAAGAGCTGTTTGAAACCTTCTTTACTTCCTACACCGTAACCACCGGCTACAACGATAGGACTACCTTTAAGATTGTGCTTGGCTGCCTCTACGTGATGGTCAAGAACCTTAACCGCAAAGTCTTCTGTAGGTACATACTTGTTTACATCCATGTAAACAACTTCGCTTTTGGCTTTGCCTTCGTAGAGTGCCTTCTGCATAACGCCTGAACGCACTGTTGCCATCTGTGGGCGATGTTCCGGGTTTACGATAGTTGCAACGATGTTGCCACCGAATGCCGGACGAATCTGGTAGAGCAGACCGTCATAATGGTTGCCGCTCTTCTTGTCGTCGTAATCGCCAATCTCCAGTTCTGTACAGTCAGCCGTAAGACCACTTGTAAGTGAAGAAGAAACCCTAGGACCAAGGTCGCGACCTATAACAGTGGCGCCCATAAGTGCTATCTGTGGCTTTTCCTCTTTGAAAAGATTAACAAGAATGTCTGTATGAGGAGCTGAAGTGTAAGGGAACAAACCCTCAGCGTCAAATACAAAAAGTTTATCTACACCATAAGGAAGAATCTGAGCTTCTATATTTCCTTTTATGCCTGTACCAGCAACAATGGCATTCAGCTCTACGCCCTGCTCGTTGGCAAGTTTGCGTCCTTTGGTGAGCAATTCCTGAGATACCTCGGCAACAGTAGTGCCTTCAACCTCGCAATAAACAAATACGTTGTTCATAAAACTACTACTATTTTAAATTAACCGATGATACTTTCGTCCAACAACTCTTTCACCAGACCATCAATGTCGGCATCTGAGCCTGTGAGGGTCTTGCTTTCCTTAGCTTGGAACACGATACTCTTTACAGCCTTGACCTTGGTAGGAGAACCAGACAGACCGCACTGCTGTGCATCACCGTCTACATCGGCTACGCTCCATTGATTCAATGTTAGGTATGGGCGCTCATTATAAAGCTCAGTCCAAGGTTCATCGCCTTTTCGCTCCATCGGACAAGTTGCATATTTATACTTCATCACGAGTTTTGCGTTACATGGACGACATGGAGCCGCACTTCCGTTTACAGTTATTACAACTGGCAGAGGAGCCACTACAGTCTCAACACCACCATCGATATGTCTGCGAATAGTAGCCTTGCTGTCTTCAACTTTAAGTATTTCTTCAGCGTATGTAACCTGGTTCAATCCTAGCTTTTGAGCTACCTGAGGACCAACCTGGGCTGTATCACCATCAATAGCCTGGCGGCCACCAATAACGATGTCTACCTTGCCAATCTTTTTGATACCAGTGGCAAGAGCATAAGATGTAGCAAGTGTATCAGCACCGGCAAAGAGACGGTCGGTAAGTAACCAACCGGTATCAGCACCGCGATATAGTCCCTGGCGGATGATTTCACCTGCGCGTGGAGGACCCATGGTCAATACTCCAACTGTAGAACCCGGATTCTGCTCCTTCAGGCGAAGAGCCTGCTCCAGAGCATTCAAATCTTCAGGATTGAAAATTGCAGGAAGTGCGGCACGGTTTACTGTGCCTTCTGCGGTCATCGCATCCTTTCCCACATTTCGTGTGTCAGGTACTTGTTTGGCAAGTACTACGATTTTCAGTTTCATAAATTATAATATATAATTGTGTTGTTTGTTTCGAAATCGGTCGCAAAATTACCAAATTTTTACTTCTAAACCAAATAAATTGCACAAAAACGAATTTTACGTGCACATTATTGCCTTTTTGTGCAATAATTGATATGGTGTATTTTTCGATTGCCAAACTATTATCTAATGCTGCCTAATACATTATTATATAGGATGCTTCTAATTATCTATTGTGGAGCTTAATATGCTTTCAGTTGGCACGATGCTTTTATGTTGTGCGTTATGTATGCTACTATTCTATTTGGTATAAGAATGCACTTCTTACAAAACAAAAGCACCATGCAAAAATGAATTTGCATGATGCCCTTGAGCTTTTATGAATATTGTTAAATCTGCTTATTTTGTGCGGAAGAATCTCTTTGGTCTCTGAGGTGAACCTGTTGATCTCCAACTTTGATTATAAGTATAATTATTCCAGTTTGGTGAGGATGTATGTTGAAGGGTGAAGTCCACTTTTTCGCTTCCGTAATAGATTCTTCCCTTGAAATAATTATCGTTAATGCTGTAGTCACCTATTGATATGTTTGTATTTTCTTCTACAAAATGAATATAGATGATTTTATTTTTTACTTCCCATGTAATGTGATTTGCCACATAGTCGGTACCCCAACTTGAATTATCATAGTAGTCAACCCAGTATCCTGTGCCGTTGGCATAGGCATAAGGATCTTCTGAGAAGCAAATTTCGGAATAAGTGGCATCATAAACCTGATTGTTGTAACTTGAAGAAACGTACATGTTTCCTTTCCAAGTTCCCTCCAAAGTGTCTGCAATGTTACCGTCATCACAAGATGAAAGCGATAGTGATGTGAGTGCTGTAAGTAGCATCGTCATTATAGATATGAACTTTTTCATAATTTTATCGTTTTGTTGTTTTTATAAATTTCGTGAATTAATTGTGTGCAAAATTAATATAAATTATCAGTAATAGCAAGTCTTTTTTGATTAAATTTATTATGCGACTTGTTTTTGTAAGTTTAAATTGTTGAATGATGGAAATATTTTTTGTATCTTTGTAACCGGTTATGATAGATCATTTAACAATAGAAAAAATAAAGGATGCGGCTAACATTGTAGACGTGGTTTCAGAATTTGTTACTCTTCGTAAAAGTGGCAGTAACTATAAGGGATTGTGTCCGTTTCATAATGAGAAAACTCCTTCGTTCTATGTTTCGCCATCGCGTGGTACATGCCATTGCTTCGGCTGTGGTAAGGGCGGTAATTCTATAGGATTCATCATGGAACATGAACAGATGACTTATCCTGAAGCCCTGAGATGGCTTGCCAGTAAATATCATATTGAGATAAAAGAACGGGAGCTGACTGATCAAGAAAGGCAGGAACAGAGTGAAAGGGAGAGTATGTTCATTGTTAATGAATGGACCAATGAATATTTTCAGAATTTGCTCCATAATGATGTAGACGGACTGGCTATAGGAATGCAGTATTTTCGTAGTCGTGGATTTCGTGATGACATAATAAAACAGTTTCAGTTGGGGTATGACTTGCAAGACCGTTATGCTCTTGCCAAGACAGCTCTTGCCAGGGGATATAAAGAAGAGTATCTCTTGAAAACGGGTATATGCTATAAGAGTGACCGTGGTGAACTTATTGATCGCTATGCCGGTAGGGTGATATTCCCGTGGATAGGACTCAATGGCAAAGTGATTGGCTTTACCGCCCGTGTGTTGGATGCACGTACCAAAGGCGTGAATCAAAAGTATGTCAATTCTCCTGCTTCAGAACTGTATGACAAGTCTAAGTCTTTGTATGGAATATATCAGGCAAAAAAAGCAATGGCAGCCAAAGACCGTGTTTATCTGGTAGAGGGACAGGCTGACGTGATATCAATGTATCAGAGTGGTATAGAAAATGTGGTGGCAGGTTCTGGTACAGCTCTTACTTTTCAGCAAATTCATATTTTGCACAGGTTCACTTCCAATATAACAATGATATATGATGATGATGCCGCAGGTATTCATGCTGCAATGAGGGGTATGGATATGCTGCTGTCTGAAGGGATGAACTTAAAGGTGTTGCTTTTGCCTGACGGTGAAGACCCGGATAGTTTTGCACGTAAGCATACACCGGAGGAACTGCAGACTTTCATAGACGAAAATGAAACTGACTTTATGCAGTTTAAGACAGATTTGCTTTTGAAGAATGAAACGGATCCACTTAAGCGTTCTGAAGCCATAAATTCTATTGTAGCATCTATATCCATGGTTATAAATCCTATATTGAGAGATACTTACTTGCACGATTGTTCGTTGCGTATCGGTATAGCCGAGTCTACTCTTATCGCGCAGATGAACCGTCTTATAAGAGACCGCAAGGAGAGTGGAGGTGCTCAGCGTCAACAGCAGGAAGCTGTGAATGCAGTAAGTGATAATACTGTGACTAATGCTCAGAATATAAGTCCGACAACTTCACCGCATAAGGATAGTAAAGTGGAGCAGATGATGATTCAACTTATAATAAAATATGGTGAGCGCAAAGTTATACATAATGTTGAGGATGCTGATGGTAATGTGATAGACCTTGGATTGGCAGAATATGTGTATTCCAGTTTTGAGGCTGACGGACTTGAATTTCATAATCCTCTGTATAATCAGATTATGCAGGAAACAGTGCAGCATCAGAATGAAGAAGGGTTTAAGGCTGAACCTTACTTGATGCATCATCACGATATAAGAATAAGTCAGTTGGCTGTTTCTATGACAGAAGAAAAGTTTAAACTTTCTGAGAGTCAGCAAGTAGTGGAAACAGATGAGACTCTGCAGAATAAAATTATTCATCTTATGCTTGATTTCCGTATGGAATATGTGGAGAAACGTAGGGATGAACTTAAAAAGCAGATGCATACTCAGCCTGATAAAATGATGGAATTGATGGCTGAGTATAAGGATATGACAGAAATAAGAAATGCGCTTGCCATACAATTGGGCAACAACATTATAATGTAAGCAGAAATATTATACACTCTATTATATATGATATATGTAGATAACATATTGTTGACAATCTATTTTGCTACGATATTTGTCACGGTGATAACGGTTCTGATGGATAATCGGCAACCGGCAAAGACTGTGGCTTGGATTATGGTGCTTCTGTTTTTGCCAATAATCGGTTTTATCTTATATATATGTTTTGGACAGAATATCCGCAAGCAACATCTCATCAGTCAGCGTAGTCTTGATAAACTCACCAAGCGCAATATGCTAGAGTTTGCCGAACAGAAAAATCTTTCAGTTCCTGAAGAGTGTCGCTCGCTTGTCCGGCTGTTTGCCAATCAGAGCATGGCACTTCCTTTCAAGGATAATCATGCGGATATATATACAAGTGGATATGATTGGATTCTGTCGTTACTTAGAGAAATTGGGCGGGCTGAGAATCATGTGCATATAGACACTTATATCATTGAAGATGACCCTCTGGGAATGCTTGTTGCTGATGCCTTGATAGATAAGGCGAAACAGGGAGTTGAAGTAAGGCTGATATATGATGATGTTGGATGTTGGAACGTGAAAAACAAATTCTTCCAGCGTATGATAAATGCCGGTGTGGAAGTACGTCCGTTTCTGCCGGTGAAGTTTCCTTTGCTTACCGGTAGGGTGAATTACCGTAATCACCGCAAACTTATTGTGATAGATGGTGAGGTGGGATTCATAGGCGGTATGAATATTGCTTTGAGATATGTAAAAGGTAATCCTTGTCAGCCATGGCGTGATACTCATCTTAAAGTCACGGGCGGAATAATGTATGCTATGCAGAGAGCTTTTCTCATTGACTGGTATTTCACATCGCGCATACTGATTACCGATCACAGTTATTATCCTGACAGTAATATGGCTGATGAAAATGATTGTATTGCGCAGATAGTGACAAGTAGTCCTGCACAGCCTTGGCCTAATATTATGCAGGGATATGTTAAGATACTGCTTGAAGCAAAGAAATATGTTTATATGGAAACGCCTTATTTCCTACCAACAGAGGAGATACTCTTTGCAATGCGCACAGCAGCGCTTTCTGGTACAGATGTGCGGTTGATGGTACCGGTAAAAGGAGATGCCAAACTTGTGGAGTGGGCAAGTAGAACATACGTAAGTGCAGTAACAGAAGCAGGTATAAAGATTTATCTTTATAAGCCAGGTTTCAATCATTCCAAGATACTTATTGCTGATGATTATGTCTGTTCATGTGGAAGTGCCAATGTTGACTTTCGCAGTTTTGAGAATAACTTTGAATCTAACATTATCTTTTATGACCATGATATGGCAATGCGGCTTAAAGAGGTTTGGAATGATGATGCCGCTCAGTGTGTTAGCATAGAAGACGTGAAGCAGTTTAATCACCGTGCTTGGCTTCAGCGTCTTTTTGAAAGCATAGTGAGAATTATGGCTCCGTTGCTCTGAATAGGCTGAAGTTTACACTTCCGTAACTTCTGTGTTCTATGAAATTCTTATGGTCGCTGAAATCATATTCCTTGCCGTGTTCAAACACGAAAATACCATTGTCCTTAAGAATTCCACTGCTTAATATCAAATTGGGAATTTCCGGAAGTTCTTTTAGTGCGTAAGGAGGATCAGCAAAGATAAAGTCGAATTGCTGATGGCAACTCTTTATGAATCTGAATACGTCTCCGCGAATCAGTAAATCACTGTCGTCATTAATCTTATTGAAGTTTTGGCGTATGAAGTTGGCATGGTTGCGGTCGGCTTCCACGCTCACCACTTCCTTGCATCCGCGGCTGGCAAGTTCCAGACTGATGCTGCCTGTTCCCGCAAAAAGATCCAAAGCCAATGTGTCTTCAAAGTCTATATATCCCATCAGTACATTAAATATATTCTCTTTGGCAAAGTCTGTTGTTGGACGTGCTTTGAAAGAGCGTGGAATATCAAAATGTCTGCCTTTGTATTTACCTGTAATTATTCTCATCTTCCTTTTAAAAATAAAGTTATAATATCAAACGGAATATCTTTTATTTGTGTTATAGGGGCTCTGTTGAACTCTGCTGAAGCATTTACGTAATATACATTCTTCACATATTTCTTCAGTTGTTCGGTGAGTGCTTCACGTTCTTCTATTTTTCCCGATATGTAGATTTCATCTTCAGTGGCATTTAGTCCCAATTGCTGGTACACGCATAGTATGAAGTAAGATGCGTCATTGTTGCCGATTATATTATATTTATTGTAGAACTTAAAGTGATTTCCCGAAAAAGAGAACACTTCCAATTTCTTTTCATGGAAATACGTAAGTAGTTTTTTGTATTTGCCCGTAAAAGAACGTCTATGAAGATAATTCCATACAGGCTGCATCAGCGGCAATATCCTAATATCCTGAAAATGGTCTGTAAGTACCAGTTTCAAGTCTTTGTTTATGGGATATACAGCCACAGCATTCTCGCCCGGCAATATCGTGTTGAGTATTTCTTCGTTGTTGCGCTCGGTGAATGTATAGTTGTATAGGCTTTCTGCGTCTTCTGTTTTAAATTCATCTATAGGTACAATCATCACGGGAGAGTCTATTATCACTTGTGCTCTTTGGAATCCTTGACTCAATAGATTACTGTCACTGAATGCCTCACGCAAGTTGGCAGCCATTGACATTCCGCTTTTGACGATATATGATTCCCATGCAAGTCCGTTGATAGCAGTGCTGTTGGCAACGGCAAATGCAAGTGTGTTGTCTGCAATGCGCATTGTTATACGCTGCAGTCTTATATTATTCCCAGTTTCCTGCATTGTTGTTGTCTGTTTGTATGTCTCCGAAAATCAGTCCGGGAAAAGTTCCGTTGGCAGAAGCTTTTTCCATAAGTTCATTTATGCTGTTTCTATCCAGTCCTTTCAGATATTCTTCATATCCGGCAAAGCAGTCCATGAGGGGTATTTCTCTTCCGCTTTTGCCTACACCCATAGTTATGTCAATGCTGAATTTTTTGCCGTCTCCGAATGGTATGTATTCTATGCTGTCCGCAAGTCCGTATTTTTTCAGTTCATTGAAATCAGATGTAAAAATGCCGTTTTTCGCTCTGTATCTATTTTCGGCATTGCGAATTTTTACAAGTTGTTCTATTACGGCTTTTTCACGTTTGGCTCTTTCCTCGTTAAAGTGCATCGGACTATATATGCTTAGAAAGCATATTATCACAAGTGCCAGTACACAAAGGCTGAGAATCAAATTATTTGTAAATTTCAGCTTCATCTCGTTATTTCTTATTATCTTTGTGCTTGCAAAGATAGTGCAAAATGAGAGAAGAACAAAATAAAAAGGTAGTTAAAATTGAAAATACAGGAATTCATAGAACGTATATTGGATGAATTTGGTTTTGCTCCTACGGCAGACCAACTTCATGCTTTGGATACTTTTGCCCGTTTCCTTGCCGACCGTGATACTCATTCTGTTATGGTCCTCCGTGGTAGTGCCGGTACGGGAAAGACATCTATAGCTGGGGCTATGGTAAGGGCTTTTACCAAAGTGGGACAGAAACTCATTCTAATGGCTCCTACCGGCAGGGCTGCAAAGGTGTTTTCTCTTAACAGCAGACATCCGGCTTTTACCATTCATCGTAAGATATACCGTGAAAAAAGCTATCAGGGTATTGGCGGACAATTCAACCTGAATAGCAATATACACAAAAATACGTTGTTCATGATTGATGAGGCTTCCATGATATCGGGAGGGACCGGCAATGTCGATAATGGAATATTTGGCAGCGGCAGTCTGCTGGATGACCTTATCCAATATGTTTATCAGGGAGATAATTGTCGTATGCTGCTTGTTGGAGATAAGGCACAGTTGCCTCCTGTGGGTGAAGAAGAGGCTCCGGCTTTAAATGGTGATATGCTTAGTGGATATGGTCTGCATGTCTATCAGTGTGATCTTAATGAGGTGCTTCGGCAGAGTGAGGAGTCGGGAATACTTTATAATGCTACTGTTATCCGTGGTATGATAACACATGATGAACTCACAAAGTTACCTAAAATTCGCTTTTCAGGTTTTGCAGATATTGTGATGATGCCTGGAAATGAAATAGTAGAGAGCATTGCAGACAGTTATTCAACCGTGGGACTTGACGAGACAATGGTGATAACACGTAGCAATAAAACGGCTATAATATATAATCGGGGCATACGTAATACGATTCTTGACAGAGAGGAATTACTTTCTTCCGGGGATATGCTCATGGTGGTAAAAAATAAGTATTTTTCTTCCGATTCTTCTTCAAGAGAGGAAAAGCCTTCATTCATTGCCAATGGCGACAGAGTGAGAGTGGAGCGTGTGCGTAATATACGAGAAATGTATGGATTCAAGTTTGCCGATGTAGAACTTTCTTTTCCTGATTATGACGGACTAGAGATGACACAGACCGTGATTTTGGATACTCTCACATCAGAGGCTCCGGCACTTACGCATGAAGAGAATGAACGACTTTATAATAAGGTGATGGAAGATTATGAAGATGTTCCGCTAAAGCACGACCGTATAGCCAGCCTTAAACAGGATGATTATTTCAATGCTCTTCAGGTAAAGTATGCATACGCCATAACTTGCCATAAGGCGCAGGGTGGGCAATGGGCTGATGTGTATATTGACCAGGGGTATATGACAGATGACATGCTTACTCCTGACTATATCCATTGGCTATACACGGCTTTTACCCGTGCTACCAATAAACTGTATCTTATAAACTGGCCTAAAACACAGACAGAGGCGTAAAAAATAAAAGTCTCCGATTCGCACGAACCGGAGACTTGTTGATTTAGTGAGATTTATATTAATCTGATTACAGATTAGCCAATTCTATGATCTTGTCCACTGCTGCACTCAGACCATCGACATTTTTGCCGCCTGCCTGTGCATAGTGAGGCTGACCGCCACCGCCACCCTGAATGAGTTTTGCGGCTTCGCTAATCATCTTGCCTGCGTTCAGTCCGTGGTCTTTCACAATGTCATCACTGAACATCACACTCAACATTGGTTTGTCGTTGCTCTTACTTCCTATCACTGCAACGAGATTTTCAGGTTGAGCTTCACGCAACTTGAATACAAGATCTTTTGCTGCAGCAGGTTCCATTGGCAATACAGCTTTTATAACGGTTACTCCATTTACTGTTTCTGCACGCTTCAGAAGTTCGTCCTTGGTGCGTTCCACAGTTTGTGCCTGGAACTTCTCAACTTCTTTCTTCAGTTCATCGTGCTCGTCAATATATTTCTTTATTACTCCCTGCAAGTCTTTGGCATTGTTGAATAGTGCCTTTACATTTGACAGAGTGTCCTGAAGTCCATAGATGGCTTCTTCACAAGCTTTGCCTGTTAGAGCCTCTATACGGCGTACACCTGCGGCAACACTGCTTTCTGATATTATCTTGAAGAAACCTATGCTGCCGGTGCTCTTGGCGTGGATACCACCACAGAATTCACATGATGGACCGAAGCGAACCACGCGCACCTTGTCACCATATTTCTCACCGAATAGAGCTATTGCTCCCAATTCCTTTGCCTCTTCTATAGGAGTGTTTCTGTGTTCATCCAATGCATAGTCCTGTCGAATCATCTCGTTTACGATATGTTCCACCTTGCGCAACTCTTCATCAGTCACTTTCTGGAAGTGAGAGAAGTCAAAACGTAGAGTGTCTGCATTGACAAAAGAGCCCTTTTGTTCCACATGGTCACCGAGAACTTGTTTTAGTGCGTAGTCCAGCAAGTGGGTTGCTGTATGATTGGCAGCACTGCCGTTTCTCTTGTCAATATCAACGCATGCCATAAAGTCTGCATTGATATCTTCTGGCAGTTTCTTGACAATATGTATGCTTTGGTTGTTTTCTCTCTTGGTGTCGATAATCTCTATTGTTTCATTTTCAGAAACCAAAGAGCCCTGATCACCTACCTGACCGCCCATTTCTCCATAGAAAGGAGTACAGTCAAGAACAACCTCATAAAATGTATTCTTCTTTTGGGTTACCTGGCGGTAGCGCAGAATGTGACATTCGTATTCCGTATAGTCATAGCCTACGAATTCCTGTTCACCATCCTTAATAATCTGCCAGTCTCCGTTTTCTACGGCAGCAGCATTGCGTGCACGTGCTTTCTGCTTTGCCATTTCCTCATTGAATTTTTCCTCGTCAACAGTATATCCGTTTTCGCGGCATATAAGTTCCGTCAGGTCAAGAGGGAAACCGTAAGTATCGAATAGTCGGAAAGCACTTTCACCGTCAAGTTCTTTTTGTCCGTGAGCCTTCAGCTCATCCATGTCACCATTCAGCAAATTGATGCCTTTCTCCAAAGTGCGAAGGAAAGAGTCTTCCTCTTCCTTTATCACTCGTGTTATCAATTCCTGTTGTGCAGGCAGTTCTGGGAAAGCACCGCCCATTTCCTGTATCAACACAGAAACTAGTTTATATAGGAATGCAGCTTTCTGGTCAAGGAAAGTGTATGCATAGCGTACGGCACGGCGCAGTATGCGGCGAATCACGTATCCGGCTTTGGCATTGCTTGGCAGCTGACCGTCAGCAATAGAGAAACTTACAGCTCTCAGATGGTCTGCAACTACACGCATTGCAATATCAGTTTTTTCCTGTCCGTTGGCACCCTCACCGTTATTTCCGGTAGGTGATGTGAAGCCGTATTTCTTACCGCTCAGGCGTTCTATTTCTTTTATAATCGGCTGGAAAATGTCTGTATCATAATTTGAGTGCTTACCCTGAAGCATACGTACCAGACGCTCAAATCCCATACCGGTGTCTATGACGTGCATAGGCAGAGATGCAAGACTTCCGTCGGCTTTTCTGTTATATTGCATGAATACGATGTTCCATATTTCAATAACCTGTGGGTCATCTTGGTTCACCAATTCTCGTCCTGCAACTTTTGCCTTTTCTTCCGGAGTACGGCTGTCTACGTGTATTTCAGAGCAAGGACCGCAAGGACCGGTGTCACCCATTTCCCAGAAGTTGTCATGCTTGTTTCCATTTATGATGTGGTCGGCAGGTACATGCTTAGCCCAGTATGAGGCAGCTTCATCGTCTCTGCTAAGTCCTTCTTCTTTGCAGCCTTCAAACACGGTAACATACAAATCGTCAGGGTTTAGTTTCAGCACGTCTACCAAATATTCCCATGCCATATCAATAGCACCTTCTTTGAAGTAATCTCCGAAACTCCAGTTCCCAAGCATTTCAAACATCGTGTGGTGATAAGTGTCATGTCCCACTTCTTCAAGGTCGTTGTGCTTGCCGCTTACACGCAGACATTTCTGTGTGTCCACCCGACGTACATCGTTTCCCGGATCCTTGGTGCCCAGAATGATATCTTTCCACTGGTTCATTCCTGCATTGGTAAACATCAGCGTAGGGTCATCTTTTATGACCATAGGAGCTGAAGGTACGATTTTATGTCCGTGAGCTTCAAAGAATTTCTTGTATGACTCACGCACTTCGTTAGCTGTCATCATGTTTATTTTTGCTTTAATTTTTTATTTCTTCCAAAAACATTTGCAAAGATACCAAGTTTTGTTTAATTTTGCAATTAAATTAATCATTGTTTAATAAAAAAGCATTGAAAATATGGCATTGAATCCAAATAAGAACTTAAAGTTGTACTACTCTATCAAGGAAGTAGCTAAAATGTTTAGTCTTCAGGAGAGTACACTGAGATATTGGGAAACGGAATTTCCCAATCTTCGTCCCAAAACTCAGTTGGGTACGAAAGTACGTCAGTATACTCAGAAGGATATTGATGAGATAAAAGTGATTTATAATCTTGTAAAGGAACGTGGTTTCAAGTTGGCTGCTGCACGTAAGATGTTGTCGCAGAACCGTGAGGGGGTGGATAAGAGTGCAGAGGTTCTTACCACGCTTATATCTGTGCGTGAACAATTGCAGGAACTAAAGGCTCAATTTGCAAAATTGGTGTAGATGATGTTCTTCGTTGTGTGAAATATTCTTAATGCCACGCCTAATACCAGACAAGTTAATGTCTGGTGTTGAGTGTTCTAAGATAATTTCTTACCATTTTTCCGTATGGTTTTATTACGTCATCAGTCCAGTTGCCTTCAGTCTTGGCTCTTGGTAACAGCATAGAGCATGTTTCGTTCTTATCAGAAACAGACCAGTTTACCCAACTCACTTTCAGTTCTTCCATAAGATTTATCCATTTCTGCCATTCCTCTTTGTTCAATGGACCATCACCGGAAGCTTCCATTCCTGCACTTTCACTTACAAATACAGGCAGACCGCTTTCAACAGCAGTTTTTAGTTTGTCGCGCAGATAATCTTTGTGTGTTGCAGCATAGAAGTGAACGGTGTACATCATATTGCTTACGCCTTCTATCGGGCTTTTCTGCACCAAGTCTATGTCTTGGTCCCAATGGGGGCATCCCATTAGAATAATATTTTTCTTGTCGTATGTTCGTATGGCATCTGTTATGGTCTTGCCATATACTTTCAAATCTTCCCAAGAATCATTTATCGGTTCATTGTAAAGTTCATATATCACGTTGGGATATTTGCCGTATTTCTTTGCCATGGCGGTGAAAAAAGCCTTTGCTTCCATGGTGTGCATGGTGTGCGCATGCCAGTCTATAATCACGTAAGCGCCGTTCTTTATAGCGGCTTCTATTACAGGAGTCATGCATTTCATTGCAAATTCGGGATTCTCCAGATAGTTGTCTTCTATCTGTATGCCCATTGCTGCTCTTATCACGTTAGCATGCCAGTCATCAATAAGCCACTTTACGGCATTCTTGTTATAAAATCTGGGCCATAAGTTGTGCCATCCCAAACTTGCTCCGCGCAAAGTTACTGGGTCGCCGTTTTGGTCACACAATTGTGCGCCTTTTACTTGTAGTTGTCCCCATTGTTTAACAGGACCCGCTGCGTTTGCCAAAATGGCACAGCAGATGAACATTAATGTAAGAACTGTCTTTTTCATTGTATGTAATTTTAGGTTATAGCTTAATCATCTGCAGAGTGTACAGGTATATCACAGCAGCAGGAATTGCCATCAGCGAAGAGTCAAATCTGTCGAGCATACCGCCGTGTCCGGGTAATATCTTTCCACTGTCTTTTATTCCCAATGTGCGCTTGAACAGGCTTTCCACCAAGTCTCCCCATGTACCGAAAAATACTACTGTCAGCCCAAGTCCCATCCATTCAACAATGTTAAGACTTGACGGCAATACTTCATTTCCGTTGGTATAATATCCTATAAGTGCTGCAACTACCAATACCAATAAACCTCCGCCTATGCTACCTTCCCAACTTTTCCCCGGACTTATCCGTGGAAATAGTTTGTGCTTGCCTAAAAGAGAGCCGGTGCAGTAAGCTCCGGCATCGTTAATCCACAGAAATACAAAAACACTTAGAGGTAGCAGCATATCAAATCTAATCCCCGTGCCGTCTTCAGCCAATTCAAATGCCAGAACGTTGAGCATTGAGAAGGGTAGGGCTATATACATCTGCCCCAGCATGGTGTAAGCCCAGTCGTTCACGGCATCCTCCTGTTTCAGATACAGTTCACTAATAAACAGATATACTATTGTGAGCAGATATGGAACAAATATTATGAAGTTGCTTGAAATGCCCATGCGGAATGCTGCTACAGCCAGAAAGAAATATACGCCGGCAACAGTGGATATAAGTCTGTTTACATGAACGCCTTTGCGACTGTTTGCCAATCCCACGTATTCCCATATCGTCATGCCGGTGATAAGTGCGAACAGAGGTACCATCCCGTGTGGTGACATCATTCCTGTAACCATAATGGCTACGAATATCACGCTTGTTATTGTTCTGGTTATAAGATTCTTCATATATTCAAGTCTTCACTTTTCAGTATTCAACCTTCATTCTCTTCAGTGTCTGCCTGTGAGCGCTGATGTTCTTCTTCAGCCTTTTTCACCTCTTCCGGCATATCTTCCAGTTTCGGCGCATTGGCTTCATTTTCATTAATAATCTCTTGAGCTCGGCTCACCCATGGACGTTTTCCGAATATGCGTTCAACATCTACGGCATAAATTACTTCTTTGTCTATCAGTAATTGTGCCAGTTCGTTATGTCCTTCCTTGTGTTCGTCTAGGATTTTCTTGGCACGGGCATATTCATCGTTTATCATTTTCAGAACTTCATCGTCAATCACTTTGGCAGTGGTTTCAGAGTAAGGTTTCTGGAACTGATACTCATTGTTGTTATAATAACAGATGTTAGGCAGTCTGTCGCTCATTCCGGCGTATGCAATCATACCGTATGCGCTCTTCGTAGCTCTTTCCAAATCGTTCATTGCTCCGGTAGATATATGACCGGTGAACAGTTCTTCTGCAGCTCTTCCGCCCAGCAGAGAACACATTTCATCAAGCATCTGCTCTTTTGTGGTAATCTGTCTTTCTTCAGGCAGATACCATGCTGCTCCAAGAGCCTGTCCGCGAGGTACAATGCTTACCTTAACCAGAGGATTGGCATATTGGCAGAACCAACTTATTGTAGCGTGTCCTGCTTCATGCAGGGCTATAGACTTCTTTTCGGCAATCGTCATAACCTTGGTCTTCTTTTCCAGTCCACCTATTATACGGTCTACGGCATTCAGAAAGTCATGCTTGCCTACGGTCTTGCTGTCGTGTCTGGCAGCAATCAGTGCAGCCTCATTGCAAACGTTTGCAATGTCAGCGCCGCTGAATCCCGGAGTTTGTCTTGCCAAGAAGTCAATATCCAATGACTTGTCTATCTTCAATGGTCTTATATGTACCTTGAATATGGCTTTGCGTTCTGTCAAGTCAGGCAGGTCTACGTTAATCTGTCTGTCAAATCGTCCTGCACGTAACAGGGCTTTGTCCAACATGTCGGCACGGTTGGTTGCAGCCAACACTATTACACCGCTGTTTGTTCCGAAGCCGTCCATTTCAGTGAGCAATGCGTTCAGAGTATTTTCTCGTTCGTCGTTTCCGCCCATAGCAGGATTTTTGCTTCTTGCTCTTCCCACAGCATCAATTTCATCTATGAAAATTATGCATGGAGATTTCTCCTTAGCCTGGCGGAACACATCGCGAACGCGGCTTGCGCCAACACCAACGAACATTTCCACAAAGTCACTTCCACTCATCGAGAAGAATGGTACTCCTGCTTCACCTGCCACAGCTTTGGCAAGTAGGGTCTTTCCTGTTCCCGGAGGTCCCACTAAAAGTGCGCCCTTAGGAATTTTTCCACCCAAATCAGTATATTTTTTTGGATTCTTCAGAAATTCTACTATTTCCTCAACCTCCTGCTTGGCACCTTCTTGTCCGGCTACATCTTTGAATGTGATGCCCAGGTCGTTGCCTTTTTCATACATTTTGGCTTTGCTCTTGCCAACGCTGAAGATACCTCCACCGCCGCTGGTGCCACCACCGCCGCCACCCATGCGGCGCATTATTACAATCCAGAAAATTACCAGAATGATAAGAGAGCCCCATGAGAACATAAAGTTCCACAAGTCGAATCCTTTTCCGTTATCATAGCTGAAATCAGCTACCTTACCGTGTTTCTGTTCGTATGTGAGATATTTCTCCAGTTCATCCACGCTTCCAAATTCCACGCTCACGTAAGGTTTTTTACCCACTTGCTTAGCGTTCATGTGGAATACATCCTGCACGTGTTCGGGCTTGACATACATTTTCAGGGTGTTCTTGTCCTTGTTCACCTCTACGTTGCTGGCATATCCCTTTTCCACGTATTGTTTGAACTTTGTATAAGTGGCTTCCTGATTTGCTCCTCCACCGGTGGCAAGCATATCTCCTCCACCGGAAAACAATATCACGCCCAATAATATCAGCACCATTATATAGAGCCAATTCATATTGAACTTCGGCATCTTAGGATCGTTGCCGCCTTTCCCGAATGGATTTTGTCTGTTGTTGTTATTGTCCATAGTTAACTATTGATGTTTACCTTGTTATAAGGCAAACGGTATGCCATAAATTAATCCAGATTAGGAATCTTTGTGAGACTGGCATCTTCCCACAGTGTTTCCAGATTGTAATATTCTCTAGCTTCGGGCTGAAATATATGTACCATTACGTCTCCGTAGTCCATAGCTACCCATTGATCTGTGCCAAGTCCGGCAACATTCAATGGCTTTTCCTTGTTTTCTATACGTGCTGTGTCGCCAACAGATTCTGTTATAGCCTCTACTTGTGCCGGAGAATAGCCCTGACATATAACGAAGTATTTGGCTATTGCACCTTCAATGCCTGTAAGGTTCACGATTATTATGTTTTCACCCTTTTTTTCCTGTATACCTTTTGTTATGGTATTTACCAGATTTTCAGTTTCTTTCATCAATTATTATTTTAAGGTACAAAGATAAGGTAAACTTATGAAATATCAAAATAAAAAACACTTTTTATAATTCAGAAAAGCATCACTTATTTTTGTACTAGGAGTCTAAAGGCTTTGTACTGTCTGTATATAGCATAAATACTGTGAGTATTCAGCATAAATACAATGAGTACACAGCCTTTGTACAGATTATGTTTGACTTGGACCGATTTTGGTATACACTAATTAATACTTGTTACCTAATCTCTTTACAGATTGTGGAAAGAATTCCTAAATTCTGTGACATGGTTTTTTCTTAATTCTGTATAGATTATAATTTTCATTTATCAGCGCAGATATACATATTTTCCATAATAAAGTTGTAAACAGATTTTGATTATCTTCGTTTTTGAAGCAGAAAATGTAATCTTTTTAAGCCATTATATTGATAAATCAAAAAAAATGGAGCAAAAATGCACCTTAAATAGGACCTAATATGTAAAAAAACACTATAAAAGTAGTGAAAAACGTCATTTTTTGGCATTAATCTGTCATCTGTCATAGTATCTGTCATAGGCTGTAATGCCTATAAACACTGGGGAAGCGAGGTGATTTATGACAGATGACAGATGAAAATGAAAAAAAACACTGATAGTGTTTCCATAACTTACCCCAAAATTTTAACTTAATTGGTAAACGAAAAAATGTATTTAAATCAGAATTTAGATAACAAAAAAAGCCTACTGAAATTCAGTAGGCTTTTTGTTGGGATACTCGGACTCGAACCAAGAATGGCAGGACCAGAATCTGCAGTGTTACCATTACACCATATCCCAAAATTACATCCGCAACCCCTTGTTGCTTGATTGCGGATGCAAAGGTAGTAACTTTTTTGAAACTACCAAAATTTTGCAGAACTTTTTTTTCTGAAAACTCTGCTTTTTTATTTGTTTTGTGCGTCTATAGCTTTGATTTTCTGTTTCACCAGTTCCAAATCATCTTTCAACTTCTGTACCTTCCGGTTCATCTCGTCTATCAAACTGTTGCCTTTTTTGCTGCTGGCATTTAAGAACCCGAGATTGTTTTCGTATGTGGTGATGTCTGATTTCAGACCTTCATAGCGGTGCATAAGTCTACTACGCTCATTATCCATAGCATCTTCACCCTTGCGTGCCACATTCTTCAAGTTGTTTTTGAAGTTGTCAAGTCGCTTGCGTGCCACTGCTATATGAAGTTCGTCATACAGTTTGTCTAGAATATCGTGATATTCTTTGTAGATATTGTCTTTGTCACGGAATGGCACATGTCCGATTTTATTATATTCATCTGTTAGAGCCATTACCTTGTCCTGTAAATCTTCTGATTTTTCTTCAAAAAGAGATTTCAACTGTGCCAAGATATCCTTTTTCTTCTTCAGGTTGTCATGTTCCTGATTACGGGTTCCGGCTCCGGCTGTGTTGCGGGCTTCAAAGAATTTGTTGCATGCTGTGAGGAAGTTAGTCCAAAGTTCATCACCATATTTCTTAGGAACAGTGCCTATTGTTTTCCATTCTTTTTGCAGAGCGATGAGCTTGTCGGTGGTAGACTTCCAGTCTGTGCTGTCCTGCAAAGCCTGAGCTTGTTCAACAAGAGACTGCTTCTTTTCTGCATTTTTTGCAAACTGTTCTTTTAAGGTCTTGTAAAACTCAGCTTTCTTTCCGAAGAAATCATCACATGCAGCGCGAAAACGCTCGAAAATCTTAACATTCATTTTTTGTGGAGCAAATCCAATCTTCTTCCATTCAGCCTGAATGTCAATTATAAGTTTGGTATGCTTTTCCCAATCAGAAGAGCCATTGTTGTCTTCTTTGGCAATGGCCTCTGCCTGCTCGCAAAGTGTTGTCTTTTTTGTAAGATTATCCTCTTCACGTGCGCGAAGGTCTTCGAAATGTTGTTGATGACGCTTGTTGATTACGGTGCTGGCATCCTTGAATCGAGTCCAGATGCTTTCACGCATATCTTTTGCCACAGGGCCGGTTTCGCGATATTGCTGATGCAAGTCCTGAAGTTGATGAAAAGCACTGATGATATCATTTTCGTCAGCGAGTTTTTCGGCAGACTCACATAATTTAGTCTTTATCTCAAGATTTTTCTTGAAGTCATATTCTCTGGCTTCACGGTTGAGGTTGAGCAAGTCATAGAATTCTTCAACATACAACTGGTAGTTGCGCCACAGTTCATTGGCTTTGTCGGCAGGAACAGCCTTTATTTCTTTCCACTGCAGTTGCAGTTCCTTGAAATCATTATAGCATTTGTTGGCTTCTTCGGGAGAAGTAGCCATAGCCTTAATCTTTTCAATGATATCAAGTTTCTTCTGCAGGTTTTCCTGTTTTTCAGCTTCCTGCTCAAGGAAAAGTTTTGCTCGGCGTTCTTTGATAACGCTCATCTCAGCCTTGAAGATTTCTTCCTCTTCATCAGGTGTTACGACATACTTTTCGGGTTCGCCACCTGCTTCGAGGTAAGCTTTCTGCTGGGCTTCACGCTCTGCAAGATGAATCTTGTAGAATGTTGTTTTAAGATGGTCTAATTCATCTTTGCCAGGATTTTCATTGTTACCGACAATCTCTTTAAGACGCTCGATAACTTCTTGCTTAGTTTTGTAAACTTTCTCTTGAGAGTCCATCATTTCACTATTTTAGTTTATGATTCGTTTTTCATTGTCTGTTTTACGGACAAACAATCATTATAGCGTGCAAACTTAAATAAAAAAAACGTAATCTCCTAATTTTTATTGGTTTTTTTTGAAAAGGATAGCTTTTTTATATCAGTATTTTTTTTGCAGATTGCAACAATTTTTAGTTTAAAGGCGTCTAAGGTTTGTATAAGTTTGAAAAATAATAAATTTTAGATGATATGAAGAAAACATTTCTTTTGATGACTTTTTTGCTATTAGCTGTATCTCTGACGGCTTCTACATTAAAAGGTCATGCGGTGAATGAAAAAGGTGAATCCGTGGGATTTGCAACGTTGGTTGTTATGGATGGAACCAAGCAGGTTACAGGTATGGCGGCAAATGACAAGGGTATATTTGAACTGGATATACCTGACGGAAGTTATACTCTGCAATTGAGTTATGTTGGTATGAAGAATGCTTTGAAAATGGTTACGGTGTCGGGACATACCAATGTAGGTGATATTATAATGGAGGAAGATGCCTCTGAATTGAAAGAGGTGGTGGTGAAAGGCTCTACGATAATACGCAAGGCTGACAAAAAACTGTTGATTCCTACTGACCGACAGATAAAACAGTCTAAAGACGGAGTCGATTTGGTTAAGAATCTTCAGATACCTTCTGTGACAATAAATCCTATAGATGATGAGATAAAACTGGCTGATAACGGGAAACTGGACCTGAGAATAAATGGTCGTCCTGTTTCTTCACGTGACATAAAGGCTCTGGATCCCAAGACTATTGTGAGAGTGGAACATCATGATGACCCTTCAATGAGATATGGTGATGCTAAGGCGGTGTTGGACTTTATAGTGAAGCTGCCTCAGAGTGGAGGTCAGGCTTCGGTTGAGTTGCAGCAGTCGCCTATAACATGGGGCTTCACTAATGTGAATGCCAGTGTGAAACTGAACGTGAAGAAATCTGAGTTTTCTTTCTGGTCTTGGTTTGGACCTCGTACTGGATTTGAACAATGGCGTGACAATACTGAAAATTATACTAATCCTGACGGTAGTACATATAATCGTATTGAAACCGGTGTGCCGTCTCGTGTCATAATGATACAGCATTATAATCAGTTTGGATATAATTTTACTGATCCTGGAAAGCAGTTGTTCTCTGCCCAAATAAAGATGGAGATATTCGGTACGCCTGTGAGCGAATATGAAGGTACATTATATAATGATATGACAAAACGTGTAATTGGAGTAAAAGACAATCAGCATAGCCGAAGTTTCTCTCCTACATTGGATTTGTATTACCAGCGCAATTTCGGTGAAAACCGCCTTCTGATGTTTAATGTTGTGGGGAGTTATACTAATTCTAATTCACGCAGACACTATGAAGAGGATGAACTGGATGATGCTCAAGCTAAATCGGTGTCACAGATAGCAGATATCTATACTTCCATAAAAGGTGACAGTTATGGTCTGGTTGCTGAAGCTGACTATGAACAGACTTGGAACCAATCTCGTATGACGTTAGGTGCCAGTCATAGCAACTCATGGAGTAATAGTGACTATCTGACAACTGATTACCATGACAAGATGCGCAATGGTAAAACTGATATCTTTGCTGAATATTGGTATAAGGTGAATGAAAAATTCAGTGTTACTGCCGGATTAGGTGGCTGTTGGCTTACATCTCATGTCATTGATGGTGGAAAGACTTCTGCTTTTTTTCTCCGTCCACGGCTTACGGCAAAATATAATAGTGGTCCATCTTCTATGACATTATCTTATAGAATTGAGGGTACTAATCCTTCGGTTACGGATGTTGGTACTGAACTCCAGACAATAGATAATTATCAGTCGTACATAGGTAATCCTAACGTGAAGGCTTTCCGCACGCATAAAGTGAGATTTGACTATGAGTTTACCAAAGGTATATTATATAATAAGTTATCGGTCATGTATAATCATTCCGTGAATCCTATAATGGACGAGAAATACTGGTATAATAATGAATATATCATTAATACAGTGGATAATCAGAAAAGACTACAGGAACTTATGTTTGCTTATGATGCTCAGATAAACGTGATTAAAAACTGGCTTACTGTGTCCGGTGAAATAGTATGGCACAGAGTGTGGTCTGTAGGTAATGACTATCTGCATGTACGCAATTTTATGTCTGGCAATGGTGAAATACAGTTGACTCACTGGAACTTTACTCTATCGGCTGATTTGCAGACTTGTTATAAATCAATGTGGGGAGAAACTGTGACAGGACGAGAGAATTATCATGCTCTGCAATTGCAGTATCGATTGAAACAACTTAGCTTCGGACTAGGAATGCTGAATCCTTTCTGGGACAAATATAAGTATAAGATACCTTCAGAAAATCTCAACAAATATGCCGGATATAACCGTGAAACTCATTTCGATGTTGCCAGCAGAATGTTTTTCGTGTCTTTGTCTTGGAATGTAGACTGGGGTCGCAAACACCAGGCTGACGCAAAGCGGATAAACAACGAAGGTACATCCGAAAAGGTCAGCGCTGCAGGTAAATAATTAATAATGTGATGGTCTTATAGAAGTCGCTTGTATCGGAGTATCCACCATGATAATCCTGATACAACGACTGATATAACCATGGCAATTATGAATCCCCATGGACTACTCTCCATACCGTTTATAAGGTTCATTCCGAACATGGAGGCAATGAGAGTTGGGAACATCATGATGATACTCACACTGGTGAGAGTACGCATGGTCGTGTTCATATTGTTGTTGATGATACTGGAATATGTGTCCATAGTGCTCTCCAGAATATCGGAGTAAATGGATGTTGTTTCGCGGGCCTGAGTCATCTCAATACTTACATCTTCAATAAGGTCAGCGTCAAGTTCATCTACCTGTAGTTTGAACTTAAGTTTCTGTAGCAGATTCTCGTTGCCACGAATTGATGTGATAAAGAATGTAAGGGAATCTTGTAGTCGGCTAAGCCCGATAAGACTCTCGTTGTTGACTCCTTGGTCAAGATTGTGCTTTGCTTTTTCTATGAGCGAGTTAATCTGCTTGAGTCGCTTCAGATACCACACGGCACTGGATAGGAAGAGACGGAAAATAAGATCAACATAATCTGTGAATCCTTCGCGTCGCTTCTGTTGATAAGATACGAAATCTATCATCATGTTGGTTTCGTAATAACATACAGTGATAGTGACATCACGCTTGTGAATGATGCCGAGAGGTACTGTGGTGTAAGGTGTGCGTGAGCGTACTTCCTTGACGTATGGTATACGTAGTATTATGAGCATCCAACCGTCATCGTATTCATAACGTGCCCGCTCATCAGTATCGCTGATGTCAGACAAGAAGTAATCTGGTATGTGGAATGTATCTTCCAGAAATTCCTGATCTTCGTTCGTAGGGCATGTTACCTGCACCCAGCAATTTGGCTGCCACTCCTTGAGGGCGCTCAAATTCTCGCTAATATTCCAAAATGTTCTCATATTAAGCTAATCTCCATAAATAATAGTAGCAATGGGGATTAGCTTTTATGCTAAATCCTCACGCTGTTATAATTTAATGTGTCCGCGTGATAATCGTCCATATCTTTTTGATAAATTTGATTTAACGGTGCAAAGGTAAAAAAATAAATTGAAAGTGAAGACAAAAATTGTCTTTTTTATGTTTTAAAATTTAAGTGTGCTGAATATTGTGTCGTGTGTGCGTTAACTCCGTAAATATATAATGTGGCTGGAGCCTGAGGCTGTATATAGTAAAAGCCGGCAGAATGCTTGCGCATGGCTGCCGGCTTTTATTAGTACCTTTATAGATGTTAGATTTCTTCCAAAGTTTGTTTTAGTAGATTCCAGAATGGAGCTATCGTAGATATTTCGCAACGCTCGCTTGTTGTATGAGGTGAACGGAGAGTTGGTCCCATACTCACAACGTCAAGATTTGGATATTTGCCGAGTATAACTGAACACTCTAAACCAGCATGGTCCACCTGTACTATAGCATCCTTGCCGGTCTGTTCTTTATAGATTTTCTTGAGCAGAGCCAGAATGTTACTTTGTGGATTAGGGTCCCAACCGCCATAGCTGCCACTGAACTCAGTTTTCATACCAGCCATACTGAAGCAACTTTCTAGAGTGGTGGCTACATATTCTTTCATATCTTCGCGTGAAGAGCGTGCCAGAATTTGGATGGCTGCTTTGCCGTCTGCTATGTCGATGATAGCTAGATTACTTGATGTCTCTACTACTGAAGGATAAGCCGGTATCATGCGCACTACACCGTTTTGACAAGCATAAATGGCATCCACCAGGTTGTCTTGAATTTCTTCTGGTATTATAGTCTTAGGGGCAGCAGCTTCTTCTGTGAAGAATTCCACATCACTTTCGATGCCTTTGAATTCATCAATTATTGTATTCTTACAGTCGGCTACAAGATTATTTACAGCTTCAATCTGATCTGTTGGCAAAGACAATACAACTTCAGCCTTGAAAGGAATAGCATTGCGCATGTTGCCACCATGCCAACTGGCAAGGCGTGCTCCGTTTTGAGCAATGGCTTTGCGTACAAAACGAACCATTTCTTTATTGGCATTTGCACGTCCTTCGTTGATTTCCAGTCCAGAGTGACCGCCTTTTAACCCTTTCAGAGTTATTTTCAATGCTGATTTAAGGGTGTTTTCTGTTTCTTTATATTCAAGTGTAGCAGTGATGTCCAGACCACCGGCAGAACCTACTACGAATTTGCCCCATGTCTCAGAGTCTAGATTTAACAGAACGTCACCATTCAGTTCATTTTCTGGTAAAGCATTGGCACCGAACATTCCGGTTTCTTCGTCAGCTGTGATGAGTGCTTCTACAGGACCGTGTTTAATGTCTTTTGCCTCCATAATGGCCATTATGGCAGCTACGCCCATACCGTCATCACTGCCAAGAGTGGTGCCTTTGGCATGTACCCATCCGTCTTCGATGTAAGTTTCAATAGGGTCGGTTTCAAAGTTATGTGTACTTTCAGGTGTTTTCTGTGGAACCATGTCCATGTGAGCCTGCAGCAATACAGTCTTCTTGTTCTCCATACCGGCAGTGGCAGGTTTACGCATAATGATGTTATTGCCAGCATCCTTGAAAGCCTCTACACCAACATTTTTGGCGAAGTCTAGTAGAAACTGTTGTATTTTTTCCAGATGTCCTGATGGACGTGGAATCTGTGTCAATGCATCAAAGTTACGCCAGATACATTCCGGTTGTAAATTCTTAATTTCTTCCATTCTTTTAAAGATTTATTTTAATTCATAATGTTGATAATCGACTATCTTGCTTTTACAGGACGTGCAAATGAGAGGGCTAGCCATGCGTATATGCCGAGCAATATAACGAGCAAAGTCTGTATGCTGTGTACTATCAGTACGAAATAAAGAGCATCACTTTCTGCTACACCATAGAGTATGAGCATTGTCTTTACTGCAAAATGCCATGGACCTGCACCATTTGGGGTTGGTACTATGACGGCAATGCTGCCCACGATAAATGTTACCAAGGCGCACATCATACCAAGGTGGGATGTGGCATCGAAACAGAAAAATGTGAGATAGTAATGTAGAAAATAGCAACCCCAGATGGCAAGTGTATAGAAAATGAACAATGGCTTGTTGCTGACATTGCGTAATGACATTATGCCTTTCATTATACCTTGAAAAGTGTCTTTAACCTTATTATATATAGATAGCTTGCGAAGCAGATAATATATCAGTATTATAGCGGCAATGCCACATACGGCAGTGACAAACCATCCTGTAAACGAAAATTTGTGGAATATGCTGTCTATGCTGGTACCGGTCTTGTCGAAGAACGTAGTGAATACCCGGAATTGCATCATGAATGTTAGAATTGTTATGATGAGTACCAGTAGTGAGTCTATAGCACGCTCAGTAACTACTGTGCCTAAGGCCTTTGGAAAAGATACACGGTCGTATCTGCTGAGTATGCCGCAGCGGGCAAATTCGCCTATGCGTGGAATTATAAGGCTCACGGCATAAGATATAAATATTGAATTTACTGATGTTGAAGAACGAGGATTTTCACCTATTGGCTTCAATGTCTGTTTCCACCTCCATCCGCGGAATGCCTGTGCAAGAATGCCAAATGGAAAAGAAAGCAGCATCCATATCCAGTTCATTTTGTGCAACAGTACGTATTCAATACTGTTGAAGTCAAAGTCACGATACATCCAATATAGTATGGCACCACCCAGAATGAGTGATACCAGCACCTTAAAAATATCATTAACTTTTTTATTCATATTGTGCAAAGATACAAATTTAATTTTTAATACACTTTGTGTTGGCATAAATTTTGACTTAAATCAATAAAATAAGAAGAAAATATGTTTTTCGGCATAATTGTTTGCGCACACAGTAAAAATACTCTATCTTTGCACTCGATAAAAATAATTAAGGATAACAATAAAGAGAAAGGTAAAAAGATTATGGTAACATTGATGATTTTAGCCGTAGTTGCAATCATGATTGCGCAGGCAGTGAATTTGGGACATAAGATAAACTTGAAATAATCAAGTGAATCTTATTCCTTTTTTGAAAAAGAATTATTATTAGATTAGATAGATATTTGGAAGTGGCATGTCGGGATTAAAATTCCTGCATGCCATTTTTTTGTTTTAAACATTTGCAATAAATGATGAAAAGTATTACCTTTGCAAAATAAAGGTGAACAAGCCTATATCAAAAAGATAAATTGATGAAATTAGTAAAACCAAAGAAAAATCTGGGACAGCACTTCCTGACGGATTTGAATATAGCGAAGCAGATTGCTGACACCGTTGATGCGTGTCCCGATATACCTGTGTTGGAAATTGGTCCTGGCATGGGGGTACTTACACAGTATCTTGTTGAAAAACCTAGAGACGTTAAGGCTGTAGAAATTGACAAGGAATCAGTGATTTATCTGCATGAGAATTTTCCTAAGTTGCGTGACAATATAATAGGTGAAGATTTCCTCCGAATGAATCTTGATGAGATTTTCGATGGTAAGCAGTTCGTGCTTACCGGTAATTACCCATACGACATATCTTCACAGATATTCTTTAAAATGCTTGATTATAAAAATCTTATACCATGTTGCACGGGTATGATTCAGAGAGAAGTAGCTCAACGCATAGCTTCTGCGCCAGGCAATAAGGCATACGGAATACTGTCTGTGCTGATACAGGCTTGGTATAATGTGGAATATCTGTTCACGGTAGACGAAAATGTTTTCAATCCACCTCCAAAGGTCAAAAGCGCGGTGATAAGAATGACACGCAATGAGACCACAGACTTGGGATGTGATGAAAAACTGTTCAAGCGTTTGGTTAAAACTGTGTTTAACCAGCGGCGTAAGATGCTGAGAGTTAGCATAAAGCAGATGTTCTGTAAAGACCACATGCCTGATGCCGAATTCTATATATCAGACATGATGACAAAACGTCCGGAACAGCTTAGTGTGGCACAGTTTGTGGAATTGACAAATATAGTATCAGCAGAAATGAAACATCTTGGTTTATAAAAGATGCAAATATTTTGCTTGAAATATAGGATATATAAAAAATAATATTTAAATTTGTACATCAGAAATTTAATACATTAAAAATATGTTAGACGTAAAGAAAACATTAAGTGATGCCGGAGAGCGCATGGAGATGGCAGCTATGTATCTTGCAGACGAACTGTCTCATATACGTGCCGGTCGTGCCAATACAGCTATCTTGGATGGTATAAAGGTTGAAAGTTATGGAAGTGTTGTGCCTCTTAACCAGGTTGCGAATGTGTCAACTCCGGATGCGCGTACAATAGCAATACGCCCGTGGGACAAGAAGGCTATTAAAGACATTGAAAAGGCTATTATGGACAGTGGAGTGGGTATAACTCCTGAAAATAACGGTGAGGTGATTCGTCTTGGAATTCCGCAGCCTACAGAGGAACGCCGTAAGGAACTTGTTAAGCAATGCAATAAAATTGGTGAGAATATTAAGGTTCAGGTTCGCAATGTACGTGCGGAGATAAAGGATAAATTGAAGAAAGCTATAAAAGATGGACTTTCTGAAGATAATGAAAAAGACGCAGAAAGCGAACTGCAGAAAGTGCATGACAGATATATCAAGAAGATAGACGAGTTGTTGGCTGAAAAGCAGAAAGAAATCATGACCGTTTAGTAAATGCACGGATTAGTAATAAAGAATACCGGCAGTTGGTATACTGTAAAGACTGATGACGGTAAGATTATAGAAAGTAAGATAAAGGGCAATTTCCGATTGAAAGGCATACGCAGCACTAATCCTGTGGCTGTGGGTGACAATGTGGAAATTGTCACTAATCAGGAAGGTACGGCGTTTATCACGGAAATTGATGATCGCCGTAATTATATTATACGTAAATCGCAGAATCTTAGTAAACAGAGCCATATATTGGCTGCAAATTTAGATCAGGCTTTTCTTATAGTTACGGTAAATTATCCGCAGACAAGTACCACTTTTATTGATCGCTTCCTTGCTTCTGCTGAAGCTTACAGAGTGCCGGTAATATTGGTTTTCAACAAGCGTGATATACTCTCAGAAGAGGAACAGCATTATCAACAAATGATGATGACTCTGTATAAGACTATTGGGTATGACTGTCGGAAAATCTCAGCTGTGAACGGTGAAGGTGTAGAGGAACTCTTACCGTTGCTGAAGAAAAAAATCACGTTACTTAGTGGCAATAGCGGAGTGGGTAAGTCTACATTGATAAATAGAATATTACCTGATGCTCAGCTAAGAACAGCAGAAATAAGCGATGCACACAATACCGGTATGCATACCACTACTTTCAGTGAAATGTTGGAATTACCGGAAGAAGGATATATCATAGATACTCCCGGAATAAAGGGATTTGGAACTTTTGACATAGAGCCAGAAGAACTGACCAGCTATTTCAGAGAAATATTTCAATTTTCACAGGATTGCAAGTTTTCTAACTGTACGCATACTCATGAACCGGGATGTGCTGTAATAAAAGCAGTAGAAAATCATTATATTGCTGCAAGCAGATACCAAAGCTATTTGGGCATGTTGCAGGATAAAGACGAAAATAAATATCGCGAAGCCTATTAAGTGCTACGCTGATTAATATTGGAAACTGAAGACTTGGAGTGCAACAATGTTGCTATATACTTGCAAGTCTTCAGTTTTCATTTTTCTACTATAAGGCTGAAGTTGGGTTTAGCGAATGCTTATAGTGTATTCGCTCATAAAGCTGGCTCCAGGCAGAAGTTTGTTCATCAGATATTTATCCTTGAATTCACCGTCGTAATCAGCCCAATCGTGGATGCCATACCACGGTTCAATGCAGATGAAAGGAGCATTCTTGCCAGTAGGGTTCCAAATGCCTACGGCAGGAGTCTTTATGTCGAGAGTAACGGCAGGTTTGTTGTTTTCGTCAAGAAGTTCTATATGTTTAAGTTGCTGATGGTCGAAGATTACCGCGTCATCTTTGAATGTATCCTCGTTGACATCCCAAATACCGTCGTTTGTTTCTACTTTGTGATAACCTGGAGTTATGCATCCACCTACATTGCCATATAGTCTGCTAGGCTCCTTGTCATCTAAACGCAAGCGTGCGTGCATAGGTTCACCTTTTTTGCAACCGGGAACCATGAAGGCCGGATGACCGCCAATCTGGAAATAGATAACCTTGTTGTCTGTGTTCTCCACGTGCCATACTACGTGTATTTTGTTGCCGTCGAGTCGATAGCTTATGGCAAGATTGAAATGATAAGGATAATCCTTCAAGGTATCCTTTGATTCGCTAAGACCATACACCACCTTGTTTTCACCCTGTGCAATGAGTTTGAAATCAGTGTCACGTGCAAAACCATGTCTTGCTAATTTGTATTCATGACCATTGATACTATATGTATCTTTCCAAAGTCCACATACTATAGGAAATAGAATTGGAGAGTGACGGTTCCAGTATTTTTCGTCACCGTCCCATAGATATTCATTGCCATTGGCATCCTTGATGCTCTGGAGCTCAGCTCCATGTTTTGAAATTACGACAGTCAGTTTGTCGTTCTTGATTTGTTCCATGTTGTTAATAGTTTAATAATGAATTTGGAGACAAAGATACAAAAAAACATTTTTGAATCAACAATATCTTATCTTTTTTTGTAACTTTGCAGTCATAATACGGGAAAATCAAGAGATGAACAAAAAGGTAAAGGGCTTTATAGCCGCTATCATAGCCGCTGTATGCTATGGCACAAATCCATTGGGAACGCTTCCATTATATGCAGACGGATATAATTCCGGTACAGTATTATTCTACAGATACGCTATAGCCGTGGTGATATTTGCAGTGGTGATGCTTATACGTCGGGAGAGTTTTGCGATAAAATACGGACATGCCATAAGATTTGCATTTCTCGGAGCATTCTTTGCAATGTCTTCATGTACACTATATCTGAGTTTTCATTATATGGCAGCCGGCATTGCATCAACAATTCTGTTTGTCTATCCGATAATAACAGCAATATTGATGACGGTGTTCTTTCATGAGAAAGTGACGTGGACAACAACTCTTTCGATAGCATTTGCAATAGGCGGAGTGGCAATGCTTTATCGCGGAGACGGCAATGCCAGACTTGATGCTACGGGATTTTCGCTGGTGATAGTTTCTTCACTGTTATATGCAGTCTATATAGTGTCGGTGAACCAGTGGAATAATGATATGACACCTTTGAAGTTTACTTTTTGGATACTTGTGGCAGGACTATTCACAGTGCTGATATATTCATGGGTTGCCGGAGATTCTCTGCAATTGCTTCATACACCTATGCAATGGCTGTGTGCAACTCAGTTGGCGGTGTTGCCTACGGTATTGTCGCTGTTCCTGATGACTATAGGTATCAAACTGATAGGCAGTACCCCATCGGCAATAATGGGAGCTTTGGAACCTGTTACTGCAGTTGTGATAGGAGTGAGTATATTCGGAGAGAATTTCTCGTTTAGACTGGCATGTGGAATAATACTTATATTGGCAGGAGTGACACTGATAATATTAAGAAAAAAATAAAATATGGAACTAAGACAATTACGATACTTTGTAAAGGCTGCGGAACTTCATAACTTTTCTGAAGCCTCAAAGGCCATGTTTGTCACGCAGAGCACTCTGTCACAGCAGATAAAGCAGCTGGAAGAAGAACTTGGCGTACAGTTGTTCCGTCGTAATAGTCATGATGTTTCTCTTACTGAAGAAGGTATGCAGCTTCTTCCGTTTGCCAGGGAGACAATAAATTCTGCCGATAATTGTGTGGAACAGATTAATGAACTTAAAAATCTCCTCACGGGTACATTATATATAGGTGTAACATATACCTTCAGTCCGTTGCTTACAGAAACAATGCTTGAGTTCTCAAGAAAATACCCTAAGGTAAAATTGCATGTATTCTATAAAACTATGACAGAACTTATGGATATGCTGCAACATAGGGAACTAGACTTTGTATTGGCATTCAAACCTACTGAAAATTATGCTAAGATAGAAAGTCAGACTCTATTTAAAAATCGGTTGTGCGTTGTTGTGAACGAAAATCATCCACTTGCCAGGAAAAGTATTGTAACGTTGGAAGATTTGCAGCGGTATGATCTTGCTATGCCGGCACGTGGACTTCAGGTGCGCAATACATTTGATGAAGCTCTGGCTGTAAATGCCGATATACAGTTGAGGGTGCACATAGAACTTAATGATGTGAGTATCTTGCTAAAGATATTGCGTGACAGTAATTATGTTTCGGTGTTGGCAGAGGCTGCTATACATGATGAAGAAGGAATTGTGGGCATACCGCTAGCGATAGAAGGTGATGAGATGGAGGGATGTATGCATTTTCTTAAAAATACATACGCAAAGAATGCCACCCGTGAATTCTGCAATATGCTGAGCGAGTCTATTGCCGTGAAGAAATTCTCTATTTAGAATAAGTGATATTAGAATTTCTAATATCACAAATCGGAATTATCATTCATAACAGTTTTTCCATTATTTTATTTCTTGCTAATTTTGCAGTCGGAAATAAAAAAAACAGTTATGGAATTATTAAGAAATCTTTTTATGGGATTCCCTGAATTCTGGGGAGGAGGCGTAGCTCATTCAGTATTAATACTGTCACTGGTCATTGCAATAGGACTGTTGCTTGGCAAGGTGAAGGTTAATCACATATCTTTAGGTATGGCATGGGTGCTTATAGTGGGTATAATATTTGGTCATTTCAATCTGAACTTAGATGAACACCTGCTCCATTTTCTTAAGGAATTTGGTCTTATAGCCTTTGTCTTTGCTATAGGTTTGCAGGTAGGACCGGGCTTCTTCTCTTCTTTTAGGCGTGGAGGTTTGAAACTGAACACGCTTATGGCAATAGTAGTGTTGGTAAGTGTCGTTGTTACGGTGATAATTCATTTTTCTACAGGAATATCAATGACAACCATGGCGGGAATCTTTGCCGGAGCTGTGACCAATACTCCTGCATTAGGAGCAGCCCAACAGGCCACTACAGACCTTCATGGAATAGATGCTCCGGAGATAGCAATGGGATATGCGGTTACTTATCCTATGGGTGTCATCGGCGTGATACTTTCATTCCTGATATTACGTTATATCTTGCGCATCAATCTGAAAAAAGAAGAGCATAATGCCCTTCACGGGTATGACAATATGGAGGAAATTTCTGTGAGGAATCTCGTTATAGAAGTAACCAATGATATGATAGATGGCAGAATGCTGCGGGATATAAGATATTTCATAAAAAGAAATTTCATTATAAGCCGTGTTATTTTTGCAGGCAGCGAAGATAGCAGTATTGTTTCCGGCAATACCATTATACATAAGGGTGACCGCCTGATGGTAGTTACAACTCCAAAGGATGAAGACAGCATTGCTGCCTTATTTGGCAAAATTGTAGATTTCAACTGGAATGAGTATGATGAGAATCTTTCGGCAAGAAGGATTCCTGTTACCAGATTTGATGTTAACGGTAAGAGAATAAAAGACTTGAAGATACGTTCTAAGTTTGATGCCAATATAACCCGCGTGAGCAGAGGGGGAGTTGACTATGTGGCTTCACCGGATTTCCAGTTGCATACAGGTGACCTGTTGACAGTTGTAGGCTCAACATTGGCATTGACGCATACTGAATCAGAACTTAACACAGCCAATAACAAGATATCATATCCTAATCTTATACCGATGTTCATTGGTATAGCTCTTGGATGTATTCTTGCCCATATACCGTTTATTATTCCGGGTGTTCCACAGCCGGTGAAATTCGGACTTGCAGCCGGACCAATGATTATAGCCATACTGATAGGGTATTTTGGCAGAAAGCATAACTGGATTTCATATAATACGATGAGTTCCAATATGATGCTGCGTGAAATAGGTATTACTATTTTTCTGGCATGTGTAGGATTGGGAGCAGGCAAAGACTTCATTAATACTATTGTGACCAGTAATGGACTTATGTGGGCTGTATATGGTCTGATGATAACCATGATACCGGTATTGGTAGGTGGAATCATTGGCAGATGTGTGTTTCATCTCAATTATTTCACCATGTTGGGAGTGCTTTCCGGTGGTAACACAAATCCTCCGGCACTGGCATACGCCAATGAATATACCACCACAGATTCACCGGCGCTGGGTTACAGTATGGTCTATCCTGTGGCAATGATATTGCGAGTTATCATCATACAGATATTAATAATGACATTATCTTAGACCATGGCTGCAGAAATTGAAAATTTGAATACGGAGCAGGTATTGCGTCGCAAACTTGACCTGCTGACACGCACCGGTTGCCTATTGATGAAAAACGGAGCTGATACAGCCCGTATATTCAGAAATATGAAGAGGGCTGAGGCCTTTCTTGGACTTCCTGAAGAGAATATACACATTTATGTGAATTATAACATTCTGATGGTAAATCTGAGTGATCAGGAACATTCATTCTCTAAGTATCAGAGATGTGAACAGCACGGAATAAATATGACGGCAATAGAGTCGCTCAGCAAGTTTCTCTGGACTGCAATAAAAGATGATTACTCTTTGGAGCAATATGAGGAAGGATTGAATAAAATAGGCCTTAGAAAGCGCAATTATACACCGTGGCAGGTGGCCGTAGGAGCCGGGTTCGCATGTGGAGGATTCTGTGTGCAGTTTGGTTGTGACTGGCCTGCGTTTTTCTATGCATCAATAGCGGCAATTCTTGGATTCCGTCTCCGTGCATGGCTCAATGAATTGGGCAGTAATCATTATGTTAGTATAGTTGTGGCATCATTTGTGGCTACAATTCTGGCATGGTTGTCTATATTCATATCCAATGACCCTCAGATAGCGGCAATGGTACCGACATTCATGCACAGTGCCACTCCATTCCATCCGCTTATGGCATGCGCCCTGTTTATAGTACCGGGAGTGCCGTTGATAAATTTTGTTAGTGATATGCTTGATGATTATGTACAGATAGGACTGACGCGAGCCATGACTACATTACTTATGATTCTGGCCATGGCATTTGGCATTGCGTTTGCCATATATATATGTGGTATAGACAATTTTGTTAAGAATTTGTCTATGACTCCACATCATGAATATTGGGAATATGCCATAGCAGCGGCTGTATCGGCAATGGGTTTTTCCATGATATTCAATATTCCACGTAGACTGTTGCCTGTGGTGGCTGTTGGCGGCATTATTGCTGTGTGTACCCGCAACTTTGTGAATCTAGGTCCAAGTACCAATAATATTGGACTTGACTATGGACCTATTGTTGGTAGTTTCGCAGGTTCTGCACTGATAAGCATCATTGTCACCAAGGCATGTCATTGGGTTCATACACCTCATCACTGCATATCCATTCCTAGTGTAATACCAATGATTCCGGGTGTATTGATGTATAGGGCTCTTTTTGCTTTTATAGATATGCAGGGGGTTGTTGGCGAAGTTACTGTGGCAATGAACAATGCCATTCATGCAAGTCTTATAATTCTGTTTATCGCAATAGGAGTGGCAATACCTAACATCTTCGTACGTCGCATGATACAGCCTAAGCGCAAGAGAAAGCTGTTGGCTCTGCTCATAGAGCGCAGAAAGCGACATGGCGAGATGATAGATTTAAAGGAATTAGATTAAAACAATCTAAATATTAATCAATCAATCCATAAGTCGTATGATTCCGTGAGGAATTGTGCGGCTTTTTTTGGTATCGTTTTTCTTTGATATTTCATTCATTTGCATTACCTTTGCCCAAAATATAAAAACACTATGGTAGATTTTGCACATTTCAATTCTTCTGGTGAATATCGTCGGGAAGAACTTATCAGAACAATAGAGCGTGCTGTGGAGCATCTTTCACAAGGTGAATTGGAAGCTTTGTATTATGATATGCTGACAAAAGACTATATTCATGACAATCCGTAATTATTACAGATACTTTAAATAGAATATTTTCTTTCAGATTGACATAAAATACATTTTTTATGATATAAAAAGAGAAATATTGCGGATGTTTTCTCTTTTTTTACTAATTTTGCAGTCGTAAACTATTACGTTAATACAACATTATGTTATCAGATATTGAGATTGCAAAGTCGGTAAAACTCAGAAAAATCAATGATGTAGCTGAGGAACTGGCTATTCCTGAAAGGCTTGTGGAAAACTATGGGCGCTATATGGCAAAGGTTTCCATCAAGGCTATAGATAAGACAAAATTCCAAAAACATCATCTGGTTCTGGTTACAGCTATCAGTCCTACTAAGGCTGGTATAGGCAAAACTACAGTATCTGTCGGATTGGCTTTGGGACTTAACAAGATTGGCAAGAAAGCCATTGTCGCATTACGTGAACCGTCTTTGGGACCTTGTTTTGGTATGAAAGGCGGTGCTGCCGGAGGTAGTTATGCTCAGGTGTTGCCTATGGAAAAGATAAATCTTCACTTTACAGGTGATTTCCATGCCATAACTTCTGCACATAATATGATTTCTGCCCTTCTTGATAATTATCAGTATAGGCATGCGGCAGAAGGCTTCCGACTAAAGGAAGTGACCTGGAAAAGGGTTATGGACGTAAACGACCGGGCTCTGCGTAATATAACAACCGGAAAGGGAGAGAAAAATGGTATAGAACAGGAATCAGGTTTTGACATTACTCCTGCATCTGAGATTATGGCTATAATGTGTTTTGCCACAGATATAGATGATTTGCGCCGCCGCATAGAGAATATTCTTTTGGGATTCACTGATGATGATAAACCATTTACAGTAAAAGACCTGGGGGTGGCAGGCAGTATCACGGCATTGTTGTTGGATGCTCTTAATCCTAATCTTGTACAGACTACAGAGGGTACACCGGCATTCGTGCATTGTGGTCCGTTTGCCAATATAGCTCATGGATGCAATTCTGTAGTGGCAACAGAATGTGCTCTTACTTATGGTGACTATGCCATTACTGAGGCTGGATTCGGAGCTGATTTAGGAGCAGAGAAATTTTATGATATAAAGTGTCGCAAGGCAGGATTGCATCCTGACATCACTGTGCTGGTTGTAACATCACAGGCTCTTAAACTTCATGGTGGTGTTTCGCAGGAAGAAATTAGAAAACCTAATATAAAAGGCTTGTGCAAGGGATTCTGGAATATGGATCAGCATGTAGCCAACATACAGAGCTATGGACAGCGTGTAGTGGTGGCTTTCAATAAATATGCCACTGATACAGATGAAGAAATAGATGTAATCCGCAGACATTGTGAGGATGAACTGGATTGTGGCTTTGCCGTAAACAATGCTTTCATGGAGGGCGGTGACGGTGCCGCGACTTTGGCAAGGCTTGTGGTCAAGATGGTGGATGAAAATCCTTCAGAACCGCTTCATTTGGCTTATGATGACAACGACACGGTTGAAGATAAAATAAAGGCTGTTGCTGTATATGAATATCATGCCGGTAGCGTGACGTTCAGTCCGGCTGCCAAGGAGATGATAGAACGCATTCATCAGTTAGGGGCTTATAAATTTCCGGTATGTATAGCCAAGACACAATACAGCTTCTCTACAGACCCAAAGGCATTTGGACCTACAGATGGCTTTGAATTATATGTGCGTGATATAGTGCTCAATATGGGAGCGGAAATGATAGTTGTAATAGCCGGGAGAATAATGCGTATGCCTGGACTTCCACTTGATCCTCAGGCTCTTAAGATAGATGTTGTTGACGGAAAAATTGTAGGATTAAGCTAACTAAGTTTTTGATATATATATATATAAAAAGAGCGAAGAGTTTTTCATTAAAAACATCTTCGCTCTTTTCTTTTTGATTTTGCTATTAAACCATTTTCTTTTTGTTGAGATCAGCTTTACGGCTCTCTCTCATCTGCATCAGGCGAACGCTTTCTTCGCTTTGCACGCTGATGTTGATGTTTACCAGTTTGCTATCCATAACGTTTGTCATTTTCTTTTTTTTGTTTTAATACTATTTCGTAATAATTCGTTTGCAAAGATAATGTGCAGTATTTGTTTTTGCAAATTTTAAAAAAGGAAAATATTAAGTGTAAATGCTTTTTTGATGTTAGTCAAGAAATATTAGATTTTTATGCAACCGATTGCGCGTTGTGTTCCGGTATATCAATGAATATTCTCTTTTTCAAAGAGCACATGTATTAATTATATGATATTTTTGCCTACTTCTATTTTTATTTGTACCTTTGCCTAAGTTTTTTTAAGAGATAAAAATTAGAATATGACATCTTTCGAATGTGATTACGACAACGGTATGTTGCCGGAAATCTTACAACGGCTCATGGATACTAACAGTGAGCATACTTCAGGATATGGATTTGACCCATATACAGACAGTGCGAAGAAAAAAATCAGAGAAGCCTGCGGCATTAAGGATGCCGATGTGGTATTCCTTGTTGGTGGAACACAGACCAATAGCGTAGTTATAGACTCATTATTGTGGGGCTACGAAGGTGTTATATGTGCTGATACCGGCCATATAGGTGTACATGAAGCGGGAGCAATAGAGGCTTTCGGACATAAAATATTGCCTATAGGCGGAAACAACGGAAAAATATCAGCAGAAGATATAGATGGCTATATGTCGGCATTCTTGGCAGATGACACTTGTATACATCAGGTGCAGCCCGGTATGGTGTACATCACGTTCCCTACAGAATTGGGCGGGTTGTATTCCAAGCAGGAAATAGCTGATATCTATGCTGTTGCCAGAAGGTATGATTTGAAATTGTTCATTGACGGTGCCAGACTTGGTTATGGTTTGATGAGTCATGAATGTGATGTAGACTTGAAGTTTATAGCCGGACATTGTGACGTGTTTTATATCGGAGGTACTAAAGTTGGAGCACAGTTTGGTGAAGCTGTGGTATATACTGGTACAAGGGCTCCCAAGAACATCTTTACTATTGTAAAGCGTCACGGGGCATTGCTTGCCAAGGGCAGAATGTTGGGCATACAGTTTGATACTCTGTTTACTGACGATTTATATTTACGTATATCAAAGCATTCTATAGATATGGCAGCAAAGTTGAAGGCTGTGTTCTTGAAACATGGATATAAGATGATGTTCGGTTCACCTACTAACCAGCAGTTTGTGCTGATGCCAAATGACAAGGCAAAGAAACTTGCCGAGAGTGTAAAGTTTGAAAAATGGGAGCCTGAAGATGAAAATAATTCTGTATTCCGTTTCGTTACAAGTTGGGCAACAACGGATGAAGATATAAATTCTTTGGATTCTGCATTGTAAATTCCTGCTGTAATCAAAAAAATATTTGTATATTTGCAAGCGAGAATATAGGAGAAATTCAGAGAATGATAAATTATGATGAGATTAAGAACAAGCGCATTGCTGTGCTGCTATCCGGTGGCGTAGACAGCAGTGTGGTGCTCTATGAACTGGCTCAGCAGGGATTGCATCCTGATTGTTTTTATATAAAGATAGGTCCCGAGGAAAAAGAGGAATGGGACTGCAGTTCTGAGGAAGATATGGAGATGGCTACCAGTGTGGCTCATAAATACGGATGCAGACTGGAGGTTATAGATTGCCATAAGGAATATTGGGGACAGGTTACCAAATATACCATGGATAAGGTTAAGGCGGGCTACACTCCAAATCCTGATGTGATGTGCAATCGTCTTATCAAGTTTGGAGCGTTCAATGAGAAGCGCGGGCTTGATTATGATTTAATAGCCACCGGTCATTATGCTCAGACTGAAATTGATGATGAAGGACGAAAATGGCTTGTTACGAGTCCTGACCCGGTGAAAGACCAGACCGACTTTCTTGCTCAGATTTATCAGTGGCAACTGAAAAAGGCCATATTCCCGATAGGTTATCATGTAAAGGATGAAGTGCGGTTGATAGCAGAACGCGAGAAACTTATCAATGCTAAACGTAAGGATTCCCAGGGTATTTGCTTTCTTGGCAATATTGATTACAATGAATACGTGCGCCGTTATCTTGGTGAGAAGACCGGTGATGTGATTGAACTTGAAACAGGCAAGAAAATAGGTGAGCATAAAGGGCTGTGGTTTCATACCATTGGTCAGCGCAAGGGGCTTGGATTTGGTGGTGGTCCATGGTTTGTGGTAAAGAAAGATGTGGAGCAGAATATACTCTATGTAAGTCATGGTTATGATCCGGAAACAGCCTATAAGCAGGATTTTGCCATCCATGATTTTGATTTTCTTACCGAAGGAATTGAAGAACTTCCGCAGCGTTGTACGTTCAAGATACGCCACACTCCGGAATATCATCCTGCCGCAATAGAGAAAATAGGAGACCGATGCTACATGGTTCATTCAGATCAAAAGATTCATGGAGTGGCTCCTGGGCAGTTCTGTGTGGTTTATGATGATTGTCATCATAGATGCTATGGTTCCGGAGAAATCACAATATTATAAATTATAAGGTGCAATATATCATCAGAAGCATTGCTTTAGATGATATATTGCAAAGTTTTGTGTCTTATCTAAGATAAAAATATTTTGCTGTAAAGTAATTTCAAAGCAAAATATTGAGTCAATTGTATCATAGAAGATTGTAATTAATGAACAAATAATTCTATATATTTCCATTGATGAGATAAAAATGCTATCTATGTTTTTTTTCTGTTTTTATCTGTCATCTGTCATAAATCATCTCGCTAGCCCAGTGTTTACTGGTGTTACAGCTAATGACAGATACTATGACAGATGACAGATAGATACCTTAAAAAGGTGATTTTTAGTGCTTTTACACCATTTTTGCCGTATATTACGTATAATTTAAGAGGTATTTTTGCTTCAAATTTTCAATGTTTGATTAATAATTGCTTAACATGGTGCCATTTTTGGGTTCAAAATCATAGTATTTAGCAATTTGTTGTATTATAGAGAATTATGACTAATGGTTAGAATATTTGAATATCTGATAAATTTGTAGCCGCTGAAATGTAAAAAAAAACGTTATTTTTGAATTAATACAAGCGCTTTGCACTGACAGTATATAGCCTATGGATTGACAGTATTAAGGCTATAAACAAAGAGTACAGAAATTAAATATAAATTTCTGTACTCTTTTCAGTTACGAGGGTTATTATTATTTCTTTCTGTATCCGCACTTAGGGCAGACACCGTTTTCGTCAAGTGCTATGCCGCAGAGAGGACAGCGGTCAATGTCTTTGTGAGTGTCGTATTCTTGACTGGCAGCATTTACACCACTTGTGAATGTCAGTTTGGCAATGTTCAATTTATCCTTTAGTAAGTCATACACTATTTTTATCATGCCTTCTACAGTCATCGTTTCCTTTGTAACCACGACACGACAGTCAGGATAAGCTTGTGCAAGTTCTGTTTTGAATGCCACACCCTTCATTGTATTCTGTGGATGTCCGTTCTTGATACCCTGTTTCTCATATACGTCCATTATAGCCGGCAGCAGCGGGTCATCCTGGCGGAGAATCAAAGCATGGTCGAAATTCTTCAATACATCCCATGCCACCTTTTTTATCTCGTTGCAAGGATATACCATGTTTACTCCCATGTTTACCGAGTCTTCCACTTCGATAGTCAGGATACCTGTATGACCGTGCAAATACTGTGCTTCACCTTTGAAACCATAAAAACGGTGTGCATACTGTAAATCAAATGTTGTGATACTTCTCATGATGTTTTAATATTTTATGGGTTTAACAATAAGCCTTTTCTGCATTGGTATGGAGAGGTCTTCTGTCTGCCGTTACTTTTGCCGGAAGGCCATTAATATATTTCTTTTTTGCAAATATATAGATAATAATGAAATAAACTAGCGACAATTTTAGAAAACAAATGGTAAATAACAGAAACGTAACATAAAAAAAATACGTTTTTCCGAAATTTACCATCTCTTTTCACTCATTTACAGTTGTCATAAACAGCCAAGTTTATATACAAGCTATTATAACAATATATGGTGACGGCATCTTTTATTTATTCAGAATATCTGTAAGTTTCTTGTAATTTTCTACCCCAAGATTGCCTTCGGATAGCGATTGAACCCTATTCTTATTAATGATAAGCCTTGATTGCATCATCTGCCAAACATCAGGATCGAGTAGGTTTTGCCATTTTTTCCAAGAGCGCATGATGACAAATTGAACTTCCTTGCGATTATATACAATGTGACGTATAATGTCTTTGGTCTGTTTTTGTGATGGCAGTATTGTGTTTTTAGGAAAATCTTTAAACGATTCGGAAGTGTAGGCGCAATATTGCATGATAGCAAAGTTCTTGAAAAACTCAAAGTCATTAACTTTCTTGATATTTAGTTTCTCGATATTATTGAACCAATAGTAGTCGCCAATTTCATTCAGTACATCACCGTATTTAACTTCTTTGGAATCTTTCTTATTCCATTCTTCGTGAGATTTGATATAAGAATCTTGCTGATATAGCAGTCCTTCTGATTTCAAATCTATTGTCCTACAAAGTTCAGCCATGGCACCTTCTCTCAACTGAATATTGATGTTCTGCTTCACTTTATCGTTTACTCCCCATATAAATCCGGGATTCAAGCTAAGGATAATGATTCTGGCTTTAAGTGGATTACCTCGCCATGGCTCTGCAGGTGCTCCAAGAATGTATCTGTATTGAGGGGCTGCATTCTCATTGAAATGTTCAATGATTTGCCTTTCCTGCTCATCTGGGTAGACGAGTTGCATATTTTCATCATACCAATCTGATTTTCTGTAAGAGTCAGCAAGTTTTGGCCATATATTCTCATTAATTATATCTTCTTCAGTAATTGGTTTGTATTCCGTGGGATGAATAATCATTTGCAGAACATCGTCATGATTATGCTTTCTTATAAGCACATCTGTTGATTGCCAACGATGATAAGTCTGTGTGAAAATTATCTCATCTTCCTTTTCGATATACGAGAAACGTATCATCAATTCTGCAAGAAAGAGTTCGATGCTTTGGTCTAATGTTAAGTGGTCTTCGAGAATCAGGTAGCTGTTGTTACAATCATTACTTCCATATCTGAGATATGAAATGAACCTGCAAAATGTGTTTTTTATACTACGTTCACTTATTTCCTGATGATCATTCATATACTTATGTACTTCTTCCAAGAGGTTATATCCATTACCGGTTGCGTATGTCAAGTGCATGAATTTAGTCTCTTCATCTGTCTGCGAATATTCATAACAAGAACCATCAATATAAGTTTTAATATGCTTATTTGGCAAACACAGATAGTCTTTACCAGTGGGGTAGAATTCAACTTTCTTCATTTTCTTATATTTATATTATCTTTACATTTTCGACTCCAGCCATCCTGCTAAATTGTTAAGAATAGCTTCGGTCTTGTTTTTATGTCGCAAATATAGAAATAAAAATAATATAAACCTATGATATTTTAGAAAAAAGATATATCTTTGTATATGGAAAATACGTCTAACCATAAATATGATGCAAATGAAACAGACTAGTTTGGACACAATATATAATATGGTGTGCAATACACCCAAAGGTGCGGAACTCAGCATAGACTATATGCCGGACTTTTTCATGCATGACACGATGGACAATGATTCACCTCATGTACATACGTTTTATGAGATAATATGGTTTCGTGAAGCCGGTGGTACACACACGGTTGACTTCAAGGAATACCCTATAGAGAAAAACATGTTGTTCTTTCTTTCTCCAGGACAGGTGCATTTCTTTGATCATGCAGTGAATCATAAGGGTATTCTCATCAAGTTCTGTACCGATTTTCTGAATGAAGAACGTACGGATGAGGATATATACATCAAGTATAATCTGTTCAATGCTTTTGATTTTCAGCCATATTGTACTATCAATGAAGATACGGCACAGCGTCTGTTGTCTGTACTTGATAAGCTGAAGGAAGAGCAGAAGAATAAAAATCTCATTGGACATGTGGATATGCTACGCTCTTTAACCAAGATATTTCTTATTTTTGTACATCGCCATTGTGAGAAAAGCAATGCTTATACACTTAGTGAAAAGAAATCTTCGCATCGTCTTTTCGTTATGTTCCGTAAAACGTTGGAACAACATTATATGTGCCAGCATACAGTGAAGGAATATGCCGGCAGTCTGAATGTGTCTACAAAGACTCTTAGTAATTGTGTTATTGATAGTTCCGGAAAGAAACCTCTTACCTTTATTAACGACAGAATAACGCTGGAGGCAAAGCGGCTTCTGCGTTTTTCAAATATGATGACAAAGGAAATTGCCGACTATCTGGGCTTTGAGGATCCTTCATATTTTGTTAAATTCTTTAAGCGGCAGACCGGACATTTGCCGTCTTCATTCAGAGATTTGGAGGAAACCGGCATTTAGTGCTTTTGCAAATTGTTTATTAAAAACCATACATTATATAGTATGAGGCTGAAGAGTATGCGAAAAGAAAAACAAAAGAATTTAGTTGGCTGTTGTTGTGATTATTGAAAAATAAATACTATCTTTGCATTTATATTATAGAAACTTTATGAAAGAAGAGCAAATATTGATTCGTATCACCGGACAGGACCGCCCAGGATTGACTGCGTCTGTGATGGAAATACTGTCTGGACATGATGCTAATATTCTTGATATCGGGCAGGCTGATATTCATTCAACTCTTTCTCTGGGCATCCTTATACGTACAGATGAACTGAACTCAGGGCAGGTTATGAAGGAACTGTTGTTCAAGGCTGATGAACTGAATGTGAACATAGGCTTTACGCCTATCAGTGATGATGAATATGAAAACTGGGTGAACCGTCAGGGTAAAGACCGTTTTATTCTTACTATAATAGGGCGGACGCTTACTGCGACACAGATAGCTGCTGCCACAAAGGTGATAGCCAAGCAGGGGTTGAACATAGACTCTATATTGCGACTTACCGGACGAATGAGCATTAAAAATCCTCATCGTAAAGTGAGGGCATGCATAGAGTTTTCGTTGCGTGGCAATCCGGACAACAGTGAGCAGATGCAGGCTGAACTGATGGAGATGTCTAAGGATATGGAGATAGATTTCTCTTTCCAAAAAGATGATATGTATCGTCGTATGCGCCGACTTATCTGTTTTGATATGGATTCTACTCTTATTAAGACAGAGTGTATTGACGAACTGGCTGAACGTGCAGGAGTAGGGGACAAGGTGAAAGCCATTACGGCTCGTGCCATGAGAGGTGAAATTGATTTCAAGGAGAGTTTCACAGAACGTGTTGCCTTGCTTAAGGGACTGGATGTGAAGGTTATGAAGGATATTGCCGAAAAACTACCTATGACCGAGGGGGTGGACCGTCTGATGTCTGTATTGAAACGTTGTGGATATAAGATAGCCATATTGAGTGGCGGATTTACTTATTTCGGAGAATATCTGCAGCGTAGGTATGGCATAGACTATGTGTATGCCAATGAATTGGAAATAGGAGATGACGGTAAACTGACAGGTCATTATGTAGGTGAAATTGTAGACGGTAAGCGCAAGGCTGAACTACTGAAACTTATTGCTCAGGTGGAGAAGGTAAATTTGGCGCAGACAATAGCCGTAGGTGACGGTGCCAATGATTTGCCTATGATTAGTGAAGCAGGACTGGGTATAGCCTTCCACGCAAAACCGAAGGTTAAGGCCAATGCTCAACAGGCTTTGAGTACGATGGGACTTGACGGTGTTCTCTATTTCTTGGGTTTTAAAGACAGTTATCTAGGTGAGCAGGGTAAACTTTAACACAATAGTATTATGAGAAAGATTAAGACTGGAAAACCGCTTAGTGAAAGAGAATCTGAATCGCTGGAACTATATCTTAATGAAATAGGTAAGGAAGTTCTGTTGAGTGATGATGAGGAAAAAAATCTGGCGCAGAAGATAACAGAAGGTGGAAGGACTGCTGAAAATGCTGTAGGCAAACTTGTGTCTGCCAATCTCAGATTCGTGGTATCTGTAGCAAGCCAATATACAGAGCAGGGACTCTCTATAAGAGACCTTATCAGTGAAGGTAACATGGCGATGATGAAGGCAGCCCGCAGTTTTGACGGAACCAGAGGACAGCGCTTTGTGGGATATGCAGAGAAATATGTGCGTGAAGTTATGCAACATGCAATCAATGAACAAAGTGGTATTTACAGATTGCCGAAAGCTGAGCGTGACAGAATGGAAAAGGAAAATTCAAGGGCTTTCAGTGTTGACGCTCCGTTGGTTGAAGGCAGAAACGTGACGTTGTTGAGTATGCTTGCTGATAATGATGCTCCGCGTCCGGACAAACAAGTGCTGGAAGAAAGTATAAAGAATGAACTGTTGCAGACTATGGGGGTGCTTAATGACAGAGAACGCCGCGTAGTTACGGCTTTCTATGGTATAGACCAAGACCGCAAATCGTTTGCAGAAATAGGAGACGAAATGGGAATAAAGCGAGAACGCGCCCGTCAGATAAGAAAAACAGCCTTGAGAAAACTGGGTAAGGAAACAACTACAGATATGCTGAAGGCTTTATTGTAAAAAAAATGATTGTAACAGAATTGTAATATGTGTTTAATGTGCATGTAATATAGTGGTATTATCTTTGTGCACATAAAATAACACGTATTATAATTTCGTTATGAGCGCTATTTATTTATGTATTGTGGTCTTTCTGCTGTGTTTGGCAGTATTCGACCTTTTCGTGGGAGTGAGCAATGATGCGGTAAACTTCCTTCAATCAGCCATCGGAGCCAAGGTGGCTAAGTTTCGTACAGTCTTGATAATTGCTTCGGCAGGAGTGGTGCTTGGGGCGGTCATGTCTTCAGGAATGATGGATGTGGCACGGCATGGCATAATGGTGCCCGAAAACTACTCTTTTAATGAAGTGATGACGATATTTCTGGCAGTAATGGTCACTGATGTGATAGTGCTGGATATGTTCAATACTCTAGGTATGCCGACATCTACAACAGTCTCACTGGTATTTGAACTGTTGGGTGGAACCTTTATTCTTGCCACGTTGAAAGTGATGGGCGGTGACAGTCTTTCCTTTGACATGTTCCTTAACAGTGATAAAGCACTGGGAGTGATAATAGCAATATTTGTTTCTGTGGCAGTAGCTTTTATCTTTGGAGCATTTGTTATGTGGCTCTCCAGAATAGTGTTTACCTTTAATTATAAAGGGCACGCCAGATATAGTATCGCAATATTTGGAGGTATAGCATTTACAGCATTGTCTTATTTCATATTTCTGAAGGGCATGGGCAAAAGTCCTTATCTGTCTGAAAGTGTGAGACAATATATAGATAGCAATACTCCAATGCTGCTTTGCATAACATTTGTGGTATCCACGTTGTTGATGGAAGTTATGCATTTGCTTAAAATCAATATATTTAAGTTTGTGGTGCTGATGGGGACCTTTGGACTTGCAATGGCTTTTGCAGGCAATGATCTTGTCAACTTTATCGGTGTTCCTATGGCAGGACTGGATTCTTATAACGATTTTGCAACTAATGCTCATGGAGTAGGTGCGGGTGAATATATGATGAATAGTCTTATGGCAAGTGCCAATACTCCGCCTATGTATCTTCTCTTGGCAGGAGTGGTAATGATAATTGCCATGGCTACATCAAAGAAAGCACGTAATGTGATAAAAACATCAGTAGACTTGAGCCGTCAGGATGAAGGTGACGAAATGTTCGGTAGTAGCAAGGCTGCCCGTTCCATAGTCAGATTCTGTCAGGATGCAGCCGACTATATGAAAGGTTATGTACCAAGTCCTGTTAAAACATGGATAAATGGAAGATTCAATAAAAATGAAGTTATACTTGAGGATGACAAGGCTGCGTTTGACGTGGTACGTGCAGCGGTGAATCTGGTGCTGGCATCTATGCTTATAACTATAGGAACAAACTATAAGTTGCCGTTGTCTACAACTTATGTTACATTTATGGTAGCTATGGGATCCAGTTTGGCTGATCGTGCATGGAGCCGTGAAAGTGCAGTGTTCAGAGTTACAGGAGTATTGAGCGTCATTGGCGGATGGTTTATTACTGCCGGTGTTGCGTTCCTTACTTGTGCTCTTGTCTGTCTGCTTATGTATTATGGTGGAATTTTAGTGCAGTTGGCTTTCATTGCTCTGGTGATGATACAGTTGATAAGAAGCAACCGTAAGTATGCTAAGAAAGAGGCTGCAGGTGATAAAGATGATGCGTTCCGCCTTATGATGAGAACGCGTGATTCTGACATAGTATGGGATTTGTTGCAGAAACATGTTAGTCGCACCCAGTCTTATACAAATAAGTTTGCACTTGAAGAATATAACAAGATTACGGAAGCTTTCGCCACACAGAATGTAAAGTTGCTGAGGCGATGCAATAAAGAATTACGTACAGAGAAAGACGCAATAAAGAAATATCGTCGTCAGGAGATGTTGGGATTGCGCCGATGTCCTATGGATATTGCCTTGGAACGCAATACATGGTTTCATCTGGGAGTAAATAGTGACCAGCAGTTCATTTACAGTCTGCGGCGTATGCTGGAACCGATAAAAGAGCATGTGGAAAATAATTTCAATCCACTGCCTGAATTATATGCAAAGGAATTTGAATCTGTGCGTCGTAAGGTAAATGACCTTATGAAGTCGGCACAGGCTGATATTGAAACAGGACGGTATGAAGACTATCGGCAGATATTGGCAGATGCTGATGCATGTAAGGACGAACTCAGTATTGTCCGTAAAGGACATATAGACCGCATACAGCGTAGTGAAGGAACTTCAATGCTGCAAGTGAATCTTGTTTATCTTAATGTATTGCAGGAAACACAGCAATTCCTGAGTACATTAAGACATCAGCTCAGAGCAGCGAAGAAATTCATGGAAGAACCTCCAAAAGCTTATGCGGACTCTTGATAGAAATTATAATACTTTATTCGTGGGCAGCCAGGCGCTTTAGTGCCAGCTGCTCATATTTTGTATCAGGCTGCCCGTAGTTGGCGTAAGGCCAGATACTTATACCTCCACGAGGGGTAAAGATTCCTGTAACCTCTATATATTTAGGTTGCATGAGCTTGATTAGGTCTTTCATTATAATGTTTACGCAGTCTTCATGGAAATCACCATGATTGCGGAAACTGAAGAGATAAAGTTTTAAACTCTTGCTTTCTACCATACGCTTTGCAGGAATATAGGAAATTCGGATTTCCGCAAAGTCTGGTTGCCCTGTGATAGGACAAAGAGATGTGAATTCAGGACAATTAAACCGCACCCAGTAGTCATTTTCCGGATGTTTGTTTTGGAAAGTTTCCAATACTTCGGGAGCATAATCCATACTATATCTGGTCTTGGCACCAAGGCTCTTCAGACCTTCTTCTTTTCTTTCCATAAAAATATTTATTTCAGATTGAAAATATGAAACATGTTATAGTCAATACCATTATCGTAGGTATCTTCACCTTCGTGTTCCTTAAGAAATTTCACTATTCTGATGGTAACAGGCAGCACTACAATCTCATATACGGTCTTGAGAACAACCTGCCAAATCATCAGGCTTGGAAGGGCATCGTTTGGAATAACTCCGCCTAAAGCTAAAGGAAAAAATATAATGGAATCTATACTTTCACCGGCAACAGTGCTCAGAATGGCACGTGCAGAGAAGTTTTTTCCATCTGATGCTATCTTCATTCTGCTCATTACGTATGCATTTGCAAAAGAACCACATACGAAAGCTATGAAAGATGCTGCCGCAATGCGTGGAGCTAAACCGAATATTGCATGAAATCCCTCTTGGTGATGCCAGTATGGAGCACCTGGAATAATATCACAGATGGCACCGAGCGATACAAAAAAGAAGTTCATTAGAAAACCTGTCCAAATTAGAAGCCTGGTTTTTTTGTATCCCCATACTTCACAAACGCAGTCGTTGATGATATAAGAAATAGGAAAAACTATTAATCCGCCGGTAAGGCTGACTGAATATATTGAAATTTGCTTTGTTTCAAGTACGTTTGCCGCTATCAGGCAAACGCAGAAAAGTATACTGAAAAGCATAAACAGCACGCTCACAGAATTTTTTGTTCTATCCATAATCTTGTTTTGTTAAAGGGGGTTAGTCAAGTACCCCTGTTACCTTAAATCGGGGTGCAAAGATAATTAGAAATTCTGAAACTTGCAAGTACCAACAATAAAAAAGATAAAAATAGATGTAGTTTCAGATAATTTTGTTATTTTTGCAAACTGAAATAAAGAATATATTCGAATATAAAGTATGAACATTTTAGAGTTAAGTGAACAGGAGATTGTTCGTAGACAGAGCTTGCAGACATTGCGTGATATGGGAATTGATCCATATCCTGCAGCAGAGTTTCCAACCAATGCTTTCAGTGTAGACATTAAGGCTGAATTTAAAGATGAGGAAGAGAAACACGAGGTCGTGATTGCAGGAAGAATGATGAGCCGCCGTGTTATGGGCAAGGCTTCTTTCGCCGAAATTCAAGACAGCAAGGGACGAATTCAGGTTTATATTGCTCGTGATGAGATTTGCCCTGACGAGAATAAAGACCTATACAATACTGTATTCAAAAAATTGCTTGATATTGGAGATATTATTGGTATCAAGGGATATGTGTTCCGTACTCAGACCGGCGAAGTCAGTGTTCATGCTCATGAACTGATGTTGCTGTCAAAGAGTCTTAAACCTCTGCCTATCGTTAAATATAAGGATGGCGTGGCATACGATAAGTTTGAAGACCCGGAACAGCGTTATCGTCAGCGCTATGTAGATCTCATTGTAAATGATGGCGTAAAAGATACATTCTTGAAACGTGCTACGGTGTTACGTACAATGCGTAATTACTTTGATGAGGCTGGCTATACAGAAGTTGAAACTCCTACTTTGCAGAGTATTGCCGGAGGTGCAAGTGCGCGTCCGTTTATTACCCATTTCAATGCTCTTAATATAGATATGTATATGCGTATCGCAACAGAACTTTATCTGAAGCGCTTGATTGTAGGTGGATTTGAGGGTGTGTATGAAATTGGAAAGAATTTCCGTAATGAGGGTATGGATAAATTCCATAATCCTGAGTTTACATGTATGGAACTCTATGTGCCTTATAAGGATTACAACTGGATGATGAGTTTCACGGAGAAGTTACTAGAAAATATCTGTATTGCCGTGAACGGTAAACCTGAGGTTCAGATAGGTGACAAGCTAGTAAGTTTCAAGGCTCCGTTTAAGCGCATTCCTATTCTTGATGCGATAAAGGAAAAGACTGGTTTTGATCTTTCTGACAAGAGTGAGGCTGAGATACGTAAGATTGCCATTGAAGACTTGAAGATGGAAAGTATTGACGAGAGCTTTGGTAAAGGTAAACTTATTGATGAAATCTTTGGTGAATATGCTGAAGGTACGTTTATCCAACCTACATTCGTAACAGATTATCCTGTAGAGATGTCTCCTCTAACGAAAAAGCATCGTAGTAAGCCTGGACTTACAGAGCGCTTTGAATTAATGGTGAATGGCAAAGAGCTTGCTAATGCATATAGTGAACTTAATGACCCTATAGATCAGGAAAACCGTTTCATAGACCAGATGAAACTTGCAGACAAAGGTGATGATGAGGCTATGATTATTGACCATGACTTCTTACGTGCCCTGCAGTATGGTATGCCTCCTACGTCAGGTATAGGCATTGGTATAGACAGGCTTGTGATGTTGATGACCGGCAAGGAATTCATACAAGAAGTATTGCTGTTCCCACAGATGAAACCTGAAGCTAAGATACCACAGAACTCTGTTGCCGAATGGGCAGAACTAGGTGTGCCAGAAGACTGGGTTTATGTGTTGCGCAAAGCCGGATTCAATCTCATTACTGATATTCAGAAAGAAAAGGCTCAAGGATTGCAGCAGAAAATAGGTGAAATAAACAAAAAGTATAAGCTGGGCTATGAAAAACCAAGTTTGGATGATATCCAGACATGGATAGACCGGGCTGATAAGTAAGTTCAGAAAGTGTATAATTGCGGTAAGATAGCAATAATCGGTGGAGGTAGCTGGGCTACAGCTATTGCCAAAATTGTGGTGGGACACACTCACCGCATAGGTTGGTATATGCGCCGCGATGACCGTATAGACGATTTCAGGCGGCTAGGGCATAATCCGGCTTATCTGATGACTGCTCATTTTGATATTGAGGAACTGGATTTTTCCAGTGATATTAATTATATAGTAGGAAATTATGATACGTTGGTGTTTGTAACTCCGTCTCCTTATCTTAAGAATCATCTTAAAAAACTGAAGGTGAATCTGCGTGATAAGTTTATCGTTACGGCTATAAAGGGTATTGTACCTGATGAAAATCTGGTGTGTTCAGAATATTTTCATCAGGTATTTGATGTGCCATACGATAATCTGGCATGTGTGGGTGGACCGTCGCACGCAGAGGAAGTAGCTCTGGAACGGTTGAGTTATCTCACTGTTGGATGCAGTAATCGCGAGAAAGCTCAGGCGTTTGCAGATATTCTGACCAGTAACTTCATAAAGACCAAGACCTCTGATGATGTGGTGGGAATAGAATATTCATCGGTGCTGAAAAATGTATATGCCATAGCTGCCGGTATCTGTGGTGGACTAAAATATGGTGATAATTTTCAGGCTGTGCTAATGTCGAATGCTGTACAGGAGATGAATCGTTTCTTGAATAGTGTTCATCCGATAGAACGCAACATATATGATTCTGTGTATCTTGGTGACTTGTTGGTAACCGGATATAGTAACTTTTCACGTAACCGTACTTTTGGAACAATGATAGGTAAAGGGTACAGTGTGAAAAGTGCGCAGATAGAGATGGAAATGATAGCAGAAGGCTTCTTCGGTACTAAATGTATGAAGGAAATAAATCGGCACATGCATGTAAATATGCCAATTCTTGATGCGGTATATAATATATTGTATGAACGGATAAGTCCGCAGATAGAAATAAAATTATTGACAGATAGTTTTAGATGATATAAAAATAGAAACAGATCTTATTGAAATTTTTTAAGTAGAAAAAGATGAAAAATATTAGCTTAGACATCACTAAGGCTGCACAATTCCTCAAAGAAGGTGCAGTAAAGGCTTATGAGCCTAAAGTAAAGGCTGCTCAGGAAGCTCTTGAAAATGGTACTTGTGCAGGTAATGATTTCCTTGGATGGCTTCATTTGCCATCTTCTATTACACCTGAATTCCTTGATGAAATTCAGGCTGTAGCAAATACTCTTCGCAGTAAATGTGAAGTTGTTGTTGTAGCAGGTATCGGTGGTTCTTATCTTGGAGCACGTGCCGTTATAGAAGCTTTGAGCAATAGTTTTGCATGGCTTGTTAATGATAAAGAAAATCCTACAATGCTTTTTGCTGGCAATAATATCGGTGAGGACTACTTAAGTGAACTTACAGAATATTTGAAGACAAAGAAATTTGGTGTTATTAATATTTCCAAATCAGGTACAACCACAGAGACTGCTCTTACATTCCGTCTGTTGAAAAAACAGTGTGAGGCTCAGCGTGGCAAGTCTGATGCTAAGGATGTTATAGTTGCTGTTACTGATGCTAAGAAAGGTGCCGCACGTATATGTGCTGATAAGGAAGGATATAAAAGTTTTATTATTCCTGATAATGTCGGTGGTCGTTTCTCTGTACTCACTCCTGTAGGTTTGCTTCCTATTGCAGTTGCCGGACTTGATGTAAAGAAACTTGTGAAGGGTGCTGCTGATATGGAAAAGGCTTGTGACAAGGATGTGCCGTTTGACGAGAATCCTGCAGCTCAATATGCTGCTGTACGTCAGGGACTTTATACTCAGGCTGATAAGAAAATCGAAATAGTAGCAAATTTCCAGCCTAAGCTTCATTATTTTGCTGAATGGTGGAAACAGCTTTATGGCGAAAGTGAAGGAAAAGACAACAAGGGCATCTTCCCTGCAGCTTGTGACTTTACAACAGACCTTCACTCAATGGGACAGTGGATTCAGGATGGTGAACGCTCTATATTTGAAACTGTGATTTCTATAGAACAGCCAGATAAGAAACTTCTTTTCCCTCATGATGATGAAAATCTTGATGGTCTTAACTTCCTTGAAGGTAAGCGTGTAGATGAAGTCAACAAAATGGCAGAACTAGGAACTCGTCTTGCACATGTAGATGGTGGTGTTCCTAATATCCGTATATCTGTACCGGAGTTGAATGCTTATTATATTGGTCAGTTGATTTATTTCTTTGAAAAGGCTTGTGGTATCAGTGGTCTGTTGGAAGAGGTAAATCCATTCAATCAGCCAGGTGTAGAGGCTTACAAGAAGAATATGTTTGCTTTGCTTAATAAACCTGGATATGAGGCTGACAGCAAGGCAATTCAGAATCGTCTGGCTAAAGAAAAATAAATGATAGAAGAAGTAAAAAACTACATAGAAAGACACGGCTTTGGGACATTCAGTCCTAAGGCCGTTCTTTTTGACATGGACGGAGTTCTGTACGACAGTATGCCTAATCATGCAGTGGCGTGGTGTGAGTCAATGAAAAAGTTTGGTATTCACATGACAAAGGCTGATGCTTATGCTACAGAGGGTGCTCGCGGAATAGACACCATACGACTTTTTGTGAAACGTCAGTTGGGTAAAGATATTTCCCTGGATGAAGCCCAGAATATGTACGATGAGAAAACATGTATATTTCATTCTATGCCAAAGGCTCCAATCTTTGATGGTGTAAAAGAGATAATGCAAAAAATTGTGGATGCAGGAATGACTGTTGGTGTTGTTACCGGCAGTGGTCAGCGACCGCTTATAAACAGATTATTGGATGATTTCGGCAAATGGCTTTCTGATGATCATATAGTAACTGCATACGATGTGAAACGTGGCAAACCGAACCCCGATCCTTATCAGATGGGATTACAGAAAACCGGTTGTGCTAAACCGTCGGAGGGTATTGTCGTGGAGAATGCACCTCTTGGGGTGAGAGCAGGCGTTGCTGCAAATATTTTCACCGTTGCAATAAACTCAGGACCGTTGTCTGATGAGGAATTGTTGAAAGAATGTCCGAATCTGTTATATAAGAAAATAACTGAATTTCTTGCTGGTTTTGATGACGTTATAAAATTGTAACATCATTGCAATACAATTGACAAAAACAATTTGTATCTTTGCAACATAACAATAAGATAAAGATACGAATATGGCAGAAAATAATTATCATGTCCTTGTTGTAGACGATGAACAGGATTTGTGTGAGATTCTGAAGTTTAATCTTGAAACAGAAGGTTATGTTGTGGATACCGCATCATCGGCAGAGGATGCCCTCGGTATGGATCTTCCGGCATATAATTTATTGTTGTTGGATGTAATGATGGGAGGTATTTCCGGTTTTGCCATGGCTAAACAGTTGAAAAATAATCCGACAACTTCAGATATTCCAATAATATTTTTGACAGCACGTGATACAGAAAATGATACAGTAACAGGATTTAATCTTGGCGCTGATGATTATATATCAAAACCATTCTCTATACGTGAGGTGTTGGTAAGAGTGCGTGCCGTGATAAGGCGAAGTGGTATACATTCTGATAATGAAGAAAAAAATGTTATCAGTTATCAAGGGTTGAGGATGAATCTTGATAAAAAAACAGTAGGTATAGATGGAATAGATGTTCCATTTACGAAGACTGAATTCGAAATATTGCAACTGTTGTTGGAAGAGAAAGGCAGAGTGTTCAGTCGCCAGGAACTTATAGACAGAATATGGCCTAAAGATGTATTGGTGCTTGACCGTACTGTGGATGTAAATATTACCAGATTGCGTAAGAAGATTGGAAAATTCTCTAAATGTATTGTTACCAGATTGGGATTCGGTTATTATTTTGATGCTTAATCTATGGAACGTATACCTGTTGGCAGAAAATTGTATTTTACAATTCTTGCAGTATTTCTAGTTTTTGCTGTCGCTTTTATTGTTTTTCAGCAGACCCGTGAAAAACAATACAAAGTTGATACGTTGAATCTTAAGTTGCAGGATTATAATAATCGTATGCATGAGGCTATGATATATCTGCACTATAATTCCCTGAGCCGTGAGAAAATACTTGATGATTATGTTAAGAACCATAGATTTCAGGGATTACGTGTAACATTGATAAACCTCAAGGGAAAGGTCTTTTATGATAATATAAGTAAGGATTATGAGAAAATGGCTAATCACGCACATCGGCCAGAAGTGTTGCAGGCTTTGAGTAACGGCAGTGGTTCTGCCGTTGACCGTATATCCAAAACTATGAACCATGATTATTTCTATTCTGCAACATATTTTCCAAAAGACAGTATTGTAATCCGTTCAGCATTGCCATATAATAATTCTCTGGCTAAGTCTCTGCAGGCTGATCAACATTATATTTGGTTTGCAGTTGGAGCTATAATATTGCTGACACTCGTGCTTTACAGATTTATAGATCGGTTGGGACGTAATATCACGAAACTTCGTATATTTGCATGGAGAGCCGATCATAATGAAAGTTTGGAAACTGAAGATCTTATAGAATTCCCAGATGATGAACTTGGTGAGATAGCGGAGAGAATAATAAAAATCTATAAACGGTTGCAGAATACAAGAAAGGAGCAGAATGTGCTGAAGCGTCAGCTTACTCAGAATATAGCGCATGAACTGAAAACTCCTGTAGCCAGTATTCAGGGTTATTTGGAAACGATACTTGACAACCCGCATATCAGTGAGGATACAAAACAACAGTTTCTGCAGCGTTGCTATGCACAAAGTGAACGACTTACATCTCTGCTTCGGGATATATCAACACTTAACAGAATGGATGATGCTCCAAATATGACCGACTTCGAGAATGTTGACATTGCTGAGATAGTGAGAAATATACAGAAGGAAACAGCATTGCAATTGGAGAAAAAAAATATGACGTTCTGTAATAAATTGCCGGAAATACTGCCTTATAAAGGTAATAATAGTCTACTTTATAGTATATTCCGTAATCTTACAGATAACGCTATTGCATACGCAGGAGAGGGGACAGAGATTGTTTTGTCATGCAAAAAAAATGATAACGGTTTGCATTTTACATTCAAAGATAATGGAATCGGAGTCCCCAAACAACATCTGACACGACTTTTTGAACGGTTTTATCGTGTTGATAAAGGGCGTAGTAGGGCAATGGGCGGAACCGGATTGGGATTGGCAATTGTGAAAAATGCAGTATTGCTACATAAGGGACATATAAGTGTGGCAAATGCCCCCGGAGGTGGACTAATGTTTGAATTTGAGTTATAGTAACAACATTATTACTGATGCTGTGTAATGAGATTACAGCATCAGTTAGATTGTTTAGTTTCTTTCAGAGCTTCGGCTTTCAGGCGTTCTGCGATAGCTTTAGCTTTTACATTTACGTCTTTTATATCTTTTTTGCGGTAATAGCTGCGGGAACCATAACTGTCGGTAAGTACCAGAGAATCATCACCAAGATAATCAATGTTACAGGTGTCGTTCCATTGATTAGTGATTTCCAACGTGTTGTTCTTACCTAATTTTGGCTCACCGGTCACAACGATAAGTTTTCCGTTCCAAATATGCCATTCCTTGAAAAAACCTAATTTAGGATATACAACAGGACTTTCTGATTCAAGAGAATTTTGTTCTCTTATATTGCCAATACTTTGTGCCGCCCATTGTCTTTTTAGCCAAAAGCCATATTCACGTGGAATCATATATGTTGCTTTTATTGAATCCGGCATGTCTTTCATTATGCGTGCTTGAAGGCGTTTACTCATTTTTTCATAATCGCGCATCTTCGGCATTACAATATAGCACCATATACCTTTGAGCTCATCAAGGTCAATAACTTTGTCTGCAACTCTTTTGTCTTTTGGGTTTACAACAACGCCAATCCAGTCACCGACATTAAGTTTCCCCATTATTTGTTTCAGCCTGTGAGCATCTATAATATCATATTTTACAGGATCACCACCAGTGCTTGGTAAAATAACAACCACGGAATCATTACACCCTTCGCAGGCAAGACCGTATATCGTTTTGTCTCCTTTGAGTCTTAACTCTTCATTTGAATGACCATTTTTTAAATCAGGTTTATGTCCGTTTCCATTCCCACATGATGTTAGAAACAATGCACATAAAAGTGTAAGATATAGATATTTCAATTTCATAGCTTTCTAAATTTTGTGCAAATATAAGGGAATATTTGCAAAAAATACTTCTTATAATGGTGAATTTGGAATTTTTTATCTAATTTTGCACCTCGGAAATAAGAAAAAGATAAAAAGACTATATATGGCAAAGAAAATTCAGTTCAGTCTCGTTTACCGAGATATGTGGCAGAGTTCTGGTAAATTCCAGCCGCGTAAGGACCAGTTAGAGCGTATTGCTCCAGTATTTATTGAAATGGGGTGCTTCGCTCGTGTAGAGACTAATGGCGGTGCTTTTGAGCAGGTTAACCTTCTCGCAGGTGAAAATCCTAATGAGGCTGTCCGTGCATTCTGCAAACCTCTTAATGAGGCTGGCATAAAGACTCACATGCTGGACCGTGGTCTTAATGCTCTCCGTATGTATCCTGTTCCTGATGATGTTCGTCAGCTTATGTATAAGGTTAAGCATGCGCAAGGAACTGATATTACACGTATTTTTGACGGACTTAATGATGTTCGCAATATAATTCCTTCAATAAAATGGGCTAAAGAAGGCGGTATGACAGCACAGGCAACTCTGTGTATAACCACTTCTCCGGTACATACACTTGAATATTACAGTAAAATTGCAGACCAGCTTATAGAAGCCGGTGCTGAGGAAATTTGTCTTAAGGATATGGCAGGAATCGGTCAGCCGGCATTGCTAGGTCAGCTTACTAAGGCTATTAAGACAAAGCATCCAGAAATTACGATTGAGTATCATGGACATTCCGGTCCTGGACTTTCTATGGCTTCTATTCTTGAGGTTTGCAAGAATGGTGCTGATATAATAGATACCGCAATAGAACCTTTGTCATGGGGTAAAGTTCATCCTGATGTCATCTCTGTTCGCAGTATGTTGAAGAATGAGGGCTTTGATGTGCCTGAAATAAATATGAATGCTTATATGAAGGCTCGTGCCCTCACACAAGAGTTCATTGATGAGTGGTTGGGATATTTTATCAATCCTCAGAATAAGATAATGAGTTCTCTGCTTCTTGGTTGTGGTCTTCCTGGAGGTATGATGGGTAGTATGATGGCTGATCTTGGAGGTATCCGTCAGACAATCAATAATCTGCGTAAGAAAAAAGGTGAAGCTGAACTTACAATGGATGATATGTTGGTGAAACTTTTCAATGAAGTTGAATATGTATGGCCACGTGTAGGTTATCCACCATTGGTAACTCCATTTAGTCAGTATACCAAGAATATAGCCTTGATGAACCTTCTTACAATGGAACAGGGCAAGGGACGCTTTGTTATGATGGATGATTCTATGTGGGGTATGATTCTCGGTAAGAGTGGTAAGATTCCTGGAACAATAGACCCGGAACTTGTAGAACTTGCTAAGAAACAGGGACGTAAGTTTACCGATGCAGATCCTCATACACTTCTAGAAAATGCTCTTACTGAATTTAGAAAGAAAATGGACGAGAATGGTTGGGTATACGGTAAGGACGATGAAGAACTCTTTGAGTATGCCATGCATCCTGAACAGTATGAAAATTTCAGAAGTGGTCAGGCAAAGAAAAACTTCCTGGCAGATTTACAGAAGGCAAAAGATGCAAAACTTGGTGCAAAGATAAGTCCGGAAGAGGCTGCTGCATTCAAGCATGCTAAAGCTGATGCTATTATTGCATCGGTTAATGGTCAGGTATTCTGGGAATTCCAGGGTGAAGGTGAGGCTGCTCTTGCTGTGGAACCATTTATAGGTAAAGAATATAAAGAGGGTGATGCTTTCTGTTATATTCTTGCATCTTGGGGAGAATTTGAAACTATCCCGGCTGCTCTTGGTGGTAAACTTGTCGAGATTAATGCCAAGCAGGGTACAAAGGTTAGAAAAGGCGATGTTATTGCCTATATTGAACGTGATAATGCTGAATAATACATCTATATTTTGGATTATCAGAAAATAATTGATAAATATTATCCTGAGGATAATGAATTACGTCATATTCTCATGACACATAGCCAATGTGTAGCGCAAAAAGCGCTGCACATTGTTGCTTTACATCCGGAGCTGAATTTAGATCGTGATTTTGTGCTTGAAGCTTCTATGCTGCATGATATCGGAATTTTTGGTTGTGATGCTCCGGGTATTTGCTGTTTCGGGACTGAGCCTTATATATGTCATGGAATATTGGGGGCAGAAATACTAAGAAAAGAAGGATTCCCATTGCATGCAAGAGTTTGTGAAAGGCATACTGGAACCGGGATAACGCGACAGAATATCATAGACAATGAATTGCCATTGCCACATTATGATTTCCTTCCAGAGACAATGGCGGAAAAGCTGATTTGTTATGCTGACAAGTTTTTCTCCAAGACTCATCCTGATGTAGAGAAAAGTTTGGAGAAGGCAGAAAACAGTATCCTTAGATTTGGAGAAGACGGTTTGGAGAGATTCCGTGAGTGGGAGAAAATATTTGATTAAAAGTTAAAATATCAGTTACATTTTTGTTATTCATCTTATTTACATTATCTTTGTATCCTAAATGAGAAGATATTCTTTCATAGCTATATTTTTGTGTGTCGTGATGTTTGTCATGGCAGGTACTAATTTCCAATTCTTTAAGAAGAGCAAGAAGCAGGCTTCTAAGGACTCTGTTGCTATGGATGATTCTTTGGACCAAAATTCGTTTGGCAGAGAATTGATTGATACAACAAAGATGGATTCTCTTCAGTTGGCTATTTATCGTCACAATAAGGCTGTGGATGATTCTGTACGGCTGGATTCAATAAACAGAAAAAAGAAAAATGGCATAGATGCCCCTGTTGTTTATTCAGCTAATGACTCTCTGGTTTATGATGCGTTATCCAAAACCGCTCATCTTTATGGTTCTTCAGCCGTGAAATATGAAAATATGGATTTGAAGAGTGAAAAGATTTATATGTGTCTTGATTCTAATCTTGTTCATGCCACAGGCGTGTATGATTCAACCAAAAAAGCTCTTTCGGGTACTCCTGTTTTCGCAATGGGCAGTGATAATTATGAGAGTGACACAATGGCATTCAATTTTAAGACCAAGAAAGGTCTTATTCAGAATGTATATACAGAACAACAGGATGGTTTCTTGAGCAGTAAATTGTCTAAGCGAAACGACAATGGAGATATTTATCTTCAGCATGGGCGTTATACCACATGTGATGAGGAAAATCCTGATTTTTATATAGCATTGTCAAGAGCCAAAGTACGTCCGGGTAAAGATGTTGTTTTTGGACCGGCTTATCTTGTAGTTGCAGATGTTCCTTTGCCTTTGGCTATCCCATACGGTTTTTTCCCGTTTTCAAAGAGTTATAGCAGTGGTCTGATAATGCCAACATACGGTGATGAAAGTTCACGTGGATTTTACTTGCGTGATGGAGGATATTATTTTGCTATGAATGATAAATGGGATCTTAAATTATTAGGTGAAATTTATACAAAAGGTTCATGGGGATTCAGTGCTGCCAGTAATTATCGTAAGAGATATAAATATAATGGCAGTTTCTATTTCAGCTATCAAGATACTAAGACCGGTGACAAGGGTATGTCTGATTTCACAGAGCAGAATAGTTTTAAGATTCAGTGGAGTCATCGACAGGATTCAAAAGCTAATCCTTACAGTAGTCTTTCTGCAAGTGTTAACTTTGCAACTTCAAGTTATGAGAGTAATAACTTGAACAGTATGTATAATCCGCAGACTATAACACAGAGTACTCGTACTTCTTCAGTAAGTTGGAGTACTGCTTTTTCCAGTATAGGTCTGTCGCTCAGTTCTACAGCCAATTTAAGTCAGAATATGCGTGATTCCACTATAGCTATGACTTTGCCGGACTTAAATCTTAGTATATCTCGCTTTTATCCGTTCAAACGGAAGCATGCAGCAGGAAAGGAACGTTGGTATGAAAAAATATCTATGAGTTATACCGGACAACTTAGTAATTCCATTTCTACAAAAGAAGATAAATTGATGCATTCCAGTCTTATCAAGGACTGGCGTAATGGTATGCAGCATCAGATACCGATTAGTGGAAGTTTTACATTATTCAATTATCTGAATATAACCCCTTCGTTTAACTTCACAGACCGTATGTATACAAATAAGGTGACGCGCTCATGGGATGAGACGACTCAGACAGAGGTTGCTGATACTACATACGGATTTCATAATGTATATAATTGGAGTTTGGGTGTAAGTGCAAGTACGAAACTATATGGATTTTGGGTTCCAAATAAAAAAATTTTTGGTGATAAGATACAGGCAATACGCCATGTTGTTACTCCTCAGGTGAGTTTCAGTTATGCTCCTGATTTCAGTTCTTCCACTTATGGTTATTATGAAACGTATCAGAAGACCGATGCTGATGGTAATGTGTCTTTAGTTCAGTATTCCCCATATTCTAATCAATTGTATGGTGTTCCAGGAACCGGAAAGACCGGAAGTGTTTCTTTTGATTTGAGCAATAATATAGAAATGAAAATCAAAAGTGATAATGATTCTACTGGATTCAAGAAAATTTCTATAATAGATGAACTTGGTGCCAGTATGAGTTATAATATGGCAGCAAAGCAACGTCCTTGGAGTGACCTATCTGTACGCTTGAGACTTAAATGGTGGAAAAACTATACTTTCAATATGAATGCTGTCTTTGCTACATACGCTTATGAACTAGACAAAAATGGCAAGCCATACGTTGGAACTCATACTGAATATAGCAAAGGGCGTTTTGGTCGTTTTCAAGGTATGAGCCAAAATCTTTCTTTTACATTGAATCCGGAGAAACTCAAAAAGTTATTTGGTGGTGGCGGTGATGAAGATGATAAAAAGAAAGATAAAAGTAAGAATAAAGACGATGAAGAAGGTGTAGATACAAATATAGAATCTAATGTTGACAATGATATGATAGATGGTCAACGTGGGGCTAAAAAAGATAAGAAGGGTAGTAAGGCCGAGACCGATGAGGATGGATATATGGCATTTTCAATGCCATGGTCACTTACTTTCGGGTATGGAATCACAATGCGTGAAAATACGTCAGGAACTTTCAATACAAGCAGTATGCGTTATCCTTATAAGTTTACCCAGACTTTAAATGTTAGTGGTAATTTGCGTATAAGTGATGGTTGGAATATCAGTTTCTCTTCCGGATATGATTTTGAAAATCATGATATCAGTATGACTACAGCTTCCTTGCAGCGTGATTTGCATTGTTTTAATATGAGTTGTTCTGTAGTTTTGGCTCCTTACACCAGTTATAATTTTACTTTTAGATGTAATGCCAGTACGCTTACAGATGCTCTTAAGTATGACAAGCGGAGTGGTGCAAGTAATGCTGTTCAATGGTATTGACATACTTGAGTTATGATTGCTGAACAAGGACGATGTATACTTATTAAATTAAATAGAGACAAAAGGTATGAAGAAACAAACACAGGCTATTCACGTCCCTTATAAAAGACGTGATGCGTATGATGCATTAAGTATGCCGGTTTATAATTCCGTGGCTTATGAATTTGATGATGCAAAGACCATGTCTGATGCATTTTGTGGGAGAATAGACGCTCCTGATTATTCACGTGTAGAAAATCCTACGGTTACAAATTTTGAAGAGCGTGTAAAGACTCTGACAGGCGCAAAAAATGTTATTGCTGTCAATTCTGGTATGGCAGCTATAAGCAATACCATGTTTGCTATAACCTCAACTGGAAAGAATGTAGTTACTTCACGTCATCTTTTTGGCAATACTTATTCTTTACTTGTTTCTACTCTTAGAAGATTTGGAGTTTCTGTTCATCTTTGTGACCTTACAGATGTTGAGGAAGTGGCGAAGGCTGTGGATGAGAATACCTGTTGTATTTTTCTTGAAATAATAACTAATCCTCAAATGGAAGTTGCTAATCTTTCTGCGCTTGCACAGATTGCCCATAAAGATAATATTCCTCTTATAGCTGATACAACTACTATTCCTTTTACACAATTTTCTTCACGTTCTTTTGGGGTAGATATAGAGGTGGTGTCCAGCACAAAATATATCAGTGGAGGAGCTACTTCTTTGGGAGGCCTTGTTATTGATTATGGTACATTTCCTTCTTTCGGGATGATGATGAAGAATGAATTGTTGTTCAATCTCGGTGCTTATATGACTCCTCAGGTAGCATATATGCAGACCCTTGGATTAGAAACCCTTGATGCGCGTTATCGTGTACAATCTTCAAATGCTTTGAATCTGGCAGAGAAACTGGAAATATTGCCACAGATTAAACGGGTAAACTATGTTGGACTGAAGAGTAATCAATATCACGAATTGGCACAGAAACAGTTTGGTAAAACTGCCGGAGCCATGGTATGTATAGACCTTGAGGATAAAGATGCATGTTTTAGTTTTATCAATAAATTGAAACTTATTCATCGTGCTACAAATTTATTTGATAATCGTACTTTGGCCATTCATCCAGCCAGTACTATTTTCGGTCCTTTTACAGATAAGCAGCGTTGCCAGATGGACGTATTTGATACAACTATACGTTTGAGCATAGGTTTGGAAGATGTTGATGATTTGTTTGAAGATATAAAGCAAGCACTATGAAAGTTGATTTTGATAGCATAATAGAACGTAAAGGTTCTGGTGATTTAATGCATGAAGCTTTATTGCCTCGTTGGAAACGTGATGATTTGCAACCTATGTGGGTTGCTGATATGGACTTTGCTGTATGTCCTGAAATAATAGATGCGTTAAAAGCTCGTCTGGAACATCCTATACTTGGTTATACCGCAGAACCGGCAGACTATCGTCCTTCGATTATAGACTGGGTAAGGGAACATCATCAATGGCAAGTTGAGCCGGAATGGATTTCTTTTGTACCGGGAATAGTTAAGGGAATTGGCATTATTACTAATATATTTACTGCACCTGACGAGAAAGTTATCGTGATGCCGCCGGTTTATCATCCGTTCTTTCTTACTCCAAAGGCTAATGGCAGAACAATTGTGTATAATCCTCTTATACTGCGCGAAGATGGTTATTATGATATGGATTTTGATAATCTTGAGCATGTATGTGATGACAAGTGCCGTGTGCTTATACTCTGTAATCCTCATAATCCTGGGGGCGTATGCTGGACAAGGGAAACACTACTTCGTCTTGCTGATTTTTGCTATGAGCATCATTTGCTTGTCGTCAGTGATGAAATACATTGCGATTTAGCCCTTTTCGGATACAAGCATATTCCATTTGCTTCTGTAAGTGATAAGGCGGCACAGATAAGCATTACTTTTCAAGCACCTACAAAAACTTTCAATATAGCCGGAGTTGTTACCAGTTATGCTATTGTTCCAAATAAGAAGTTAAGGGATAAGTTTTTTGGTTGGCTTACTGCCAATGAATTGGACGAGGCTCATATTTTTGCTCATATAGCTTCTATTGCAGCATTTAGAAAAGGAGAGCCATGGCGTCGTCAACTCATATCTTATCTGGAAGACAATATAATGTTTGTAGAAGAGTATTGTAAGAAACATATACCCCGGGTGCGTCCTCTTCGTCCTCAGGCAAGTTTCTTAGTATGGCTAAACTGTAGAGACCTGCATTTGAGTCATAGTCAGTTGTTGGATTTGTTTATAGATAAAGCTCATTTGGCACTTAATGACGGAGAGATGTTTGGACTTGGAGGAAATGGTTTTATGCGTCTTAATGTAGGTTCTCCTAGAGAGTATATACGTATGGGACTGGAAAAACTTGCCTCTGCTGTTAATTCATTAAATGTCTGAGTGAATTTTCTTCACCGACTATCCAAATGATATCACCCTTCTCGAATTTTCGTGAAGGGCTTATCATTGTTAGGTTCTGTTGTCCTTCTTCAAGTCCTACGACCATACATTCATATTTATCGCGTATGCCGCTTTCCTTTAGAGTTTTGCCTATAAAGCTACTGTTGCCGGAAAGAATCCATTTTCTTAATTTCATCTCACGTTTTTCAATTTCCTTGTCTTCCGGCACTAGTTCTGCTTTCATGGCATTGCTGAAACTTTTTAATTGTTCATCATTGCCAATCATCTGAATTCTGTCACCTGGAAATATAATGTTGTCACCGTTAGGAATGTTTATTCTTTGTTGCCCACGCAAAATACTACTAACGTGTACTCCGAAACGGTTTCTGAATTGTAGAGCCTTTAAAGTCTGCCCAGCCCAAGTAGAATCTACTGGCACTTCAAAGTCACTAATGTGTATATCTCTGTCAAGTAGATGTCCTTCAAATAAGGGACGCCTCTTGCCTCTTACCTGTGCATCAATTTCACGTGAGCGGAGGTTCTTTACAAATAGGCGTTCTATCCTGATGCTCCTTTTTTTCAGTCTTCTTGACATCGCCATAAGTACAATAACCATCATTGCTATGCTTATCATCAGGGCATTAGTGAATCTTGTGAGATAGTTGCATATATAGAATATGAAGGCTGAAGCTACAGATACCTTTACTATTATGGTGAATATCAATGGCAATCGGTTTAGGTGGCTTTCCATCCATAGTCTTTTGAATTCATCGGCATGTAGATTTTTCATTACCAGTGAACGTAGAAATGGAGATATCATTATTACAGTCAGTATTCCGCATACAGCGTTGCCCGGCCAGTGTCCCAGTGCGTGTCTGCATAATGGCAGAACGAATGTAAACATAAGTGTGATGACGGCAGCAGACAGAATACTATATATAATAGTACTTGTAGTTATCTTTTTGAGTAAAATTTTCCAGTCGCTTTCTTCTTCAGCTGAAGCATTATGAGCATCACCCATGTGGCTCATTTGTCTGGCAAGTCTTTTTGGCAGGCTTTTTTCTATTAGTTTATAGCAAGGCTCGGCAGCTCTTATCATGTAAGGTGTTATGAAAGTGGTAATCACAGAAACAGCTACCACTACCGGATATAGAAATTTACCTATTACACCAAGAGACAGTCCTAAAGATGCAATTATAAATGCGAATTCACCAATCTGAGCCATGGAGAAGCCACATTTCATAGCAGTTTTCAGTGATTGTCCGCTGAGCATGAATCCTGCTGTTCCAAAAATGCTTTGTCCTAAAATTATAGTAATTACCAGAGCACCTATCGGAATTGCGTATTCTACTAATATTTTAGGATCAACCAACATACCTACAGATACGAAGAATATTGCTCCGAAAAGATCTTTTATTGGTTCCACTAATTTTATTATCTTGTCAGCTTCAATGGTTTCAGCTAGAATACTGCCCATCACGAAAGCTCCGAAAGCACTGCTGAATCCGACCTTTGTGGATATTACAGCCATTAGACAGCATAATCCCAAAGACATTATCATCATCGTCTCGTTGGTCATGAGTTTACGCGTCTTTCTGAAAAATAGAGGTATCAGGAATATTCCGACAACAAACCAAAGTATTATGAAAAATACTATCTTGAGCACAGACCCAATCATTTCCCCTCCGTCTGGATTGTTTCCGCTTGCTATTGCACTCAACATTACCATCATAACAATGGCCAATACATCTTCCAGTATCAGCACACTCATCACTAGTCCGGCAAATCTTTGTTGGCGCAGCCCCAGGTCATCAAATGCTTTATATATAATGGTGGTGCTGCTCATGGCAAGCATACCGCCAAGGAATATGCAGTCCATCCTGTTCCATGCGAAGGCATTTCCCACGCCTATTCCCAGTAACATCATTGAGAATATTATTGTCATCGCTGCTATTACCGGAGCCATTCCCATTTTCAGAATTTTCTTGAAAGAGAAGTCTAGTCCGAGAACGAACAGTAAGAACATTACGCCTATGTCAGCCCAAGTCTGAATGTCGGTCTTGTCTACTACCGACATTGTATAAGGCATTTGTGGCGAGACTAGAAATCCCGCCACAATATATCCTAAAACAAGAGGTTGTTTTAATTTTTTGAATATTAAGGTCACGACACTGGCTACTACCAGTATCAGTGCCAGGTCGTTAATCATCTCCATATATTCTAATCTTCAAAATTACCGGTTATCTCACATATCTTAGTAATCACTTCCACAGCTTTCTGCATCACTTGTATGCTTACGAATTCATAAGGTCCGTGGAAGTTTACGCCACCTGCGAAGATATTAGGACATGGCAGTCCGCGAAAAGACAGTTGTGCTCCGTCGGTACCACCTCTGATAGGTTCCACCTTAGGTGCCACTCCACTTTCCTGCATGGCCCTCAATACTATATCTATTACGTACATTTTAGGATCAATTTTTTCCTTCATGTTGTAATATTGGTCGTTCATTTCTATCTTTACAGTTCCGTCACCATATTTATCATTCATTTTTTTCACGCAGTCCTCCATAAAGTCCTTGCGGTCTTCAAATTTTTCACGGTCATGGTCACGTATAATATAACTGAGTTTGGCTTCTTCTGTCCGGCTTTCAATGTTCAGCAGATGATAGAATCCCTGGTATCCCTCTGTTGTTTCAGGAATATCGCTTTCCGGAATCATGTTGTTGAATTCGCAGGCAAGTCTGTTCGCGTTTACCATTTTGCCTTTGGCATATCCCGTATGTACGCTCATTCCCTTTATATATATCTTGGCTCCAGCAGCATTGAAGTTTTCATACTCAAGGTTTCCAAGATCACCTCCGTCCATAGTGTAGGCCCAATCGCATCCGAATTTTTCCACATCAAAGTGGTGTGCACCCATGCCTATTTCTTCGTCTGGATTGAATCCAATGCGTATTTCACCATGTTTTATTTCATTATGATCACGCAGATATGCCATAGCCTGCACTATTTCTGCAATTCCTGCTTTGTCGTCAGCGCCAAGTAGGGTAGTACCGTCTGTAACTATCAAGTCTTCGCCCACATGCTCCTTGAGTTCAGGGAATTTAGCCACCGAAGATATGATACCGGGTGACAGCATTAAATCTTTGCCATCATAGTTTTTCACTATGTGAGCTTTAATATCCTTGCCGCTGGCATCAGGACTTGTGTCATAATGAGATATAAATCCTATAGTCGGTGTTTTTTTCTTTGTATTGGACTTCAGGGTAGCATATATATATCCCATTTCGTCCATTTCAACGTCGCTCAGGTTTTCTTTCTCGAGCTCATCTTTCAAATACTTGGCGAACTCCAGTTGTTTCGCCGTGCTAGGGACACTGTCAGAGTCCTCACTTGACTGTGTGTCGAATTTAGTGTAATTAATAAATCTTTCTGTAAGATCCATTTTTTATAATTTAATTATCGTTACTTCAGTTGTATAGCGCAAAAATACGTATAAAAATTGATATATCCAAAAGAAAATTATAAAAACATAGTATTCAGTATTCTGAGGTTATATATTGTCATTGTTTGCTTCTATTTATTTTGCTGTGGATTCTGGGTTTTCATTACAATTTCCATTTTAAGTTTCCCATTTGCTGTAGTCTCATTGATGGATTCAGAAACTCCCTTTAAAATCATCTCACTGAAATTATCGTCTAGATTTTTAGATGGTAAGAAAGTCTTCAGACATTCATTTGCCTCAAAAATCACTTTAACGTGATTTTTACTTTCTTCGTATTCTACAAATATATCTATTCCACCCTTGGCAAACATAGATTCCTTTATGCTATTGTCTACAGATGTGCATGATACCAGAGTCTCGTCAATTATCAGTTGAAGAGCATCGGTCTGCTCTTTGCTGAAGAAGTACTTTTGTGTAAACATGGTCAGCTGGCTTATTATGTCTCCGTAATCATAATTTGCATCTTTTATCCGGTATTCGAAGTTTCTGATGTGATAGATAAACTTTCTTGTACGTTCACGTTTCGGATGGTCAAATATTTCCTCCGGGGTTCCACTTTCATAAATCTCGCCTTCATCCATGTAGAATACACGAGTTGACACATCTTTGGCAAAGCGCATCTCGTGCGTTACTATGACCATTGTCATTCCCTGTATTGCCAATTTGCGAATTACGCTCAACACCTCGCTTATCATTGTAGGATCTAATGCTGATGTTGGTTCATCAAATAGAATTATATCAGGTTTCATAGACAGACAGCGAGCTATAGCCACGCGTTGTTTCTGCCCTCCCGACAATTCATCAGGAAAGCAGTCGGCTTTAGCAACCAATCCCACTTGCCTGAGCAAGTTCATTGCTTGAATGTAAGCATCTTTGGGTGTAAATCCTAATTGCTTTATTGGTCCAATCATCAAATTGTCTATTATGGAATAGTTTTCAAATAGATTGAAATTTTGGAAAACCATGCCCATCTTCTTTCTCACGTCCGTAATCTTTGTGGTGGAAGATAATAGTTCTGTTCCTTCAATCTTAATAGAACCACCATCTGGTTTTTCCAGAAGATTCAGACATCGCAGAAATGTGCTCTTGCCTGTGCCTGAAGGACCAATCACTGCTATTACGTCACCTTTGTTTATAACGGCGTTAACATCATTGAGAACTGTCAGTTCTCCATATTTTTTATTTAAGTGCTGGACTTCTATCATGGCTTGTAGAATTTATTTCTTTTTGGTGCAGTCTTTTTTTGAAGAGTTCTCAGTCCTGATATTGTCAGGATTATAAGAATAAAATAAATTATAGTGACTACAATAAGTGAGAAGAATGCATCAAAAGTAAGACTTCTTATCATATCACTCATTTTTGTCAGGTCTTCCACAGCGATATAACCAACAATGGAAGTTGATTTTATCAGGGCAATCACTTCACCTATATATACCGGGAACACCCTTTGCACTGTAATTGGAAATGTGATATATCGGAATGCCTGAAAAGGCGTAAATCCCATGGCTAGACAGGCTTCTGTCTGTCCTTTGTTTACGCTTTCTATAGAAGAACGGAACATTTCGCACACGTATGCAGAGAATGTTATTGAAAAGCCAATTATTGAAACTATGACTCCATCCATTCTGCTGGATGCGAAAACCACATAGAACAGTAACATAAGAAGAACCACCTGAGGTATGCCGCGGAATATATATATGTATGCCTTTGTTAAGTTAACAAGCCATTTGCGTGAACTCATGCGCATCCAACATATAAGAAATCCCAGAAGGGTGCCGAACAAGACAGAAAAGATGGAAATCTTTACAGTACATCCGACACCGTCTATCAGTAGTTGATAACGCCCATCTTGAATGAATGTATTGTAAAAGTCTCTTTTCACAGAATTGATAATACCGGCATTGGCATCTGTGTTGTCTGCAGATAAGACAACGGCTGCAGTATTGGTATGCATATAAGGATTGGAGAAAGCCATTTTCTTGGCACGTTCTTCTGTTATGGCAATGCAACCAGCTGCAAAATCAATCTTATTGCTGCTTATTGCGGTTATTAAACTTGAAAAGACAAAAGTCTGTATGTGCAGTTTCATTCCCATTTTAGCTGCAAAGCGTGTTGCAATTTCCACGTCGAATCCTGAAAATTTTCCGCTTGTTACAAATGTGAATGGGTAATCCACTCCTGTGCAGCCAAAGTTTAGTGTGCCATTGTTTTCTCTGTTAGGAATGTCAGGAATGTTTCTGCTCATAGAACCGGAATTAAGCCAGCGGTTTTTCATATCCTTATAAACACCGTTGGTATTGATTTCTTTAAGAAAAGCATTGAATTTATTCCGCAGGTCTTTATTCGCAGGTGAGAATGCGATGCCTACGGGAAGACCATATATGCTGTCTATGGCAATTTTTATTCCTCCGTGTTTCTGCTCGTATGTCTTGGCTGAAATATATTCATCCAACCCTACGTCTCCTTTCTTTGTTTTTAGGGCTACATATACGTCAGAAACATTCTGAACATGGACAACGTCGGCTTTAGGATAGTTTTTCATCATAAAAGCTTCCTGATTAGAGCCTGATATGACAATGGCTTTTTTGTTAACTATGTCTTTTATAGTTCGTATTTGCTGCTGCTTTTGCTGTGTTCCGCAACCGGTAAGCAGAATACATGTAAATATTATAATATAAATAAGGTGTTTGTTCATTGTAATACTATAATTAAGCGTTTAGTCAGATAAGTCTGATTATAATATTACAAAGATACGAAAAAAATGAAAAGATGTTTTTTTATGGTATTTTTTTTGAAGAGTTAACAAATAGGGGAGGAACAGTGATGCCCCTCCCTCTATGATTTATGCATTCATAATGTCTTCTGCTATCTGTGCATCGGTCAGATGATTGTTTTTCATCAGTTGCTGCACGTCATATCTGTCATATAGTTGCTTACGCACACCGAAGTTCATCACTTTCATGTCTGAAGCACCGTAGAACCGTGCTATGCGTTCTCCGAATCCACCGTCAAGACTGCCGTCTTCCAACGTCACCACCAGTCTGTGGTCTTTCTTCAGTCCTTCCAGTAAGTCTTCGTCAGTTCCGCTCAGGTATCTTGGATTTATCAGAGTTGCGTCAATGCCCTTGTCAGCCAGCATTTTCTGTACGTTCTCTCCCTTTTGGTAAAAGTCTCCTACAGCTATTATCGCCACTTCTTTGCCTCTGTGTGCAATTTTGTATCTGTTCAGGTAACTGTAGTCACTTTCGTATTCCTCGTTACTGTGAATCACTCCTGCTGCAGGTACACGTATTGCCACACTGTATCTGTCTTGTTTTATTCCCCATTTTTCCATGGCAATGAATTCCTCGAAAGTCGTTGGTGCCAGATAAACCAGGTTAGGAATGTGGCTGAACATTGGAATGTCGAAGAAACATATATGCGTAAAGTCATTCATCCCGAAAATGCTAGCTCCCATGACATTAATAAGAGCCGGATTACCGTTCACAGCAAGGTCCTGTGACAACTGGTCGTATGTGCGCTGCAGGAATGTGGCGTATGTGGTATATACCGGGTGTGCACCGCGTTTGGCCATGCCTGATGCCATAGCCACAGCTTCCTCTTCGGCAATGCCCACGTCAATATACTGTTTACCGGCTTGCTTGCGGCGCTCTGGAGTGAAACCTGCTGAAATTGGAACAGCAGAAGAAATAGCCACGAGCTTATCATCATGCTTCATTTCTTCAAGCAGAAATTCTCCGATTAGGTTACTATAATCTTCTCCCTCCATGTTCACTGTGTTCTTGCCTGTCTCCAAGTCGAAAGGCATATTCCAGTGCCATGCTTCTTTGTTTTCAGTTGCCGGTTTATATCCGTGTCCCTTTTCTGTGTGTACATGAACCACGGTAGGATGGTCTGTATCTTTTACTTTCCTGAAAGCCTCTATTAGTGTTGCCACGTTATTGCCTTCCTCCACATACAGATAGTCAAATCCGAAAGCCTTGAAATAATTCAGTTCTGCTTCACCGTGGGTATCGCGCAGTAGTTTCAGGTTTTTGTATAGTCCGCCATGGTTTTCGGCAATGCTCATTTCATTGTCGTTAACCACGATAATAATGTTGCTGCCCAGTTCACTTGCCGTGTCCAGACCTTCAAAAGCCTCACCACCGCTCAGACTGCCGTCACCGATAATGACAATCACGTTTTCTTTTCCACCCATTATGTCGCGTGCCTTCTGCAATCCTGTAGCCAGGGCTATGGACGTAGAAGTATGACCGATTTCAAAATTGTCATACACAGGATTCTCCAGAGGAGAAGAATATCCGCTTATAGCGTCCATGTCGCTCACGTCAAGAAATCCGGCCTTGCGCCCGGTAAGCATCTTGTGAGGATAGCTCTGGTGACTAACGTCGAATACGAATTTGTCTTCTGGAGCATCAAAAACATAATGCAATGCAACTGTAGCTTCGGTGAAACCAAGGTTGGGACCAACGTGCCCGCCATTATTGCTTACGCGGTTTAACACTCCCCGGCGTACTTCGTCAGCCAGAGTATTAAGCTGTTCAATAGAAAGACTTTTCAGGTCTTTCGGAGAATTAATTTTTTCGATATACATATTTTCTAATACCTTTTTAGTTTCCGGTTGCAAAGGTATTGTGTTTTGCTGAAAATGGCAATAAATAATTTACCTTTAAAAATACCGATATTACAGAAAGAATATATTAATAGCAGATTATACATTGATTATATCAACGAAACGGACTGCAATTTTGAAAATATTGTTGTCCGTAAAAAAAACGGGATAGTTTTATGGCTTTTCAACTAAAATGATTACTTTTGCAATCAGAATTATTCATAATTATAAAACTATATTTGATATGAAACCTACGTTATTACTTCTTGCTGCCGGAATGGGCAGCCGTTATGGTGGTTTGAAACAGCTTGACGGACTGGGTCCTAATGGCGAAACAATCATGGACTACAGTATCTATGATGCCATTCAGTCAGGATTCGGAAATATAGTCTTCGTTATACGCAAAGACTTTGAAAAAGAATTCCGCGACAAGATACTTTCTAAATACGAAGGTCATATCCCTGCAGAACTGGTGTTTCAGAGCATTGATGATCTGCCAAAGGGATTCTCTGTTCCTGAAGGTCGTGAAAAACCTTGGGGCACTAATCATGCCGTGCTTATGGCTAAAGATGTTATCAAGGAGCCTTTCTGTGTAATCAACTGTGATGACTTCTATAATAGGGACTGTTTCAAAGTGATAGGAAAATTCCTCGCAGAACTTCCTGAAAACAGTACCAATCGCTATGCAATGGTCGGCTTCCGTGTAGGCAACACATTGAGCGAAAACGGAACTGTAGCTCGTGGCATCTGCTCTAAGGATGCTGAAGAGAACCTTACCACTGTTGTTGAGCGCACTGAGATTATGCGTATAGAAGGTAATGTTTCTTATAAGGATGAAGAAGGAAAGTGGATTGCCGTAGGCGACAATACTCCTGTATCCATGAATGTGTGGGGATTCACTCCTGACTATTTCAAACACAGTGAGGAATATTTCAAGGCATTCCTTTCTGACAAGAAGAATATGGAGAACCTTAAGGCTGAATTTTTTATTCCGCTGATGGTAAACAAACTTATCAATGACGGTACTGCTACTGTAAAGGTGCTTGACACAACAAGTAAGTGGTTTGGCGTTACATACGCTGCTGACCGTCAGAGTGTTGTTGATAAGATTCAGGGACTGATTAATGACGGTGTCTATCCTGACAAGTTATTCTAGTTCCTCTTATATTGGGGCTTTATGACTCTTTCGGTGCATAAAGCCCCAATAATTTTATTCTGTGAATTTAGTAATTTTGTTCCTACACTTTTAGCGAACAATGCATTTTACTGATAAAGAAAAAGAATTTTAAATCATGTTTCATCATAAGTGGTTGATATTGCTATATTTGCTGTGAAAGGTTCTTACACATATAAAAACGCGTTTGTAAGCGTATCCGCGATGCAGCCTTTTGATTCCGTAAAAGTATGTTTACCTT
>CAYSSU010000003.1:0-146697 GCA_964433895.1 uncultured Prevotella sp.
AGTGGCTATGTTATATACATAGAAATGTTAAATCCCCAACTTTAATAACTGAGCCCTGAGCCTTGTAGTATTATTATAAAAGACATAAAAAAAGCGATGGCCTTCACAGGCAACCGCTCCAAATCTTCAATAGGTATTAGTTCTTTTAAGGTAAAAAGATTGTTTTCAGGATAACGGATGCAAAGATACAACATTTTTTTGAATCTCCAAACCTTTTAGCAAAAAATTATAAAAAAAATCGCTTTATTGTTATAGATTTTAAGAAAAAGTTGTTATAAAACATATTTCTATTACTTATAGTCGTTATATCCCATAATTGTTTGAAACAAAATCAGTCCGGGATTTTTCTCAGAACGTACAATATATGCAAAATTGAACTTAGCATCTTTGTATATTTTCAGACCGGTATCATTGATTATACCCTTCTTTAACTGCTCTTTTATCAATTTATTGTTATTGCCAATAACAGCTGCATTATCCATCTTTCCGTTGAATGTGCAATAATACGTGTAAGTGTGAGTGGCATCGTCAAAAGAGATACTGTCTGTACGGGTAAAGTTTACAAATGGAGTAGGACAGTATTTCTGAGTATATTCCATTGCTTCACGTTTAGCGCGCTCTTCTATTGTTTCATGATGGCAAGAAGAGAACAAAAGAACCAAAAATAAAGGTAATATTAACTTTTTCATATTCAAAAGTGTTTATTTTTCGGCAAAGATAATAATAATTTGCGAAAAAATAATTATCTTTGTGGCTTAAAAGACAATAACATTAATGGATAATATAAAGAACATACGCAATTTCTGCATAATAGCACATATAGATCATGGAAAGTCTACTCTTGCCGACCGTCTTCTGGAAAAAACTAAAACAATTCAGATTACGGAAGGACAGATGCTTGATAATATGGATTTGGAACGTGAACGTGGCATCACGATTAAAAGTCACGCGATACAGATGGAATATAATGCCGATGACGGGCAGGGATATATTCTGAATCTTATAGATACTCCGGGACATGTGGACTTCTCTTATGAGGTGTCACGTAGTATTGCTGCCTGCGAGGGAGCTTTGCTAGTTGTGGATGCTACACAGGGTGTCCAGGCACAGACAATATCTAACCTGTATATGGCAATAGAGCATGATTTGGAAATAATTCCGGTGATAAATAAAATTGATATGCCTAATGCCATGCCTGATGAAGTTGAGGATGAAATCGTGGATCTCATAGGATGTGACAGAAAGGACATCATACGCGCTTCCGGCAAAACCGGTGAAGGTGTGGAACATATTCTGGAAGCTGTGGTCAAGCGCATTCCTCATCCTGAAGGTGACGGAAAAGCTCCGGCACAGGCACTGATATTTGACTCTGTGTTCAATAGTTTCCGCGGTATCATTGTGCTTTGCAAAGTTGTAAACGGAAGCATAAAGAAGGGCGAAAAAGTGAAATTCTTCAATACGGGGATGGAATATGTCGCTGACGAAGTGGGTGCTTTGAAAATGGATATGATGCCAAGAAAGGAACTCGCGACGGGAGAAGTAGGATATATAATAAGCGGTATAAAAAATGCCACCGAAGTAAAAGTTGGTGATACCGTAACGTCAGTTGATAATCCATGCAGCGAGGCTATTGCCGGATTTCAAGAAGTCAAGCCAATGGTGTTTGCCGGTGTTTATCCGATAGACCCGAATGATTATGAAAATCTGCGTGCGTCTCTGGAGAAGCTTCAGCTTAATGATGCTTCTCTTACATTCTCACCAGAGAGCAGTATTGCGCTTGGATTTGGTTTCCGCTGTGGCTTTCTTGGATTGCTGCACATGGAAATAGTGCAGGAACGGCTTGACCGTGAATTCAACATGGATGTTATTACAACAGTACCGAATGTTTCATATATGGTATATGACAAACAGGGAGAGTGCAAGGAGGTGCACAATCCGTCAGGATTACCAGATCAGACGATGATAGACCATATAGAAGAACCGTATATAAGGGCCAGCATCATAACAAGTACTAATTTCATTGGTCCGATAATGAAACTGTGTTTGGATAAACGTGGCGAACTGATAAATCAGGAATATGTGTCAGGTAATCGTGTGGAACTGCATTTCATGCTTCCTCTGGGCGAGATAGTAATTGATTTTTATGATAAATTGAAGAGTATTTCCAAAGGATATGCTTCTTTTGACTATCACATAGACAGTTACCGTCCGTCAAAACTTGCAAAACTTGATATTCTGCTGAACAGCGAACCTGTTGATGCACTGAGTACTCTTACTCATGAGAGCAATGCTGTAACCTTCGGGAGGAGAATGTGTGAAAAACTTAAGGAACTGATTCCGCGCCAACAGTTTGATATAGCCATACAAGCAGCCATAGGTGCAAAAATCGTAGCAAGAGAAACCGTAAAGCAGGTACGTAAAGACGTAACGGCAAAATGCTATGGTGGTGATATCAGCCGTAAAAGAAAACTGCTTGAAAAGCAAAAACAGGGAAAGAAGCGCATGAAGCAGGTTGGTAACGTGCAGGTGCCACAAAAAGCTTTCCTGGCAGTGTTGAAACTTGATTAAAAACTAAATATAATTTTTATAGGAGGAATAGGGATGAAAGAATTGGCAAATACCTCAAGGGACATAGCTCGTGAGTTAGCTCGTAAATACAGTACTATGACTCATGATGAACTTGATATTCTGGAAAGTGTACTCGTACCGCTGAAATTTACGAAAGGTGAAATGATTCTCAATGAAGGTGAGATGTGCAAAAACATCTATTACATCGACAAAGGATTAGTTCGCCAGTTTTATTATAAGAATAATAAGGAGGTTACAGAACATCTGGGTGAGGACCGCACTATATTTATGTGCATAGAGAGTCTGTTCAGGGAAGAACCTACTCATTTGCAGGTTGAAGCTCTCGAACCGAGTATTATATATGCTTTGCCAAAGAAAAATCTTGAGCAAGTGGCTTTGCATAATGTGAACATCCAGATTCTTTATCGTAAAATATTGGAAGAGAGCCTGATTCTGTCACAGGTGCATGCTGATCTTGTGAGATTTGAAACTGCCCAAGACCGCTATAAAAAAATGTTTAAGTTGATGCCGCAGGTTGTATTGAGAGCTCCGCTGGTTTATATTGCCAGTTATCTTCAGATGACACCGGAAACGTTGAGTCGTGTGCGCGCATCTACATTATTATAAATAAGAGTTGATTATTAAAATTTATGGGAATATTCGGACTGTTTAATAAGAAAAAGAAAGAAACGCTAGACAAGGGTCTTGAAAAGACCAAGGAAAGTGTATTCGGAAAATTAGCCCGTGCCGTTGCCGGCAAGAGTAAGGTTGATGATGAAGTGCTTGACAATCTGGAGGAAGTGCTCATCACTAGTGATGTCGGTGTAGACACGACAATTAAGGTAATAGGCCGCATAGAAGAGAGGGTAGCACGTGATAAATATGTTTCGACTGCAGAGTTGAATGGTATCCTCCGTGAAGAAACAGCCTCTCTACTTGCAGAAAACAACAGTGAAGACAATGATAATTGGGATTTGCCTTCTGACCATAAACCATACGTTGTTTTAGTTGTAGGGGTAAATGGTGTCGGCAAGACTACTACTATAGGTAAATTAGCTTATCAGTTCAAGAAAGCAGGAAAAAAAGTTTATTTGGGTGCTGCAGATACATTCCGTGCGGCTGCAGTAGAGCAGATTCAGATATGGGGAGACCGCGTAGGTGTTCCGGTAATAAAGCAGCAAATGGGGTCAGACCCTGCAAGTGTGGCTTTTGATACGTTGCAGAGTGCAAAAGCCAATGGCGCTGATGTGGTGCTTATAGATACTGCCGGACGTTTGCACAATAAGATTGGACTGATGAATGAACTCAAGAAAATCAAGGACGTGATGAAGAAGGTTTTACCAGAGGCTCCTGATGAAGTAATGCTGGTCTTGGATGGTAGTACCGGACAGAATGCCTTTGAACAGGCAAAACAGTTTTCTGCCGTTACAAATATCAATTCTCTTGCCATAACCAAACTTGATGGCACAGCTAAGGGTGGCGTGGTGATTGGAATAAGTGACCAGTTGAAAGTACCGGTGAAATATATCGGATTGGGTGAACGTATGGAGGATTTGCAACTCTTCAACCGTAAGGAATTTGTAGATTCACTCTTCAAAAATGAAGAGTGAAATATTGACAATGAAGAGTAGAAAGAAGTAAAATTTAAGAATGAAAAAAAATCAGATAGATATTATCACCATGGGATGTTCTAAGAATCTTGTTGACAGCGAAATTCTTATGAAACAATTTGAAGTTAACGGATATCATTGTGTACATGACAGCAAACACCCTGAAGGTGAAATAGCCGTAATAAACACTTGTGGTTTTATAGAGTCGGCTAAGGAAGAGAGTATCAATACGATACTTGAATTTGTTAAAGCAAAAGAAGATGGGCATCTCAATCGACTTTACGTTATGGGATGTTTGTCTCAGAGATATAAGGATGAACTTGAAAAAGAGATTCCAGAAGTTGATAAGTTCTATGGCAAGTTTAATTACAAGCAGTTACTCAATGACTTGGGGAAAGCTGAAGTTGTGGCTTGTGATGGCAAGCGCCATATTACAACTCCTCACCATTATGCCTATCTGAAGATTGCTGAAGGATGTGACCGTAATTGTGCTTATTGTGCCATACCTATTATTACCGGTAAGCATGTAAGTCGCCCGAAAGAAGAAATTCTTGAAGAGGTAAGAGAAATGGTGGCAGATGGTGTTAAGGAATTTCAGATTATAGCTCAGGAACTGACTTATTATGGTGTTGATATTGACGGCAAGCGTCATATTGCAGACTTGATAAGTGACATTGCCGACATAAAAGGTGTGAAATGGATTCGCTTGCATTATGCTTATCCTAATCAGTTCCCTATGGATTTACTGCAAGTGATGAAAGACAAGGCTAATGTTTGTAAATATCTGGATATAGCATTGCAACATATTTCAAATCATGTGCTTGAACGTATGCACAGGCATGTGAGCAAGGAAGAAACCATAGAACTTATAAAGAGAATACGTGAAACAGTTCAGGGAATACATATAAGAACAACTCTTATGGTGGGATTCCCAGGTGAAACAGAAGAGGATTTTAAAGAGTTGGTGGATTTTGTAAAATGGGCTAAATTTGAAAGAATGGGTGCTTTTACATATTCAGAAGAAGAAGGTACTTATAGTGCCGACAACTATGAAGACGATGTTCCAGAAGATGTGAAACAGCGTCGGCTTGATACTCTTATGGCTATACAGCAGGACATAAGCGCAGAGATAGAGGCAAAGAAAGTTGGTATGATTATGAGAGTAGTTATTGACCGTAAGGAAGGTGACTATTATGTTGGACGTACAGAATTCTGTTCTCCGGAAGTAGATCCCGAAGTATTGATTCCAATAGAAAAAAAGAAACTACGCACAGGAAATTTCTATAATGTAAAAATCAAATCTAGCGAAGAATTTGATTTGTATGGTACTGTTGTTGAATAAATTAAATATTGCGACATGAACAATAAGGAATTTATATCTGAATTATCCCAACGTAGCGGATATACCATAGCAGACACACAAAAGCTAGTAGATGCAGCCATTGAGTGTATGGCAGAGGCTTTTGATGAAGGTGACGGTGTGAGCCTTAACAGTTTTGGTACATTTGAAGTGAAAAAACGAAATGAAAGAGTTATCGTTAATCCTGCAACAGGACAACGTCAGTTGGTTCCACCTAAGTTGGTATTAGGATTCAAGCCTATAGCTTCCATAAAGGATAAATTAAAGAACGGAGGAAACAACAATGAATAATAAGGATATAGCCCGTTCCATAGCAGAAAAACATCAGCTAAAGATATCTGAGGCTTCTGATTTTCTGTCTCGTATGGTGGATGTAGTTAATGACGGTCTGCATTATGAGAAACAGGTAAAGTTGCGTGGTCTTGGAACATTCAAAGTAACAAGTGTAAACAGTAGAGAGAGTGTTGATGTAAATACCGGTGAGCGTATTGTTATAGACGGACGTAATAAGATTTCGTTTATTCCAGATAATCAGATGAAAGAACGCGTGAATGCTCCATTCTCTCAATTTGAAACTGTTATACTTAATGATGGTGTGGATTTTGATGATGAGCCCAAGGATAAGATACCTGAGGAAACAGAAACTGACTTACAAAAGACTATAGTCCAACAAGAAGTTATCTTAAAAGAACCTGAAACTGATTCAGATTTAGATGATTGTTTGCCTGAAAATACAGAGAAGCCGAAAGAAGTTGATAAACTGAAAGAAATAGAAGAACCGGATATTTCAGGCAATAATAATAGTCATAAGATAATCGGTCTGTTGATTGCAGCTGTTTGTATTCTTACTGTTGTTTGTGGAGCAACTGTTTTTTATATGTTATCAGAATTAAACAAACGAGATAATAGAATAGAACATCTTGTTACTCAGATACAACAGAGTAAGAACGCAAAAGTTAAAGTAAATGCTATAAAAAAGACAACAGTCAAGGCAGATACAGCTAACGTTGCAGCTGAGCTGGCAACAAAGACTATTATACAGGAACAGCCTAAAGCTGAACCTGTAGAAAATAAAGAAGATAAGTTTGCGGCTGCAAACAATAGTGACCCTCGTATCCGTACTGGAGCTTACCAAATTATAGGTATAGCCAAAACTGTAACCGTGAAACAAGGACAGACTGTTAGTTCTATAAGTCGTACAAATTTGGGACCGGATATGGAATGCTATGTTGAAGCTGTGAATGAGTCACGAGAAATAAAAGCCGGAGATAAAGTCAATATTCCTGAACTTAAACTTAAAAAACATATAAGATGAATGTTACGCATTAATTAGCTAATGCGTAACATATCTGATGGTAGGGACAAGTGTCACATTGTTTGATATTGTCTGTTGGATTAAAGTTCAGGGAAGAATTCAATATATCAGCGATTAATTGTTTTATTCCATTTATAAAATTGTCTTTCCATGTGGCAATATCAATTATTTTTTCTTTTGTTAAAAGAAGAGTCGGGTCGTAATTTTCTTCTTTTGCATGTTGGATAAAGAGCAGTGCCGGACTTACCGGGAGTAAGTCCGGATTATATTTCTTATCATAGCGTACAATAAGGCTATAGAGCATAGATTGTAAATAATAATCACTGTGATTTGATAACATTTCCGGATTAAATATATCATCTATTTGCTTTATGTTCATTTTATTATTGCTGCCTGTCTTATAATCTATTACGCGAATACATGCTCCTTTACCCGGAATATCTATCTCGTCCATTCTGTCGATAGTACCATATATGTCAATCAGCCGATTCCCTTCCGGCAATGGAATTTCGAATTTATGGCTTACTTTAAGTTCAAGTCCCTGTAAAGTGAATGGAGTTAGCTTTAAATCCAATTCTATCATCTGTCGCAGATAGTTTATCAGCACATGGCGGTTGATTATTTGTAATCCATTATATTCCATGTGAGTATTTACCGGCACTTTAAATAGTAATTCATTGAAGGCCTGATCTACAATTCTTTCCAGTAAGACCTTATTTTCTTTCGCATCTTCTAAGTCGCTTTGATGCACTATACCTCCATGTTCAAGCATTGGCTTATAGAATAATTCGGCTGCATGATGAAAGATATTACCAAAAGTCTGATTGTCTATTTCGTCATCTTCATTGTCGGTTTGGCGTATACCGAGAATATATGTATAATAAAACATTAACTGGCAACGCAAATAGACATTAAGTGCAGTAGGAGATATGCGCTTTATACTGTTTAACTTTTCCATAATTTCACTGTCTTTCTTTATTTCCTGTCGTCTTACGGAAATAGGTTCTTGCTGCGCATTTAGACTATATTTGCGTATATTTTGACCACTTTCAACCATGAGCTGAAGCATGAAACGAGACATTTCTCCTGTAGAAGTATTACTTGTCGCATTGTTATATAATAATGATATATCTGTAGCACGCTGCAAAAGACTATGAAAATAATAGGCATATATAGCCACCTTATTATCAATGGTAGTCAGTCCGTAAGCTTTTCTGATGGAATAAGGAATAAAAGAAGAATCATTTACCCCTTTTGGCATATTTCCTTCACCACATGAAAGAACTAGGACATGCTCAAAATCCAGATTACGTGTTTCCAAAACTCCCATTATCTGAACACCTATGACAGGTTCACCATGGAATGGGATAGAGGTAGTCTGGATAAGTTGTCCAATAAGCTTTGTATATGTATTTACATCTATATCCAAATAACCTTCATCAATAAGTGAGCTGAGACGATTCAAAAGTGTGTACATTCGAAAAAGTGATTCCTGCATCAATGGATTTTCTATATGTGAAGGCTTTTTAGAATCATTACAGTTAACGGTTTCTGCATAATGATTTCCAATAAGTTGAATAATTTGGATAATCCATGAGTTTATGGATCTTACATCATGGCTGGTTTCATTGAAAAGTAGTTTTAGAGAATCATCTTTAGATAATTCTTCTATGGAAAAGTAGAATTTGTTGCTTTTGGAAATATCTTTCAAAAGTTCTGTCACATTATCGGATATTAATGAAGCATAAGGATGCCGTAGAATCATTTGAAGCCAATGCAAACGGTAGTATTCTAAATCAGAGCGGTATCCCTGAAAGCGCAAGGCAATAAGTGTCTTTACGAGTGAAGCCACCGGAGACTGCTGTAATGGATAACCGGTAGTGATGTTTACATTCTTAACTTCAGGTGGCAGACAATGGATGACTGTAGGCAGCAGATTTTCATCAGCAAGTACTATTGCCGTGTTGCGTCCTGCTGCAATACGACCGTTTTCGCGCAACCATTGGGCAACATAACGTGCCTGAATATTTTCTGTAGTCGCCGATATATAGGAAATATCTTTTTGATGCTTCATATTATCATATATATCTTTGTCATGTACATCAAGTTCATTTTGGAAATGAGGAAGATATTGGCGTATATATGTGCCGGCTTCATTATGTTCTAGATAATAATTATCAAAATCCCAATAGAAATGCGCTTTTCCTGATTTCTGCAGTTTAGAACACAACTTCTGTTCAACAGTCTGCATCATATTAAAGCCTACAAAGAGATATGTATCGTATTTGAATTCTATATTCTCTTGCTCTGTCACCTCTCTGTATAGGGCTCCTTCGTATGCAATACCGTTTTCTTTGAGTACATCATTATATCTGCTATATATACTATGAAAATTACTCCACAGAGTTATGAATTTATGTTTAAGTTCACTTTCCTGTTCTTCACTGAAGTTTGCAAAAAAGCGGCTAAGCATTTCTTTCTGGTTGTCATCCAAATAGGAAATATCATCAAGTTCATGAATGTCACGTAAGTTAGCAAAAACTTTTGCCGCATCTGCCAGATTCTTGTCAATATCGTCAAAGTCAGCAAGCAACAGTTGCCCCCAGCCATAGAAATGGTCCAGAGTCTCATTACTTCCTGTGACTTCACGGTAAATACGATGAAGAATGCATATAAGTTTTATTTGGTCGGAAACCGTGCGTTTAGAGTGTTTACGAAACAAGTCACTTATTGTGATATAAGTAGGACTCCATAAAGGTCGGTTTACCATGCGTGCCAGATATTCATTAAGAAAAAGAGAAGCACGCTTATTGGGAAAAACCACTGCCACATGAGACAGATTGTTACCATATTTGCTGATTATATCTTCAGCAACATATTCTAGAAAAGATTTCATACTTTTACAATTTTATCAGAATAAACATACCATAGATAGCCTGAAATATTTGTATATCCCATATCCGTGAGTAATTGCATATATTCTTTTACTTGATCAATATATCCTTTACGTTGTCGTCCAAACTTAAAGTCAACCACTATCATTTCATTTCCGTCATACATAACTCTATCAGGTCTACGTTCTTCCACCTTGTTTGTTTCCGGATTAACCTTAAGAATACTGCATTCATTAAAAATATTCCAACGATCAGAAAACCATTCCACCGCCTTGGAATTAAGAAGCCGTTTATGTAGCATTGAATTCATTTTGTCTACTGTAATATTGTCATCATACAGTATACCGTCTTGTTGTAATTGTTGAAGAGCAGTAGGTATATCGGCAGACGTTCTGATAGATGAAAACAATTGATGCAATACGTTGCCCGCATTGACATAACTGTTACGCTGCAACTGGTCCTCATCCTCTATACCATCATATATAAAGTCTCGACTTTTGTTGCTTTGTCTGAATTCAGCATGAGACGCTAAACTTTCAACTTGTACATCTATACTATTTGGAACAGTTTCAAATATGTTTTCAGAATGATGCTCCTTTACTGTTGATGTTGTAGGTTCCGGACCAAAAGAGAAAGACATAGAACCATCATCATTCTGGCAAAAGTTTGTATCAAGTTCTTTGGCAACTATAGGTATACATTGTTCTAGTAATGCTGAACGTGAATTTGGCTTTTCGTTACATTTACCATAAACATAAAGTCCTTTTCCGGCACGTGTGAAGGCGACATATAGCAGATTAAGATTATCAACAACGTTCTGTAAATGTTCATGCTGATAGTCTGCTGCATATATAGAATTAAGCATTTTCTTTTTTTCAAAACTTATAGGCACAATTGGCAATTTATTATAAGGTGCTTCATTGGGCTTACACCATATATTGCCACGTTGTTCAAGAGCCCAGTCACAGAAAGGCATTATTACATAGTCAAATTCAAGCCCCTTACTTTTATGAATGGTAATGAGACGAATACCATCGGTACTGCTACTTTGTATAGTCTTTTTATACAGAGTGTTGTCCCATTGTTCAAGAAAATCAGCAATATCAGGAATACCTTCAGCAAGATATTCACTCAGTATATCATAGAATTTACATACATAAGCAGCCTGTGTGTCAAATTTTTCTAATTTGAATATAGAGTATATTTTCTCAACCATATCCATGATTGGCATTGACATTATCTGCTCTATATTGTCAGTAAAAGCTGCAGGAAGCGAGCCAAACATCTTTTTGAGAGCTGCTACTGATATTTTGTCTTCAGGATTCACTAATATTCTCATGGCATTTACAATGATGTTTACAGTTTGAGAAGAGTCAAGGCGGAAAGCCTCATCTGAAATCAACTTAACTTCTGGCATAACATTCATAAAATACTCTCCGATATTCTGAATTGTACGATTATTGCGTACAATGATGGCGATTTGATTAAGACATATACCATGTTGTATAAGATAACTAACCTTGTCGGCTGTCATCTGTAGCATATTGCTCTGATAATCCTCATTTGCTATAAGACTAATTTCAATGTTCCCTATATTGTCATTGATTTTGCTCTCCGGAATATCCTGGCAAACATCTGCATAGGCTTTTTCAAGTTGTGCAGCTTCTGGTCCACATACTTCTTCTGCAGTTTCTTTTTCTATAACAGCAGCATTTGCAAAGAAGGAATTGTTGAATCTTATTATATTGGTATCTGAACGATAGTTCACTTTAAGTGATTTATCATCCAGCATATTGCTACTAAATTCCTCATCTATATTGTTAAGCAGTCGCCAGTCGCCTGAGCGCCAACGATAAATACTTTGTTTTACATCACCGACAATAAGATTGTTCACGTTACCGTCATTTTCATCATGACATACGGCATGGCTCATAGTATCAAGCAGTAAAACTTTGAAATTGTGCCATTGTACCGTGCTTGTATCCTGAAACTCATCTATCATTATATGTTGTAAATGTGCTCCAATTTTTTCAAATACAAACGGGGAATCATTATCACTTATCATTGCAGAAAGGAGTGTCTGGGTATCACTTAGCATAAAACGATTCAATTCCTGATTTATTTCAGTTACCTTATCACCTATGCTGCCAAGCAGACGCAACTGGTTAAGATTATGTAATGTCAACTCAGCACTATTATAAAGTCTGGCTTGACGTTGACGTATGGTTTCTGTATCAGAAAGCATGCGGCAAAGGTTGTTAGCAGCCAAATCATAAGCAGGGTCACCAAATTTCTGCTTTGATTTGTTTACCCATTTTTCTGGACTTAAGGCTGCAGCCTGCGCTGTTTTATTATAAATATTATCTCCATCAAGAAAATCTCCTTTACGTAGTTTAATAAAATATCCGCACGGTCCTTTTGATTTGTTGCTGAAATCATTTTCAGAGAGTCCGTTTTCATTAAGTAAATCAAAGAAACTCTCTGCAAATTCAGTCATTTGCTCTTTAGCCAGTTTCTTTATATTACTTAATTCAGACTTGAAATTCTTGAAAAAACCTTTTTTATTAAGAATTTCAGAAAGTTGCCTACGGTTATCTTTATAATAATCTTTGAATATGTTTTCTCCAAATTTCTTTATCTGTCCTATAACATTCCAAGATTTATCATCATCAATGTTTTCATTAATATATTCAAGAATCCAGTAGAGTAGCAGAGATGTATCATCAAGTCCTTCTACAAGTTCATCTACAGCTTTCTGTTCAACTTCAGAGTCATTAAGTTCTATGCACAAGTTTGCCGTAAGGTCCAATTCTCGTGCTAGATTTCGCAATACCGTTTGAAAAAATGCGTCTATTGTTTCTACACGGAAATAATTATAATTGTGTATCAACATAGACAAAGCTTTGGAAGCTCTGTCTTTAATCTGAACTTCTGACAGAGTAGATGACTCTATAATTTTTTTCAGATAATCCTTGCTGTCAGGCAATCCACGAGCAATTCCATATAGTTTGCTCAATATGCGCATTTTCATTTCTTCAGTAGCCTTGTTAGTGAAGGTTACTGCAAGAGTTTGTTTGTAAGCTGCCGGATTTTCTATAAGCAGCTTTATGTATTCCACAGCAAGTGTAAAAGTCTTGCCTGACCCTGCACTTGCTCTATATACTGTAAGATTTTTCATTTACCAATGTCTAAATAATTCGAAACCAAATTTGCAGCCAAAGCTTTTGAATTTACCGCTGTCATTACTCATAAATAATCCCATAGAAAATAGTCTTGTTGTGAATCCATAACCCAATTCCACGTATGGTCGGCAATTTTTGGAGATAAGTGAACTTGCATATATTCGTTCCATCTCTATACAACGTCCCAACATAGGAATCCATGATATCGCCAAAAGTGGAGATTCGTATGTGACATTAGCTCTGCCATACCACATACTCTCATTGTATTTACGGGAATCTAGCAATTCGAATTCTCCACTCCAGTCATCATTCCATCCACCTGGAATATTATTTTCACGGAAGTTGCTATAATCAAGGAAATAAGTATCACCATCTTTTACAGTATAGAAGCCACTGCCGGTACGTACATTTATAGTTTGCAGCCCGGTGAGATGATAAGCCCATTGTCCGTCTATTTCTATGCGTTCGTATTTTATATCACCACCCATAAAACCTTTGATAGCTCTTTCATAATCTAAATTTATGAATGGACCTGCCCATTTTCGTGGTCTCCATTGTATTTCCAGAAATGGTGCCATAGAAATGTAATGAGTCGGCATTTGGGCAAGTCTGTACAAATCATGGTCAACAACAATGCGCTTATGATATATGAAACCGGCCTGAAAGCCCCAATTGTCACTTATGTCATAATTGTTTGCTAACTTAACATTTCGGTCTTTGAAATACTCAGCCCTGGGATGCTTGCTAATAACAGAGTCTCCCACTTGTTCTCTGGCTTTATCTAATGCAATTCCGTTTCTTATCCAGTTGCCGTTACCTATTTCCAGAAGAATGTATCCATTACGTCGTTTATTATAATAAAAATATGTAGGAATTGTGTAATAAAGCTGTGACTGCTTAAAAGAATAACCTGCCTTGAAACGTGTTGATAGGAGTCTGTTGGGAGTAAACATATAAGCTAGACGCAAATCAAATTTGTAAGTGAATCCTCGTCTATGATCATATCCCATATAAAGGGGATTCAATATAGGATTTATACGGAGATATCCTTCATTATTTTTACCGAACTTACTCTTTATCCTATTTACCATATTGTCACCAAGAACATCCCAGAAAACTGCTTTCCATTGGCTTGGTTTCTTGTCTGAATTTGCTTGGCGTATAGAATCACGTACATTTTCATCTCTTTCTTTATTAGCATATAAGGCGGCTTCGTCTTCACTCAGGGCTATCGGACGTACTATATTCATGATGTCAAGACTGCGCAAATCTGTTTTCTCTCCATTAAAAGCATATTTCTTTATTCCGTATACAGCTTTGAATACACCATCTGTCTTATTACCTAAAAAACGGAACTGGCAATTCATATTCACGTTACTTGGAAAAAGAGAATGTATTCCTTCACTGCCCATTTCAATTCCTACCGTGAATCTTATCATGTCAAATTCTCCAATCATCATGACACTGATAATTCTTCCGGTAGCTGTTTCTACAATGGATTGACCTTCTACAAGCTGCGTGTTGTCTCTTTTTGGATGAAAGTATATACGGCAAGTACCATCCTTGAGAAATTCAACCATATATTTATAGAAACGACGATTTTTTAAATGAAATGGAGAAAGTATGTTACCCTGAACCATTGTCTCACCATAGACATCTGGGGTAAGATATTTGGTAACATTATCCATACTCTTGTGATTATGAGGAATAGTATTTACATCTATAAGATCTTCAGCATCAAAATCATTCAGACCGCGAAATATAGTTCTACTGTATATTTCTCCCACATACTTGCGTTTTTTCCCATACGCAACATACCACATAGAAGGTACTGCAAGCATTATGGGATTTTTTTTCTTTATGTTGAGTGAATATTTCACATAAGAATAAGTCGTGTCGTTTATATCATAAGACTTATCTATAGCTCTGGCATAATCGAAAACACGATGCATTAATACTACTGCAGCCCTTTTGTTCTTGCTTAAAGCAAGAACATCCTGTGGCAATGAAACTATTATTAATAGTATCAAAATCAATAGTAATATGCGGTTATGTCGTATTTCCATAGACTATATATAGCTACAAAGTTAAAAAAAAGACTTCATTTGTCCAAATTATTACATAATTTTATTATTTTTGTGGCTGAAAAAATAATCTAGACATAAAATGATAAAGAAACTTTTATTTGCTGCAGTTTTATTCTTATTATTGAATTCTGCGACAATGGCTCAGAACAAACGTGAATTCAGAGGTGCATGGATACAGTGCGTAAATGGACAATTTATAGGATTAGGTACTGATAAAATGAAGCAGACTCTATCGATGCAGTTGGATGAGCTGCAGAAATATGGTGTAAATGCCATAATATTTCAAGTAAGAGCCGAATGTGATGCTTTGTATGCAAGTCCATACGAACCATGGAGTCGCTTTCTTACTGGCAGACAAGGTGAGGCGCCAGTTCCTTATTGGGATCCTTTACAGTGGATGGTGGAAGAATGTCATAAAAGGGGGATGGAATTGCATGCATGGATTAACCCATATAGGGCAAAGACAAAAACAACTCATGAATTGGCTTCTAATCATGTAGCATTGCAACACCCTGAAAAGGTATTTTCTTATGATAATCAGTTTATCATGAATCCTGGACAGCCGGAAAACCGCGATTATATATGTAAAATAGCAACTGATATAGTAAGGCGCTATGATATTGACGGATTTCATATAGATGATTATTTTTATCCATATCCGGTATCCGGACAAAGCATTCCAGATGACAGAGAATACGCTGCATATAATAATGGAATAACAGACCGTGGAGATTGGCGTAGATATAATGTTAATCTTTTTATCAAACAACTTCATGATAGTATTCATGCCGTAAAGCCTTGGGTGAAATTTGGAGTTTCACCTTTTGGCATATATAGAAATAAGAAGAGTGATACATTGAATGGAAGCGATACAAATGGATTGCAGAATTATGATGATTTGTATGCTGATGTCTTACTTTGGGTAAATAATGGATGGGTGGATTATTGTGTTCCTCAATTGTATTGGCAAATAGGAAATAAGGCTGCAGACTATGAAACTCTGATAAAATGGTGGAATAGATATGCTGGTAATAGACCTCTTTATATAGGTGAAGATGTAGAACGTACTGTTAAATACGCTGATTTAGATAATCCAAAGAGTAATCAGATGCCGGCAAAATATAAATTGCATCAACAGATGAATAACGTTAATGGCACTGTATTATGGTATGCAAAGGCTGTTGTGGATAATGTAGGCAATTATGGTTCATCACTCCGCAACAGATATTGGCAACATCCTGCTTTACAACCGTTAATGCCTTTCATCGACAGTAAGTCTCCTAAAAAGCCGAAAAGACTTAAGAATATCTGGACCAGTGATGGATATGTATTGTTCTGGAAAGCACCAAAAACCAGAAAATGGGCAGATGATGTTAAGAAATATGTAGTTTATCGTTTTGAGAGTGGCGAGAAGATAAACCTTAATGATGCAAGTAAAATATTAGAAATTACAGAGAATACGTGGTACAAATTACCATATAAAAACGGTAATATAAAATACACTTACGTCGTAACATCTCTAGATCGTTTGAGTAATGAGAGTAAGGCTGCAAAGAAAAAGGTAAAATTGTAATTTATTATCTCTTCTTCTTTTCAATATAATAAAACTTAATATTAAAAAGAAGAAGAGATAAACTAGAATTCATTTATAAATATTTCTTTAGATATTTACCAGTAAAACTTTCTTTGCATTCTGTTAGTTCTTCTGGAGTTCCTTCAAATACCAAATTACCACCCTTACTGCCTCCATCAGGACCCAAATCTATTACATAATCTGCGCACTTAATAACATCCATATTATGTTCTATTACCAATACTGTGTGGCCCCGTTCTATTAGTGCGTTGAATGAAGACAACAGCCGATTGATATCATGAAAATGAAGTCCTGTAGTAGGCTCATCAAATATAAACATGGTTGGTTCCTGGTCTTCTTTACCTATGAAATAGGCTAATTTAACTCTTTGGTTTTCTCCTCCTGATAAAGTGCTGGAACTTTGCCCAAGTTTGATATATCCCAATCCCACGTCTTCAAGTGGTTTAAGGCGTTCTACTATTTGATTTTGCTTATATTTTCCAAAAAAGGCAATGGCTTCAGATACCGTCATGTTAAGCACGTCATTTATATTTTTCTCGTGAAACTTAACTTCAAGTATATCTTTTTTGAATCGTTGTCCGTGGCAAGATTCACATTCAAGTACTAAATCTGCCATAAATTGCATTTCAACAGTTATCATTCCAGCCCCCTTGCATTCTTCACATCTTCCACCTTCAGCGTTGAAAGAGAAGTATTGTGCGGAAAAGCCCAACTGCTTAGCCAGAGGCTGATTAGAAAATAACTGGCGTATGGCATCGTATGCTTTTACGTATGTTGCCGGATTACTTCTTGTACTTTTGCCAATAGGATTCTGGTCTACAAACTCTACATGTCTGATTTGTTGCCAGTCTCCATCTAAAGAAGAATATTCTCCTGGAGCATCTGCAACTTCATCAAGATGTCTTTTCAGAGCAGGGTACAAAATACCTTTTATGAGACTGGATTTACCAGACCCTGATACTCCTGTTACAACAGTGAACACGTTAAGAGGAATCTTCACGTTTATTCCACGTAAGTTATTCATTCTGGCTCCATTAAGCAGAATTGCCATATTCCATTTTCTTCTGGATTGGGGAACTGATATATATTCTGCTCCTGTAAGATATTTTATGGTGTAAGACTTCGGATACTCTTTCTCCAATTGCACCGCATTATCTTTGGTTATTTCTTTTAGACATCCTTCAAAGACAATTTCACCTCCGTTAATTCCCGCATCAGGCCCCACATCTATCAGATAGTCAGCTGCACGCATGATTTCTTCATCATGTTCTACAACTATTACAGTATTTCCAAGACTCTGAAGTTCCTTTAATACATTAATAAGACGGTCTGTATCACGACTATGCAGACCAATACTAGGTTCATCAAGAATATACAAAGAGCCAATTAGTGATGAGCCTAAAGATGTGGAAAGATTTATGCGTTGACTCTCTCCACCGCTGAGAGTGTTTGACTGTCTGTTTAGAGTAAGATAGCCTAAGCCTACTTCTGTCAAGAAAGAAAGGCGATTTTTTATTTCGATAAGCAACCGTTTGCCAACTTCAGCATCATGATTATCAAGTTTCAAATCCAGGAACCATTGTTGAAGATTTGCTACAGGCATTTCCACTAAGTCAGTAATACTCATACCATTAACTTTAACCCATGTTGCTTCTTTTTTTAATTTGGTGCCATGGCATACAGGACATGTGGTCTTACCTCTATAGCGACTCATCATAACCCTGTATTGAATTTTGTATTGATTTTCCTTTACCATCTGGAAAAAGGCATCAATACATATTCTCTCTTTTTCAGTATGTTCCTTTTCACTTGGCAGTCCATGCCACAGCATATCTTTATATTTTTGGTCCAGTTTGTAATATGGCTCAAAAATAGGGAATTTATCTTTTGCAGCACGTCGGATAAACTCAGTTTGCCACATTCCCATCTTCTCTCCATGCCAACACTGTACACAACCGTCATATACACTTAGGGTGGAATTAGGAATAACCAGTTTTTCGTCAATTCCTACAACCTTGCCGAAGCCTTCACACTCTGGGCATGCGCCTAAGGGCGAGTTGAAGGAAAACATATTGTCATTAGGTTCTTCAAACTTGATACCATCAGCCTCTAAACGTGTCGAAAATTCATAGGTAATATTACCAGGCATAAACATTAGTTTCAATGTTCCATTACCTTCATAGAAAGCGGTTTCTGAAGAATCCGTAAGTCGAGAAATAGTACTCTTGTCTTTTGCCGAACTCATTCGGTCAATAATAAGATATGAACTATCTAAATCTAGTTTTTCTGCATCAGTGACATCATCTATTCTTATAACCTCTCCATTTGTATATATGCGTGCATATCCCTCTTGAATATACATTTCCAATTGCTTAGCAACAGTTCGTCCATCACATACATGGAGTGGGGCAAGGACCATAAACCTTGTACCTTCTGAATATTCCAACATTTTTCTTATAACATCTTCAGCAGAATTCTTTTTTACCTCTTCTCCACTGACAGGAGATATGATTTTGCCGATACGTGTAAATAGTAAGCGTAAATATTCATATATTTCAGTACTAGTGCCGACTGTTGAACGTGGATTTCTAGCAATAACTTTTTGCTCTATAGCTATTGCAGGAGGTAATCCTTTTATAAAATCACATTCAGGCTTGCTCATTTTGCCTAGAAATTGGCGGGCGTATGCAGAAAGACTTTCTACATAACGTCGCTGTCCTTCGGCATATAGAGTGTCAAATGCAAGTGATGATTTGCCGGAACCGGATACACCTGTTATTGCAATAAATTTATTACGCGGTATTTTCAGTGAAATGTCTTTCAGATTATTTACCCTTGCGCCTTTTATTTCTATATAGTCCATAAATGCAGAATTAAAAAAAGAGATACAGAAAATTACACATCTTCCTCATCGTCATCCTCAAAGCCAAACATAGCTGGGGTTGTAAAGGCATCAAGTGCACGACGTTCTTTTTTTGTTGGTCTGCCCATGCCTCGAGCTCTGTCTACGAACCCGCTGATATGACTCATTTCCAATAATTCATACTGTTTGACATCTGTTACGTTTTCATATACGTCTGGTAGTAATTTTGCTCCAACACGCTGCTCTATGCAGTTCTTGACCTTAAACGAATATGTAATAGGCGCTTTTTTCACCTTTATCACTTCGCCGACCTTTATTACGTGACTAGGCTTAACATTTATATCATTGACAGTAATTCTTCCGTTCTTGCAGGCATCAGCTGCCAAAGAACGTGTCTTGAATATTCGTGCTGCCCACAGCCATTTGTCTATTCGTGCAATTTCTGCCATATAAATTCAGTATTTATTTTTTCCCCAATTTATTAAATTGGTTCATTGTTATATCTATGCCGGCAAGTACAAAACTTTTGATGATTTCAACAGCAGTATCTATACTTGGCTGCAATATCTTCATGTCATTTTCTGTATAATGACTGAGAACCCAGTCTATTTGTGCTCCATGTGGAAAATCATTACCAACTCCCATGCGAAGCCTGGCATAATTCTGTCCAATAAGTTGCTGTATGTTTCCCAGCCCGTTATGTCCACCATTACTACCTGCACTTTTAAGGCGGAATGCACCTAGTGGCAAAGCTACATCATCACTGATTACCAACAACCGTTCCTGGTCAATATTTTCCTTGTTCAGCCAATATCTTACAGCATTGCCACTGAGGTTCATAAAAGTTGTAGGTTTCAACAATAAAACTTTCCTGCCCTTTATACTCATTTCGGCAATGAATCCGTAACGCTTGTCCTCAAAATGAATATTGGACGCTTTAGCAAAAGCGTCCAATACCATAAAACCTGTGTTGTGTCGAGTTCCTGCATATTCATCTCCAGGATTTCCCAACCCACAAATAAGATATTTATTCATTGATAAATTTCCGGTTCTTATTCAACTGCAGCTGCATCATCGCCCTCTGCAGTAGCTGTAGCAGTAGCGTCGTCAGTGTCTGCTGCACTGGCATTACGTGTCATCTTTATAGAACATACAACAACATTCTTACTTGTTGCGATGCCAAGACCATCGAATGAAAGTTCTCCAACCTTGATGCTCTTTCCAATTTTCAAATTAGCTACATCAACATCAAGATGCTCTGGAATCTGCTGATAAGGAGCTGTTACGTTGATTTTACGGATTGAAAGGTTCATACGACCACCGTCACGAACACCCTGAGCCAAACCTACTAATTTAACAGGAATACCTACAGTGATAGGCTTCTGGTCATTAACCTCGAAAAAGTCTACGTGCAGAGGTGCGTCTGTCAGTGGATGGAACTGAATTTCTTTCATTACGGCTGTGTGTGCTTCCCCGTCAATAATCAGCTTTATTACATAAATGTGAGGAGTGTAAATCACCTTACGAAGCTCACTCAAAGGAGCTGCAAATGAAAATGCCTCAGGAGTACCGTTTGCATCTTTTTTCTCACCATAAAGGTTGCAAGGAACCAATCCTTCTTTACGAAGTGTTTTAGAAGCTTTCTTGCCAAGGTCTGTACGCTTCTGACCTGTTACGTTAATCTCTTTCATAATTTTGTGTTACTCTAAATTAAATTATAACATTATTAATTCGCCATCACACGAGATTGCTCTCGGAAAAAGCGCTGCAAAGATATTGCTTTTATCTCGGATATACAAATTTTCTGTCTACTTTCTGAAAAATATCATTAATTTTCTTGCACAATCGCTATAAAATAACTATTTTTGCAGTCGTAATTCCAAAAGTAAATATACAGGTAACTTAAAAATAATTATTAGAGAATGATTAATAGGGAAATTATACGAATTAAGATAGTCCAGTTAACCTACGCATACTATCAGAACGGAAACAAGAATATTGATACAGCTGAGAAAGAGCTTATCTTTAGTCTTTCCAAGGCATACGACTTATATAACTATATGCTTCAGCTCATAGTTGCAGTTTCCCGTGAGGAACGTCATCGTGTGGAAGTGGCAGAATCTAAGGCGCAGCGCGAAGGCGGAGAAAGTCCATCACAGAAGTTTGCCTATAATAAATTTGCCGTACAGCTTGAAGAAAATAAGATGTTGGGAGAATTCATTGGAGACAAGAAATTGACTTGGGATGAGGACATCGAGTTCATAAGAAAAGTTTGCAACATGATAGAGCAAAGTGAAGCCTATACTGAGTACATGGCTTCTGAAAGTGATGACTATGAAACAGATCAGGAATTGTGGCGTAAACTGTACAAACAATTTATCATGAACAATGCTGATTTGGATTCGTTGCTGGAAGAGAAGAGCCTTTATTGGAATGATGACAAGGAAATTGTTGATACATTTGTTCTGAAGACAATAAAGAAGTTTGAACAGAAGAATAAAGCAAAGCAGGAATTGCTTCCGGAATATAATGATGAAGAGGATAAGGACTTTGCCCGTAAGTTGTTTCGTGCTACAATTCTAAATGCAGACCAATATCAGCACTATATGAGTGATGCCAGCCGTAACTGGGATTTTTCGCGTCTTGCTTATATGGATATTGTGATAATGCAGATTGCTATCGCTGAAATGCTTAATTTCCCAAATATCCCTGTCACTGTTTCAATTAATGAATATGTAGACTTGGCAAAATTGTACAGCACAGTGCATAGTGGCGGATATATCAACGGTATGCTTGACAATATTGCAAGGTTCTTCAATGCTCAGGGGCTTATGATGAAACCTATGCCAGAAAGAAAATTCAACAATAGATAAACAAATTAATAAGTAAATATTATGAATACAATGATTCTAGCTGCACAGGCAGCACAAGGTGGTGGCGGCATTAGCGTCATCGTTATGATGGTTGCTATTTTTGTTATAATGTGGTTCTTTATGATTCGCCCTCAGCAGAAGAAGCAGAAGGAAATCAGAAAATTCCAAAATGCTTTAACCGAAGGCTCTGCCGTTGTAACAGGTGGCGGTGTTTATGGTACTGTAAAGCATATAAACAATGACAACACACTGGATATTGAAATCGCTCATGGCGTAGTGGTTAAGATCAGCCGAGGCTATGTCTTTGCTGATGCGACTTCTCAACAGCCTAATGCGTAAGCTACAGCATATATTACATTCTTTCAGGAACTTTCCGTTTAATGTGTTAAACAGAGAGTTTCTGATTTTTTTGTTCTTTCTCTTATTGAGCGGAGCATTTTGGACTGTTACGGCCATGAATGACACGTATGAGCAGGAACTTTCCATACCTTTGCATATAAGTGGTGTTCCCAAAAATGTGATTCTTACAGATGTACCTGATGATACCGTGAGATTTACCGTACGTGACAAGGGGTTTATAATTGCCACATATTTATATGGTAATAAATATAAATCTTTATATGTTGATTTCAGTAGTCATGCAGATAAGAACAAGGGCAATGGTAGCATAAGTCTGTCTGAAATTCAGAAGATGATATATCAACATCTCTATAGTTCCTCAAGAATAACATCCTTGAAGGCTGACAAACTTACATTCCATTATAATTACGGTCAAAACAAAAAAGTTCCAGTGGTACTTTCTGGAGGTGCTTTTCCCGGTAAGAGCTATTATATCGCTAAGGTAAGGTTTATACCGCAGAATGTCACGGTTTATGCCGATTCAAGGAAACTGGATAGTATAAAGAATATTTTGACACAGCATACATATATATATAATGTGGAAGATACAATAGTAAGATATGTGTCACTTAAAAAAACAGAGGGGGTTAAAACAGTTCCTTCTAAGGTGAAGATTATTATTTATCCAGATGTTATGATAGAAGAAAGTATGGAGGTGCCGGTAACAGCTCTCAATATGCCTATGGGCAAAGTTCTCCGAACTTTCCCTTCACGCGTGTCAGTTAAGTTCACTATAGGTGCAAGCCAATTCCGCCATGTGCACCCTGATATGTTCAAAGTTGTTGCTGACTATAATGAGATTCAGGCAAGGCCTTCAGATAAATGCAGTCTGCATATAAGAGTGTTGCCTAAATCTGTAAACAAGGCATCACTTGATATAAGTAAAATAGATTACCTTATAGAACAGCAATGAAGATAGCTATAACAGGAGGTATCGGTACCGGGAAAAGCTATATATGCAATCTGTTGAGGCAGCGTGGCATAAGCATTTTTGATTGTGATAGCGAGGCAAAAAGGCTCATGCTATGCGATACAGAATTGCAGAATAAACTGAAGTCACTTATAGGTGATGACGTTTATCAGGGAGGAATATTACAGAAGAGGGTAATTGCTTCTTATCTCCTTGTCGGAGAAAATAACAAGCTGGCTGTTAATGGAATTGTGCATCCTGCTGTTGCCCGTTGCTTTGAACGCAGCGGAATAGACTGGCTGGAGAGCGCAATACTTTTTGAAAGTGGATTCTGCCAACTTACTCATTTTGACTATGTGATATGCGTCACGGCATCTAAAGACGTAAGGTTGAAACGTATTATGAAAAGAGATATAATATCAGAAGAAAAAGCTTTGCAGTGGATAAATGCTCAAATGCCTCAGGAAGAAATTTTACGACTCAGTGATTTCGAGATTATAAACAACGGAACAGAGAATCTTTGTAGCCAAATAGATTATATATTGGACAAAATAAATATAACAATAAATTAAAACAAAAACATGGAAACAATTCTTTCAATTGCAGGTAAACCGGGACTTTACAAACTGGTTTCCCGTGGAAAAATGAATTTGATAGTAGAATCTCTTGATGAAACACATAAGCGCGTACCGGCTTTTGCTACAGACCGCGTTACAAATCTTGGTGATATCGCAATGTATACTGATGCTGACGATATTCCTTTATGGCAGGTTCTTGACAATCTTTGCAAAAAGGAAGATGGCAAGGAAAGTGCTCTTAAATTCAGAAAGGCAAGCAGCAAGGAACTACGTGCATATTTTGCAGAAGTTCTGCCTAGTTTTGATCAGGAACGGGTACATGACAGTGATATAAAGAAACTGGTACAATGGTACAATATAATGATTAAAGCCGGAATAAATAACTTCAAGGAAACATTCGGTCAGACAGAAGATTCTGATTCTGAAAGTAGCAAAGAAGAAGTTGCTGCTACTGAGGATAAATAACAGATAAAGTATTGAACATTAAGGCATCAGGTGTTTTGATGCCTTAATGTTTATACTTTCAAACATATAAATTACGCATTATCTAGAAAAAACACTATCTGTGTTTTTTTTTCATTTTTATCTGTCATCTGTCATAAATCATCTCGCAGCCCTAGTGTTTATAGGCGTTCTGAGCAATGACAGATACTATGACAGATGACAGATAGAGGGGGTAAAAACTGCAATTTTCATTGTTTTTATAGCGTTTTTATTGATTTTTTCCTACTGTTTATGGTGCTTTTTCGCATCAAAATCTCAATTTTTGATAAATCAAGGTATAACATGAGGGCATTTTTGAACTTAAAATCGCTATCAGCGGGTATTTTTTCTGATTTCGGATAGTATTTGGGGTCTGAAATTAGAAAGTACAGAAATTAATATTTAATTTTTGTATTCGTTGTCTAAAGGCTTTGTACTGTCAATATTCAGCATAAATACTGTGAGTCTATAGCCTTTGTACTACTTTGTACTGACGTCAGCAATAGCAACAAGTCTGTCTGTTCTGCTGCCTGTTCCTTTGTAATAAACCAACGCCTGGTATTTATTTTTAGTTTGATAAAAATTACCTTCTGATTTTAAGAAATCAGTATTTCCATTATTATCTAAAGTGAGATACTGATAAGAATAATATCCCTGTTTCAGCATAAGGCATGCTTCATAACACTTTAAACTGTCGTTATATTCCATTCTGTACTCCGGCAGAAAACGGTCATTAGTCCAGTTACCATTAAGATATACATCTTTATTTTCTTTTGATGATTTAAGCGAGAAATGAACTTTTACATATTCACAGGTAATGTCATTTTCGTTATTATCACTGTTTCTTATGGTAAATGCGCCATTGGCATCTTCATCATAGAGATAATTTTCTCTTGGCTCATCCTGCCATACATACGCATTGAAATTCTTACCATCCCATTCCATCCTTTCAAGTCCCATTGTGGTGTGGCTGATATCTAGAGTTTCAAATTTATGGTATTCGTTTCCCGCATCAAATATAAAATCCCTGCAGTGATTCCATTTCAGTCCATCGTTGAATATATATTGCGGACTGATGTTTATCCGTGCATTGTCCCATCTTCCATTTTGCAAAACCACAGTTTTAATCTGTTTTGTGGGATTTGTGATATTAAGATTTCCATAGTTAAGAGACATACTTATCTGCTGATGATTTTTGTTAATGTCTATGTCTGTATTTGTTGTTGTTTCAAGAGAAATAGTCATCAATGGTTCTACAACCATGAAACACGCTGTGATTATTGGAGTATCTTCTTTATTTTCATCATATATAGTGAGTTTGTAATTGCCACTGATTTTCAGACTACATCTGTCATTTGGAAGTGTCAGCCGGTAATGAGTGTACAATATATTCGTGTTCACGGACTCTTCTATATCATCAATAGTGTTGCCATTATTGAATCCGTTGGTATAGTCACTTTCAAACAATTCTGCAGACTTAGTCCAGTCAGCTTCACAATGTTCTATTTTATATACGTATCTGTGATACTCGTGAGTCAGGTCATCAAATTCAATATTTACAGTTTGTCCACTTCCTAATTGAATTATAGGCAGCGCATTTTGCCAATTTTCATTGGCAACAACTGTCAATGAAGCTATGTCGGCACTGTGAATTTCATGCCTTTGCGCCAAAGCTACTATGCAACCTAGAAATATAGCTATTGTTACTGTTGAAAATCTTTTCATGGCAGCAAAGTTAATAAAATTCTTATTTTTCAATAACCATAATATGAAGTTAAATGTATAAACATTGTTAAAGACAAGCGCCGAACTATAATTACTATTGAATAATTTTCTAATTTTGCAAATCAATGTATTAATATATTTGTATGCAAAAACGATTACTCATAATAGGAATGCTGACAATGGCTCTGCTGATTTTGCCATATAAGACAATGGCGGAGAATATTGTGAATGTTGTAGAGACTTCTGATTTTTATGACATATCTATTAGCTATTCTCAAAATAGTCTTCGTATTGTAAATGCCGGTGGTGAAACTTTGCAAGTGTTCAATATAGCCGGTATCTGCGTATTGAATGCGAAAATAGAAACTGCAGACAAGCGATTTGAACTTAACTTTCCAAAGGGGTGTTATATAGTCAAAGTTGGTAAAATCGTAAGAAAAGTATCTGTGAAATAAGTATTAAGTAATAGTTTATTAGATAAATATATTTTGAAATTATTCAAGGTCATTGTTCCTGCTATATTGTTATTACAAGTATTTGCGGCTTGTCATGAGAAAGTAGTGAATCCTAATCAAAATATCACATTGCAGAATTTTGAACAAATGGATACATCTGCATTTCGTCTTAATTCTCATCGTATTGCTGAATATATAAATGTAATGATGAGAAATGACGGTGATTCTATGATTGCAGATTTCCGCACACGTTCTTTCTACATTCGTAATGGTGGTTTCCTTTGGATTTCACGCTGTGGAATAGATAGTAATGCAAACACATTACTATCTTATATCAGTAAAGTGGAAGAACTTGGATTCAGTCTTGAAAAATTTCGTGTGCATGACATAGAAGAGGATATTCGTAGATTTCGCAATCTGGACTTTGATACGACTGCCAACAGTATAAATAAAGTAATGGCTCGTTTGGAATATAATCTTACCAAAGCATATTTACGCTATACAACAGGACAGCGTTTCGGCTTTGTTAATCCGGATTATGTTTTTAACCGTATTGATGTGCATGATAGCGACTCGGTGAGAGTTACTTACCGTGGATTATTTGATATACCAATAGACAAAGCCGGGAATAAGTTTTTTGAAAAAGCGTTTCATGAAATAGAGACCGACAGTGTTGCTGAGTTTTTGAAGGCAGTACAGCCTTTGAATACAGAATATTATCAGCTGAAAAAGATGTTGTCCAATACCATAGACAAGGCTACCCGTGCTAGGATTATATGTAACATGGAACGTTTTCGTTGGCGACAACATGACAATCCATCTAAATATAAAAAATATGTAATGGTAAATATACCGTCATTCCATTTATTGGCGGTAGATGGTGATGAAGAGCAAATTATGCGTATAGGGTGTGGAACCTATGAAACAAAAACCCCATTACTTGTCAGTCGTATTAAACGGATGGATGTGAATCCGCAATGGATAATTCCGCGCAGTATTGTAAAGAAAAGTATTCTACATCACATAGGCAACAGTCACTATTGGGAGAGCAATCGTTATTTTGTGCGTGAGCGTAAAACAGGAAAGATTGTACCTTTCAACCATGTGACATGGGCTATGCTTAATGATGCTGATAATTATATCGTGGCACAGCAGGGGGGAGAAGGAAATTCCTTGGGAAGAATAATATTCCGTTTTGATAATTCTTTCTCAGTGTTTCTTCATGATACGTCTTCTAAAGGAATATTTTCACGAGAAGACCGTGGAGTGAGTCATGGATGCGTCAGAGTGGAACGGCCATTTGATTTGGCAGTGTTTATGCTTGAAGATAAAGACAAGAATCTGATAGACAAGATACATTATTCCATGACAGCTGCAATAGGCTGTAAGAGTACTGTAACTCCAGAAGAGAATGAAAATGAAATAAAGGAAGTGCAAAAAGATACTTTACGCCATAATATGATAATAAATTCTATACCCGTAAAGCCACAGATACCATTGTTCATTACATACTTTACAATGTATCCTGACAAAAATGGGCATTGGCAGACATATAATGACGTTTATGGGTATGATAGAGTTATATATACTAATCTGAAGAATTTTGGTTGTAAATAAGATATATGCCATATAGTGACAAAGAAATATTCAACCTGATACATGATGCCAAGACTAGAAAAAAGGCTTTTTCCATCATCGTGACTCAATACAGTGAACAGTTGTATTGGAAAATCCGCCAGATAGTATTGATTCATGAAGATGCTGATGACGTAATGCAGAATTCTTTTATAAAAATATGGGAACGATTGGATGATTTTCAGAATTTATCTAAATTGTCTACATGGCTTTATCGTATAGTTATAAATGAATCTCTGGATTTTCTTAGAAAGAAAAAAGTAAGGCAGAATATAAATGGTGACAGCTATGGTCTAGTGACAGACAGACTTATGGCTGATGAATATTTTGATGGCAATGAACTGCAGGCAAAGCTTCAAGCGGCTATTGCTACATTACCGGAAGTACAACGCATGGTGTTTAATATGAAATATTATGATGATATGAAATATAGTGAAATAAGTAAAATCTTGGATACATCGGAAGGTGCATTGAAATCCAGTTATCATATTGCAGTACATAAGATATCTGATTTTTTTAAAAAACATGATTAAACCATTCTATATTTTATACGTCTATTAAATATAAGGAGAAAAAATATGTATAAAGACGAAAATTTACTTATTCAGAAATTAGGCAGGCAACGTCCATTCAAAGTTCCGGAAGGATATTTTGATGATTTTGCAAATAACATTATGAATAAAATTTCCGCAGTTGAAGGCTTGTCATCCGAAAATACTGTGGAAGCAGATATACATGTAAATGTGTGGTATAAGATGCGGCGGTATGTAATGGCTGCATCCGTAACTCTAGTATTGGGCATAAGCTCAATTTTATACTTTTCATCACATAATACAGGTTCTCGGTCTCAATATGTATCATCAGGTTCATCCTATACACAAGATGAAGATGTAGACCAGATGGCAGACTATGCGATGATAGACAATGAGTATATATATGCTTCGCTTTCAGACAATCAATAAGAGAATTATGCTTAAAAGATATTTTTTAATAATCGTTTCAATTATCTTATTACAAGGTAATGCTTTAGGATGTAACCAGGGTGGACGTCGCAACTTTGATCCAAAGAAGTTTGAAGCCTGCATGGAACAATTTATCGTTACTGATGCAGGATTAACTCCATTGGAGGCTTCTAAGTTTTTCCCGATATATAGAGAAATGCAGAAGAAAATGCGCAACCTTTTTGACGAAATGCATCGTTATCATTATGTCGATATAAATGATAATCGGGCTAGCGAAGATGCAGTACATCGTATGGATAATATAGATATAGAGTTGAAACAGATTCAGCAAAAATACCATAATCGATTCATGCATGTGCTGCCTGCTGGGAAGGTATACAAAATAATTAAGGCTGAGGATAAATTCCACAAACGAGCATTTCGGAAAATGCTTATGAATAATGGAAAGAAAAAGAATAAATAATGCAGAGATATTTTGTATATTTCAGCTATGATGGCACTGCTTATCATGGTTGGCAAATTCAACCAAATGGAATCTCTGTGCAGGAACGGTTGCAAGATTCTCTTTCAAAGATATTAAGACAGAGCGTAAATGTTGTGGGGGCAGGACGTACTGATACAGGAGTGCATGCCCGCATGATGGTTGCTCACTTTGATTTAGATGCAGAAATTGATGGTGCGCAATTGTCATACAGATTGAATCGTCTTCTTCCAAGAGACGTATCAGTAAGTAAGGTAGAGGCTGTGGATGAGAATATGCATGCCCGCTTTTCAGCTAAATGGCGTACGTATCATTATTACGTTCATACAGTAAAAGACCCTTTTTTACGTCATTATTCTTTGGAAACTCATTATGAATTAGACTGGAATTTGATGAATGAAGGGGCAGCTGTAATAGCTAAACATACAGACTTTGCTGCATTTTGCAAGGCTGGAGCTGATAACAAAACAACATTTTGCACCATTAAGGAGTGTCGTTGGATACAGGTTTCACCATGTCAATGGTATTTGCGAATCACAGCCAATAGATTTCTTCGTAATATGGTACGTGCAACGGTGGGCACTTTGTTTCTTCTAGGTCGCCATAAAATTACATTGCAGCAGTTGGAACTTATACTTCAGAAAGGCTGTCGTGATGATGCAGGTGAAAGTATGCCTGCCAAAGCTCTGTTTTTGGAACATATAGAATACTGAAAATTTAAATATTTAAATATTATTTCATGTGGTTAATTTTAGCATTTCTCTCAGCAGCGTTGCTGGGATTTTATGATTCATTCAAGAAGAAAGCACTTCAGGGTAATGCTGTGATTCCTGTATTATTTCTTAATACTCTTTTTTCATCTTTGATATTTATTCCATTTATCATTATTTCTTATAATTCTGATTCGCTAAATGGGACAATCTTTTATGTTTCTCAGGGAGGATGGGAAATCCACAAATATATCATTCTTAAAAGTTGTATTGTACTTTCCAGTTGGATATTCGGATATTTTGCAATGAAGCATCTTCCTTTGACTATAGTTGGTCCGATAAATGCCACACGACCGGTGATGACCCTTGTTGGGGCAATGCTCGTTTTTGGTGAGCGACTGAATATCTGGCAGTGGACAGGTGTGATTCTTGCCATAATTTCATTTTTTCTTCTTAGCAGAAGTGGCAAGAAAGAAGGCATAGACTTTAAACACGATAAATGGGTATATTTTCTTGTACTTGCAGCTTTGATAGGTGCAGCGAGTGGTATTTATGACAAATTTCTAATGGCAAGTCCTGATAATGGTGGCGTGGGCTTGGATAGGATGATAGTTCAGTCTTGGTACAATATTTATCAGATGGGGATGATGGGAGTAATGTTGCTGTTGCTTTGGTGGCCAACACATAAACATACAACTTCATTTCATTGGGATTGGTCTATTTTATGTATAAGTATATTCCTAAGTGCAGCTGATTTTGTGTATTTTTATTCACTCAGTCTTCCTGGTGCCATGATATCCATAGTGAGCATGATTCGTCGGGGCAGCGTTATAGTGAGTTTCCTTTTCGGAGCTGCATTATTCCACGAAAAGAATCTAAAAGCAAAAGCTATAGATTTGGCGCTTGTATTACTTGGAATGATATTCTTATACATAGGTTCAAATTAAATTGATGCATTTTAGAAATAAAAGTTGTGAATTCTTTTGCAAATTGATATAAAACTCGTAACTTTGTGCACGAAATTGAAAGTAAAATATAAACTTAGATATGGCTCGTAACATCTTTAAAGGGTTGGGTATTGCCCTAATAACTCCGTTCACAGCTGATGGCGCAGTTGATTACAAATCACTGAAACGTATTGTTGAGTATCAGATAGACAATGGTGCAGATTTTCTCTGTATTCTTGCCACAACAGGAGAGGCTCCATGTCTCACCAAGGAGGAAAAAGATAAGGTAACTCAAGTGATTAAAGATGTAGATAATGGTCGTGTTCCAATTCTAAAATATTGTGGTGGTAACAATACTGCTGCTGTTGTAGAAGAAATAAAGACAACAGACTGGAGTGGAATTGCAGGTATATTAAGTATATGCCCTTATTATAACAAACCATCACAAGAAGGACTTTATCAGCATTTTAAAGCTATATCTGAGGTAAGTCCTCTGCCAATTGTGCTTTATAATGTTCCCGGTCGCACAGGTGTGAATATGAAGGCAGAAACAACAGTACGCATAGCTCGTGACTTTTCTAATATCGTAGCTATAAAGGAAGCTAGCGGTAGTTTGGAACAGGTAGATGAAATAATTAAAAACAAACCAGATAACTTTGATGTCATCAGTGGTGATGATGCTCTTACATTTTCAATGGTTGCCAGTGGCGCAGCTGGTGTGATTTCTGTTATCGGTAATGCTCTACCTAAAGAATTCAGTCGCATGATTCGTTTGGAATTCAAAGGTGAATACGAACCGGCAAGAAAGATTCATCACATGTTTACGGAACTCTACAGTCTGCTTTTTGTAGACGGCAATCCTGCCGGAGCCAAAGCTCTGCTCAATGATATGGGCATGATTGAGAATGTGTTGCGCCTACCGCTTGTTCCAACTACAATCAAGACAAAACAAAAAATGTCTGATATTCTTAAAGATCTTAGAATTTAATTATATAAGGCCTATGAGCGAAGATCGCCGTGTAATACATGAAATAACTCCCTTGATGGGAAAGGATGTTCTTTATATAGCCGACCGCCATAAAAAAGAATTTACTTATCCTATCCATAGTCATGAAGTTTATGAATTGAATTTTGTGGAGCGTGCTTCTGGAGTTCGTCGTATTGTTGGTGATTCTTCAGAAGTCATTGGTGATTATGATTTAGTGCTTATCACCAGTCCTGATTTGGAGCATGTTTGGGAACAGGGAACTTGCCGCAGTGAAGATATTCGTGAAATTACCATTCAGTTTGACTTTAATATGACTGAAGATAATTTTTTTGGCAGAAATCCGTTTATGGGTATGCGGCGCATGATGAATGATGCCAGAAAAGGACTTGTGTTTCCACTTAGCTCTATCATGAAGGTTTATAATAAACTCGATACGCTAAGTCAGATTAAAGATGGATTTTATGCAGTAATGCAATTTTTTACCATTCTTTATGAGTTGTCACGCTGCACAGGTACACGTACATTGGCAACATCAAGTTTTGCAAAAGTTGTGGTAGAAGACGACAGCCGTCGCATTCTTAAGATTAAAAATTACATCAGCAAGAATTATATGGATGAAGTTCGTCTGGCTACTCTTGCTGATATGGCTGGAATGAGTAGTAGTGCATTTAGTCGGTTTTTCAAGCTTCATACAGGTAGAAATCTGAGTGAGTATATCATAGACATACGTCTTGGATATGCGGCACGCATGTTAGTTGACACCGCACAAAGTATATCTGAGATTAGTTTCAGCTGTGGCTTTAATAATTTGAGTAATTTCAACCGAATCTTTAAGAAAAAGAAAGGATGTTCACCATCTGAATTTCGTGAAAACTATCACAAGACTCGTGTCATAATCTAGACTGTTATTTCACCGGCAATATTAATGCTTAATTTTTGTCTTATGGTTTCAACATCATTATATTGTCCGAGTAAAAACATCATTTTTGTTACGGCTGCCTCTACAGTACTGTCATGACCACTTATTACTCCCACATCTTTCAGTTGATAACCAGCATCATAGCGACTCATTTCTACAAATCCTGACACACACTGGCTTATATTTAGTATCATGACTCCTCTTTCCGTGGCATTTTTCAATACCTTCATCAGCCATGGTGACTGTGGCGCATTTCCACTTCCAAAACTTCTCATCACGATACCTCTCAGAGCTGTTGCATCCAGAACGTGATTGAATACACTTTCGTTTATACCAGGAAATAGTGAGAATACCAATACTCCTGGATCCATATTATAATGAGGTATCATTGGTTTACTGAAGTCTGGTGATAATATATGGTGTGAATGGAAGTGAAAGTTCACCCCGGCTTCGCAAAGATGCGAATAATTGAATGTATCGAAAGCATTAAATCCATCTGCATTTACTTTGGTGCTTCTGTTGCCTCTAAGTAATTTGCCATTAAAATAGATGCACACCTCTGGCACTTTAGCCCTTCCGTCTTTGTAGCATGTTGAAGCCAGTTCCAAACTTGTTATCAGATTTTCCTTTCCGTCTGTGCGTAATTGTTTTATTGGTAATTGGCTACCGGTAAGAATAACAGGTTTGGTTAGATTCTCCATCATAAATGATAGGGCTGAGGCTGTATAGCTCATAGTGTCCGTTCCATGCAGAATTACAAAGCCATCATATTCATCATATCTGTTACTTATAATTCCCACCAAATGAGCCCAAATTTTGGGATTCATGTCACTGGAATCAATAGGCTTTGGCACTTGGTAAACATCAATATTTGTTGACAACTGCTCCAATTCCGGCATGTTATTTATCAGATGCTTGAAGTCCAATGGCTCTAAAGCCCCGGTCTTTGGGCTTTTACCCATACCGATTGTACCACCGGTATAAATCAGTAAAACCCTTCCTATATGATTTATTTTAGTTCTATTATTCATTAACGACATCGTTTGCGTAAAAAAACTGTGCAAATATAGTTAATTTTCTCCTTAATACAAAATTTTTGACTATATTTGCATTGCAAAAATCAATAGAGCGAACAAACAAATAAAATAAATCAAAGTATTAATAGATTATGAAACAATTTATGGATGAAAACTTCCTGCTTGAAACTGAAACAGCGCAGGACCTTTTTCACAATCATGCGTCAAAAATGCCTATCATTGACTATCATTGCCATCTAATTCCGGAAATGGTTGCTAATGATCATAAGTTTCGCAGTATAACAGAGCTTTGGCTTGGTGGTGACCATTATAAATGGCGTGCTATGCGTACTAATGGCGTTGATGAAAGATATTGTACTGGTGAGGATACAAGTGACTGGGAGAAATTTGAAAAGTGGGCTGAGACAGTTCCATATACATTCCGTAATCCTCTTTATCACTGGACTCATCTTGAATTAAAGACAGCTTTTGGTATTAATAAACTTCTTTCTCCAGTTACAGCACGTGAGATATATGATGAATGTAACGAGAAGTTGAAACAACCTGAGTTTTCTGCCCGTGGTCTAATGCGCCATTATAATGTGGAATGTGTATGTACCACAGATGACCCTATAGATGATCTTCATTATCATAAGCAGACTCGTGAGAGTGGCTTTGAAATAAAAATGATTCCTGCATGGCGTCCTGATAAAGCTATGAATATCGAGAAGCCTGAATTTTCTGATTATGTAAAGAAACTGGCAGAAGTAAGTGGCATCAATATTAATAAATTTGCTGATATGGTTGATGCTTTGCAGAAGCGTCATGATTTCTTTGCAGAAAACGGCTGTAAGCTTTCAGACCATGGAGTTGAGGAATTTTACGATGAGCCTTATACTGACAGTCAGGTTGAGACAATATTCGACAAGGCTATGCGTGGTATGCAACTAAGCAACATGGAGATTAGACAGTATAAGCATGCTTTCTTGAAAGTTTCTGCAGAGATGGATTATGCTGCAGACTGGACTCAGCAGTATCATTATGGTGCCATCCGTGACAATAATACTTTGATGTATGAAAAATTGGGTGCTGATACCGGTTTTGATTCTATTGGTGAATTCAATACTGCACGCGCAATGAGTAACTTCTTGAATGAACTTAATATGGAGGGACATCTGACACGTACTATTCTTTATACATTGAACCCTTGTGCAAATGAGGTTATTGCTACAATGCTTGGCAACTTCCAAGATGGTTCTTGCCCTGGCAAGATTCAGTTTGGCTCAGGTTGGTGGTTTAATGACCAACTTGATGGTATGCAAAAACAGATGAACGCACTTTCTGTTTTAGGTTTGCTTAGCCGTTTTGTTGGTATGCTTACAGATTCACGTTCATTCCTCAGTTACCCTCGTCACGAATATTTCCGTCGTTTGCTTTGCAATCTTCTTGGAAATGATGTGGAAAAAGGGTTGTTGCCTAATGATCATGAAAATCTAAGCCGCATGGTAGAAGATATTTCATATAATAACGCACGTAATTATTTTAAATTCTATTAATAAGAATTCGGAAATATAATAAACTATAGAAAGCATGTCTGAAATAAAAATCAAGGCATGCTTTCTTTTTATATAAAAGTTATTGAAGATGTTGTCTAGCGTAAAAAAAATATCAATTTGTGTCTTTTTACCATTTTTATATGTACCTTTGCAAAATAATTAAGAATATATTTATCAGATGATTTCTGTAGAAAGATTAAAGGTGGAATTTGGCGTAAAGCCATTGTTTACAGATGTTAGTTTTGTTGTTAATGACAGAGACCGTATAGCTCTTGTTGGAAAAAATGGAGCAGGGAAAAGTACCATGCTCAAAATATTATATGGATTACAGCAACCTACAAGTGGAGTTGTTGCTATACCTAATGATACTACAATTGGCTATTTGCCCCAAGTAATGAAATTGCAGGACGACACTACTGTTAGAGAAGAGACACGTAAGGCTTTTGCCAATACTGTAAAAATGAAAACTGCATTAGAAAAAATGCAGAATGAAATGGCAGAACGCACTGATTATGAAAGTGATAGCTATACTGAATTAATTGAAAGGTTTACTCAGGAACATGAGCGCTTCATGATGCTTGGAGGTGAAAATTATGAGGCAGAAATAGAACGTACGCTTACAGGTCTAGGTTTTGAAAGAACTGATTTTGAGCGTCCAACATCTGAATTCTCAGGTGGATGGCGAATGAGAATAGAACTTGCTAAAATTCTGCTTCAGCGTCCGGATGTATTATTACTTGATGAGCCAACTAATCATCTTGACATAGAAAGTATACAATGGTTGGAACAGTTCATTGCACAGAGCTCAAATGCTGTAGTATTGGTAAGCCACGACCGTGCATTTATTAATAATGTAACAAACCGCACTTTGGAAATAACCTGCGGGCATGTAGAAGATTACAGGGTAAAATATAATGAATATGTGCTGTTACGTAAGGAGCGTAGAGAGCAGCAACTTCGTGCTTATGAAAATCAACAGAAAGAGATTGCTGAAATAAAGGCTTTCATTGATAGATTTCGTTGCCAGGCTACAAAAGCTATTCAGGTGCAGCAACGTATAAGACAATTGGAAAAGATTGTTCCGATAGAAGTTGATGATGTGGATAACAGTGCCATGCATCTGAAATTTCCTCCATGCCTCAGAAGTGGTGATTATCCTGTAATATGTGATGGTGTTAGAAAAGATTATGGAAGTCATAATATTTTTTCAGATGTTACATTGACTATAAAACGAGGTGAGAAAGTTGCTTTTGTAGGAAAAAATGGTGAAGGCAAGTCTACTTTAGTTAAATGTATTATGGGAGAAATTCCTTTTGATGGAATGCTGAAAGTAGGACATAATGTACAAATTGGGTATTTCGCTCAAAATCAGGCTCAATTACTAGATGAAAGTCTCAGCATATATGATACTATAGACAGCGTTGCCACAGGAGAAATGAGATTAAAAATAAATGACCTTCTTGGTGCTTTTATGTTTGGTGGTGAAACTTCAGACAAAATGGTAAAGGTACTTAGTGGTGGTGAACGCAGTAGATTGGCAATGATAAAGCTATTACTGGAACCTGTTAATTTACTTATACTTGATGAACCTACGAACCATCTTGATATGCCATCTAAGGATGTGCTGAAAGAAGCTATTAAGGCTTTTGATGGAACAGCAATAATAGTAAGCCATGACCGTGAATTTTTGGATGGTCTGGTTGATAAAGTATATGAATTCGGTGGAGGAAAGGTGATAGAACACTTAGGGGGTATATATGATTATCTGCGTACACATAATGCAGAAACAATAAATGCTGCATTGAACAACAATTTCCCCATTCAGAACACAGATACGATAAAAGATGTAGCTGACATACAAGAAAATGTTAACAGCAAGTTGTCTTATGCAGAGCATAAAGAGCAACAGAAAAAAATACGTAAGGCTGAAAAAGCTGTTAAAGACTGTGAGAATAGAATTTCTTCTATGGAAAAGCGTATCAAGGAACTGGATTCTTTGTTGATGAAACAGAATAATGATTCTAACATGAATCTTGTTACGGAATACACATCAGTAAAAGAACAGTTGGATAAAGAAAATGACAACTGGTTTGTTTTATCGGAAAAATTGAATACGATACAATAAAACTTTTTAATTAATACAAACGAGAAAATTATGAACATGAAAAAAATTTTACCGATTGTAATGCTTGCCACTGTGCCTGTAGTAGGTATGGGACAGAATAAATCGGGACTTTTTGAGAAAAATTTCGATAAGTCAGTTCGTCCACAAGACGATTTCTATCAGTTTGCTACCGGTGGGTGGCAGAAAAACAATCCGCTCCCTGCAGCTTATAGCCGTTTTGGAAGTTTCGATTTACTTCAGGAAGACAATAATAAACGTATAAACGCCATCCTTGGTGAACTGAAAACAAAAAAATTCAAGAAAGGTTCAATAGAACAGAAACTTTCTGATTTCTATAAACTTGCTCTTGATGTAGATCGCAGGAATAAGGAAGGATTGTCTCCTGTTAAGCCATATCTTGAAGAGATTGAAGCTGCCAAAAACGTTGATGAATTAAAGAGCATACAGAAGAAATATGCCAAGTTTGGTCTTGGAGCCCAGTATGGTAAGTATTTTGGTGCTGATGAGAAAAATGTAACGATGAACATCATGAATGTTTATCAAGGTGGACTTACACTTGGCCAGAGAGACTATTATGTAAACAATGATTCCGCTACAGCTACAATACGAGATGCTTATAAAAAGCATATTGCACGTATGTTTGGGCTTTATGGTTTTTCAAAGGATGAAGCTACAAAGAAGCGCGATATTATTTTCCGCACCGAAATATTAATTGCTCTTATTTCAAAGAGTAATACAGAATTACGCGATCCTCAGGCTAATTACAATAAGATGACCTTGCAGGAATTTCAGCAAAATTATCCAAACCTTGGACTAGAGGCATCTGCCAATGCTCAAGGCATAGATAGCAAGTATATTCAGACGATTGTTGTAGGACAACCTAAATTTATGGAAGGACTTGATAAAATAACATCTCTTTATACTGTTGAAGATCTAAAGGCCATAATGGAATGGGATATTATTATTAGCAGCAGGAATTTGCTTACAGATGAAATTCGTGAGGCAAATTTTGATTTCTTCGGTAAAACAATGAGTGGTCGCAAAGAGGACTACCCTTTGTGGAAGCGTGCTACAAATCAAGTTCAGTCTACAATGGGTGAAGCTTTAGGCAAAATTTATGCTAAGCGCTATTTCCCGGCTTCTTCAAAGAAAATAATGGAGCAGTTGGTTAAAAATCTTCAGACAAGTCTTGGACAACGTATTGATGCGCAGACATGGATGAGCGATACCACAAAAGCCGCAGCACATAATAAACTGGATAAGTTCTATGTAAAGATAGGATATCCAAATAAGTGGACTGATTATTCTAAATTAACAATAGATCCTTCAAAGACATTTTTTGCAAATATTCTAGCTTGCAATGAATTTGCCCTTGACAAAGAAATTACGGATAAGGCAGGTAAGCCGGTAGACCGTGATGAGTGGGGTATGACACCGCAGACAGTAAATGCATATTATAATCCAACAACAAATGAAATTTGTTTCCCGGCAGGTATTCTTCAATATCCGTTCTTTGACCCTAAGGCAGATGAGGCTTTTAATTATGGTGCCATAGGTGTTGTGATAGGTCATGAAATGACCCATGGATTTGATGACCAAGGTAGACAGTATGATGCAAGTGGAAATCTTAAGGACTGGTGGACAGCCAATGATGCCAAAGGGTTTGACCAACGCGCAAAACTCTATGCTGATTTCTTCAATAATATAGAAGTATTACCAGGACTTCATGCTAACGGTAATTTTACTCTAGGAGAAAATTTGGCTGACCATGGAGGTCTACAGGTATCTTTCAACGCAATGAAAAATGCTACGGCAGAAAAGAAATCTGCGAATATTCTTGGTTTTACTCCTGAGCAACGCTTTTTCTTGGCGTATGCTGGTGTCTGGGGACAAAATATCACAGAAAAGGAAATACGCAATCGTGTAAAGAATGATCCTCACTCAACAGGTGAATGGCGTGTAAATGGAGCTCTGCCACATATTGATGCTTTCTATAAGGCTTTTGATATCAAGAAGGGTGACAAGATGTATTTGCCAGAAAATGTTCGCTTACAGTTGTGGTGATTGCAGAATTTTAAATTAAAATAAAAGTATCGGTGTATTCTTTAATTGGAATACACCGATTTTTGTTTTTTTATTTTGTTGTTTCGTTCATTTTCAGTACTTTTGCCAAAAGTTGTTTTATAATATTATATATAGAAAGGATAAGATAAATGCCGTTAAGATTACCAGACAAATTACCAGCAATAGAACTTCTAAAAAAAGAGAGTATATTTGTTATGGACGAAACCCGTGCTCATAGTCAGGAAATTCGTCCGTTACGTATAGTGGTTCTTAATCTTATGCCACTAAAAATAACAACAGAGACGGATTTGGTGCGTCTATTGAGTAATACTCCTCTGCAGTTGGAAATATATTTCATGAAACTAAAGAGCCATAACCCAAAAAATACTCCTATAGAACACATGATGATGTTTTATAAAGATTTTGAGATTTTGAGCAAACAAAAATTTGATGGTATGATAGTTACCGGGGCACCAATAGAGACAATGAACTATGAGAATGTGGAATATTGGCCGGAAGTATCTAAAATTTTTGATTGGGCACGTACTCATGTAACATCTACTATGTATCTTTGTTGGGGTGCTATGGCGGCTTTATATCATTTTTATAATATACCTAAATATTCACTGCCAAAGAAGATGTTTGGTATTTTCCATCAATATCCATTACTACAGGAACTGCCGATATTCAGAGGTTTCGATGATATGTTCGACATGCCTCATAGTCGTTATGCAGAAGTACATCGTGAAGATATTGAAAAAGTAGACGGACTGGATATAATAGCAGAATCTCCTGAAAGTGGTGTAAGTATGGTCATGGCACGTAATGGTCGTGAAATTTTTATCACAGGACATTTAGAATATGCTCCAAATACATTGGATTTGGAATATCGCCGGGATATAGATAAACGTGATGATGTGGAACTCCCACAGAATTATTATAAAGATGATGATCCTAATAAAAAGCCAGTTGTAACTTGGCGTGCTCACGCTAATCTACTGTATCATAACTGGATAAATTATTATATTTATCAGGAAACACCGTATAATATTAATGATATCAAATAATGCGTACTCTTGAACTTCTTGCTCCGGCAAAGAATTTAGAATGTGGCAAAGCTGCCATCTTGCATGGTGCAGATGCCGTGTATATTGGTGCACCCAAATTTGGTGCGCGACAAGCTGCAGGAAACTCTCTTGACGATATAAAGGAATTGTGCGTATATGCTCATCAATATGGAGCACATGTGCATGTTACTGTGAATACTATTATCTATGAGAATGAATTAGAGGATACCCTTAAAATGATTTCCGACTTAGATAATATAGGAGTTGATGCTCTGCTGCTACAGGATATGGGTGTTTATAGTGAAGTTAGAAAGCGTGGTCTTTGGCATAGAGAACTTCATGCCAGTACGCAATGTGATACTCGCAGTAGCCATAAGGTTAAATGGTTGAAACGCATTGGCTTCAATAGAGCTGTGCTTGCCAGAGAATTATCATCAGATGAAATATCAGAAATACACAACAATGTACCTGATATGAATCTTGAAGTATTCGTGCATGGTGCCTTATGTGTAAGTTATAGCGGTGAATGCTATGCTTCACAATATTGTTTTGGTAGAAGTGCCAATAGAGGAGAGTGTGCTCAATTTTGCAGGATGAAATTCGATTTACTGGATGATGATAATAACGAAGTGGAGCACCAGCGATATTTGCTGTCTTTAAAGGATATGTGTCAGATTAATAATTTGGAACTTCTTGCTGATAGTGGTGCTTGTTCTTTCAAAATAGAAGGCCGATTAAAGGATGTAGAATACGTAAAGAATGTTGTTTCTGCATATTCTCAGCAACTAGACAAGATTATTGAAAAACGTAAAAACGAATATTGTAGGGCTTCTATTGGGCGTGTAACTTATTCATTTACACCAGATTTAAAGAAAACATTCAACAGAGGCTTTACTTCTTATTTTCTTAAAGGTCGCCAACCGGATATTGCCAGTTTTGACACTCCAAAAGCAATAGGAGAGTATGTTGGTAAAGTCAAAGAACTTCGTCATGATTCTTTTAATGTAGCAGGAACGGCAAGTTTTTCAAATGGTGATGGACTTTGTTTTATAAATGATGAGCATGAGTTGGAAGGCTTTCGTGTAAATAGAGCCGTAGGCAATAGATTGTATCCATTGAGAATATCAGAGCATCTTCGTCCAGGAATAGCTTTATATAGAAATAATGATGAAGCTTTTTCAAAGATTCTTTCAGGAGAAACTGCAGAGAGAAAGATTCAGATTATAATGAATTTCAGTCTCACGGAGAATGGATTTCGTCTAGAGGCCTTTGATGACGAAACAGGAATAAGAGGAGAAAGCAAAATTGTTTTCGAACATCAACCTGCTAAGAAGCCTCAACATGACAATATTGTGAAACAACTGGAAAAACTGGGTAATACTATTTATGAACTGAAGATTATTAATATTGCTGAAGAAGCTGATAAATATTTTATCCCATCCAGTCTTCTTTCTGATCTCAGGCGTAGTTGTATAGAGAGTTTGTCATCTCTAAGTAAGATGCAATTAAATACAGCACCAATAGAAAAAATCAGTTCATCTGATAATATCAGAGATATAGTTCCATCAATATATAAAACTTGGGGGTATCTTTATAATATTTCAAATAGTAAAGCCAAAGAATTTTATCAGACACAAGAATTAAAGAATCCACAGATGGCATTTGAGGTTGTCCCAATAGACAATCCTGTAATAATGCAATGTAGACACTGCATAAGATATTCCTTAGGATTTTGCGTGAAACGAGGTGGAAATAAACCGACATGGAAAGAGCCTCTGAAATTAAGATTGGGAGATGGCAGACTCTTCAGACTTGAATTTAATTGTAAAGACTGTCAAATGAATATATATGCTGAGTAAAGACAATACATATAAATATCTTGTTATGCTGTTCATTCTGATTTTCAGTATGACAAGTCTTTCTTCATGCTATAATAATCACAAGCATAAAAAGCATGGTGGAGCTACATTGGAATATAGTGAAAAGCAATTAGATTCTATTTCTTTTCAGAGCAATCATCATTACACTAATAATTATAATTTTATTGTTAAGGCAGACTCTATTAAACTTATAGAACAGTTGCCAGAAGAAGCCACAGCATATCTTACAGTTATAGATACTGTAACCGTTTACCATAATGAAAATCTAGTGGTGGCTGACATAAAAACTATGCCTAATGATGCTATAGATTCTGTTTGGGTAAAAGTTGCACACGACCAAAAAACAATGGGATGGATACATGAGTCTGAACTTTTGCCCAATGTTGTTCCGGATGATCCGATAAGTGAGTTTATAAGTACCTTTAGTGATATTCATTTGCTTATATTTCTTATAATTATAGCTGTCATTGTTATAAGTTACATAATGCGAAAGTTGTTAAGAAAAAATGCTTATATAGTGCATTTCCGTGATATAAGTTCATTTTATCCGGCGATGCTATGTATAATTGTAGCATGTTCTGCTACATTTTATGCAAGTATGCAGACTTTTGCTCCAGAAGTGTGGCGCCACTTTTACTTTCATCCTACATTAAATCCTTTTAGTGTACCTACATTGTTGTCTATATTCTTAGTGTCGGTTTGGGCTATATTGATTGTTGGTATTGCTGCTGTAGACGACACATTGCGGTTGTTGCCATTAGGCGATGCCATCCTTTATTTAGAGGGGCTTGCCGGATTTTGTGCTATAAATTACATTATTTTCAGCATCACTACCTTATATTATGTCGGTTATATATTGCTAGTTGCCTATGTTTATTTTGCTGTTAAACATGTGAAGTTTAAATAAAATATAATTTCCTAATTAATTAGGATTGCATATCTTAAATAATGTCATTACCTTTGCAGCTGAATTTCAAGGTAAAGAAATATATAATAAATTATTTATCAATATGAATAAGATATATTGTATTGCTGCATTTTTGATGTTTGCAATCTCTGTTGATGCAGGTAACTTGCGTAATCCTTTTGATAACGTCAGCCTGTTGGATTCCTCTCGTATTCACGATTTGGATGAAGTCGTAATAATTAGTCAGCCAAAAGAAGTTTTTAAACTGCGTAAGCAACCATTGTCCAGTACTGTATTTTCTTCAAAAGAGATTTCTCTGCTTGGCACTCATGATCTTCGTGAATTATCTGTTTATGTGCCTAATTTCGTAATGCCGAATTATGGCAGTCGTTATACATCAGCAATGTATGTCCGTGGTATAGGAAGTCGTGTGAACAGTCCGGCTGTAGGTATATATGTAGACGGTATGCCAATAGTTAATAAAGCAGGATTCAACACTCATACATATCAGTTGAGCAGAGTTGATATACTAAGAGGTCCTCAGGGAACCTTGTACGGACAGAATACAGAGGGAGGATTGATTCGCATTTATACTGTTAATCCGATGAACTATCAAGGCACCGATATTAAATTGGGTGTAGGAACCAAATTTTATCGTAATGCCGAATTTGCTCATTATAATAAACTTAGTGACAAGTTCGCTTTTTCTCTTGCCGGGTTTTATGATGGTCAAGATGGTTTCTTCAGAAACATCGGTACAGGGAAACGTGCTGACAGATATAATGAAGCAGGTGGAAGAATCAGACTTGTATATCAACCAACCTCACGTCTTTCTTTTGATTATATTGCCGATTATCAGTATATAGACCAGAATGGATTCCCTTATGGTGTTATTCAGGAAGATGGAACCACAGCAAGTCCAAATACTAATCGCCAAAGTTGTTATTTACGTAATCTGCTTACAAATAGTCTTAATATCGGCTATCGTGCAGATGCCTTTACTTTTAGTTCTGTAACTAGTTATCAATATCTAAAAGACCGTATGCTAATGGATCAGGATTATCTGCCTTCTGATTTTATGCATTTAGAGCAAACACAACTTCAGCAAGCCATAACAGAGGAACTTACATTTAAAAGCAATGCACCAATTGGCGGATTCTGGCATTGGACAGTGGGTGGCTTTTTTTCTCAGGAATGGCTTAAAACTGGCTCTGTGGTATATTTTGATGATGACATGAATGCATTTCTGTCAAATAGGATTACAAATTATGCATATACAGGAATGCTTAATGCTATGGCTGCAAACATGCATTTGAGCACCGAAGCTGTTGCTGCAATGATAGAAAGAATGGGGGGATGCAATATAAATATGGCAATGAGCAATGTTCCCGGCACGTTTCATACTCCAACTACAAATTTTGGATTATATCACGAAAGTAATTTTGATATAAGTAAAAGGCTAACGGCTACATTAGGTTTACGTTATGATTTCTCTCATGTTGCCATTGACTATCTGACAAATGCCACTGCAACTTTAGTAGAAGATGTTATTGGGCAGCATATAGATGCCTCTATTGAAAGTATAATCAACAATAAAACAAGAAATGATTTTAATCAACTCTTACCAAAGTTCGGCATTGTATATCGTATAGATAATAACAATAGTAATATCTATGCAACCGTCAGCAAAGGATACCGTGCTGGAGGTTTCAACATACAAATGTTTTCTGACGTACTGCAGACTGAACTTTCTGCAGCAGCACAAAGTGCTCGCGGTAATGTAGTAATATCTCATAATGATACGTATTATAATAATATAAATAATACTATTTCTTATAAACCGGAAACAAGTTGGAACTATGAAATAGGTACTCACCTTAATCTCTTTAATAATTCTGTTCATTTTGATTTATCTGCTTTCTATATGCAAGTTCGCAATCAGCAGCTTTCTGTTATGGCAGGTAATTATGGGTTTGGAAGAATGATGGTAAATGCCGGCAAAAGTAACAGTTGTGGCATTGAGGTCGCTTTACGTGGCGAAGCATTCAATAACCATCTGGCATGGGGACTCAACTATGGTTACACGCGGGCTGTCTTCGATGAATATAATGACAGTGTAACAGTTAATGGAATAACTACACATATAAGTTATAAAGACAAAAAAGTACCTTATGTTCCTATGCACACTATTGCTGCACATGCTGATTATACATTTAATATATCCAACACCGGGCTTCGTTTCATAACAATAGGAGCAAATATGAATGCTCAGGGCAAAACATATTGGGATGTAGACAATGACTATTATCAAAAATTGTATGCTGTATTGGGAGCTCATGCTGATATGAACTTCGGCTTTGTTAATATAAGTTTTTGGGGAAGGAATCTTACAGATGCAAAATATAATACCTTTGCCGTACAGAGTTCAGCAACAGGAACCAAATATACTTTTGCGCAGCAGGGAAATCCTTTCCAATGTGGAGTAGACTTTAATTTTCATTTCTAAAAAAAAGATACAACTTTTTATTATTTACTGTTATAACGAGAATCAGACCGGATGTCAATAAAATGATATTCGGTCTATTTTCATATATGAAATAGAACTTTCTTAAGATGTTGTGTGTAATATACCGTTTTTTTTTATTAATTTTGTTGCCTGAAAAATCTAAATGAATATAAAAAGTTGGAACTAGATAAATTGAATCCAGGACAGCGTGCAGCTGTAGAATATTGTGATGGACCTCAACTGGTAATAGCCGGAGCCGGTTCCGGAAAAACCCGCGTGCTGACATATAAGATAGCTTATATTATGGACAGCAAAGGGTTTGAGCCGTGGAATGTTCTGGCTCTTACCTTTACAAATAAGGCTGCTAATGAGATGAAGCTACGTATCGGCAAATTAGTGGGAAATGATAAAGCACATCTATTACACATGGGTACTTTTCATAGTATATTTTCAAGAATCCTTCGCGTGGAGGCTGATAAATTAGGATATACTTCTGAATTTACAATATATGATGAAACCGACAGCCGTTCCTTGTTAAAAAGCATAATTAAAGAGATGCAACTTGATGACAAGACGTATAAGCCGGCAGGAGTCCATACTGTAATAAGCATGGCAAAGAACCACCTTGTGATGCCAGAGCAGTTTAAAAATCCTTATTATGAGAAGCAGCCGGCTTTGGATAATATTTACGTAGCATACCAACAACGTTTGCAGAAGGCAAATGCCATGGACTTTGATGATTTATTGGTGTTGACATGGCGTCTTTTTAATGAACATGATGATATCCGCCAAAAATACGCATACCGTTTCTCTTATGTTCTGGTAGATGAGTATCAAGATACCAATTATGTTCAGCAATGCATAGTGCTTCAACTCACTAAAGAACATCGTCATGTGTGTGTGGTTGGAGATGATGCTCAGAGCATATATGGATTCCGTGGAGCCAACATTGACAATATCCTTGGTTTCAATGAAGTATATCCCGATTCCAAACTTTTCAAGTTGGAACAGAATTACAGGAGTACTCAGTATATTGTTCAGGCTGCCAACAGTCTTATACGTCATAATACCAATCAGATAAGTAAAGATGTATTCAGCAAAAACGCCGAAGGAGAAAAACTTATTTACAAACCTGTATATAGTGATAAAGAAGAAGCTTCAGTTGTATGTCGGGAAATTAAACGGATAAAACGGCAGGACGACTGTGATTACAGTGATTTTGTGATTCTATATCGTACAAATTCACAAAGTAGAAGTTTTGAGGAGGAGATGCGCAAACCGTCTGTTAACATACCATATAGAATATATGGTGGTTTGAGTTTTTATCAACGCAAGGAGATAAAAGATATTCTGGCATATTTCCGTCTTATTGCTAATCCAAATGATGAGGAAGCAATAAAGAGAGTTATTAATTATCCTGCTCGTGGAATAGGCAATACCACAATTTCAAAAATTGCTTATGCAGCTCAAAATAAAGAAGTCAGTTTTTGGGAAGTAATAAAATCTCCACTGAAATATAGGCTAGATGTAAATAAGGGTACTGCAAGTAAATTGAATGGTTTTATAGAACTTATAGATAATTTCATAGCAGAGCTTTCTGATACAGATGCCTACACTTTAGGTATGGAGGTAATAAAACAAAGTGGAATTAGTGAAGACTTATATTCAGGCAAAGACCCTGATGCCATTGCAAGACAAGAGAACCTGAATGAATTTCTTAATGGATTGAAGGATTTCGTAGATATCCGTATGGAAGAAGGAAATGGTAACAATGTTTCTATTGCAGATTTTCTCCAGGAAGTTTCTTTGTTGACTGATTTGGATAGTGATGATGAAGATACCAGTCGTGTAAGTCTTATGACTATTCATTCTGCTAAGGGGTTAGAGTTTCCTACTGTATTTATTGTTGGATTGGAAGAAAATATCTTTCCCAGTCCAATGTCAGCTGCTTCTCCACGTGAATTGGAAGAAGAACGCAGACTGCTTTATGTAGCCATAACAAGAGCCGAAAAGCATTGCGTGCTTACTAGTGCGAAGAATCGCTGGCGCTTTGGAAAAATGGAATTTGACAGTCCAAGCCGTTTTCTTATGGATATAGAACCTTCACTTATGTATGTTGATGATGGCAGTGATAGATTGTCTCTACACACACGTCCTGTTAGGACTACAAGAATGCCAGATAGCCACATCGCTATGCCAAGACATCTTACACCAGTTGCTAAAATCAGCGGCAATGTTGGTAGAAAAGCAGACAACACAATTCCTCCAAAATCCATAGTGGAAGGACTTCATGTAGGTTCAACCATTGAACACATGCGTTTTGGTATTGGTACTGTTGAAAAGATAGAGGGGGATGGAGAAAACCAAAAAGCAACGGTCATATTCCGTAATACAGGAACCAAACAGTTGCTGCTGAAATTTGCAAAGTTCAATATTATAGAAACATGACTTATATGTAAAGTTGGCTTTTTCTTTATTTGAACAAGAAAACAGCTTAAATATTTGTCAATGTCAAAAAATATCATTACTTTTGCAAAAATTTAAACGATATTTACCACGCAATCATTATGAAGAAATCTATTATTTCTCTAGTTGTTTTAGTGATGGCTTTGCTTTTGGACAGTTGTTCGGGAAGCAAAAACGTAGCTTATTTCCAGAATATTGATCAGGTTGACCTTTCTGCATCCAAGGGACTTTACGATGCCAAGATAATGCCAAAGGACCAACTTACGATCACAGTAATAACAACAGATCCAAAAGCAGCAGCTCCTTTTAACCTTTCAATAAGCAATACTATTGGTACAAATGGTCAGTTGTCTACTGGTAGTACTGGATCTTTGCAGTGTTATTTAGTAGATAATGATGGAAATATTAATTTTCCTATTATTGGTACAATTCATGTCTTAGGTCTTACAAAGACAGAATGTGAAAATCTTATAAAGCAAAAAGTTTCTCCATATTTGTCAGCAACTGAAAATCCTGTAGTTACAGTGAGCATGGCTAGTTTCCGTGTAACGGTTACAGGTGAAGTTGGTTCTCCTAAAGTTATACCAGTATCAACGGAGAAAATTTCTATAATAGAAGCTTTGGCACAAGCTGGAGATTTGACTATCTATGGTAAACGTGACAATATAATATTACTTCGTGAAAATGCAAGTGGACAAAAGGAGGCTCATAGATTGAATCTTAACGATGCTAATTTAATTAATTCTCCTTATTATTATTTACAGCAAAATGATATTGTTTATGTAGAACCGAATAAGGTTAAGGCGCAGAATTCGGCGATAGGCAGTTCTACAACAATTTGGATATCTGTTGTGGGAATCCTCACCAGTTTAGCATCATTGATAGTTAATATATTAAGATAATAAAATAGAAGAATGACAATTGATAAACTTTCGATTTCATTCTTCTTTTTTTAGATATACGTTTTTTTATAAATGTTTTATTTAAATCTATATGTGTGGTATAGTAGGGTATATAGGAAAAAGAGAGGCTTATCCAATTCTTGTTAAAGGATTGAAAAGGCTAGAGTATAGAGGGTATGACAGTGCTGGCGTTGCTCTTATTGGCAAGGACAGTTCTCTTAATGTTTATAAAACGAAAGGGAAAGTTGCAAATCTTGAAACTTTCTGTTCCGACAAAGATATTAGCGGATGTGTTGGTATTGCTCATACGCGATGGGCTACTCATGGAGAGCCTTCTTCGGTAAATGCTCATCCTCATTATTCAGAATCAAAGAATCTGGCTATAATTCATAATGGCATAATAGAGAATTATGCAGAGATAAAGAATAATCTTATAGCAAAAGGTGTTAAGTTCCGTTCTGATACTGATACAGAGGTATTGGTACAACTTATAGAGTATGTTCAGATAAAAAAGAATCTTGACACGCTTACAGCTGTTCAGGTTGCCCTGCATCAAGTTATCGGTGCTTACGCCATTGCATTGTTGGATAAGCGTGTTCCAAATCAGATTATAGCAGCTCGCAAACAGAGTCCACTGGTAGTAGGTATTGGCAAAGATGAATTCTTTTTAGGTTCCGATGCAAGTCCAATCGTGGAATATACAGATAAGGTGGTGTATCTTGAAGATGGTAATATAGCAGTGTTGCGTATGGGAGAAGACCTGAAGGTTGTGAATATTCATAATAGAGCTCTCAATCCTTCTGTTCAGACCATAGATATAAATTTAGGTCAGATAGAAAAGGGAGGCTATCCTCATTTTATGCTTAAGGAAATCTTTGAGCAGCCGGAATGCCTCAAGACTTGTATGCGTGGTCGTATAAACGCAGCAGCAAATCATGTAACTCTTAGTGCGGTAATCGATTATAAAGAACGCTTGCTCAATGCCAAGCGCATCATCATTGTTGCTTGCGGAACAAGTTGGCATGCCGGTTTAATAGGCAAACAGCTTATCGAGACATATTGCCGTGTGCCGGTTGAAGTGGAATATGCCAGTGAATTCCGTTATCGTAATCCGGTAATAACGAAAGATGATGTAATCATAGCTCTTTCTCAGAGTGGTGAAACGGCAGACACTTTGGCTGCCGTAGAACTTGCGAAGAAAGCAGGAGCTTTTATCTATGGAATCTGTAATGCCATAGGTTCCAGTATTCCTCGGGCTACAGATACAGGAAGTTATATCCATGTAGGTCCTGAAATAGGTGTAGCATCAACAAAGGCTTTCACCGGGCAAGTTACGGTGCTGTGTATGTTGGCTTTGGCTTTGGCAAAAGAGAAAAACACTATTAGCGAATTAGAATATGTGAGAATAGTTAAGGAACTTGCTGCTATCCCTGAAAAAATTAAGCAGGTATTGTTGTTGAATGACAGAATAGCTGATCTTAGCCGCATTTTCACTTATGCCCAGAATTTTATATATTTGGGACGTGGATACAGTTATCCGGTAGCACTGGAAGGAGCTTTAAAATTAAAGGAAATCAGCTACATTCATGCAGAAGGTTATCCAGCTGCCGAAATGAAACATGGTCCTATTGCGCTGATAGATTCATATATGCCTGTAGTGGTGATTGCCACACATAATGCCATGTATGAGAAAGTACTCAGCAACATTCAGGAAATAAAAGCACGCAAGGGACGTGTAATAGCTTTGGTAACCAAAGGTGATGAAATCATCAGCCGTATTGCAGATCAGGTTATAGAATTGCCTGAAACTTTGGAATGTTTGGAGCCATTGTTGGCAACAATACCGTTGCAGTTGCTGGCTTATCACATAGCTGTATGCAAAGGCAAGGATGTGGATCAGCCTAGAAACCTGGCAAAGTCAGTAACGGTAGAATAGAGATTCAGAAAAACTTATTTTATATTATATAAATATCAACGTTAATGTTAGAAGAGATTCACGAAGACTGTGGTGTGGCACTTGTAAGGTTGTTGAAACCACTGGAATATTATAAGCAGAAATACGGAACTACGATGTATGGCTTCAATAAGCTTTATCTTATGATGGAAAAGCAGCATAATCGTGGTCAGGAAGGTGCCGGCTTTTGCAGCGTAAAATTGGACACTGCTCCCGGCAATGAATATATGTTTCGTGAACGTGCTGAAGGAAAAGATGCTATTACTGAGATTTTTTCCCGTGTAGATAAAAACTGGGCAGGGCAACTGTATATGGGGCATTTGCGCTATAGCACTACCGGTAACAGTGGCATTCAGTATGTTCATCCGTTTTTGCGCCGTAATAACTGGCGTGCGAAGAATCTGTGTTTTTGTGGAAACTTCAATATGACCAATGTTGATGAGATATTCCAAAAGCTGACCCTTCAGGGACAATGCCCGCGAATCTACAGTGATACCTATATAATGCTGGAATTAATGGGGCACCGACTTGACCGAGAAGTGGAGCGTAATTTTGAAGAGGCAAAGAAAAAGGAACTTGTAAATCAGGATATAACCAAATATATTGAGGATAATGTCAAGATGAGCAATGTGCTCAAGACTACTATGGCAGACTTTGATGGTGGTTATGTTGTATGTGGAGTTACAGGCAGTGGCGAAATGTTTTCCATGCGTGATCCTTGGGGAATCCGTCCTGCATTCTATTATAAGGATGATGAAATTGTAGTGTTGGCAAGCGAACGTCCGGTTCTTCAAACTACTTTTGATTTGGAGGCTTCTGAAGTCAAGGAACTTAATCCGGGTGAAGCTCTTCTTGTAGACAAATGTGGCAATTGCACTATTGAGCGTATTCTTGATGTACGTGGAGACTCTGCCTGTTCTTTCGAGCGTATTTATTTCTCAAGGGGCAGCGATGTTGACATATATCAGGAACGCAAGAAACTAGGTGATCAGTTGACCGAGCCTATACTCAAAGCCGTTGACAATGATGTTGACCATACTGTGTTTTCTTATATACCTAATACAGCTGAAGTGGCTTACTATGGTATGCTTGGAGGTTTTAAACGATATATCAACGAGCAGAAGATAAAGAAAATAGAGAGTCTGGGGCATACTCCATCGCATGAGGAACTTACAGGTATCCTTGATGACTACGTGCGCTCAGAAAAGATTGCATGGAAAGATATTAAATTACGTACTTTCATAACAGAGGGTAACAGCCGGAACGATTTGGCTTCTCATGTATATGACGTTACTTATGGCAGTCTTACTCCTTATGAGGATAATCTTGTGATTATAGATGACAGTATCGTCAGAGGTACCACTCTGAAAGAAAGTATTCTCAGAATACTGGATCGTCTTCATCCGAAAAAAATTGTTGTTGTGAGTAGTGCTCCGCAAATCCGTTATCCGGATTACTACGGTATTGATATGCCTAAGTTGGAAGAATTTTGTGTCTTCCGTGCAACAATGGCTTTGTTGAAAGAACGTTCCATGGATGAAGTTGTAAAATCAACATACGATGCCTGTAAGATGGAACTGGAAAAGCCTAAGGAGCAGCAGCAGAATATAGTGCGTGCAATATATGAACCTTTCTCTGTAGATGAAATTAATGATAAAATAGTTGAGATGTTGCGCCCTGAGGGAGTAACCACACCTATTGAAATAGTATTTCAGAGCATCGAAGGTCTTCATAAAGCAATTCCAGACCATAAGGGAGACTGGTATTTCACCGGTCATTATCCTACACCAGGTGGTACAAAATTATGCAATCAAGCATTCGTTAATTATATAGAATCATTAAAACAAACACTATAAAAAATGAAGAACGTAACATTAGTCTTAAGTGATGGAACAAAATTCCACGGACAGAGTTTCGGATATGAAGCTCCGGTAGCCGGAGAGGTTGTTTTCAACACTGCCATGATGGGGTATCCGGAGAGTCTTACCGATCCTTCTTATGCCGGACAGCTTATGACATTAACATTTCCTCTTGTAGGTAACTATGGTGTGCCGCCTTTTACAATCGGGAAGAATGGTATTCCTGCATTTATGGAGAGTGATAAGATTTATGCCTCGGCAATTATTGTCAGCGATTACAGTGTGCAGTACAGTCATTGGAATGCTGTTGAGAGCCTTGCAGATTGGCTTAAGCGTGAGCATGTGCCCGGCATCACAGGCATTGACACCCGCCAGCTTACAAAGGTTCTTCGTGAACATGGTGTTATGATGGGCAAGATTATCTTTGATGACGAACCAGACAATATCCCAGAGGCCAATTATGAGGGAATAAACTTTGTGGATAAGGTTTCTTGCAAAGAGGTTATACGTTATAATGAGGGTTCCGGCAAGAAAGTGGTTCTTGTGGATTGTGGTGTAAAAGCTAATATTATCCGCGAACTCATACAGCGTAATATAGAGGTTATTCGGGTTCCATGGAATTATGACTACACAAATATGGAATATGATGGTCTTTTCCTTGCCAATGGTCCCGGTGATCCCGATGTATGTTCTGATGCTGTGGATATAATCCGCAAACAGATGAACCAGAGTTCCAAGCCTATTTGTGGTATTTGTATGGGCAATCAGTTGCTGGGCAAAGCTGCCGGAGCATCTATATATAAACTTAAGTATGGTCATCGCGGTCACAATCAGCCGGTGCGCCTTGCAGGCACAGACAAGTGCTACATCACATCACAGAATCATGGTTACGCTGTTGACGGAAAGACACTGGGCAGTGATTGGGAAGAACTCTTTGTCAATATGAATGATGGCAGCAACGAGGGTATTCGCCATAAGAAAAATCCTTGGTTCTCCAGTCAGTTCCATCCAGAAGCATGTTCCGGACCTACTGATACTGAATTCATGTTCGATAAGTTTATTGAGTCATTGAAGTAATTCTGCATTATTTCAATATTTAAAAATTACAAAGATGAAAGACGAAAATATAAAGAAAGTTCTGCTCCTGGGTTCAGGTGCATTGAAGATAGGAGAGGCCGGTGAATTTGATTATTCCGGTAGCCAGGCTCTTAAGGCTCTGCGTGAAGAAGGTGTTGAGACGGTTCTTATCAATCCTAATATCGCTACCGTGCAGACATCTGAAGGTGTTGCCGACCAGATATACTTTTTGCCGGTTCAGCCTTATTTTGTAGAGAGAGTAATACAGAAAGAAAAGCCGGACGGCATTTTGTTGTCTTTCGGTGGTCAGACGGCTCTTAACTGTGGTGTAGAGTTGGAGCGTTCAGGCATACTTGAGAAGTACGGCGTCAAAGTTCTTGGAACTCCGGTTTCTGCTATAATGAACACTGAAGACCGTGAACTTTTCGTGGAGCAGTTAGATGAGATAAGCGTAAAGACTATCAAGAGCGAAGCCTGCGAAAATATGGATTCTGCCCGTAGAGCGGCTTCCGATTTGGGTTATCCTGTTATTGTGCGTGCTGCTTATGCTCTTGGTGGTCTAGGCAGTGGATTTGCCGACAATGAGGAAGAGCTTAACAAAATATGTGAGAAAGCTTTTTCTTTTTCTCCTCAGGTTCTTGTGGAGAAGAGTCTCAAAGGATGGAAAGAGATAGAATACGAGGTTGTACGTGACCGTTATGACAACTGTATCACAGTATGTAACATGGAAAACTTCGACCCTCTGGGTATACATACCGGTGAGAGTATTGTGATTGCACCGTCTCAGACACTTTCTAATTCTGAATATCACAAGTTGCGTGCGCTGTCAATAAAGATTGTGCGCCATATAGGTATTGTCGGTGAATGTAATGTACAATATGCTTTTGACCCTCAGAGTGAAGACTATCGTGTCATCGAGGTTAATGCGCGTCTAAGCCGTAGTTCTGCTCTGGCTTCCAAGGCTACCGGTTATCCTCTTGCTTTCGTTGCAGCCAAATTGGGTATGGGCTATGGTCTGTTTGAGTTGAAGAATTCTGTAACAAAGACCACTAGCGCTTTCTTTGAACCGGCTCTTGATTATGTAGTCTGCAAGATTCCTCGTTGGGACCTTTCAAAGTTCCGCGGAGTAGACAAGGAACTCGGTTCCAGCATGAAGAGTGTAGGAGAGGTTATGGCAATAGGTCGTAACTTTGAGGAAGCCATACAGAAAGGTCTACGTATGATAGGACAGGGCATGCATGGATTCGTAGAAAACAAAGAACTTGAAATCTCAGATATTGATGCAGCGTTGCGTGAGCCTACAGACAAACGTGTGTTTGTTATTTCCAAGGCTATGCACAAGGGATACACTGTAGACCAGATTCATAATCTTACAAAAATAGACAAGTGGTTCCTTTACAAACTGCAGCATATTATAGATATAGACGAGCAGTTGAAGTCAGAGAATATCAACACTCTTGACAAAGAACTTCTCCGCACAGCTAAGGTTTATGGCTTCACTGATTTCCAGATAGCACGTGCTGTCGGTTTGGAACATGAGCTTCACAATATGCACAAGGCGGGACTTGTAGTTCGCAATTTACGTAAGAATTATGGTATCTTGCCAGTTGTAAAGCAGATAGATACACTTGCTGCAGAGTATCCTGCTCAGACCAATTATCTATATGTTACATATAGTGGTGTTGCAAGTGATATTAGCTTTGAGCACGATCAGCGTTCTGTTATCGTACTCGGTTCCGGTGCTTACAGAATCGGTTCAAGTGTAGAGTTCGACTGGTGTGGTGTTCAGGCACTTAACACAATTCGCAAGGAAGGCTGGCGTTCTGTTATGATAAACTATAATCCAGAAACCGTAAGTACTGATTATGATATGTGCGACCGTCTGTATTTTGACGAGCTCACATTCGAGCGTGTTATGGACATTATAGATTTTGAAACTCCTCATGGCGTCATTGTCAGCACAGGCGGTCAGATTCCGAATAATCTGGCAATGTTCCTAGACGAGCAGAATGTGCCTATACTCGGAACAAAGGCTAAGGATATTGATGGAGCTGAAGACCGTGCCAAGTTCTCTTCTATGCTTTCTGAAAATAATATCAACCAGCCGGAGTGGAGTGCTCTTACCAGCATGGACGATATAGACGTGTTCATCAAGCGTGTAGGCTTCCCGGTATTGGTTCGTCCTAGTTACGTTCTGTCAGGAGCAGCTATGAACGTATGTTCTAATGAAGAAGAGCTTAAGAAGTTCCTGGAGTTGGCAGCCAACGTCAGTGAAGACCACCCGGTAGTGGTAAGCAAGTTCATAGAGCATGCCAAGGAAATAGAAATGGATGCAGTGGCAAAGAACGGTGAAATTCTTGCCTATGCAATATCAGAGCATATAGAGTTTGCCGGAGTTCATTCCGGTGATGCCACAATTCAGTTCCCTCCACAGAAACTATATGTAGAGACTGTCCGTCGCATCAAACGTGTCAGCAAGCAAATTGCCAAAGAACTGCATATCAACGGACCGTTCAATATTCAGTATATGGCTCGTGAAAACGAGATTCTTGTTATAGAATGTAATCTTCGTGCCAGTCGTTCTTTCCCATTTGTAAGCAAGGTCTTGAAAATAAATCTTATTGAACTTGCCACTCGTGTAATGTTGGGCTTGCCGGTAGAGAAACCAAGTAAGAATCTCTTTGACCTTGATTATGTAGGTATCAAGGCAAGTCAGTTCTCATTCAACCGTCTGCAGAAAGCCGACCCTGTACTTGGTGTAGACATGAGCAGTACCGGAGAGGTGGGATGTCTTGGTGATGATACAAATGCAGCACTCTTAAAGAGTATGCTTTCTGTGGGTCATCGCATACCAAAGCAGAATATTCTCCTTTCTACCGGTTCTGCCAAACAGAAAGCAGATATGCTTGATGCGGCAAAGCAACTTGTTGCCAATGGTTATAAACTTTTTGCCACCGGTGGTACAAGCAGATATCTTGCGGAAAACGGCATCGAGAACACTTTGGTTTATTGGCCGAGCGAAACAGGTAAACAGCCTCAGGCCCTTGACTTGTTGCATCAGAGGAAGTTGGATATGGTTGTAAACATTCCTAAAGATCTTACTTCTAATGAACTTACAAACGGTTACAAGATTCGCCGTGCTGCAATAGACCTCAATGTGCCTTTGATTACAAACAGTCGTCTTGCCAGTGCTTTCATCAATGCCTTTACAACAATGACACTTGATGATATTGATATCAAGGCATGGGGAGAGTATTGATAATAAAGATTCTGAAATAATATAAATAAAAAGGGACAGTGAATTTTTGCTGTCCCTTTTATTTTGCCTTTTCATATTTTTCTTTCATGTTTCACCATAAAATAGTGATATGCAAACAATTACAGTGAAACAACATTGCACGCTTTCCTACGTTCACGATTCAATATTACGGGTCTGTAGAACAGAATTTTCGATGTTGCAATATAGTACATAATACAGTCCGATATAGTACAGAATAAAACATGATATAGTGAATAGCACAACCCAATACGGCATATAACATCTGCCGTCCAGTTCCTTTCACCGTAAATAACACTATGTCAATGCGTTATGGTGAAACTAGCTCTCAAATCATATTATTTCTTGAATTAAACTCCCTTTATCTGTCAGGCAGATTCATTTTGTCTACAAAAGTAAAACAGTCAGAGAATATATCCTTTATGTTGTCGGGCTGAGTTTTAAATATACCGAACATACAACTTCCACTACCACTCATGGCTGCATACAGAGCACCCTCTTCATAAAGTCGGTTTTTTATCTGTAGCAAAATGGGATGAGAGGAGAATATTGATTCTTCAAAATCATTATGAAGTTCTTCACGCCATGTGGAAATTGGTTGCTTAACTATGTCTCGGCAACTTTTTGATGGGATACGTGGAGTGATTCCTGCGTATGCCTCCTTTGTAGATACAGCAACATCAGGCTTGACCACAGCAATATAATATCCATTAAGATTATGAGTGGGTATATCTACAGGAGCCAGTCTGTTTCCTATACCGGTGGCGAAACTAGGCTCACTACTGATGAAAAAAGCACAGTCTGCACCAAGTCTGGCAGCATATCTCTCCATTTCGGCATTACCGATATTGAGCCGGAGACGCTCATCAAGAAGCCTTATCATATATGCGGCATCACTGCTGCCACCTCCAAGCCCCGCTTTAGACGGAATACGCTTGTAAAGATGGGCATGCACACGGGGCATATTGTAGTCCGCAGCTAGAATATCATACGCTTTAACCACAAGATTGTCTTTATCATTGCAATCAAGACAATTGCCACTTACCTTTATGTCACATGGAATGTCTGAAGGAAACTCCATGTCCATACGCTTCACCTCCAATGCATCATACAGTGGAATAGGGTAGAACACCGTTTCTAAATTATGGTAACCGTCATCACGCTTGCCAACTACATTCAATCCGAGATTTATCTTTGCACAAGGAAATGTAATCATATTTCTATATCATATATTGGTTTACAACGCAAAGTTAAATAAAAAAAATCAAACACGGCTAATATATAAGGAAAACTTTTACTATCTTTGTACTCAAAAATCAAATATTAAAGATGCCAGAAAGTAAAAATAATAATAAACGGCGCCGTACATCTGCTCCCGTAGACAACACCTATAGTCATCTCCAGCCTCAGGCCACAGATATAGAACGGGCTGTAATCGGTGCTTTGATGATAGATAAGGATGCGTTCTCGATGATATCAGAAATCATTCACCCAGAAACATTCTATGAACCGAGAAACCAGAAAATATATCAGGCTATCCAAACTCTCAATATGGGGGAAAAGCCTGTGGACATAATGACGGTTACGGAGGAACTTAAACATGAGGGCACTCTTGAAGATATCGGTGGGGCTGCATATCTTCTTGACATAAGTGACCATGTGGCATCTTCTGCCAATGTGGAATATCATGCGCACATTCTTGCACAAAAATATCTGGCAAGGCAGCTCATTCAGTTTGCTTCCAGAATAGAGGAAAAGGCGTATGATGAAACTGTGGATGTGGACGAACTGATGCAGGGTGCTGAGGGTAATCTGTTTGAAATTTCACAGAAAAACATGAAGCAGGATTATACACAGATAGATCCTGTGATACAGCAGGCTGTGGATATTCTGCAAAAAGCATCGGAAAATAGTGGTGGTTTGACCGGTATTCCTACCGGATACACCAAACTTGACGAGATGACAAGTGGATGGCAACCTTCTGACCTTGTTGTCATTGCAGGACGCCCTGCCATGGGCAAGACTTCATTTGCGTTGAGCCTTGCCAAGAATATTGCGGTGGATTACCGTGAGCCGATAGCTTTCTTCTCTCTTGAAATGAACAACGTTCAGCTTGTTAACCGACTTATTTCCAACACTTGTGAAATTGCCGGTAATAAGATTCTTAACGGTCAACTAACACCTGACGAATGGGAACGGCTTGATAAGAATCTGCGCAAACTTACGGGTGCTCCTATTTATATTGATGATACGCCTGGACTTTCTGTTTTTGAGCTGCGAACAAAGGCAAGAAGACTTGTTAGGGAGAAGGGTGTAAGAATAATAATGATTGACTACTTGCAGTTGATGAATGCCAACGGCATGAAATTCAACAGCCGCCAGGAGGAAGTGTCTACAATTTCAAGGTCACTGAAAGGATTAGCCAAGGAACTCAATATTCCAATATTGGCGCTGTCACAGTTGAACCGTACCGTGGAGAACCGAGAGGGACTGGAAGGCAAGCGTCCTCAACTGTCTGACTTGCGTGAATCCGGAGCCATTGAGCAGGATGCCGACATGGTACTGTTTGTTCACCGACCGGAATATTATCATATTTATCAGGATGAAAAAGGAAACGACCTTCATGGTATGGCACAGATTATTATAGCCAAACACCGTAAGGGTTCCACCGGTGACGTGCTGCTGACTTTCCGCGGCGAGTTTACAAGATTCCAAAATCCGGAAGACTCTTATATAGGTGCCTTGCCTAACGGAGGAGGAGAGGTCGTGGGATCCAGAATGAACGGAGGAAGCGTACCTCCTGATATGGATGTTCCTTTCGGTCCGCCACCATTGCCGGGTGACAACAGTGCTCCTTTTTGATTTTAAATTAACAACAACAAGTATATATGAACAAACTTATTATTATGTGTGCAGCATTATTGTTGTCTACATCTCAACTTATGGCAGACAAAACCATTGACATAAAAGATGTGACGGGTAATACATTTACTGCCAAGAGAGTGATGGGGATGGACCCTCTGCCGGGAACTGACCAGTATGCCAGTATCAGTGATGACAACAAGCAGATATTGCAGTTTTCTTTCAAGACCGGCAAACAAACCGGTGTACTCTTTGACGTAAACAGAACTCAGGGTGAAAAAATTGAAGACTTCGACGGTTATATAATGAGTCCGGATGGAAAGCGAATGCTTATTCAGACTAAAACAAAAAAAATCTACCGCAGATCATTTACAGCCATATACTATATATATAATATTGAAAGCCGTAAACTGGAAAAGCTATCTGACGGTGGACCGCAGCAGATTCCGGTATGGAGTCCGGATGGACTTCAGGTGGCATTTGCCAGAAACAATAATATATATCTGGTTAAATTGCTTTACGACAATGCAGAAAGTCAGATTACCAAGGACGGCAAATTTAATGAAATCATAAATGGTGTGCCAGACTGGGTTAATGAAGAAGAATTCAGCACTAACAGTTCTATGTGCTTCACAGCCGATAGTAAAATGATATGCTGGATTAAATATAATGAAAGCAAAGTAAAAGAATACAGCCTGCAAATGTTTCAGGGGGCGGCTCCCGCAAAAAAAGAATATGCCGTATATCCAGGAATATACTCTTACAAATATCCAAAAGCCGGAGAAGACAATGCTATGGTTTCTGTCTGGAGTTATGACATTAAAAGTCACAATACCAAGCAGCTCAATATTCCTCTGGAGGCTGAGGGATATATTCCACGTATAAAATCTACAGATGATGCAAACAAGATAATTGTATATACAATGAACAGGCATCAGGACAAACTGAACCTCTATACGGTGAATCCACGTACCACTCTGGCACAACTGCTTATTCATGAAAGCGTGAAGAAATATGTTAAGGAAGAGGCTATGGAAGGCATAATCATCGGCAAGAATACAATACTTTTGCCGAGTGACCGTGACGGATACATGCATTTGTATCTTTACTCTATGAATGGAACTGAAATCCGAAAGATTGGCAATGGCAACTATGATATTACGGATGTTTATGGATTTGACGAAGCAACAGGAGACGTATATTATCAGGCTGCAAATATCAATCCTCATGACAGACAGATATATGTGACTCATAAAAACGGTAAAACAGAACGACTCTCTGACAAAGAGGGGTGGAATGTGGCTATGTTCTCAGGAGACTATAAATATTTTCTGAATAACTGGAGTGACTATAATACACCTTATATATATACTATAAGAAATAACGATGGAAAGATTCTTTCTACTGTTGTTGACAATAAAGACCTGAAAGGCAAAATTGCCGAGTATGGTTTTGTTAAGCGCGAGGCATTCAGCTTTACAACATCTGAAGGTATAAAACTGGACGGATGGATGATTAAGCCTGCAAACTTTAACGCAGAAAAGAAATATCCTGTCATAATGTTCCAGTACAGTGGACCCGGAAATCAGCAAGTTGAAAACTCATGGAGTTCCGGAAGCATGGGAAACGGCGGTGTATACGATAACTATCTGGCACAGCAGGGATTCATCGTTGTATGCGTAGATGGCCGTGGAACAGGCGGCAGGGGAGCAGACTTTGAAAAGTCCACATACCTGCATTTGGGACAATTGGAATCTAAAGACCAGGTTGAGACTGCTTTATGGCTAGGCAACCAGAGTTATATAGACAAAAACAGAATAGGCATCTGGGGATGGAGTTATGGAGGTTTCAACACACTTATGAGCATGAGCGATGGTAGAGGTGTGTTCAGAGCCGGAGTGGCTGTAGCACCACCGACAAGTTATCGCTTTTATGACACCATATATACAGAACGCTATATGCGTACACCAAAAGAAAACGCAGAAGGATATGATGACAATGCCATAACAAGAGCTGAAAAGCTGCATGGAAAACTGCTTATATGTCATGGAACTGCTGATGACAATGTTCATCCACAAAATACGTTTGAATATACAGAAGCACTAGTTCAGGCAGATAAAGATTTCAAAGAAAATCTTTATACAAACCGTAATCACAGTATATATGGTGGAAACACGCGCACGCACTTGCTACGACAAATAGCAAATTGGTTTAAAGAAAACCTGTAACACACAATGTAGAGAGAAAAAGATACAGCCTTAAGCATGCACTAAATCATAGCATTGCTTAAGGCTGTATTATTTTGTTTTTATCTAGGTCCGCCACCTGACATTCCACCCGGCATTCCACCTGGTTTGCCACCCATAGGTGGGCGTTTGCCATTTTCGTCCTGCTGCTTTTTCTTTCTAGCCTCTTTTGCAGCTTTCTTTTCTTCCTTAGTTAATTTTCTATTCTGTCCCTTTATATATTCCTCATCAGGAGTAATACCACTGAAAGAGAAATCAGAAGCAGTAAGATACTTTACATTATAGCTTATGCCCTTTTTGACTCTTTTGGTATATCTCTTTAAAAACTTCTGATATTTCTTCTCTACTTTTTTCCGTTTCAATGCCCATCCTATAACACATGTAGCATGCGGAATACCTTTTTCTGCTAAATAATCACGCAGTTGGTATGAATAATTGTCGCGACTATAAAGGAAATCACTTTTATTAATCCAGGCAGAATCAACCTTCTGGATATCAGTGAAATAAACCGTTGAGTCGTTAAATGAAGCTGCGAAACCATACATGTACACTTTCTGCAGACCATCTTTTGCATTAGCAGTAGTCATGGCAATAGCAGCCATGGCAACAATCGTAAGTCTTTTAAAATTCATTTATAATTTAATTCATTATCACCCGAGATACGATTTCAAGTATTCATTCTGAGTATTGTGCCTCAGACGGCGAATAGCCTTTTCCTTGATTTGTCTCACTCGCTCTCGTGTAAGTCCATATTTGTCTCCTATTTCTTCGAGCGTCATTTCAGGCTGTCCTATTCCAAAGAAAGCTTCTACTATGCTTCTTTCTCTGTCATTAAGTGACAGTAACGCTCTGGTTATCTCATTTCTCAGAGATTCTTGCACCAACTCATTGTCAGCCATAGGGGCATCCCCATTTGGCAAGACATCCAAAAGACTGTTTTCTTCACCATCTGCGAAAGGAGCATCTACTGACACATGACGTCCGTTTACTTTTAACGCATCAGCAATTTTTTCTTCAGGCAAATCAATATTCTCGGCGATTTCATCTATACTTGGCCGACGTTCATTCTTTTGTTCAAACTGATTAAGAATTCTATTAATCTTATTTATCGATCCTACTTGATTCAACGGTAGTCTTACTATTCTACTTTGTTCAGCAATGGCCTGCAGAATGCTTTGTCTAATCCACCATACCGCATAAGATATAAATTTGAATCCTCTTGTTTCATCAAATTTCTGCGCAGCCTTAATCAAACCGACATTTCCCTCATTTATCAAGTCAGGCAAACTTAATCCCTGATTCTGATATTGTTTAGCTACAGACACCACAAATCTAAGGTTTGCCTTCGTCAGCTTTTCCAGAGCCTTACGGTCTCCTCTCCTTATTCTTTGTGCCAAATCTACTTCTTCTTCCACAGATATTAAATCTTCGTGGCCAATCTCCTGTAAATATTTATCGAGCGAAGCACTCTCTCGATTGGTGATTGATTTTGTGATTTTCAGTTGTCTCATTAAGCGTTAAGTTTTATATGCGTTTGGCAAAAATACGGCTTTTCCTAATTCTGAGCAAATATTTTGATAGATTTTTACTAAAATTACAAACTATATAGCTTTACAAACTGTAAGTAACAGAATAATTAATAAAAAAAACGCACAGAGGACTTTGATTTGTGCTATAAATAGACTACCTTTGCAAAAAGTAAATCAAAAATAGGTTATGAAACAAACAAAAATAGTTGCTTCGATTAGTGATCGCAGATGTGATCAGGATTTCATCCGCAAATTGTTCTTTGCAGGCATGAATGTTGTCCGTATGAACACGGCACATGCCACAGAAGAAGGTATTCGCAATATAGTGAGAAATGTACGTGCCGTAAGCCCGCACATCGGTATCATGATTGATACAAAAGGACCGGAAGTTCGTACTACCGGCTTGGACACAGAGGATAAACTTCATTATAAAACCGGACAGATGGTCAAAATATTCGGCCGTCCGGAAATGAACTCTTCTCATGACATAGTGAATCTTTCATATACCGACATTGCCAAGGATGTGAAGATTGATGACGATATACTTTTTGACGATGGTGAGTTGGACATGAAGGTGATGGAAATCAATGGTCCTATGGTTGTTGCCCAAGTGCAGAATGATGGAGATTTAGGTTCGCATAAAAGCGTAAATATACCTGGCGAACATATTGATTTACCAGCCCTTACAGAAAAGGACCGCCGCAATATTCTTCTTGCAATAGACCTAGACATAGATTTTATAGCTCATTCTTTTGTCCGCAATGCAGCAGACGTTCTTTCTGTGCAAAAGATTCTTGACGAACGTGGAAGTGATATAAAAATTATCTCAAAAATAGAGAATCAGGAGGGTGTTGACAATATAGACGAAATCATTGATGCTTCGTATGGCATAATGGTTGCCCGTGGAGATCTTGGAATTGAAGTTCCAATAGAAAAAATTCCAGGTATTCAACGCCAGATTATCAGAAAATGTGTGCAGAAGAAAAAGCCTGTAATTGTAGCAACTCAGATGCTTCATACGATGATAAATAACCCGCGTCCTACACGAGCAGAAGTTACAGATATAGCAAATGCTATTTATTACCGCACAGATGCTTTAATGCTTAGCGGTGAAACTGCCAGTGGAAAATATCCTTTGGAAGCTGTTCAGACAATGGCTAGAATTGCCGAACAAGCAGAAAAGGACAAAATGAGAGAAAACGACATTGATATTCCTATCAGAGAAAATTGTGACCAGAGAGAATTTCTGGCTCATTCGGCAATTGACTCTACTGTGAAATTAGGAGTAGCAGGAATAATCACAGACAGTGAAACTGGTCAGACGGCACGTAACCTGGCAGCTTTCCGTGGTCCGGTGCCTGTATTGGCAATATGCTATAAAGAAAAAACCCAACGCTGGCTTAACTTAAGTTATGGCGTGATTCCTATTTATCAGAAAGAGCATGTCAGCAGTCAATATATGTTTTTTGCAGCTATCCGAATGCTTCGACAGAAAGGATACATTAAAGAGGAAGACAAAATCGCATACCTCAGTGGAAGTTTCGGTGAAGGTGGAGGAACAACATTCCTTGAAATAAATAAAGTAAATGAGGTGTTCTCTCGTAAATATGCTTTCCATTTACCAGGAAATGACTGTAGAAAAGAACTTGAAGATAGAACAAAGTAATCCTATTGGATTACTTTGTTCTATTATTTATAAACGTATAGAATTCATTACGATAGCCATTAAAGACATTTATATCCACTTTTCCTTGGATTCCTTGTACTTGACCATCAGGGCATAATTGCCAATAAATCAAGCGGACATCTGGTTTATACTCTCCATATCTGGCAATCCATACTTGATATTTCTTCTTCAAATCAGGAGCCAATGGCAAGTATTTATTGACAAAATGCTGGCTCACATATAGAATAGGTCTAACCCCAACCTTACTCTCTACAATGTTCATCCATGTTCTTATAGCTGCAAACAAGGCTTCACTTCCACCCATTTTCCTTATTTGTTCGTTAGACGGTTCCACATCAAGTACCGGAGGAAAATCACCTTGCCTGAACATGCTACGTTTAATAAAATGATGAGCCTGCAATGACGCAGAACTATAAATAGAAAAGAAATGATACGTTCCTACACGATATCCTGCTAATCTGGCATCTACATAATCTTTACGATAGTATTTGTTGAAAACAGATTTACCTTCTGTACTCTTAATATAGACAAAGGAAATGGGATAGTTGACTTTCCCCTTAACCGTTTTATGACTTATACTTCCCAAACCTTTAATTCGTAGATTATTCCAACTTATACTATATTTCTTCCGTCCTATTTCATGTTGGTATTTGGAAATGTCTATTCCATAAATACGTTCACTTGTATAACTGAGTTTCTCTCCTAAATACCGATTGGATTTCCATTCCCCTGTCCGTAAAACAATTTTAGAAGTTATCCCCATGCCAAAACCACATCTTTGGTCTTCTTTCCAACGACCTTCATATACTGATCCGTCTCTGGCTATATACATACCATGCCCATTGGCTTTCCCGTTAAAATTAAATTGCCCGGTATATGTACCTAAAGAATCTATGCGTTTGCCCTGGACAATGGTATCTGATTTCCATGTTGCACAAAATTTTCTGCCTAAAGAATCTTGGGCAAAACCATTTCCATTCCTCTTGCCGGCTTTCCAATATCCCCGATAAATAACACTGTCACCTTTCATCAATAAGCCATAACCGTCAAAATGGTCATTTTTTATTTCTCCTGTATATGTCATACCGTTACGTTCAACGGTAGTCATTCTCCCTTTTTCCAGTTTACTACAGCTGGATAAGATTACGGCAACTAATGACAAATATATTAATCTTTTAGTTTTCACCTTATTCTGCTAGATTTATAAATGTTCTCAATTCGTTTCTTAATACAATTCTATGTTTCAACTTCATACCCACAAATGTACCTCTTTCTGAAAACAACGGTGCACCGGAATTGCAAAGGACAACAGGTATTGATATATATTTCCTAGAAGTAGACACACCGACAATGCTATCATCAATAGCAACATTAAAAGGTAAAATATTTATGCTATTAATATATGGCATCTTTTTCTCATCAACCGTAGACAGAAGTTTGTATTCTCTTCCTTTTGATGATTTGATATATTTAAGTGGAACTTTCTGTCTTATCGTGCTGAAGCCTTGATAATAGGCAACATAGTTTACTATTTGCTTTATTCTTATTTCCTTCTTTTCAGCAATTTTGCTCAAACGGGATATGGAATTATTTATAGAATCAAGTTTCTTTTTTAACTTGGTGGAATACTTGGCTATTATATCATATCCCTCATCCTGCACACCATGAACTCTAAGATAATATCTCAGTTCTTCATTGGCATGATATAATTTTCTACGCTGAACAGACAGCGTGTCTATTTCTTTTTCAATAAAATCTCGCGGCTTCATTGTGTCAATGGCACACTGCATTGTATCGGAAATAGCAGTTATAACTCTTCCTTTGTTAGAAGGATACAACCAAATGTCATTTGGACAGAAACCATCTGCACTAAAAGTAAATTGGCGCAATGTATCATCTTCACATATATAATATTTTGTTTCAGTGACCCTTACCACTGAAGCTAAAACGTTACCATCGCTTTCCGGCCATGCACGCAAAGTGACCCAGCCTGCTGCCAATACAGATATAAAACTTAATACTAATACAAAAATAATTTTCTTACTCGTCATATTTATCTTGAAGCTCTGAATCCCTCTAAATTTGTATACCGGTGCTTCATCATTCTATTATAGATGTTGCGCAACCAGATATTACTTGTAAGAATGAATGTCATTCCTATAATTATCATTACCCAATAACTCATTATTTTACTCATAAAAGCTTGTAATAGAAATATTAGGACAACCGGTAAAAACAATGCTACCATTTGTACTATTATCTGAACATAATTGTTTTCAACATTTTTAGATATAAACTTAGAATTCAATGGTATAGTTGTCTTATTAAATACAGCCATCTGAAACATCATGAAATACCCCAATCCCATTGTCAGCAATCCATATCCTAACAGCATTAATATGTGAAACTTTCCTGCAAAGGCAGCAGGGAGCATTATTGCAAAAGGAACTAAAAGAATGATACTGGTAAATATATATTTAGCTTTCAGCAATGACAGTATATTTTCCCTGTTTACCATCAAACCATCGATATAGTTCCCTTCGTTACCCATTATTCTCATATTAAAGGATATACCAAAAATCATAAAATTATAAATGCAGAAAAATTTATTGCTGAACTCATCATCATATACTTTTGTATAAGTAATGATTGTGCTAAAGACAGCAGTTAACATAAATGACATGATAAATGCTTTCTTTGGATTCTTATTACGCATTATAGACTTGATTTCCAACTTTAAATATTCTCCGACTTCACCATATCTGTTCAGAAATCTGAATTCAGATACACTTTTCATTTTTCTCACTCTGGTAATTTTTCCCAATTCTTCCCATACGTGATTATATTGCATTTTGCGATTTATAATCAGCAAACCTGCCAAACCTATCATGGCAAACAATATAGGTAGGGGATTACCATGCTCAAACCATCTCCCGATAACTCCATAAAAATCAAGCATTTGCTTAATATCTAGTTTTCCTCCAATATAACATGGCATTGCTGCTATTACATACATAACAATAGGAAGAAACCACCATAACATGGTATCCGTTATGAGTGTACGCACTATAATATACCATTGACTGTTTATCAATATCATCACATAATAGAATAAGAGCAATAATATTGTTGGAATTATTCCGAAAGAAAACACTACGGACATAAGGCAATATGGTATGAGCATTGCTCCCCATATAACATTTCCCCAAGATAAAAGAGTTGTCCCCAAAAATGATTCTATACAAACATATCTAGGCAACGGCAATAGTACATAGGGCTTAATAAGCTGGGATGGGGTTTGTTGAACCATAAAACGCACACCAAAATCAACAACCATTATAAATGGCAAAAAACTGCAAATCATTTCCAGTGAGGTCTTGGATTTCAGTTCATTGGCTATTAATGCAAACATAACTGCAAACATAAGGAGATAAAGCAAAACAATAGAACCTCCTACATAAGTCAGTCCTTTTGCGAATTTATTCATTTTATATGTTACAGCTCGTTTCTCTGCAAGTTTACGATGATAACGAAGATCTTTGAAAATGGCAAGTCTTTTCATTTTTGCTTTTAATTTTGATAAGTACGTTTATATGGCTGATGTTTATCTAAGATCGATAACTTCTGCCTTAGGATAATCTTTTGCGTCAAAAGAGAAGACGCTGTTAGGCTGATTAGCAGCACGGAAATTGGATATATTTATAGTTGTCCAGTTATTACCTTGACGCATCTTTACACATGAAGGCTGGTATGTGCTGCTGTTGATTATGATATACATTTCCTGAATACTGCGTTTCTTATTCTGGGCTGTCAGATGTACATTGTAACTACTGCCACTTGTTTTCATATTCATATTATATCCGTTCCTATATATTGTAATGAACTTATATGGATTCATCTGTGCCTGTTTTGCCTCATTTGGATTTGTAACATTCACCTCACCGGTATTTTTCATATAAGCCCATTGTGTCTTACCATTAAACCATACTGTAGCTTGAGGTGTGTGCGCATAAAACATATTACCTTTTATTGCAACAGAACCTGATGTATTAGCCATTTTACCAGAAATAGAAAAAGAAGCACTAGCCCCACCTTTTCTTCCAATCATGGCTGCTGTTTTGTCCAACACTCTGCGAGCCTTAGTTGCGTTTTGAGCATCAACTCCCATAATGAGAGCACACATAATAAACAATACTACTATTCTTTTCATAAATTTAAATATTTAAATTTTACCTATTCAATATTATCAATGCATTGAATTTAAAAGTGTATTAAGTTGATTTTCATCCTGAATAAGCACTTCTCTAGGTTTACTACCCTGAGCTGCGCCCACAATGCCGGCATGCTCCAACTGATCCATAAGTCTACCGGCACGATTGTATCCTATTGAAAATCTGCGTTGAATCATACTTGTAGAACCTTGCTGTGACAGCACTATGTTGCGTGCCGCCTCTTCAAAATATGGATCGCAGGAAGAAATGTCTCCACCATTACCCATAGAACCACCACCGGGAATTTCGGTTTCTACAGGTTCTGGAAGCTCCATAGGTTCTACAGGTCCAGGTTGCGTATTTATATATTCATTTATATTTTCGATTTCCGGTGTATCTACAAAAGCACATTGCACACGTACAGGTTCATTACCATTAAGAAACAGCAAGTCTCCACGACCTACAAGTTGATTGGCTCCACTGCGGTCAAGTATAGTTCTTGAGTCTATCTGAGAACTTACTCTAAAAGCCATACGACCAGGGAAATTGGCCTTGATATTACCTGTTATTATTTTTGTTGTAGGTCGCTGCGTTGCTATCACCATGTGAATACCTACGGCACGTGCCAACTGAGCAATTCGAGCTATAGGCAATTCTATTTCCTTGCCTGCTGTCATTATCAAATCTCCAAACTCGTCAATGAGCACAACTATATACGGCATATAATCGTGTCCTTTTGTAAGATCTAATTTGTGATTTATAAACTTGGCATTATATTCCTTAATATTCTTAGCACCTGCATTCTTCAATAAATCGTAACGATGATCCATAAGTTGGCAAAGGCTGTTAAGAGTACGTACAACTTTCGTTACATCGGTAATAATCGGCTCTTCATCGTTTTCAGGCAGACATGCCATGAAATGATCTGCAATTTTATGATAAACACTAAATTCAACCTTCTTCGGATCTACTAATACGAACTTCAGTTCATTAGGATGTTTCTTGTAGAGTAGGGAGGTGATAATGGCATTAAGTCCTACAGATTTACCCTGACCGGTAGCACCTGCCACAAGTAGATGGGGAATTTTGGCTAAATCAACCATGAATACTTCATTGGTTATAGTTTTACCTATAGCCAAAGGCAGTTCCATCTTTGTTTCCTTGAATTTTTTGGAATTTAGAATACTCTCCATAGATACAATCTGCGGTTTCTTGTTTGGAACCTCTATACCAATTGTTCCTTTACCAGGAATTGGAGCTATAATACGTATTCCCAAAGCTGATAGGCTAAGTGCTATATCATCTTCCAAATTTCTAATCTTTGATATTCTCACTCCTTCAGCTGGAGTTATCTCGTATAATGTAATGGTAGGTCCAACGGTGGCTTTTATTTCTTTAATTGTCACTCCGAAACTATTCAACACTTCCACAATTCTGGCATTGTTAGCTTTTATTTCTTCCATGTCCACATTAGGTTTGCCATCATTGTCATATTTCTTCAGCAAATCAAGAGTAGGTTTCTTATATTTAGTAAAAGGTTCTAATGGATTTATTGGTGTATTGAGTATTTCCTCTATATTAACATCTTTTGTTCCTGCCTTCTCTTCATTTTTAGCAACTTCAACAGTAAGGTTTGACATATCTTCAGATTTTTTTGCAGGAGCTGCGGTGACAGTAGGCATAGGGGCTATATTGGCAACAGCCGGCTTCTTTAATGTCATTTCATTACTGAAATCAGTCAAATCCACTACAGGAGCAGGCATTTCCTCCATAGGAAGTTTCTCTGTAATTTCTTTATCTTTTAGATTTTCTTCTTTTTTATCATCACTCTCATTATTCACAATATTTTCTGTTTCAGAGTGATTAGTTACGGAGAATTTAACCTTAGAAGTAAGATATTTCATAGGATTCATAGCCTTTCTTATTACAGTTATGGTCTCGGCACTAAGATATGTCAAAAATGCCACCGCAACCAAAAGTAATATTACAGTAAGTCCAGGTGCACCTGCAATATTCTCCAGATGTTGCACACAAAACAGTCCATGATTACCACCAGGGTTGTATACAAGTCCACTCATTATTGGAGTTAGGAATTTGGCTAATGTAACAGAACTCCAAACCATAACTACCATAGTACAGAAAAACCATTTCCACAGATTCACTTTATATACTCCCATCATTCTTAAACCTATTAAAATAATAAAAGCTGGGATAAGGAAAGCAGGCAATCCAAAATTTACCGCAATTAGTTCATAGGATAAAATAGCTCCGATGGAACCACAATAATTTAAGAATTCATGGTTCGTGTTAACCCATTCTCCAGGACGTAAATCTTCCAGAATGCTTTGGTCAGCTTGTCCGGTTATAAGATAAGATGTCATTGCTATAATGATATAAACAGCTCCAAGCAACAGAATTATTCCCAGCAGGAAATCTGTTTTTTCATTACTCAATATATTTTTGAAACCAACAGCCTCTCCTATGTTTTTAGGCTTACGGTCTGATTTTTTACGTGCCATTGTCGTCTTTTCTATTAAATTTAGTGCAAAAATAGCATTTATATTTGATAAAGTGGTCTGTTTTCATAACTTTTTTTTAATTTTGCACTTTAGATATAAAACGAAGATGAAAAAAGCAATATACAGCAAGTTCGACAAACATGCGATAACAGATCTTCCGCAGGTACTTTTCCAAGGAAGAATAATTACAATTATAACAGAGTCTGATGCTGACAAAGCAGTAGACTATCTTTTATCATGCGACATTCTGGGATTTGACACAGAAACCAGACCGGCATTTAAAAAGGGGCTGAACTATAAAGTTGCCTTACTTCAGGTTTCATCAAAAGATACATGTTTCTTATTCCGACTTAACAATATAGGAATGCCGGCTTCTGTTATTAAATTACTAGAGGACAATACTGTTACTAAAATTGGTCTGTCATGGCATGACGACATTCACGGATTGCTTAAAAGGGCAGAGTTCACTCCCGGTAAATTCATAGATTTGCAGAATATTGTTAATAAGGTTGGAGTTAAGGATTTAAGTCTGCAAAAACTATATGCCAATTTCTTTGGGCAAAAAATAAGCAAACGACAGCGTCTTTCCAATTGGGAAGCAGATATTCTTACAGATAAGCAAAAGGAGTATGCTGCTACTGATGCCTGGACTTGTATTAAGCTTTATGAAGAAATCAAGCATCTATACCAGACAAAAGACTACGATTTGATAAAAGTTCCGGAACAAGAAACTATATTAAGACCAATTCAAGAACTGGACAAAGTTTCCATAGCCGAAGCTAAATGATAATTATTCAGTCCCATTTTAATTTATTATGTATAAGACAATATATTTAAAGAAAGGTAAGGAAGAATCGCTCAAGCGTTTTCATCCATGGATTTTTTCCGGTGCTATTCATCATAAAGATGATAACATTGAAGAAGGTGAAATTGTAAGGGTAATTACTGCCGGTGGTGATTTTATAGCTATTGGTCATTACCAAATAGGTAGTATTGCTGTGAGAGTGCTCTCTTTTGACGATATAGAAATAAATCATGAATTCTGGTGCTCCAGAATTGAAAGTGCATTGAAATGTCGCCAAAGTATTGGCATCGCCGACAATCCAGACAATAATACTTATAGATTGGTTCATGGCGAAGGAGATAGCCTTCCTGGGCTTGTAATTGACTGTTATGGTGAAACTGCTGTCATGCAGGCTCACAGTGTTGGAATGCATCTCTGTCGTGAAGAAGCATGCAAGGCTCTTGTGGAAGTTATGGGTGACAGAATTAAAAATGTTTATTATAAAAGCGAAACCACATTGCCTTTCAAGGCCGATCTTGGTCCTGAAAATGGATTTATTTATGGTTATACAGAAAATGATATAGCCATAGAAAACGGATTAAAATTCCATGTTGACTGGTTGCGTGGTCAAAAGACCGGTTTCTTTGTTGACCAACGCGAAAACCGCAGTTTGTTAGAAAAATATGCTAAAGGCAAAAGCGTTCTCAATATGTTCTGTTATACAGGAGGATTCTCGGTATATGCGATGAGAGGCGGCGCTAAGGTTGTTCACTCTGTGGATAGTAGTGCTAAGGCCATAGAACTTACCAACCACAATATAGATTTGAATTTTCCTGATGACAATAGGCATGATGCTATATGCGAAGATGCTTTCAAATATCTTGATGCCAACGAAGACAAATATGACCTTATGGTTCTGGATCCTCCTGCATTTGCCAAACATCGTGCAGCATTGCATAACGCATTGAAAGGATACACTCGACTGAATGTGAAGGGATTACAGAAAATCAAACATGGTGGTATTTTATTTACTTTCAGTTGTTCACAAGTTGTAACAAAGGATAATTTCCGTAATGCTGTGTTTACAGCTGCGGCTCAAGCCGGCCGTAAAGTCCGTATTCTTCATCAGCTTCATCAACCGGCTGACCATCCTATTAATATTTATCATCCTGAAGGTGAATACCTAAAGGGATTAGTATTATATGTTGAATAAAAGTATAATTCATAAAATTGAGAATTTCATAAATGACAAACATCTGCTTAATTCAGAAGGTCATTACCTGGTTGCTTTAAGTGGAGGAAGTGACAGTGTGGCATTGTTGTTGATTCTCAAACAGCTAAAATACAATATTGAGGCCATTCACTGCAATTTTCATTTGCGTGGTGAAGAAAGCAATCGAGACGAAAAATTCTGTGAGTCTTTATGCAAGATTCACAGAATACCGTTTCATAGAATACATTTCGATACGGTTACTTATGCCAGTACACATAAGATAAGTATAGAAATGGCAGCAAGAGAACTTCGCTATAATTATTTTGAACACTTGCGTCATGATATAAATGCAAACGCTATATGTGTTGCTCACCATAGCGATGACAGTGCTGAGACCTTTTTGATTAATTTAATTAGAGGCACAGGAATCAATGGCTTGCAAGGGATTTCAGCCAAAAACGGTTACATAGTTCGTCCTCTTCTTTGCATAAGTCGCAATGACATACTTAAATATCTGGAGATTGAAAAGCAAAATTTTGTTACAGACAGCACTAATCTAATTGATGATGTGGTTCGTAATAAAATACGTCTTGACGTTATGCCTTTATTGCGTAGCATAAACCCTGTAGCATCTCTTAATATTGCGTATACAGCGCAAAGAGTAACGCAGGCTGTACATGTATTTGAAGATGCAATGCTTAAAAGCGTAGATTATGTAATGGATAAGGATGGGGTAGTAAACCTGAAAAAACTTAATTCTCAGATTTCACCGGAATATACATTATTTTATATACTTAGAAAGTATAATTTCTCTTCTGCGCAAATAGAAAATATATATTCTTCATTACCAACTGCTAATACAGGAAAAAGGTGGAGTAGTAACACCCATGAGATAGCCATAGACCGCAATAATATTATAATTGCAGAAAAAAGCAATATTGAGAATAAAAGTTTGCGTATCCATGAAGAAGGAAACTATATATGGAATAACGGCTTAGAGTTTAGCTTTAAACATAATGTGATAAATGACAATTTCACCATTAGTAAACAACCAAGCATTATAACTATTGATGCTGACGCCGTAAAATATCCACTTACTATTCGACATATAAAAAATGGCGATAAATTCATACCTTTTGGCATGAAAGGTTGCAAACTCATTAATGATTTCTTATCTGATAATAAATTATCTATTATTGATAAACAGAGACAATTAATAATAGAGGATGCCGAAGGAAAAATTATATGGATAGTAGGGTTGCGTACCGATAATCGAGTGCGTATTCTACCTGAATCTATCAATTATTTACAGATTTCAATAAGGAATAAAAAAACTGACCTATGAAATATAAGATGTTAGTGCTTGATTTGGACGGTACACTTACCAATAATAAAAAAGAAATTATGCCTAAGACAAAAGAGGCTATAATCGAAGTCCAAAAACATGGTGTAAGGATAGTGTTAGCATCAGGACGTCCAACTTATGGTATCATTGCATTGGCAAACGAATTGCAACTCTCTGCCAATAATGGATATATATTGGCTTTCAATGGTGGTAGAATCATAGACTGTACTAATAACGAAGTTATTTTTGAACAAAAGCTAAAAGAAAGCATTGTTCCTGAATTGTATAGAAATGCCGTTGATGCAAACTTGGCAATTTTAACATATCAGGGAAAAGGTATTGCCACTACACAAAAGGACAACAAATATGTCCTACATGAAGCTTTTATTAACAAAATGCCGGTAATGCAATATAACAATTTTTTGTCACAGTTGGTTTATCCAATTAATAAATGTTTAATAGTTGGTGATCCGGAACCTCTTCACAAATTGGAATTAAAGCTTTCAGAGCAGATGAAAGATAATATCAGTGTTTATAGGTCTGCTGATTTTTTTCTTGAATGTGTACCATTGGGTATAGATAAAGCACATTCTTTAGACATATTAATAAAAAAAACAAATATAAAACGCGAAGAAATTATTGCATGTGGAGATGGGTATAATGACTTAAGCATGATTAAATTTGCCGGTCTTGGAGTTGCAATGGCAAATGCTACTGATGATGTAAAGAATGAAGCTGATTTTGTTACTTATTCCAATGAAGATGACGGAATTGCTAATGTTATAGAGAAATTCTTGCAATAAACAAGAATTTCATGCTTTATTTATCATAATGCTGATTATATTAAAAAGGTATTGCATTTTTTATTTTCACTTTTATATTGCTTATTATTTCCTGCGACAAATATAATTCTTTTCCTTCTAAATCGTATCATTTTCGAAAAATTTGTTTTTTCTTTCTTTTTCCATTACACTCTTTTTTATTAAAAGCGTGTATACTTTTTCTGTACTAAGCCAGGGTATGAGAAACGCGTCACAGGTCACACCTGTGAGTTTATTCAAAAACAGGAAAGACTACAAAGTTCCACAAAGATAACGCAAAACTGATAATATTGTGCAAATATGTTGTTTATTTCTGTTATATCTTTGCAATTTGCAACAAAATGAGTACCTTTGCATCAGTTTTTTACAAAAATACATTTAATTATAATACAACAATATTATGTTTGAGAATCAACCGAAAGGTCTTTATGCGTTGGCATTGGCCAACACCGGTGAGCGTTTTGGCTATTACACCATGCTTGCCATTTTCGTGCTATTCCTACAGTCTAACTTTGGCTGGGGAGAAGGATTAGCCGGAACCGTCTATTCCACATTTCTTATGCTGGTCTACTTTCTGCCTATTGCAGGAGGCGCTATGGCTGACAAAATAGGATATGGAAAATGTGTAACATTTGGTATTATTATAATGTTTCTTGGATACATGCTTCTTGCAATTCCTGCCGGAGCAGGGGCTATAGCTATTGCAATCATGGCAGCAGCACTACTGATGGTATGCATAGGAACAAGTCTGTTTAAGGGAAACTTGCAGGTAATGGTGGGCAATCTCTATGATGACAAGAAATATGAAAGTCAGCGCGACTCCGGTTTCTCAATATTTTATATGGCAATAAACATCGGTGCCTTGTTTGCTCCTACGGCAGCCCTGAAGATTATGGACTGGGCAAAGACTTCTCTTGGAGCTACAGAGCAGACAGCATATCACTATGCTTTCGGCGTGGCATGCATATCCCTGATTCTGTCTATTGCAATATACTACGGATTCCGCTGGACTTTTGCACAAGTTGACAATGGTGCCGAAAAGACCGATATTAAGAAAACAGAAAAAGAAGAGAAAGAGAAACATGTGGAAACGGCAGAAGAAAAGGCAGATACGAAATCTCGTCTTGTAGCCTTGTTCCTTGTTTTTGCTGTAGTAATTTTCTTCTGGATGGCATTCCATCAGAACGGTCTTACTCTGACTTATTTCGCACGTGACTTCACGCAGACTCGTAGTTATGGGGCACAGAGCCTGATGTTCAACGTTACAAATCTTGTTGCTGTAATATTCATTGTCTATGCGCTATTCTCTCTGTTTCAGAGCAAAAAGACTACTGGTAAATTTATTTCAGCACTTATAATTGCAGTAGCAGCAGGTTACCTATATTATGACTATTCTATTATTCCGGCAGATGGAGTTGAAGTTTCCGCACCTATCTTCCAACAGTTCAATCCTTGTTTCGTAGTCGGTCTGACTCCAATAAGTATGGCTCTCTTCGGATGGTTGGCATCTAGAGGTAAAGAGCCTTCTGCACCTAGAAAAATAGGCTATGGAATGCTTGTTGCCGGAATTGCATATATGGTGATGATTGTTGCATCAATGGGACTTAGTTATACCCTGTCTGATGAGCAGCGCGTTTCTGCCAACTGGCTGGTATCAACCTATCTGATTCTTACATTTGCAGAATTACTTCTGTCACCAATGGGTATCAGCTTTGTAAGCAAAGTGGCTCCGGAAAAATACAAAGGACTTATGATGGGATGTTGGTTTGGTGCCACAGCTATAGGCAACTTCCTTGTTCAGATACCAGCCTATCTTTGGAATCATGTTCCATTGACTATTGTATGGGGAGTTCTTGTTGCTTTATGCCTGGCGTCATTCATATTCATATTCTCTGTAATGAAGAAACTTGAGAAAGTGTGTTGAGAAGAATATATCTAAAATAAAAAAGGTTTGCGAAATTTTATTCGCAAACCTTTTTTATTTCTTCATATATCCGCTGGACCGGCAAGCCCATTACATTGAAATAACTGCCTTTGAGAGATGTAACACCTATATACCCTATCCACTCCTGAATGCCATAAGCTCCGGCCTTGTCGAATGGTTTATAATGACTGATATAATAGTCTATTTCTGAATCTGAGAGTTCCTTGAATGTCACCTCAGTAGAAACCTTGAAACTGTGCTGAAAAGAATGTGTGGTAAGACTCACGCCTGTAACAACATTATGACTGCGCCCACTTATTTCACGCAACATACGGTTGGCATCGGCAGCATCGTGAGGCTTGCCTAATATATCATTGCCTACTATGACAACAGTGTCTGCGGTTATCAGCAGGTCATCATCTTTTAAATCTTCAAAATATGCTCCGGCTTTAAGCTGAGACAGATATAGGGGAATATCGTCTGCCTTCAGAGACAATGGATAACTTTCATCTATGCCACTTTTCACTTTCACTGTAAACGGGATATCCAATCCGGCAAGAAGTTCTTTCCTTCTTGGTGAATTACTTGCCAGAATATAATTATATTTTTTCATAATGCTTTTATTATAATAAATACCATTACCATCCAAAAGCCTTGGCATCACTGAGCCATTTGCCTTGAGCACGGAGCACTTGCTCTATGACATCGCGCCCTACTCCATATCCTCCATTACGCGAACTGATATAAATACTGATGTCCTTTACATCCGATGTGGCATCTGCCGGGCAACATGGACATCCGGAACGACGCATCACCTCATAGTCGGGAATGTCATCACCTACATAAATTACGTTCTCATCTTTCAGTGAATATTTCTCAATCAGTTCATCGTAAGTTTTGATTTTTACGGCACATCCCATATAAATATCCACGACTCCCAGACTGGAATAGCGTAAACGCACAGATTCTGTGTTACCACCTGTCAGAATAACAATGCGAATTCCCATCTTTACAGCCAATTGAATGGCATATCCGTCTTTGATATTGACAGTACGTAGAGGTTCACCATCACTAGACAAAACTATAGTTTCTGCAGAAAGCACTCCATCTACATCAAAAACTATGACCTTTATCTTATTTAAATCGTAATTTATCATTTCTCTTTATTTTTCTCTGACTCTCTATGTATGCTGAGACTAAGGCGTTCATATACATCTTTTATAAGGGGATTGTTTTTTAACATAGCTGACTGAGCTCTAATTACATTTTCATCATAACGCACAGCCGGACCTGTCTGAGCATCAGCCGGACTGATATCATGAACTTTTTTTGCAGTCTCATCAATCAACGGAAGCATGACATCAAAAGGAATATTGCATTTCTGTAAGATTCTAGCAGATATATCATAACAATGATTTACAAAGTTGCATGCAAAAACAGCTGACAAATGCAAATATTTTCTGTCTTCAGAAGAAAGTTCAAATATATGTTCACTGATACCAGAAGTCAATACCTGAAGAATTTCTTTAGTAAATTTGTCATTGGCCTCTATAAAACAAGGAATTACACTAAAGTCTACTTCACGCTCTTTGGAAAAAGTCTGCATTGGATAAAAAACTCCGTAATGAAGAGCCATACCTTCAAAAACATCCATGGGCATACTGCCTGCTGTATGCAGAAAGACTTTGTTTGCCTTATCTTTGCATATTCGTGGAATGAGGTTGACAAGAGCACTGTCTTTAACTGAAAATATATAAACATCTGAAGTATCTTTTATATTGTCTATATTGTCAGTAGGAGAACCGCCCAAAATAGCTGCAAGTTCCGAAGCATGCTCCATGGTCCTGCTATAGACCTGTATAAAATCATGCCCTGCGGCATGCAGAGATTTTCCCAGATTAGTGGCAAGATTGCCAGCTCCGATTAATGTTATCTTCATCCTAAATTAAATTATATTTAAATATTTCCCTTAAGGATTTTTTCAATAAGCTCAATACCTTTAGGAGTACAGAATCCCCTAATATATAGAAGTATGATATTCTGAAACATGTGTTGCATAGAATATTTTTCATATAATTTATTCTGCATCACAAAATCTATAGAAGCACTTCCTATCTTTTCTATCAGTTCATAATCAATATCTGAACGGAAATATCCCTCTTTTACACCTTTTGAAAAAAAAACTTTGGATAATTTATGATTATCATCACGCAAACCATGTAAATAGTCTATTATCTCTTTATATTTATGTAATTCTACAAAAAATAGCGGATTAACTTTGCTGAACTTCTGCATCTGCATCTGATAAAATTTCATAATCACTTCTATCACATTGCGTTTGCTATCGTTTTCGTATTCTTTCATCTGGCAAGAGTAATAACATTCAGTATGCTTCACTGCTGCAAACAGAAGATCTTCTTTATTGGAATATATTTCATACAATGTACGCTTAGATATAACCAGTTTACGGGCTATGTCATCCATTTTTACCAACTTAACTCCATTGGCATAAAACTCTTCTATTGCAACATTAAGAATTTTTTCTTTAAGTTGTTCACGATAGTCTGTAGGCGAGTTCTTTTTACGCATAATATATGAATTAAAAGCTATATGTGTTTATTATTCGATGCAAAGTTACAAAAAATAACAAAAAACTCGCACTTGTTTAATCGTTTTTTATTAACTTTGCACGTGTTTGGACGATTTTTAAGGAAAAATCGTTATTAAAATAGAGAAATTATAGAGAAATACAAATTTAATAACTAGAAAATGGTAAAGATTACTAAAGAGGCTGCCTTAGCATATCATGAAGATGGCAGACCCGGCAAGATTGAGGTAAAACCTACCAAACCTTACCACACACAAACTGATTTAAGTCTGGCTTATTCACCAGGTGTAGCTTATCCATGTCTGGAAATTCAAAGTAACCCTGATGAAGTGTACAAGTATACCGACAAAGGTAATCTTGTTGCTGTCATCAGTAACGGAACAGCTGTACTGGGACTTGGTGACATCGGTGCTATGAGTGGTAAGCCGGTAATGGAAGGAAAAGGACTGCTATTTAAGATATATGGCGGTATTGATGTTTTTGATATAGAAGTGGCAGAGAAAGATCCTGAAAAATTCTGTGAAGCTGTGGAGAAAATAGCTCCATCTTTCGGTGGTATAAATCTGGAAGATATTAAAGCCCCTGAATGTTTCTATATTGAAGAAAGACTTAAAAAGTCTCTTGACATTCCGGTGATGCACGATGACCAACATGGAACTGCTATTATTTCTGCAGCAGGACTTAAAAATGCTTTGGAAGTCGCTGGTAAAGATATTAGTAAAGTTAAGATTGTAGTAAATGGTGCAGGTGCTGCTGCTATCAGCTGCACAAAACTTTATGTGGCTCTTGGTGCAAAAACTGAAAATATAGTAATGCTTGATTCTAAGGGCGTAATAACAAGTGACCGAGAGAAACTGACACCACAGAAGAAGCTCTTCGCCACAGACCGACGCGATGTACATACTTTGGAAGAAGCCATTAAAGGTGCCGATGTATTCGTTGGTCTTTCAAAGGGTAATATTCTGTCTCAAGATATGATTCGTTCAATGGCAGACCAACCTGTGGTATTTGCACTTGCAAACCCTGTTCCTGAAATCAGCTATGAGGATGCCATGTCAAGTCGTCCTGACGTATTGATGAGTACAGGAAGAAGTGATTATCCTAATCAGATAAACAATGTTATAGGTTTCCCTTACATTTTCCGCGGTGCTCTGGATGTTCACGCAAAAGCTATAAATAAAGATATGAAATTGGCTGCCGTAAAAGCAATTGCTGATTTGGCAAAACAACCAGTTCCTGATGTTGTAAATGATGTCTATCATGTTACAGATCTTACATTTGGTCCAAAATATTTTATTCCAAAACCTGTAGATCCTAGACTTATCACAGAAGTTAGTGCTGCAGTGGCTAAAGCTGCAATGGAGAGTGGAGTTGCACGTACACCTATTACCGATTGGGAAGGATATAAGAAAAATTTACGTCAGCTATTAGGTCAGGAAACTGCGTTAACACGCAAACTTCATGATACTGCACGTCTGCACCCGCAGCGCGTAGTTTTTGCAGAAGGTGGACATCCTACAATGATGAAAGCCGCCGTGCAAGCTAGACAAGAAGGTATATGTCAACCTATTCTACTTGGAAATCCTGATCGCCTGCGTCGCATCGCAAACAGACTTAAATTGGATTTAAGCGGTGTTGAAATTATCGATATGCGGGCTGATCAAGAACAGGGGCGTCGTGCTACATACGCAAAGCATCTTGCAGAAAAGCGTGCTCGTCAAGGATATACATTTGAGGAGGCTTATGATAAAATGTATGAGCGTAACTATTTTGGAATGTCACTTGTTGAAAGTGGTGATGCCGATGCTTTTATTACCGGTCTTTATACTAAATACAGCAACACCATAAAAGTTGCAAAAGAAGTAATCGGTGTTCGTCCTGAATTTAACACATTCGGAACAATGCACATACTTAATACGAAAAGAGGTACATATTATATTGCTGATACGCTTATAAATCGTCATCCTGATGAGAATGTACTTTATGATATAGCTAAACTGAGTGCTCATACTGTTGAGTTCTTTAATGAAAAACCGGTCATTGCTATGCTTAGTTATAGTAACTTTGGTACTGACAATGCAGGAAGTCCTCTGAAGGTTCATAATGCAGTGGAACAAATGCAAAAGGAATTTCCAACATTGGCTATAGATGGTGAGATGCAAGTGAATTTTGCTTTGAACAAAGAACTCAGAGATGATAAATATCCATTTAGCAGACTAAAGGGTAAGGACGTGAATACACTCGTTTTCCCTAACATGAGTAGTGCCAATTGTAGCTACAAACTATTGCAAGGGCTTGATCCTGACTGTGAAATCATAGGTCCAATTCAGATGGGACTTAACAAATCTATCCATTTCACAGATTTTGAAAGTAGTGTAAATGATGTTATCAATATAACAGCTGTAGCTGTAATTGATGCTTATGTTGAAAAAATTAAAAATAAGAAATAATCTTCATATAAAAAATCCCTTGAGCATTTTTACTCAAGGGATTTTTTATATATATTCATTATTTTTCTGGAACAGAAAACTTATCATCGGTAGATTTTACAAGTCTTCTGGCATAGCCTATCGGGAAACTTGGTCTTGTTACTGCAACTCCAATTCCTTCTTTTGTACGCAAAAAATGACCATCTTTTGTTGGTTTAACAGCCATATCATTATATTTCACAATTAAATAAATTGCTAATTGCTTCCAACGAGCAAGCATATTCTGAGCCTCAGTATTGCTATATTCGTTAAGATACTGTATTGCCTTATTCTTGTCTGAAATATAAAGTTTCTTAGCTTTTTCTTCCACCATAATTTGGTTAGCAAAATAACTCTGCTCAAGACTGTCGCGAACTTCTTTCAAAGACGGAAACATTTGTGAATAACGTGGATAAACCATATTGCTTACCCAATTACATACCCAAAAAGCATTTTTGTCTGAGAAAGTAACAGCATCAGCTCCCGGAGTATTATAGCACTCTGGCTGAACTTTATTGCCACAGTATATAGGAGTATATGCAATCATATTGCCATCATCATTGCCAAACCATAAAACTCCGCCAATTTCTCTAGGTAACCAAGAACGCATCTGACTCACATACGTGAAACCTGTTTGCTGTGTACTTGTGGGACGCTCATTAAAATACTTTTTGCCATCAACTTTAAACTCCAATGGTGTTGGTCTATATGGCATCTCCCAAATACCGCCACCCATATCAAGAGAATCTGTAGCAAGAGCTGTACCCTCATAATGATCGCGCATTGCCATCTGAATATCTTTAACAGAAATTTTTTTATTTGGAATCACCCAAAGAGGCATGTCTTCCGCATTTGCATCCTTACCCATCGCCCATGGCAAATAACGGTCAAAACCATCAACGAAATGGTTGAAAAAAGCCCAAACACGGGCATCACAAAAACGACGACCTGAAAAATCTGGTGCCGCATACGCTTTTTTCCAGGAAAAATCTATATCTCTACCATTAAACCATCCTTTAGAACGAGCAAAAGCTATCACATTCTTACTATAAAGAACATTCTTCTTATCCTTTATGTTAAACTTACCTATACGGCTCTGGTTAGCATGCCCACAAATGGCATTGTCGGGAATTCGTTCGGCTACCCATACAACTTTATTGCTGCCGGCTCCACATCCCATCATCTCCATTATCCATGCTTCATTAGGATCACAAATTGTAAAAGTTTCACCTTCAGAATTATAGCCATAAGTTTCAACCAATGATGTCATAACACTTATGGCTTCACGAGCTGTCTTAGAACGTTGAAGAGCTATATAAATAAGACTTCCATAATCAATGATACCAGTAGAATCAACCATCTCTTCACGACCTCCATAAGTGGTCTCGCCTATAGTGACCTGATATTCATTTATATTGCCAATCACATTATATGTAACAGCTGCCTCTGGTATCATGCCGTGATAAACCTTGGTGTCCCAATCATATATCTTGCGCATGTCACCTTTTTTATGAGTAGATGCAGGATAATGAGCCAAACCGGTAAACATTCCATAGTCATCTGCATTATAACTGCAAATTACAGAACCATCGACAGATGCCTTCTTTCCTACTATGAAATTTGTACATGCATGACTGTAAATTACAGTTGCAAACAATCCTAATACAATAAAAAACTTTCTCATATTAAATTAGCAAGCTTTAAAACTCATGTCAAGACCCTTAACACTATGAGTAAGTGCACCAACACTTATAAAATCCACTCCTTGTTCTGCATAGTCACGAATAGTATCAAAAGTTATACCGCCTGAAGATTCTGTCTCGAAACGACCATTTACCAATTCTACAGCTTTCTTCGTATCTGAAACACTGAAATTATCAAACATAACTCGATTCACGCCTCCATATTCAAGAACTCGCTGAAGTTCATCAAAGCTTCGTACTTCTATTTCTATTTTCAAATCAAGTTTCTTCTCTTTCAGATAAGTATGACAACGCTCTATCGCATTCTCTATACTTCCAGCAAAATCCACATGATTATCTTTAAGCAAAATCATATCAAAAAGACCTATACGGTGGTTCATACCTCCACCAATCTTAACTGCCTGTTTTTCAAGCATTCGTAGTCCCGGTGTTGTCTTACGAGTATCCAAAACATGAGTTTTTGTACCCTTCAGATGCTCTACATATTTATTTGTCATTGTAGCAATGCCACTCATACGCTGCATAATATTAAGCATAAGGCGCTCTGTCTGAAGAAGACTTCGTGTCTTTCCACTTACTACCATTGCTATATCTCCCTTTTTAACCTTAGTCCCATCTTGAATAAGAACTTCGACTTTCAAAGTCGGATCAAACTTTGCAAAAACTTTTTTTGCTACTTCTACACCTGCAAGAACACCATCTTCCTTTATAAGAAGATGTGATTTACCTTCTGCATCCTCTGGAATACAGCACAAAGTTGTATGATCACCATCACCGATATCCTCAGCAAAAGCCAATTCGATCAGTTTGTCTTCTAATTGATCTACTGATAACATAATATTTATTTTTTTATAATTAATTTCCCGTTTTTAATCATTGCAGTGCCACCCTTCCATTCCGTCATAGGCAATTCTTTATTCAAATAATGCCAAGCATATATTCCATCCTCAGTCATTTCAACTACTGCCGGACTGATAATTTTGCCATCTTCAAGAATTAGTTCATTATATGCAAATCTTTTCATTCACGTACTTTTAATGGTGTAGCCACATTATTCCCTACCTGAGCATTATAAGGCATACCAGAATTACCAGGAGGAGGGAGTCTGTTTCCTATTGGAACAGTATGTGCTTTAGAAACAGATTTTGAGATGCTATCCTGTCTGACTCTATCAATGCTGTCTTGACGTGCTTTCTCCTCTATTTGTTTCTTATCCTCATGCATTCTGATAAGTTTGATATTTGTAACAATCATCAACTTAAGAGTAGTATTACTCTGTCCTGGGTCTTGACTTTTATTTAGCATTATAAACCCTTTTATATTTTTTATTCCCAGATGATCATTATCCTTAATCGAAACGCTATAATGTGAAGGAGATGATATATGAATATTCTGGCTGGCAACACTGTCATTCTTAAATGTTACGGCAAGTACTGCGATTCCATCTCTCATACCATCTTGAAAGATAAACTGTGCATCAAAATCAAGCATTATATTATCTCCTTTATGAAAAGTCGTATCTGCATCTATCTGAAAAGACTGTAGATTAAATGGCTTATGCATAGACAAAACCATGGCACTTGCTACTTTCCAAATATTGGCGGTATCCCCTGCTGACGAAATATTGCCAAATTTTTCCAAGTCTTCAGCAGAAGAGCCTAATGCAACGGACTCGTCCTGAAGCCTTTTCTCGATATTCTTGTACATGGCTTTTAGCCTCTCCGTATGCCGCATATAATACAACATTGAATTATCAAAATCACCTATTGTATAACCATATTTCTTCAATACGGCAGCACGATATTTCTGTGTATTTACTGAATCATTTTCAGAATGATCAGCCATGCTCCCTGCCAAATGATAATCATATAATATATCTTCCATGTCTCCAGGTTGAATATAGTTGGAAGGTACAGCTGGTTTACATGACACCAAAGACACCATGATAAAACAAAACAAGACTGAAAGTTCTATTAACCTATTTCTTCTCATCTGTTTTTTTGTTTTTCAAACCTAATTTCATTACTTCCGATATGTTCTCTAAATCCTTTCGGAAAAACAGAAACATAACAACTACCCCTACGGATATGCATGCATCAGCAAAATTAAAAACAGGAGAGAAAAATATAAATTGTTCTCCTCCTTTGAACGGAATCCAATCAGGATAAGTTGTCACGATAAGAGGAAAATAAAACATATCTACAACTTTACCCATAAGAAATGGTGCGTAACCATGTCCAAAAGGAACCAAATAAGAAGAATAATAAGGAGAAGAAGCATTGAAGACAAGACCATAAAACATTGAGTCAAAAATGTTTCCCAAAGCTCCTGCCATAATGAATGACAATACGATGATAAAAGATGTTCGATGTTTCTTCTTAAGTATCCTTATCATATACAAGCCTATGAAATACACTGCAACAATGCGCATCAAACTAAGAAATAACTTATTTACAAAAGTCATCCCGTATGCCATTCCATTATTTTCTATGAAAGAAATAAAAAACCAGTCTGTAATCTTTATGGATTCTCCCAGACACATGTGAGTTTTAACTTCTATCTTAATAATCTGGTCTATAATAACCAAAGCTATTATCAAGATAAAAGCCAAACGTCCGTCAGTAAGATATTCCCGATATCTTTTCATTAATGTTTATTTGTTATGAAATCATTTACGACGCGCATTTTTTGATTCTACGCTTAATGTTGCATGAGGTACCACCCGAAGTCGTTCCTTTGGAATCAACTCCCCAGTAATACGGTCAATACCATAGGTCTTGTTCTGTATTCTTATAAGAGCAGCTTCAAGCCCTTTGATGAATTTTTGCTGACGTTGTGCCAGAGAAATCATCTCTTCCTTACTTTGATTTGCACTACCATCATCCAACGCTTTGTTATATGTTGGTGATGTATCATCTACACCGTTATTATCCTGATTCATCAGCTGCTTCATCAATCCTTGATAATCTCTGCGAGCCAATGTCAGCTTTTCATCAATAATGGTGCGGAATTCCTCCAAATCCTCATCACTGTAACGTGTTTTCTTTTCCATAATTATAAAGGCTTTTATTTGTTCATATTATGGCAGCGGAAAAACTAATAATAATTCCGCTGCCGATGTAATCAATCTTTTTCAACAAGTATATTTAATTTGAATTCATCAAATTCAGTTTCTATTCCATTATTTTCGGCAATCTTAATATCATTTGCCAAAACCTGACTCTTTATCATATCACCGAATTCTTTTATTGCAGCATCTGTATCTTTATTAGAAGCTATAGTAACAACAATCCTGTCTGTGATTTCAAGTCCCGTTTCCTTACGCAGATTCTGAATACGATTGATAAGTTCACGTGCCATACCCTCTTTCTTTAGAGCTTCTGTAAGTTCAACCTCTAGAGCAACGGTCAGATTTCCTTCATTGATTACCAACCATCCTGGTATGTCTTCACTTATGATTTCTACATCTGCTGCTGAAACCGTGAGTTGCTGTCCCTCTACTTCTACAGTATATGTGCCAGTTTTTTTCAATTCGGCTATCTGGTCCTGAGAGAACTGGGCTGTTGCAGCTGCAACACCTTTCATAAGTTTGCCAAACTTCTTACCCATCACCCTAAAGTTGCACTTTACTTTTTTCACTAGAATTCCTTGACCTTCAACAAATTCAAGCTCTTTTACGTTAACTTCGCTCTTTATTAAATCAGCAACGGCCATGATATGTGTTTTCTGCTCTTCATCTACAGCCGGTACCATAATCTGAGCCAAAGGTTGACGAACTTTAATGTTCACCTTTCTACGTAAAGCAAGCACCATAGATGTGATCTTTTGAGCAATGCTCATACGAGCCTCCAAATCTGTATCAATACAATTTTCTGCTATTTCCGGAAATTTGTCAAGATGCACGCTTTCAAGTTCTCCACCTAGATCATGATATAACTGATCTGCAAAGAAAGGAGCAAACGGAGCTAAAAGTTTAGCCACCGTCATTAAACATGTATAAAGAGTCTGATATGCTCCCAATTTATCTTCACTCATTTCCTTACCCCAGAAACGCTTACGATTAAGACGCACATACCAGTTGCTAAGATCATCATTTACAAAACTATCTATAAGTCGTCCGGCACGAGTAGGATCAAAGCCATCTAATTCTGTCTGCACACCTTTAATCAACGTATTCAGACAAGAAAGTATCCAACGGTCAATTTCAGGACGATTATTATAAGCTACAGGCTCAGCCTTTACATCAAAACCATCTACATTAGCATAGAGGGCAAAGAAACTATATGTATTGTATAGAGTACCAAAAAACTTACGACGGATTTCATCCACACCATTAGAGTCAAACTTAAGATTATCCCAAGGCTCACTGTTTGTCATCATATAAAAACGAACAGGGTCGGCACCATACTTATCTATCATTTCGAAAGGATCGGTAACGTTTCCGACATGTTTACTCATCTTATTCCCCTTGGAATCAAGAACCAAACCTGAAGAAATAACATTCTTAAAGGCTACACTATCAAATACCATAGTTGCAATGGCATGCAAAGTGAAAAACCATCCACGTGTCTGATCTACACCTTCATTTATGAAATCTGCCGGATAATTCTTAGGTGGAATAGCATAGCCATCATATTTACTGTTAATCATAGCCTTGCGATCATCTTCAGTTCCACGACTCATTTCACCTTCAAACGGATAATGAAGTTGTGCGTATGGCATAGAACCAGAGTCAAACCATACATCTATCAAATCACTTTCACGATGCATAGGTTTGCCTTCATCATTAACAAGAATAATATTGTCTACATAAGGACGGTGAAGATCTATTTTATCATAATTTTCCTGAGAATAGTCACCTGGAACAAAGCCATTTTCTTTAAGAGGATTGCTCTCCATAACACCGGCAGCCACAGCTTTCTCTATTTCACCATACAGTTCTTCAAGACTACCTATACATTTTTCTCCTCTATTCTCATCACGCCATATTGGCAATGGCGTTCCCCAAAAACGAGAACGGCTAAGATTCCAATCATTCAGATTCTCAAGCCAATTGCCAAAACGTCCTGTACCTGTAGATTCAGGTTGCCAATTTATTGTCTTATTCAATTCCACCATACGCTCTTTACGAGCTGTATCTTTAATGAACCAGCTATCCAATGGATAATATAGAATTGGTTTGTCTGTACGCCAGCAATGAGGATAATTGTGTATATGCTTTTCTACTTTGAAAGCTATACCATGTTGCTTCATCTCCATACAAATGGTAATGTTGAGGTCTTCTTCTTTATCGGAAGCCTTTTTATCCCACTGCCCATTCAGATTATATTTCGGATCATAGGCATTTTTCACGTAGTCACCAGCATGATGACTATAAGCATCTCTATCAACACACTTATTCGTAAAATTGCAGTCTAATTCTTCAAGAACATAATATTTACCTTGAAGATCAACCATAGGACGTGTCTCTCCTTTTTTATTTATTAGGTATAATGCAGGAATAAAGGAATCTTTAGCAACTTTTGCATCATCAGCACCAAATGTTGGTGCTATATGCACAATACCAGTACCATCTTCTGTTGTAACATAGTCACCAAGGATTACACGGAAAGCTTGATCATTCATTTCTACGAATTTGTCTTGACCATCTTCACCGGCAAAAACTTTTTCTGGATTTTTTGCAGCGTAATCATTAACAAAATTAGGTGCAAATTCACCAATCTTTTCACATGGTTTAACCCAAGGCATTAGCTGCTGATAATGAATACCCTCTAATTCCGTACCCTTCATACGGTCTACAATGCGCCAAGAACAAAGTTTCTTTTCCTTATCAAAAGGAAGCAATTCTCCATCTTTACATTCTTGTTCGGGCTTTAGATAAGCAGAGATTCTGCTTTCAGCCATAATAAGCGTCATTGGCTCACCGTCATACAGATTATATGTTTCAATTGCTACATAGTCAATTTTAGGACCTACGCAAAGAGCTGTATTGGAAGGCAGGGTCCAAGGTGTTGTTGTCCATGCTACGAAATAAGCCTTACCATGATTTGTCCATTTATTCTTAGGATTTTTGATAAGGAACTGAGCTGTAACGGTGGTATCCTTTACATCACGATAACAACCAGGTTGATTAAGTTCATGAGAACTTAATCCAGTGCCTGCAGCAGGAGAATATGGTTGAATGGTATATCCCTTATACAACAAACCTTTGTTGTATAATTGCTTTAAAAGCCACCATAAAGTTTCAATATATTTATTATCATAAGTAATATATGGATGATCCAAATCTACAAAATAACCCATTTTCTCTGTAAGAGCACGCCATTCTGCAGTGAACTTCATCACATTCTCTCTACACTTATGATTATAGTCTTCTGTTGAAATATATTTTTCAGAAGTTTTGTTGTCTATATCTTTTTTAGTTATTCCAAGTTCTTTTTCCACACCTAGTTCAACAGGCAGACCATGAGTGTCCCATCCCGCCTTACGATGAACTTGAAGCCCTTTCATTGTTTCATATCTATTGAATGTATCCTTGATACTACGAGCCAGTACATGGTGAATGCCAGGATGACCATTTGCAGAAGGAGGACCTTCAAAGAATACAAACTGAGGACAACCTTCGCGCTCGTCAATTGATTTGTGGAAAATATCATTTTTCTCCCACTCCGCTAACACTTCATTGTTTGTCTTGGTCAAATTAAGACCATCATGTTCGGCAAATTTCTTAGCCATATCTGAAATAATTAATTTATTACGTAATATTAATGCCCGCAAAGGTAATAAAAAATATTATCATAACAAAAAGGATAACACATTTTTTATATTTATTCCAAACATCATGAAAATATGCAAAGAAATATTTTGTCATTAACAAATTTAGGTGTACTTTTGCAGCTAAATTTACAATAAATTTATTTATGGATTGGTTAATTAATCTTTTTACCGACTCCGAATCGGTAGCTCACATAGCGCTTTTGTATTCGCTTGTGATTGCTGTTGGAGTTCTTTTAGGTAAGGTGAAAGTCGGTGGTATTTCGTTAGGAGTGACATTTGTCCTCTTTGCCGGAATCGTAGCCGGTCACATTGGTTTCACAGCTCCGACCAACATTCTGACTTTTTTACAGGACTTCGGACTTATTTTGTTTGTGTTCTGTATTGGTATTCAGGTTGGTCCTGGTTTTTTTGAGAGTTTTAGAAAAGGTGGAGTGACACTTAATCTACTCTCTACAGTTATGATCTTATTGGACATTGTTGTGATGTTCGGGTGTTATTACTTGTTCTTCGATACAAGCAATCCACACAATCTTCCAATGATGGTAGGTACACTTTATGGAGCAGTAACAAACACTCCAGGTTTGGGAGCTGCAAATGAGGCTCTGAGTAGTATCTTTCCAAAAGGAGAAGTACCTCAGATTGCTTCGGGATATGCTTGTGCCTATCCTCTTGGTGTGATTGGAATTATCGGTGCCACGATAGCAATCCGATATATTACACGGACAAAACTTGAGAAAGAAGAACGTAGGTTGGATGACCAGGAAGCAGAAAATCCTCATGCAAAGCCACATCTAATGCATCTAAAGGTTTCAAATACATATATATCCGGCCGTACACTGAAAGAAATTTCAGAATTTCTAAACCGTGATATTGTTTGTTCTCGTCTAAACCATAATGGTGAAATTTCTATTCCTAAGAGTGATACTATTTTCAATGTAGATGATGAAGTTATGCTGGTTTGCGCAGAAGCAGATGCAGAAGCTATCAGGGCTTTCATTGGTCCGGAGATAGAAACATCATGGGAGGAAGAAAACAATAAAGAAGAAAACAAGCTAATGATTAGTAAAAGAATAGTTGTTACTAATCCTTCTATGAACGGAAAAACTTTGGGTAAATTGCATTTCAGCAGTGTTTATGGTGTAAACGTAACTCGCATAAGTCGCCAGGGTATGGATCTTTTTGCTTCTCGTGACCACCACTTTCATATAGGTGACCGTATTCTTGTAGTTGGTCCTGAAGAAAATGTAAATCGTGTAGCCGATATTATGGGCAACAGCGTAAAACGTCTGGATGCTCCTAACATAGCCACTATATTCATTGGAATCATTGTCGGCATCCTATTTGGAAGTCTTCCAATTGCTGTTCCAGGAATGCCGGTTCCTTTGAAACTTGGTATTGCCGGTGGACCGCTCATCATCGCAATTCTACTTGGACGCTTTGGATATAGAATGCATTTGGTTACTTGGATTACGACATCAGCCAATATGATGCTTCGTGAATTCGGTCTGGCTCTATTCCTTGCTTCTGTTGGTATTAAGGCCGGTGCAGGATTCTGGGAAACCGTAGTTCAGGGCGATGGTATTAAATATGTATATACCGGTTTCTTGATCACAGTTATACCTATATTAATTGTAGGAACGATAGCACGTGTACGTTATAAGTTCAATTATTTCACAATTATGGGCATGATAGCCGGTACTTATACAGACCCTCCAGCCTTGGCTTATGCTAACAGCGTATGTTCAAAAGAAGCTCCAGCCGTAGGATATTCTACAGTATATCCACTTAGTATGTTCCTAAGAATTCTTACAGCACAAATAGTGGTATTATTCTTTTGTGGAGCGTAAAAATGACCTTTTAGAAAATACTTGCATTTAATACAGAAAGTGAAGAATCCCTTATTATATGAGGAATTCTTCACTTTTTACATTTTAGATTTCTTTTATTGAAGAAAAAAGCCTTTTCGCTGAAAAGAATTAGTATAATATATTTTTTTATATACCTTTGTCTAATCTAACAAAAAAACTCAAATTAAACAAATTAGATAAGATTATGAAAAAATTAATGTTGACATTGATTGCTGCTATAACAGTTATGGCTGCATCAGCAAAAGTTGTAAAAACAAAAATTAAAGTAAACGGTTATAAGCCAAAAGCAAAAATTGAAAACGTCGCAAAAGAAATAAAAGGCGTAAAGGCTGCCACTTATAATGAAAAGAACAAAAGCCTTAACGTGTCTTACGAAAATGACATTGTAAAACCATCTAAAATACGTGCAGCAGTATTAAAGGTTGACAAAAAAGAAGACAAGGCACCTGTTGCAAAGAAAAAAGCATGTAAAATACAACGAAGATAAAATTCAGAAAATATTAAATGAAAAAAGAAACGAAGACCATTAATAGTCTTCGTTTCTTTTTTGTGCAGATATAAAGAGCCAGTCACTAAGTCTATTCATAAATTTAAGTATAACTGTCGGCACTGCATACTGGTGATTAAGTGCCCACAAACAGCGCTCTGCTGTACGGGCTTTTGTTCTAGCTATATGCCAGAATGCATTTGCAACAGTATTACCAGGTTTTACAAAATCAAACTTAACATTGACACCGCTGGCATCCATATCTTTTTCCATAGTCAGGATAACATTTTCCAAATTACAATCTGTTGCCATTTTCCCTTTGGCAACTACAGACATTATCTGCATCAGTATACTTTGAAGACTGTCAAGATGGGTCTTTAACAAACTATCATCCGATAAAGCCTTTAGCAATCCCAAATTAGCATTGAGTTCGTCCAGTTGACCATTTGTTTCTATTCGTATATCATCCTTGGCCACACGTGTATTATCATAAAGAGAAGTAAGCCCTTCATCTCCATTTTTAGTATATATTTTCATCTTCTTTTAATTATCACATAAATTATCACCGGAGCTCCTATAAGAGGTGTTACTGCATTAAGAGGTATCATTCCTTCTTCACCAGGAATATAAGTTATAAAGTTGCATAGTAAGGCTATCAAGGCTCCGGTAACCATTGTGACAGGTAATAATTGGCGATGATTATCGGTATTAAGCACAAGTCTGGCTATATGCGGGGTTGCAAGTCCAATGAAAGCTACCGGTCCACAGAATGCTGTTACTATGGCTGTGAGGATTCCTGTTACAACAAGAAGCTGGTTACGTATCCGACGAATATTTATTCCTAGATTTTCGGCATATTCATTACCTAGTAGCAATGCATTCAGTGGCTTTATAAGCAAAATAGACAATACCAGTCCGCCTATAACTACAGTCATGAACAAAGGTAAATCACGAAGCGAAACATTACCGAAACTACCCATGCCCCATATCATATATGAGCGTACTCCCTCTTCACTTGAGAAAAAATTGAGTATTGCAACAGCACTGCTTGACAGATAACCTATCATAATGCCAATGATAAGCAGCATCATGCTGCCTCGTACAAGGGTTGAAAAGAAATATATAAGAGTCGTAACGATGATAGCTCCGATGAAAGCTGCCGTTATTATAGCCATATAGCCACTAACTGATATATTCCCGGCAGAAAAACCACCACCCCATCCTAACATCACAAGTGCCACGGCAAGAGCCGCACCACTATTAATACCAAATACATCCGGTCCGGCCAGTGGATTACGGAAAGCCGTCTGCAGAAGAAGTCCACTTACGGCAAGAGCAGCACCTGCAAAAAGAGCAGTAACAGCCTGAGGTAATCTGGAATCAAGTATTATAAATCTCCATGACTCTTTTTCCGTATCATTACCCATGAGTATAGACATTACACCTGACAACGGAATATCTACGCTGCCAAAAGCAATATTCAGTCCAAACAGAATTATAACTGCCAGACAAATCAGGAACCCATATATAATACTTTTGCTCAAAACACTATAACTTTTTATAATATCTAAGTCCACCTAGTCTTATGCCGGAATGGACTAACTGAATTAAATCACGAAGCAGGTAATCAGGATGAAAACTTATTTCATCGAAATATGGTGTCTTTGTACTGTTACATTCATAAATCTCTCCTGTACGGAATGCTTTCAGAGCATTGTAACCGTGATATTCAGCAATAAGATCAGATTTACTCAATGGGTGTTCCATGTATTTGAATGCCCACACATCTGTATAGCCTGCCTTATCAATAATTTCTTCAGTTGTAAGAGCCAGACTGCCACTATGTTTGTCATTGGCAAAGGCGTATGTTGCATTGGCATCGCGAAACATAGCTCCCATAGAACTGGCTCCTCCCGGAGTGTACCATACACTGCCCGTCTTACGCTCAGTAAGTATAGAACGTCCTCGCGGTAATTTTATTGCAATATGTCTAAGTGAATTATATGTAGAATCCACAACATTAAACATAGAATCAGCCTGAGCCTTATATCCGAAAAGTAGTCCATAGAACTTCATCCACTCGGCACGTCCAAGAGCTGATGTCTCCATATAATCAGCAGTTTGGATAACAGAAATGTCAAGTTTATCAAGCTTCCCAAAACCACCATTATTTTCAAATGGTGATATGAGTAGGACCTGTGGTTTACAGTCAATAATTTTTTCTATCATAGGTGCCATACCGTCACCACAGTCTGTAATTTTATTGATTTTTGCACGATGTTGTAAGTCTGCATTGTTTATATATTTAAGGTCACAAACGCCAATAATAGACTTTTGACAACCAAGCTGATACATAAGATAACAATGAGCAGAATTAAATACAACACTTTTTTTAACCGGTATATCTACTCTGTCACCATCAGTAAACTGCTCTTTGCAAGATTTATCTGTAAGATAATAACGATGAAGAATTTTACCTTCATGCCAGGGATCAAGAAGTTCCACTTTTGTATAACCATCATATTTAATCATAGAGATATGTCGGGCATACTTAAAAATCAGGGTATCCCCTTCAGCCGCAGTGCCAGATATACTGGCATTGTTGCAGCTACAGAGGATACCTGATAAAAATGCGATATAGAATATAATCTTATTACACATGATAAAAGTTAATTCTCTACGATACTATAACCGGCATCAAAGAATACTGTTGTTGGATTCAGTCCAACCTCATATTTGCGCAGATAATTATTGTTGGAATCATATTCATATAGAAGACAATTGGCATTATAATCAATATAACCTGTGTCATTATTTTTAACATTAGATAATATAAAGATGTGTCCTGTAATAGGATCTATGTTAATACAACATGGATATGTTGGAGTTTCACCTGTAAATGTAATTGATGAAGATATTTTTGTATTTGTATTATAAACGGAATAACTATTATCAGTGTTATTTACCATATAAAAATATCCATTTGAATTTATTGCAGCACATTTTCCATCAGCCACTTTTGTAGAAGTCTTGCTGCTTAAATCAACGAGTCTTATTTCACCGTTCACATTCCAGTTAGCATCATAAGACGTATTATCTACATAAAGATTGTTATTGGCAATAAATATCTTCTGAGGATTAGCGACACCTTCTATTGCATTTGTTGAAATAGTATTATCAGCAAGATTTATTGCAGATATACTAGCATCTCCATAACCCCAATCTGAATTAGCTACGTAAATCATATTCTGATAACCGATAAGACATTCTGGCTTTTTGCCTACTTTATATGATTGTACAAGATTATAATTTGTTGTGTCAATTTCACCTACATATCCTTCATCTTTTCCATACGTAGTAAAAAACACATGTCCGCCACCGGCTATGATATGACGCGGCTCCGTTCCTTCATTATCTCCCATCAATTTTGTAGTACTGATATGTGTAATCTCTTTGAAGCTTTTCTTATCAAGCACCCAAATGAGATTTTCCTTATCTACAACAATATATATCTTGTTACCATATACAATACCGTCATTAGGCATAAAGCCAACAGACTTTCCATTAGCCTGTGTAAAATAATCAGAAATAACGCTATTATCAGTGTAATTTACAAAAGAAATACTTCCTGCTATAGTAGAACCACTACCTGCATTCACGATATATGCCCCATTGCTATAAGTGACACGCCTATAGCTTGTTGAATTATCATCATTACATGATGTGAAGGTAACAACTCCAATAAGGAGAACCATCAAACTTGCTAAATACTTTTTCATTGTTATTTTTATTTAAATTAAAATTTATACTTTACAGATAGCATATAACTTATTCCTTGCATAGGATAATGTGCTACAATCTCATATTGCTTATTCAGAAGGTTTTTTCCATCAAGACGGAGTTCCATTAAACCCTTCTTTATACGAAACTGTCGATAGACAGAAGCACCTAATTCTATATATCCATCTATATCGGTACTCTGATAATGATTATTGGTAGCCCAACGGCTGCTCTGCCCATCAGCATTTATGCTGACATTAGCCCAAGGATTCTGCCAGCCCACAGCTAAAGAACCGGAATGTTCAGGAGTGTAGGCTATCTGATAACCATAATAGTCAGACTCACGATTGGTACGATTTTCTGCACGCATAAAACTATAACTCATTGAAGTTAGAATTTCATGACCTTTAGCTATCTTTCTGCTCACTTTTCCGGAAAAGTCAAAGCCTGTTGCTATGACACGACCTACATTTATATTTGTCCATATAAACATATTATAAGGTACTGCTACTATTTTGTCTTTCACATGATTCAAGTATCCGTCAAGAGTGAATTGCCACGCCCCCATAGATGTAAGTCTTCGGTATGTAACTCCTACATTATACTGGTCTGCTATTTCCGGCTTTAAGTCCGTGCTGCCATAATGAAAATAATAGCTTTCATTGAAATTTGGAGAACGGAATATATTTTTATATGATGCACGAATATACAGGTCATGCTTCGGCAATAATCTGTAAATTATTGAAACAGACGGTGACAGTTTGCGCAGATTCTCAGCTTTATTGCCACTATCATTATAGTTAAAATAAAGAGAATGGAGAAGTCTTGTCATAATCGTTATACGCGGTGCTGCATATTTGGCAGTTAATGTCTGCAATATGGTTCTACGATAAGGACGGCCATATAAATTTTTGCTGCTATTAAAATTATTGTAAGAATAATCTGCCGAATAGTCAAATGCAAAGCTCTTCATAGTATACAGAAAAGCCAATGACGTATAATATTCCCTTTGCCAATAGTTGGCATCATTTATGCCGTCAGCATAATTACCGTCCACATAAACAGATTCAGCCCAATTGAATTTTCCTTTCCATCGTATAGCAAAATCATGAAACGGACTCACCGTGTATCCTAATTGGGCAAAGGCATTTTTATCGTGCAGTTTTTCCTTATTATCATTGGTATAATACCTCACTATTCCCGGCAACAGACGGTCATTATCATAGTAATACAATTTACCGTTCAACTGTTGTCTATTTGCATTCCATATAAAATTAAGTTCTCCATGTCCGGAATTCATACGGCTGTTTTTCCTATAGTCACTGGTGTGTGTATTTCCATTCTCAATGGTATACGGATAGTTATTCTCAGCGTATGTATATTCTCCCATTGCTGATATTCCAAAATTCTCTGAAATATTCTGTTCAAAGCGCAGATATGGACAGGCATATCCGAATGACCCCAATTTCATCTGCAATGTGGCATGTGGATGAATATCAGCATCAGGAATACGGAGTGTGTTTATATCTAAAATTGATGCATAACCTGCATTTTTGGCTGTAGTAAAGATGTCATCATTGTCGCCGATGATAAGTCTTAGGGCATCTACATTTTCCAGAGAATATCTGGCAACATCAATTTCTCCACTCTGACAGTCAGAAAGTAATATGCCATCATAACATACACCGGTATGCTGCGCTCCCAGTCCCCGCACGCTTACCGTTTTCATTCCACCGGCTCCACCGTAATCCCGCAATGTAATTCCCGGTAACCTGCGGAGTGCATCTGAAATATCAGCAACTCCAAGTTTAAGTATTTCATTTCGTCCCAACAACTGCATAGGTACAGAAGAAACCACTGCCTGACATTGTACAGACGACAACACTTCAACAACAGGAATAGAGTCTTCCTGCTGCGCTGATGCCGCTACCGGCAACAAGCACAACATTCCGGCAAATAGATTTTTTGCCGACATAATCTTATAGTCTATTATCAAATTCATTTGTTATAAAGTCCTCCTCGGGACTAGAAACCTAATATACTCACAAATGGCAGGTCTTCTGACTTCATCGCCTGTAGCCAAAAGCCTTCCCGCAGAACGCAGTGGCATATATTTGGCACCTTATAAGGACGATTTACAGCAGCGGGACTGTTCAGGACTTTCACCTGATTCCCCTTTAATCACATCGCTGTGAACCAATTGCGGATGCAAAGTTAAGAATTTATTTTCAAATATGCTTAACTTTACTTATATACTTTTATATTATTATTTCTTCACCGTCAAATCCAAATTCAAATCCTTCTGGCAATTTTGAATTAGCTTCATCGTGAAAACCTATATCATGGGTTACATGAATAAGAGATGTATGTCTGGCACCTATGCGTCGTGAAAACTCTATCGCATCTGCCACCAACTGATGGCTATGGTGAGGTTTCTCAAATCGCAGAGCATTCACCACTAAAACTTCTACACCATCAAGATATTCATATTCTGTTTCCGGAATTGATTTCATATCTGTAATATAAGCCAACTTTCCAAAACGATAGCCGAGAATGGGCATTCTATCATGTATCACTCGTATGGGCATCACGTCTATATCACCGATATGCAACATCTGATGAGCTTCTATTCTGTGAAGATTCAATTTTGGCACTCCCGGATACAGATTTTCGATGTCGGCAGGAAAACAATATGGCATTGTAACCGGCAGAGTTTCAACAACGGTTTTATCTCCATATATATCCACGTCTCCATATTTATAACAAAAAGGGCGCAAATCGTCCATGCCGGCAACATGATCATAATGCACGTGGGTAACAAGAACACCATCCAGTCTGCTGAATTTCCTGCGAAGCATTTGTTGTCTGAAATCAGGACCGCAATCTATCAATATGCATGTGGTCGCACTTTCAACAAGTGCAGAAGTGCGCAGCCTGTTGTCACGCGGATTTTTACTTTGACATACTTTGCACGTACATCCAAGCACAGGGACCCCTTGAGATGTCCCCGTTCCCAAAAGTGTTATTTTAAGATGTCCGTTGTTTTTGCCTTCTATCATCTTATATTCACCTCCGGATAAATGTCTATACCAAACTTCTTTTTAACGTCATTTCTCACGGTTTCACAAAGTCGGATAATATCTGCACCCACAGCTCCGCCCAGATTCACTAAAACCAAAGCTTGCTTGTCGTGCACTCCGGCTCGTCCAAGGTTTTTGCCTTTCCAGCCGCATTTGTCTATCATCCAGCCGGCAGGAATTTTTTCATGTGAGTCATCTATAGTATAATGTGGCATATTCGGATATTTTGCAGCCAAAGCATCATAAACACACTTGTCTACAACCGGGTTTATGAAAAAACTTCCGGCATTGCCTGTTACTTTTGGATCAGGAAGTTTAGCTTTACGTATTTCTATAATCACATTTCGTAATTCAGATGCTGTTGGAACTTTTATTTTCTTTTCTTCAAGTTTTGCTTTAATATTGCCATAATCCAATTTCGGCACAAAAGCCTTTGTCAGTCTGTATGTCACATGGGTGATAAGATAACGGTCTCTCCATTCATGTTTGAACTTACTCTGTCGATAACTATACGAGCAATCTTCATTATCAAGAGAAACTACATTGCCTGTACTTATTTCCACCGCTTCAACATTATAAATAATGTCTCCGGCTTCTGCTCCATAAGCCCCAATATTCTGCACAGCACTGGCACCGACCTCTCCTGGGATAAGAGACAGATTCTCAATTCCATGGTAGTCATGCTCTACGCAGTATGCTGCAACATCATCAAATACTTCACCTGAACCACAGATTACATCTGTAAAATCAGTCCCGGCGACATCTCGGCAACATATCCCTTTTACAGCAGAATGAATCACAGTATGAGGATAATTGCCTTTAAGTAAAAGATTACTTCCGCCACCTATTATTAGCAGAGGGAAATCAGAGTCCCCAAGCATACCTGCAATCTGTCGGGCTTCCTCAACAGAAGAATACTCAATAAATCTGTTACATTCTGCATCAATGCCAAATGTGTTATAATTCAGAAGACTGAAATTATTTAAATCTTTCATAAGACTACTCCTTATTTACATAGACAATTTTACAAGTTTCCACTTACCGTTCCTGCAACGGAAAGTAAGTTCTGTTTCCAGACCATTTGCAATACCGCGTATAACGAATATCTTTAGATTGCTCTCTGTATATTTCTGTCCGTATATTATATTATAGATAAATCCGTGTGGCAGTTCCGGTGCAAATGAAGACCATTGCTCTGGTGCCAAGGTTCCGGTCATTGTTCCGAAATCATTATCCGGGTCAGGACCTGAAAAAGCCAAAGGGTCATTCACGCTTCTGGCCTGAAAAGCTGAATCAGACGCAAAGTGTTGATAGAACTTAAGGAAAGAAGCATTTTTGTTTTTATACAGCGGCTTGTAGTTTATTGAAGTAAGCAGCCATTCACCGCTTATACGGTTGAAAAGATACTGCTTGACAGTTCTGGTTTTAAAATACACTTTTTCCACCACAACATGGTCTATGGTTGTATCCTTAACAACATTCATCTGCCTCATATTGTCAAAGATAAGCGTATAGAAATCCTGCCGCATGAAGAAATAATCAGTTTTCCAATGCAGTCTTTCTATATGTTTGGTTATTTTGCCATGCCTGTACACAGGCAGAGGAAAATGTATGCGCTTCAACTGTAGTTTTCTATTGGCAGCAAAATTAAAGAAAAAATCATCAAACAGTTCGTCTGCAGCCTTTGGCATTGGAGTCTCAGCAATTACACTTTCTAAAGTATCAACTGCCGTAGAAGCTGTGTCTGTTGTGTCCGAAGCTATGCTGTCAGCATTTGCCGAAGGTTTTTTGTCAGTACATCCTGCCGTAGAAAAACAGACCGTAAAGAACACCCAAACGGTAAAGAACAAAAATATAAACTTTCTCATATTCCAATATGTCTATGTCCAACTATGAAAATAGGGCTCTCTCAAATTTCAATGCAAAAGTACAACTTTTTTCTATTGTGACAATATAATAATAAGAAAAAAAGTGATAGAACGTGAAAATATTATTTTCGAATGATATATTTTTGATAAAAATTATTATCTTTGCACTTGATTTTCGAAAAGACAAAAACGTTTTTATAAATATGTTACTGGAAAAGATAGAATCTATGCTTAAGGATGTCAGTGCTCTTTCGGCAAAAAATGCCGAAGAAGTTGAACAGCTCAGACTTAAGTACCTTAGTAAAAAAGGTGAAATCAATGCCCTTATGGCTGATTTCCGTAATGTGGCTGCCGATCAGAAAAAAGCTGTCGGCATCAAAATCAATGAGTTAAAACAGGCTGCTAATGAAAAGATAAGCGGTTTGCGCGAAGAACTTGCAGAAAATGGAGTCCAGAGTGATGACATTGATCTAACCCGCACTGCTTCTCCTATAAGTTTAGGAACCCGCCATCCGCTCACAATAGTGAAAAATGAGATAGTTGATATTTTCCAGCGTATGGGCTTTGTTCTTGCCGACGGTCCGGAAATAGATGATGACCTGCATGTATTCACCAAGCTGAATTTTGCAGCAGATCATCCGGCACGTGATATGCAGGACACATTTTTCATAGAGCAGAGCAATCCAAATGACGTTACAAAGAATATACTTCTTAGAAGTCATACCAGCGGTGACCAGAGCCATTATATGGAGAATCACAAACCTCCTTTCCGTATTCTCTGCCCAGGTCGTGTATATCGCAATGAGGCTATCAGTGCCCGTGCGCACTGCTTCTTCCATCAGGTAGAAGGATTATATGTAGACAAGAATGTAAGTTTCACTGACTTAAAACAGGTGCTTCTCACTTTTGCCCGTGAAATGTTCGGTCCGGACACTAAGATTCGTCTTCGTCCAAGTTACTTCCCTTTCACTGAGCCAAGTGCCGAAATGGACATCTCATGCCATATCTGCGGCGGCAAGGGTTGTGGATTCTGCAAACACACAGGATGGGTAGAAATTCTTGGATGTGGAATGGTAGACCCAAATGTGCTTGAAGCCTGCGGTATAGACAGCAATGAATATACAGGATATGCTTTTGGTATGGGTGTGGAACGCATCACCAACTTGAAATACAGAGTTAGTGATTTACGTATGTTCTCTGAAAATGACACAAGATTCTTGGAAGAATTCAAAAGTGCTTATTAATTGGAATTATAAATAACGGAACTTTATATGTCAGAACGGGCTAAACTTTAAATATTGAGTTTGGTCCGTTTTGGTATTATATAAGGAATAGCCACAGACAGAATTAAAATGCTATCTAGAAGTTTTTTCTTCTTTTTATCTGTCATCTGTCATAAATTGCTACACTTCCCCTGTGTTTATAGGCGTTCCAGACGATGACAGATACTATGACAGATGACAGATAAAGGGGCAAAAACGACATTTTTTACTGTTTTTATAGCGTTTTTATCGAATTTGGCATGCTATTTATGGTGTTTTTTCGCATCAAATTATCAATGTTTGATAAATCAACGTATAAAATGATGCTATTTTTGAACTAAAATTGCAATCAATTTGGTGTTTTGTCTTATTTAGGATAGCGTATTGGTTTCTCAAATTAAAAGTACAGAAAATCATATTTAATTTCTGTACTCGTTGTCTAAAGCCTTTGTATTGTCAATATATAGTATAAAGACTACGAGTATCCAGTATAAATACAACGAATGCACAGCCATTGTATTGTTCTGAAAAAACGTGCAATGATATTCAACATTGCATATTCCCATTATTTTTAAATTCTATATCTGTTTTTGCGTCTTGCCTTTGACGGCATCATTCCCCCCATGTCAACACTTCCACCGATGCTACCGGAATGAGCCGAACCACGATATTGAGACCAGCGTATTCTAATACGGTCTACATAATCTACAGTTTCTGAACCACGCATATATCCATGTCTGACAACAGCATCATTATAATAAGCCGGACTGCTGAGTTTCAGAATATACTCTCTCACATCACTCCATCTATATGAATCCTTGCCGTATTTATGAGCCAGAGCCATCGCATCGCGTACATGATAAAAACCTCCGTTATAGGCAGCTAAAACAAAATAGCTCTGTTCCATACGGTTCTGCACATCACTGAAATGCCCCTGCAGTTCCCTGATATATTTGGCAGCGCCGGCTATATTCTTTTCGGGATTATACATATCTCCGCGAGGTAACCCAATATGATCTGCCGTTGACGGCATAATCTGCATCAGTCCGCAAGCTCCTGCCCACGAATGTGCCTGAGGGTCAAAAGTAGATTCCTGATAGCATTGTGCTGCCATGAGCCGCCAATCCCAACGGCACAGAGGAGAATACTGCATGAAGTAACTATCCCATTTGGATATGATTCCATTTTTACGGTTAAGCATTGGGGAATATACATGACGGGTGATACTGCGAGTGGACAACAAGAAGGATTCTTCCTTGCGCATATCCGCTATCATACGGGGCTTGAACCATGAGTCAAGAGAATCAGCAAGTTCTGTGTTGCCATATTGCACAGCCCACTGAGTTTTGAGAGAGTCTACGCGTGCACCACAATAATCTAGTCCCTTTATGTTACGCGGCAACATAAAGGCCGCCACATCAGCATCACCGGCTTTAAGGCGTCTCACTATTTCCGCTGTATCCTTACAGACTTCCACACGAAGTGAGACACCTATTTTCTGGGCAAACCTTTCGCACAGCAGGTATTGCAGTCCCATACCGTGACCATGGTAATCGTAATAAGTTTCAGGTCCCGAAAGCGTAAGCATTATGAGTTCGCCATTGCTTACAATGTCTGAAAGTGTGAATTTATTGCCCACCGGAACACTGTCCTCATTGACAGTTTCCCCCCAGGGTGTATATTCAGTTTGTTTTTTTTCAGAACATGAAGAAAAGGAACTGATACATATTAATATATATATAGCGCAGAAAAAATATCGCATAAAGTTATTATAAAAAGCCCATACTACAAGTAATAGGGCCATAATTGGGCACAAAATTACAACTTTATTTGCAGATATCCTTAGAAATTCGTATTTTTGCAAAGCATTTTTAAGAAAATTAGAATTTATATGTTACGTATTGCAGTACAATCTAAGGGTCGCCTGTTTGACGACACAATGAATTTGCTTGCCGAAGCAGACATTAAAGTAAGCGCAAGCAAGAGGACTCTGCTGGTGCAGTCAACCAACTTCCCTTTGGAAGTGCTCTATCTGAGAGATGACGATATACCACAGAGTGTAGCCAATGGAGTTGCCGACATAGGTATTGTTGGTGAAAATGAATTTATCGAGCGCAACGAAAACGCTCAGATTATAAGCCGTTTGGGATTTAGCAAATGTCGTCTTTCACTGGCTATTCCAAAAGAAATAAACTATAATGGACCACAGTGGTTCAACGGTAAGAAGATAGCAACAAGTTATCCTAACATTCTTCGTGGATACATGAAGAAAAACAATATCAATGCTGATATTCACGTAATCACAGGAAGCGTGGAAATAAGTCCGGGTATAGGACTTGCTGATGGCATATTTGATATTGTTAGTTCAGGAAGTACTCTCGTAAGCAATAATTTGCGTGAAGTGGAAGTTGTGACCAAGAGTGAAGCTCTGCTCATTGGAAACTGGAACATGGACGACGACAAGCACAAAGTGCTGAACGAAATGCTTTTCCGCTTTGAGGCTGTACGCTCTGCACAAGACAAGAAATATGTCATGATGAATGCTCCAAAAGACAAGATAAAAGAAATTACCGCTGTTTTGCCTGGAATCAAGAGCCCTACTATAATTCCGCTCGCTGATGACAACTGGTGTTCAATCCATACGGTGCTTGACGAGAAGAGATTCTGGGAGATAATAGGCAAGTTGAAAGAACTAGGTGCTCAGGGCATTCTGGTTACGCCAATAGAAAAGATGATACTTTAAGTGTAATTGCCAACAAAGACAAATTGGCAATTAATTTACTACATATTTATGAATATAATAAAATATCCTGCACGCTCCATCTGGAGCGACATTGTGAAGCGCCCGCATCTCGACGTTTCTCAGCTGAACGCCACGGTAGAGGGCGTTCTTAATGACGTGAAAAACAACGGTGACGAAGCCGTGAAACGTTATGAGGAGAAATTCGATCATGCGCATCTGGATAATCTTGCCGTAAGCGAGAGCGAGATAAATGAAGCTGAAAAGCTGATATCTCAAGATCTGAAAGATGCGCTGATGCTTGCTCATCATAATATCGCTGAATTTCATAAGGCACAGAAATTTGAGCCTTTGAAAGTGGAGACCGTCAAGGGTGTGACCTGCTGGCAGAGAAGCGTTCCTATAGAAAAAGTAGGACTGTATATTCCCGGTGGCACAGCCCCACTCTTTTCCACCGTGCTGATGCTTGCCACTCCGGCTAAGATAGCCGGTTGCGGAGAAATCATACTATGCACTCCTCCAAACAGAGAGGGCAAGGTGAATCCGGCAATATTGATGGCAGCAAAAATAGCAGGTGTAAGCAGGATATTCAAGGCTGGCGGAGTTCAGGCTATCGGTGCCATGGCATACGGTACAGAGAGTGTTCCAAAAACTTACAAGATATTTGGTCCGGGAAATCAATACGTCATGGCTGCAAAGCAACATGTAAGTCTGCATGATGTCGCCATTGACATGCCAGCAGGACCGTCTGAAGTATGCGTGATTGCAGATGAAAACAGTAATCCCGTATTCGTGGCAGCAGATTTGCTCAGTCAGGCAGAACACGGCACAGACTCACAAGTGATTTTAATCACTACGTCTGAAAATATTCTGAACGAAGTGAAGGATGAAGTTGAAAAACAACTCAACGTTCTGCCACGCAAGGAAATAGCAGCAAAGACTCTTGAAAATTCTAAACTGGTGTTGGTGAAAGACTATAACGAAGCTATGGAACTGAGCAACACTTACGCCCCAGAGCACTTGATTCTGGCTACTGACAACTATGAGCAGCTGGCAGAGAAAGTGACAAATGCAGGAAGTGTGTTCATGGGCAAATATGCATGCGAAAGTGCCGGTGATTATGCCAGCGGAACAAATCACACTCTGCCTACTCACGGTTATGCTCTGGCATACAATGGTGTGAATCTGGACAGTTATAACCGAAAAATAACCTTCCAGCACCTAACACGTGAAGGTATTGAATCTATAGGAAAAGCAGTAGTAACAATGGCTGAAAACGAGCAGTTGGAAGCTCACGCAAATGCAATGCGCGTACGTATAAATTCTAAAGAATGACAAAGATGAAAGAACTAAAAGAACTTTGCAGGGATAATATATGGAATCTTGCTCCATACAGCAGTGCACGAAATGAATATTCCGGACATGAAGCTCACGTATTCCTTGACGCAAACGAAAATCCATACAATAAGCCTTTCAACCGCTACCCTGACCCGTTGCAGAGAGAAGTGAAAGCCAAACTGAGTAAAATCAAGGGTGTGCCTGCAGAAAACATATTTCTGGGCAATGGTAGTGATGAGGCTATAGACTTGTCTTATCGTATATTCTGCAATCCTGGAAAAGACAACGTTGTGGCAATTGAGCCTACATACGGAATGTATAAAGTGAGCGCGGACATCAACGACATTGAATACCGCCCTGTATTGCTTGATGATAATTTTCAGGTTACTGCACAGAAATTGCTTGACGCAACAGATGAAAATACAAAGATTATATGGCTTTGCAGCCCTAACAATCCTTCAGGAAATCTGATAAACAGAGACGCGATAGAAGAAGTGCTTGATAAATTCCAGGGTATCGTAATCGTTGATGAGGCATATAGCGATTTTGCCGCAGAAACGCCACTGCGCTCAGAATTGAAACTGCATCCTAACATGATAGTGCTGAATACAATGAGCAAAGCTTGGGGATGCGCAGCTATAAGAATGGGAATGGCTTTTGCCAATGAAGAAATCATAGGATTTTTTAATAAGGTGAAATACCCTTACAATATTAACCTTCTGGCACAGAAACAGGCTTTGGAAGCTCTCAGCGATTCATATTCTGTAGAGAAATGGGTAAACATAATATTGCAGGAGCGTACCAATGTAATGAAATCTTTTACAGAATTGCCTATATGTGAGAAAGTTTATCCTACGGATGCAAATTTCTTTCTGGCAAAGATGACTGACGCAAAGGGAATTTACGACTATCTTGTGAAACAGGGAATAATAGTAAGAAACCGCACAAAAATAAGACTATGTGGCAATTGCTTGAGAATAACAATAGGTACAAAAACTGAGAATCAAAAACTTCTTGCTGCATTGAGAAAATATTAACAAACTTGTTTGTTTTTTTATTTATAAAAGACCGGAGTATGTAGTCTCCGGTCTTTTTGCATTATTTACAAATAATATTTTCCATGTTACGATAATTATTAGTACCTTTGCACCTTGAAATCAGAACAAAATCAAATAAAGATATTATGACTAAGCAAGTAGAAAAAATCAAGCAGCTGATAGAAAAGCGTGAGCAGGCTCGTATTGGCGGTGGTGAAAAAGCCATTGACAAACAGCACGCACGTGGCAAATACACTGCTCGTGAACGTATAGACATGTTGGTAGACAATGGCAGTTTTGAAGAATATGATATGTTCAAATTGCATCGTTGTCACAATTTCGGCATGGAGAAAAAACAATTTCTCGGTGACGGTGTTGTTGCCGGAAGTGCCACTATAGGCGGCAGACTGGTATACGTTTATGCTCAGGACTTTACCGTAAACGGCGGTTCTCTTTCTGAGACTATGGCTCAGAAGATATGCAAGGTTATGGATATGGCTATGACCATGGGAGCCCCTGTTATTTGCATGAACGATTCAGGTGGCGCACGTATTCAGGAAGGCATTTCTGCATTGGCAGGTTATGGTGAGATTTTTGAACGCAATATTCTCGCAAGTGGTGTCATTCCTCAGATAAGTGCTATCATGGGGCCGTGTGCCGGTGGTGCAGTGTACTCTCCTGCCCTAACAGACTTTATTGTTATGACAGAAGGCACATCATATATGTTCCTTACAGGACCGAAAGTAGTAAAGACCGTAACAGGTGAAGATATAGATGCAGAACACCTTGGTGGTGCCAGCGTACATGCTACAAAGAGTGGTGTTACCCATTTCACGGCAAAGACAGAAGAAGAATGTATGGAACTGATTAAATCATTGCTCTCTTACATTCCTTCTAACAATACGGAAAACGCACCTCGTATAGAATGTGAAGACCCTATTGACCGCAAGAGTGATTTATTGAATGAAATTCTGCCGGAAGACCCTAACAAGGCATACGATATGTATAAGGTTATTGCTGAGGTAACAGACAACGGTGAATTCTTTGAAGTTCAACCTAAATTTGCCAAGAACATTATTACAGGTTTCGCTCGTTTCAATGGTCAGAGTGTAGGTATTGTTGCCAATCAACCTTCTGCATACGCCGGAGTGCTAGATGTAAATGCAAGTAGAAAAGGCGCACGCTTTGTACGTTTCTGCGATGCTTTCAATATTCCTATCGTTTCACTGGTAGATGTTCCTGGATTCCTTCCTGGTACAGGTCAGGAATATAATGCTGTTATTCAGCACGGAGCCCAGTTGCTATATGCATACGGTGAAGCCACTGTGCCTAAGATTACCATCACGCTGCGTAAGAGCTATGGTGGAAGTCATATTGTGATGGGATGCAAGCAGTTGCGTGCTGACCTTAACTTTGCATGGCCTACATCAGAGATTGCAGTAATGGGAGCAAGTGGTGCTGTCGCAATTCTCTGTGGCAAAGAGGCAAAGAAGGTAAAGGAAGAAGGCGGAGACGTGAAAGCATTCCTTGCAGAAAAGGAAGAAGAATACACTGAGGCTTTTGCAAATCCTTATCAGGCTGCCCAATTCGGTTATATTGATGATGTTATAGAACCTCGTAATACACGTTTCCGTATCTGCCGCGGTTTAGCTCAGTTGGCAACAAAGCGCCAGAGCCTGCCGGCAAAGAAACATGGTTGTATGCCAATGTAATTTATGAGTAAAAGAAAATAAAATTATGGATAAAAATATACAGGCTGCTATTGCCATGGCTCTATATGAGTTTCAGGGCAATAACGTTCACGACAAGGAGAGTGGCATCATCACTATTAAGCCTAAACAGACATTGTGGAATGCCAAGTTCCTTTCTTTAACAAAGAAACCATAACATAAAAGAATTATGAAAGAATTCAAATATACTATTGACGGCAAAGAATATAAGGTTGCTATCGGTGAAATAGATGAAAATAATGTAGCTGACGTCACTGTTAACGGTGAAGGCTATAAGGTACAGATGGAAAAAGAGGCTGAGCCGGAAAAGAAAAAAGTGGTATTGGGCAAACCTGCTGCCGCTTCTGATGACGAAGCTACTCCTGCCACAAACGTAAACACCAACAATGCAGTAAAGGCTCCTCTGCCTGGAACTATCACAAGCATCAATGTTGTTGTTGGTCAGGAAGTCAAGGTCGGTGATACTGTTGTCGTGTTGGAAGCTATGAAGATGCAGAACAACATCGAAGCTGAAAAAGCTGGAAAAGTAACGGCTATATGCGTAAAACAGGGACAGAGCGTTATGGAAGAAGACGCTTTGGTTGTTATTGAATAAAACAGAAGGACTTTGTTCCATAAAAATAAAGGCTGCAAGATTAAAAAAATCCGGCAGCCTTTATTTTTTATATAAAAGATTTATTATAGCTTATTACCTTCTTTGGGAAATACTACTGTAGGTTTGAAAACTTTAGCTTCCTCAAAATCCATCAAAGCATAGGATATAATAATTACAATGTCATCTATCTGGACTTTGCGCGCAGCAGCACCATTAAGGCAAATGCAGCCACTGCCACGCTCACCTTTTATAATATAAGTCTCAAAGCGTTCGCCATTGTTGTTGTCTACAATTTGAACTTTTTCACCTGCAATCATATTTGCCGCATCCATAAGATTTTCATCTATAGTAATGCTGCCCATATAGTTAAGATTAGCCTCAGTAACCTTCACACAATGCAACTTGCTCTTTAATACTTGTATTTGCATAAGACTATTTTATTCTTTATATTTAATATGATCAATCAGACGGATTGGCGTTTTACCGCAATATACAGTAATGCATCCGACAATATAAGGACTGTCATCCCATGAAGCAACATCCTGCAATGTGTCACCATCCACAATTTGGAAGTATTCCACTTCCAGCCCGTCAACGGCATTTATATCAGCAACAACCTTGTCATGAGTTTCCTGAACTGTATGTTTTTTTGCATAGTCTACACTCGCCTTCAATGCTTTGAATATGGCAGGGGCTATATTATTTCTTTCATCATCAGAAAGAAGAGAATTGCGACTACTCTTTGCAAGTCCATCCTCATCACGTATTATAGGACATTCAACTATCTTTATATTCAAATCGAGGAATTTAACCAACTGCTTGATTACAGCAATTTGCTGCCAGTCCTTTTCTCCAAAATAAGCTCTGTCAGGCTTTACAATATAAAAAAGACGACTTACCACCTGACATACTCCATTGAAATGACCAGGACGCTTGGCACCTTCCATAACTGTTGTTACAGGAGGAAACTCAAAGTGACGGTTATCAGGAGTTGGATATACTTCTTTTACAGACGGTGCAAAAACATAATCAGCCCCACAACTTTCAAGCAGCTTGCAGTCAGCATCAAGTGTACGAGGATATCTGTCCAAATCTCCTTTGTCGTTAAACTGAGTAGGATTAAGGAATACAGAAACAACTGTAACTCCATTTTCTTTTACACTACGCTTAACAAGAGATGCATGTCCCTCATGAAGAGCACCCATAGTTGGCACCAATCCAATTTCTTTACCTTGCTTGCGAACATCAAAGAGTTCGTTTTGCAGATCTACAATCTTATCAAAAACTTTCATTACGCATTAATTCCAATTGGAATGCAAAATAACAACTTTTTTCTTAAATAAGAAAGAATATTTTTAAAAATATGCCAAATGAGCTCAACTTTTTCGTGTTTTAAGTGTTATTTGGGAGAAAACCGGATATTTTTTTGTACCTTTGCACTATTCAAATTTGAAAATATACAAATGGCAAAGAAAGTATTATTCATCAACCAGGAGATTACTCCATACGTTCCAGAGACAGAAATGTCTGTTATGGGGAGAGATTTACCACAAAAAGCACAGGAATCCGGATTCGAAATCCGCACATTTATGCCTAAATGGGGCAACATAAATGAAAGAAGAGGTCAGTTACACGAAGTAATCAGACTTTCCGGAATGAACCTTATAATTGATGAAACAGACCATCCTTTAATAATCAAAGTAGCTTCAATACCACAATCTAGAATACAGGTTTACTTTATAGATAATGACGATTATTTCACTAAGCGCCAAATGGGGGTAGACGAAGCAGGTGAAGAATATCCTGATAATGGTGAAAGAGCTGTTTTCTTCGCTCGTGGCGTATTGGAAACAGTGAAAAAACTAAGATGGATTCCTGATATTATACATTGTCAGGGATGGATGAGTGCCGTAATACCTCTTTATATTAAAACAGCTTATCACGAAGAACCTTCATTTGCGAACACAAAGGTTGTTACGTCTTTATTCGAAGATCAGCTGAGAGGTGATTTAGGGGAGAATTTTAAGAATGTAGTAGCTTTCCGTGAAGCAAAGACTGATTTGCTGAAAAATTATAATGCCAATTTTGATTTCATTGAACTCGGAAAAATGGCAATTGATTATAGTGACGGAATCATAGAAGCCAATAAAACGGTAAACAGTGAATTGCAAAAATATGCATTTGAAAAGAAACAAAATATTTTAAAATATCCAGGCGAAGACTTCTTTAAAGCATACAAAGATTTCTATGATAAAATATGCCCTGATGTTGAATAACTATAAACTTCAATAGAATATTATTAAATGAAACTGAAATTATTTGCAAGTGTAATACTTGCTTCTCTTGTTTTCGCATCTTGTGATGATAATACAAATGAGGTAGGAACATCCTTGATAGATAATGTTGATAAACTTACTATATCAACAGACACATTCACAGTTACAACACGCAGTATTGCTGTTGATTCTGTATTGGCACGTAACACAACCGGATATCTGGGGAAAATGCGTGATCCTGAAACCGGAGCATATATTACAAGTCATTTTATGACTCAGTTCAATGCTCTGGAGGATCCTGTGGAGGGTAGTCTTTTTCCTTCTAGTGACAGTATAATCAGCAAAGTTGACGGTAAAGTTATTGCAGATTCATGTGAACTTCGTCTGTATTTTGATGATTTTCAAGGAGATTCTCTTCAGAATATGAAAGTGACGGCATACGAATTGGGTAAACCGGTAGAAGACGGTAGCTATTATTCTAATTTTGATCCTCAGGAAAAGGGATATATCAGAACTGGCGGCATAAAGAAGAGTAAAGTATATACTCTAACTGACTATTCTGTAAGAGACAGCATACGGTGGAGTAGTAGCTATACCAAGAGCATAAAAATTCCTCTCAATGAAAAGTATACTGATAAAGACGGAAATGAATACAAAAACTTCGGTACGTACATTTTTCAAAATTATTATACTCATCCTGAATACTTCAAAAATTCATATAACTTTATACACAATGTCGTACCCGGGTTCTATTTCAAGTCTACCGGAGGTTTAGGTTCCATGGCGAAGATATTCAGTTCTCAATTGAATCTATGGTACAGGTATACTTCCAATGATACCACATACATTACGTATACTCAATTTGCCGGTACAGGTGAGGTTATGCAGACAACTAAAACTGAAAATGACAACAGCACCATCCAGAAAATGGTAAATGACAACAGTTGCACATATCTTAAAACTCCAGCCGGGATATTTACAGAGATGACTCTTCCTGTAGAAGATATTATGAATGGACATACCACTGATAGTATTAACTCCGCACAAGTTGTATTGCAGAGAATAAACAATACTTCCAACAGCGAGTATACTTTAGGTGTACCAAGTACTCTGCTTATGATTCCTCTGAGTAAAATCAAGTCTTTTTTCTCAGAAGGAAAGATTGCAGACTACAAAACATCTTTCATAGCAACCAAAAGTGGAAATACATATACCTTCCACAATATTGGCTCTTTGGTTAAATCTATGTATGAAGACAAAAAAAATGGAACTACAACTGATGATAATTGGAACAAGGTGGTCATAATTCCTATAACCACTTCATATATAACAGTAAGTTCTTCCAGTGTTCTAAGCGGTGTCTATCATGACATGTCACTCACGAGTACGAAACTTGTAGGTGGAGACACAAAATTGAAAATAAGTGTCATATATAGTAGATTCAAATAATGGCAGATAATTTTTTAGAACGCCATCGTGAAGATTACGAAAGACGTAAGACTGAATGGTTAAAAAACGGCAGGCATTTCAAGAAATCTGACAAAAGGTCAAAGCCTGAACAACCGGAAGATGAAGCTTTATAAAAGAAATTGAAAAGATAAACCCGATGCTTAATCCAAAAGATTGCATCGGGTTTTTTGTTTATAATATATAAGTGGTTAAGTTTTGCTTATTATCTCTTACTTATTGGAACATATTCTTTTGCATCAAGAATATTTTTATATGCAGGTCGGATTATTCTGCGTCCCTCAAAATTAAGTTCCTCTATACGATGGGCTGTCCAACCGACAATACGCGCCATTGCAAATATAGGAGTATAAATTTCCTGAGGCAATCCTATCATCTCATATATGAAACCTGAATAGAAATCAAGATTAGCACAAGCAGGCTTCGTACTTTTACGGAAAGCAGTAAGACATTTGATTCCTTCCTTTTCCAACAACGTAAGAAATTCATATTCTTCTACCCTTCCCTTTTCTTTAGCCAATTCTCCTGCCAATTTCTTTAATTCTACAGCACGTGGATCGCTCATTGTATAAACAGCATGTCCTATTCCGTAAATCAAACCTGTATTATCGTATGCCTCTTTATTAAGCATACGATTAAGATATGTATCTATTTCATCTATATTTTTCCAGTCAACGATATGTTCCTTCAAATGATGAAACATATTGATAACCTTAATATTAGCACCACCATGCAAAGGACCTTTAAGAGAACCAATGCCTGCAGCAATGCTGGAATATGTATCCGTACGGGTTGATGATGTTACACGAACAGTGAAAGTAGAGTTGTTACCACCACCATGTTCAGCCTGAATAATCAGAAGTAAATCCAATGTACGTGCATCAAGCTCTGTATAATTATCATGCTTAATCATATAAAGGAAATTCTCTGCAATAGACAAATTCTCATGCGGATAGCGTATATGCAGACTTCTGCCTTGAACACTATGTCGATAAATATTATATGCATACGCAATAATAGTAGGGAATTTTGCTATCAGTTCTATACTCTGACGCATAAGATTATCTCTACTGATATCATCAGGATTAGGATCGAAAGTATACATTTCAAGTACACATCTCGCCAGAATATTCATAATATTACTTCCTTCAAGATCTATTATATGCGTTATTGTGCGATGATCAAGAGGCATATTATCATTAAGTAACTCTCGGAAAGCCGACAATTCCTCATTATCAGGAAGTTTACCTGAAAGAATCAAAAAAGCTATTTCTTCAAAGCCAAAACGATTTTCCTTTAACAATGGAGTTACAAGATCATCAAGCTCATATCCGCGATAAAACAGTTTACCTGGACATGGCTGTAACTTTCCATCTGCATCACGCTCATAGCCAACAACATTTCCAATGTTGGTAAGTCCTACCAACACACCACTGCCATCTTCATTTCTAAGTCCGCGCTTAACGCCATATTTTTGGAATGCATCCTGAGGCATTTTACATGAATCCTTAACTTCATCAGACAGCTTATATATTAGATATTCTTTTTTCATATAACTTGAGCATTTAAATTAAACTTGTAAAATTTTTGATTTTTACTTTTTCAACTTAGCATAGTTGAGAGCACTTCCTGCCTTAAACCATGATATCTGAGTTTCATTATAAGTATGTTCTGCCAAAAAATTATCTTTGCTCCCATCCTTATGATTCAATTCTACGGTAAGTTTGCTTCCAGGCTTCAGTTCTTTCAGCCCTATCACAGATATACGGTCATCTTCCTTTACCTTATCATAATCGTTTTTGTCAACAAAAGTAAGAGCCAGCATTCCCTGCTTTTTCAGATTGGTTTCATGTATACGGGCGAAACTCTTTGCAAGAACAACCTTGACATTAAGAAATCTTGGTTCCATTGCTGCATGCTCACGGGAACTACCCTCTCCATAATTATCTTCTGCAACAACAATAGAATTAAGACCTCTGTTCTTATAGTCCTTTGCCGCAGAAGAAACTTCCTTATATTGTCCGTCAATCTGATCCTTAACTTTATTACTTTCTCCATTAAAGTAATTAACAGCACCCATAAGTAAATTGTCAGATATATTCTGTAAATGACCACGAAACTTAAGCCATGGACCAGCCATAGAAATATGGTCTGTGGTGCATTTGCCCTGAGTCTTTATCAACAAAGGCATATCCATATAATTGTCACCATTCCACGCTGCAAAAGGTACCAGTTTCTGAAGTCGGTTACTTTCTGGAGAAATAACGACCTCAACATTATTGTTATTTTCAGCTGGAGCAGTGAATCCCTTATCTTCTACAGCAAATCCCTTTGGAGGGAATGTGTAACCCTTAGGTTCATCCAACTTCACTCTGTTTCCATTTTTGTCAAGCAAAGTATCAACTGCCGGATTGAAATCTAGTCTTCCGGCAATCGCCAATGCTGTAGTAAGTTCCGGACTGCCAATAAAAGCAAAAGTATTAGGATTACCATCTGCACGTCTACGGAAGTTACGATTGAAGGATGTTACAATTGAATTTTTTCTTTCATTATCGTCAGTATGGCGTTTCCATTGTCCTATACATGGACCACAAGCATTAGTCATTATAATAGCTCCAATCTTCTTGAAATCATCTAGTATACCGTCACGTTCAGCAGTGTACCTTATCTGTTCACTTCCAGGATTTATTATCAGTTGTGCTTTAACTTGAATGCCTTTATCATAAGCTTGGCGCGCAACACTTGCTGCACGTGCCAAATCCTGATAACTGGAATTAGTGCAACTTCCAACAAGTCCAACTTCTACAGTCATAGGATAGTCATTCTGAGGTCCCTTTGTCTTCATCTGAGAAATTGGAGTAGCTGCATCCGGAGTAAAAGGACCATTAAGATGAGGTTCAATCTTATCCAAATCCAATTCTATTACCTTATCATAATACTTTTCCGGATTAACATAAACTTCATCATCAGCCTTAAGATTCTTAGCATTTTGTTTTGCAAGAGAAGCTATTTCTTCTCTATCTGTCTTACGCAGATATTCGGCAGCATTGTCATCAAACGGAAATATACTGCAAGTTGCGCCAAGTTCAGCTCCCATATTACATATTGTAGCCTTACCTGTTGTAGAAATAGATTTCAATCCTTCTCCAAAATATTCAAGTATAGAGTTTGTTCCACCTTTTACAGTAAGGATACCCAGAATTTCAAGAATCACATCTTTTGGTGTTGCCCATCCATTCAGCTTTCCGGTAAGTTTTACACCTATAAGTTTAGGCATTTTCAATTCCCAAGGCTCTCCGGTCAAAACATCTACAGCGTCAGCTCCACCGACACCAACAGCAACCATACCCATACCACCGGCATTAGGAGTATGAGAATCAGTTCCAACCATCATACCTCCAGGAAACGCATAATTTTCCAAAACTACTTGATGAATGATACCGGCTCCAGGTCCCCAGAACCCGATATGATATTTTTTAGATACAGACTGCAGAAAATCATATACTTCTCTATTGGTTTCTTTAGCTGTAGGAAGATCTTTGTCTACACCGACATCAGCACGAATCAAGTGATCACAATGCACACTAGCCGGCACAGCAACCTTATTCTTTCCTGCATTCATAAACTGCAGCAATGCCATCTGCGCTGTGGCATCTTGCATTGCAACACGATTAGGACGAAAATCAACATAATCTTCACCACGTTTAAAAGCACGTAAATCTTCAGGATTGTATAAATGAGCAAAAAGTACTTTCTCAGCATACGTAAGTGGACGCTTGATAGTTTCTTTAGCTTTTTCCACATTCTCTGAATATGAAGCATAAAAGCTTCTAAGCATTTCTATATCCAGTATCATAATCTTTTATTCACCTTTTTGTATTAATTCGATTGCAAATATACAAAAAAATAAGCACAACTGTAACATATTAGCCATAATATTTATCAAATTGCAATCTTTTTTTATTGTTTACAATTGTTTTAGTGCATTTTTATTACATTTTATGCAAAATAATACATTGTAATAATCCTCTTGATGCAAGATAAAGGATAAAGGCTCCCCATAAAGCATTATTGCCATATATATAAAATAAGGTGAAAAATGCAACGAAAAATATTATTGATGATATGACAGATGACACAAGCATGCCGCGAGTTGCTGTCATTCCTATGAAAATGCCATCATAAACAAATGCCATTACGCCGGCAGCAGGTATTAGAACTGCCCACCAGAAATAATCCATAGCCACAGCTATTACCTCCTGATTATCAGTAATAAGATTAAGAAAACCTCTGCCACCAACAGCATAGACTATTGTGAACAATGCCATCATTAGAAATCCCCAGAGATAAAGTCTTTTACATGTTATGTCAAACATTGTATTATCCTTTGCCCCATAGCAAGTGCCACACAATGCCTCAGCCGCAAATGCAAAACCATCCATAACATAAGAAAAAATAGTGAAAAGGGTAAGCAACAATGTATTTGCTGACAGTATCAAATCTCCCTGACGGGCTCCGGCGGATGTAAAAAACAGATTCACCGATACCAAAAATAATGTTCTTAAAAAGATATCACGGTTAACAGAAAAGAATTTACTCCATTTTATTATATTTGATTTTGATACCAAGAGCCTCCGACTTCGCTGTCTCATCATATATAGTGCCAGTAAAAATCCGCTCCATTGTGCAGTGACAGTACCTAATGCCACACCTTCTATATTCATTCCAAATCCAAGTACAAAAGTAAGACTGGCTATAATGTTTATCACATTCTGCATAATAGCAACAAACATAGGAGTTTTTGTATCATGCATTCCTATGAACCAGCCATTCAGTCCATACAAAGATAGCATGGCTGGAGCTCCCCAAATACAGATATCATAATACACTGAGACATATTGCCATACAGCATCTGAAGGTGACATTATAATTCTTGCCAACTGTTTTACAGGCCATTGCAAAATTATAAAAGCTAATCCCATCATTACGCCTATGGCAAGTGACTTTTTTAACAATTCCATAATTTCAGAATCATTATGCCTGCCATAAGCTTGGGAAGTCATTCCACTGGTTCCCATTCTCAGGAAACCAAAAATCCAATAAATTATATTGAAAATCATAGAGCCGACAGATATTGCCCCTATATATTTATCATTGCCCAAATGACCGGTAATGGTAAGATCTACAATTCCCAATAAAGGAACAGTTATATTGCTTATAATTGCCGGTATTGCTATGTGAAGAATATCTCTATCTATAGATTTCATAATTGCAAAAGTACCATTTAAATAAACAAAAAAGCAAGATTTTATCATAAATCTTGCTTTTTTGTTAATAGTATATTATTTTTATATCCTTATCGTGTGGGATATCGGGGCTAGGATACTTTCCATCCAAGACAAGAATACTTGCACTTTGCCCTGACTTTACTGCATCTACAGCCATCTGAAGACTGAAATAGTCACCTCTACCCTCCTTAGATACCACATAGTCATAATGGCGTACATAAGGTCTTAATGCCGGAACTTCTTTTCCAATATCATCGGCTAAAGCATTTGCCATTATGCGTGCGCCATATATTGTATAATGCGTATTGTCCATTCTGCCCTTTGCTATAGCCGGCCATATACCCGGACGAATCCACATGTGAAGTTTTTTGCTTCCTTCTATCCCATACTTTTGTTCGATACGAGTAGAAATAGCATTGGCATCAACATAATAAACACCTAATTTCTTTGCCACATGAGCCGCACAATAACGATATGCTCCGTGAGTGTCTACAAGAGTGTCACTATTTACATGCTCTTCTCCCCATGTGAGTTTACGCAAAGCCTCATCTTCTGTAACATGGTCTACTACATTATAAAACAAGCGGCGAGCCACCGGACTCATAAGTATCGGGGTTGCACCTTTTGCGCGAGTTTCCCTGACATAACGTTCCAGATTTGCATCAAATGTAGTTCCAGGGTCGGTATGTCTCATAGGATTTGCCTTCTCATCATTATGCCCCCACTGAATAATCACATAATCACCGGGCTTTATCTTATTCAATACATTCTGCCATCTGCCTTCGTCTATAAAGCTCTTGCTAGAGCGGCCATTTACAGCGTGATTATCTACAATGACATCATTTGAGAAGCAGCCAGCCAAAACCATGGCCCAACCGCGCTCCGGACTTTCTAAAGGTTTAGTTTTCTCTGCAGCAGTAGAATCGCCTATCACAAAAATAGTAGGACGAGTTTTAGTTGCTGATGTCATAACAAGAATAGTCAATGACATCAGCAATAATTGTAGTTTGTTTTTCAGTTTAATCATTTATCTCTGATATGAGTTCTTCTGCTGTGACAAGTTTCTGCTCACCTGTAGCCATATTCTTTAAAGTCACCTTGCCGGCATTTATTTCATTTTCTCCTGCAAGAGCCACAAATGCAATATTCTTTGCATTAGCATAGTTCATCTGTTTCTTCATTTTTGCAGAGTCCGGATACATCTCCGTGCAAATACCGGCTTGGCGAGTCTTATTCACAATAGGAAGACAATAAGCAGTCTCTTTCTCTCCAAAATTAATAAACAGCAACTGAGTGGCATCAACAGCTTCTTTAGGATAGAGGTCTAATGTATTAAGAACATCATAAATACGGTCTGCACCGAAAGATATTCCCACACCGCTAAGTCCAGGCATACCAAATATACCCGTTAAGTTATCATAGCGACCACCACCTGTAATACTGCCCATTGGAGTGTCAAGAGCCTTAACTTCAAAAATAGCACCAGTGTAATAATTTAGTCCACGAGCCAAAGTAAGATCCAACTGCATCTCATTCTCCAGTCCCAGATTTTTCAAAGTATTGAGAATAAATTTTGTTTCTTCCACACCCTTCAAACCTATTTCTGAAGTTTCAAGCACTTGTGCTATAACATCAAGTTTCTCTTCATTGGAACCTTCAAGAGATATTATTGGCTGAAGTTTCTGAATAGCTTCATCGCTGATTCCGTCTTCTTTGAGTTCGGCATTTACATTGTCAAGCCCTATCTTGTCAAGTTTGTCTATTGCAACAGTAATATCAACAATCTTATCTGCTTCACCCATAACTTCTGCTATTCCGGTAAGAATCTTACGATTATTGATTTTTATCTGTACACGCACACCAAATTTTGTAAATACAGTATCAACAATCTGCATAAGTTCCACTTCATTAAGCAGAGAATCTGAACCTACAACATCAGCATCGCACTGATAGAATTCACGATAACGTCCCTTCTGTGGACGATCAGCACGCCATACCGGCTGTATCTGATAACGCTTGAATGGCAACTGTAATTCATCACGATGCATTACCACATAACGCGCAAAAGGAACAGTAAGGTCATAGCGAAGTCCCTTTTCACAAAGTTTTGATGCAAGATGCAGAGAATTACGTTCAGAGAGTTCCTCCGGAGTTATTTTTGAAAGATAATCTCCAGAATTAAGCACTTTAAACAGCAACTTATCTCCTTCTTCACCATACTTACCCATAAGCGTATGAAGGGTTTCCATTGCCGGTGTTTCTATTTGTTGAAAACCATAAAGAGCGTAAACACTCTTTATGGTATTAAATATATAATTGCGCTTGGCCATTTCTAATGGTCCGAAGTCGCGTGTACCCTTTGGAATTGATGGTTTCTGTGCCATTAATATTATTTTTATTTGTCTGAATTATTTTCTAACTATTGTCTGATCGCGGTCAGGGCCAATAGAAACAACTTTTATTGGAGTTTCCAGAAAATCTTCCAGGAACTTAATATAATTACTGAATGCTTCAGGGAATTGTTTTTCACTTGTGAACTTAGTCATATCAGTATTCCATCCCGGCATTTCTTTATAAACAGGCGTAACATCATCTATCTCGTATGGAAGTTCTTGAGTTTCACTACCGTCAGCCAGTTTATAAGCAACACAAGCCTTAACAGTATCAAAACTATCAAGAACATCACTCTTCATAAGAATGAGCTGTGTTACACCATTCACCATGATACTATAACGCAACTGAATAAGATCTACCCATCCGCAACGACGCTCACGTCCAGTAACAGCTCCATATTCATGACCAAGGTCACGTATTTCCTTTCCTGTCTCATCAAAGAGTTCTGTTGGGAAAGGACCTGCACCTACACGGGTACAATAAGCCTTCATGATACCAAATACTTCTCCTATTTTATTAGGACCGATACCCAGACCAGTGCAAGCACCTGCACAAACGGTATTTGAAGATGTAACAAAAGGATATGAACCGAAATCTACATCAAGCATTGTACCTTGAGCACCCTCGCAAAGAATATTCTTGCCACCGCGCAGAATATTATTAATTTCATGCTCACTGTCTACAAACTTAAACTGTTTCATGTATTCAATGCCTTCCATCCATTTTTTCTCAACTTCATCAAAGCCATCAAAATCATCCCAGCCTAAAGCTTTAAGCATTTTCATGTGACGCTCTTTATGAGTAGCATACTTAACATCAAAATCGTCAAGTATATCACCTACGCGCAAGCCGTTACGACTAACTTTATCGGTGTATGTAGGTCCGATGCCCTTACCTGTAGTTCCAACCTTATTCTTGCCTTTTGCTGCCTCATAAGCACGGTCAAGAACACGGTGTGTAGGCATAATGAGATGAGCTTTTTTGGAAATATGCAAACGTTCCTTTAGTGGATGCCCACTTTTTTCAAGTTCCTTAGCTTCACCCATAAACAAATCCGGAGCTAGAACCACACCATTACCAATGATGTTTACCTTACCGCCCTGGAAAATACCTGAAGGAATGCTGCGAAGAACATACTTCTGACCTTCAAATTCCAAAGTATGACCGGCATTAGGTCCACCCTGGAAACGAGCTACTACATCATACTCAGGAGTCAGTACATCGACTACCTTACCTTTTCCCTCATCGCCCCACTGCAAACCGAGCAGGACATCAACTTTACCTGTTGTGTTCATTTTATATAAAGATTATTTCTTTTTATCTTTAAGTTTCTTTTTATCATTTAATGAAATCTTTCGTTGGCAAGTACTGCAAATGCCATACACATATAGAGAGAAACCACTTTTATGGAATCTCCGATATTTAATTTCATCCACAAGCTTTACAATATCCGGAGAATTTAATTCCTGTGTCTTTCCACACACGGTACACATCTGGCGAATATGGTCTTTGTTGTCATAACAAGCCTCATAGCGCACACCGTCTATGGAATAATGCTTTATCACCAACCTAAGCTGCATAAACAATTTCAAAGTATTATAAAGAGTGGCTCTGCTAACCCTAAAGTTTAGCCCCTCCAACTTTTGTCCCAATTCCTCCAAAGAAAAGTAATACTGCATTTGATAAACAGCATCCAACACCGCATAACGCTCCGGCGTTTTACGGTGATTGTTGTTTTCCAAATAACAGTCCAACACAGCATGGACTTTCTCTAAAAGATTAGCTTCCATTTAAAACTTGATGTTTTGCAACGCACAAAGTTACTAATTTTATATTAAACTGGCGAAGATAATAACATATTTTTTATTTTTATATCTCCACGATGCCTTTCAATGCTTTACGAGCTATAATCTCATAAGTTTCTCCCAAGTTGACAAAGCGCGATAAGCAGTTAACCACAGCATGCTTCACTCCGACATTATCAGACTGTAAGGCAACAGCAACCTGATCCAAAAACTCATTAATACCACGTTCGTTAGGTTCCTGCCCTTTCATAAAGAGACGTGCCAGCAACTGATATCCGGCTATAAGATAAAGATTATTATCTGTTGCTATCCATTGATAAGCCAATACTGGAGCATAATCCACATATTGAAGTAAATTGAATGCCATCATCTCAGCCATCTCCTGAGTATGGATTTGCTCCATCCAGATATCCACTATTTCAGCATCCATCTTATCAGCAGGCATTATCAGCGTTGCCAGAATCTTACATTCACGTATATCCTCCTTAAAAAGAGCTATTGCCAGTTCATAATCCTTACCATAGTTAGCAGCCATAGACTGAAGTTCCATAAACGGCACCCCCCAGTTAAGTTTATAGTCTACACCTTTCTCACGCATAGACTGAGACGCAGGTCCATTCATTATAGAACGGAAACTCTGTTTTATTATTTTCACTTTTTCAGTTGTATCCATATCAATATTCAGCACTATATCTTAACATCTGATGAGCATAACTTTCTGTATAGTCTATAACTACATCTTTTATTTCACCGTTTCCATCAAACACCGGTTTCATCCAAGGATTTATAAAACCTTTATATGGTGCTATATCAAGAAGTTTGTATCTCTCAAGCACTTCTGTATGCAACTTACCATTAATCTTAACCGCGTATTTTTCTACCAGTTCCCGAGCTGTCTTCAAATCACCCTCACTTTTTATTCTCTGTATTTCAGCCAGTTCGCGGGCAAAAATCATGCGTAATGCAGCATAATCATATATCTCAACATAATGTTTGCCATTATGTTCCACAATATCAACAACTTTATGATTTTTATTTTCCACAGCATCCATTGCCCAATTAGCTATAAGCGCACGGTTGCGCATGTGGGCTTCCTCAATGTCGTGTCCCGGTTTTATTCTGACAGCCTGTGTCATCAGACCGTTCATCATATAAGTATAATACTGACTTTTATAAGCTTCAGCATCAGGAACCAATCCCAATTCTATAAGTTTAACATCAGCAATATAGTACAACCCGAACAAATCAGCACGAGCCTCCTCTATTGTGTTGCCGTATGACTTCAAGGCATCAGAGTCTGTTCCAGGAAGAAGCTGACCGCTGCCATGTCCCAGACATTCATGAAGATCGGTATGCAAATCATCACAATTATCTCCATATTTTTCTATCATTCTTATAGTATCACTGTCAACTGCGAACTCCTGTATAAAGCCATTGCCTTTGGCAGCTTTATTATAAGCATCCGTAAGATTGCCAATTGTAACGCTTTTACTTCCATGCTCAGCCCTTATCCAGTCAGCATTAGGCAAATTTATGCCTATTGCTGATGAAGGATATTCATCTCCGCCGAGCATAGCCGCACAAATTACGTTAGCGGTTACACCTTTGACTTCAGGCTTACGGAAACGCGAATCCACGGGAGAATGGTCTTCAAACCATTGTGCATTAGTGCTAATTGTCTGAGTACGCTTGGTAGCCTCCATATCCTTATATTCCACAATACCTTCCCATGAGCCCTTTAATCCAAGAGGGTCACCATAGACCTCAATAAATCCATTAATGAAGTCTACCATTCCTTCTTGTTCCTTCAACCATTCTATGGAATATTCATCAAAAAGATGCAAATCTCCTGATTGATAATATTTTATCAATACAGATATAACCTTTTGCTGTTGTGGATTTTCAGTATATTGCAATGCTTTTTTCAACCAATATATGATATTGCAGATTTTATCACCATAAAGTCCGTCAGCTTTGTAAACCTTTTCTGATATAACACCGTTTTCTTTAACAAGTTTAGAATTCAAACCATAAGAGAGCGGATGTTTGTCATCAGGATTTTTCTTGGCATCATAAAAAGCTTCAACTTCTTCCATACTTACGTTATCATAGAAATTACAAGCTGAATCTTTGATAATATCTGCCCCTTCAGCTTTGTTTACACGTTTTGGCAAAATATTCATATCAAATATTACCGGAATTATTTCAGAAAGCAGAGCCTTTCTGTCCTCATCTTTTCCAATGCCCAACTGTTCATCAGTTAAAGAATCCACAACTTTAATGAAATACTCTTCTGTAAACTCAGGAATAAATTTTTCACAGCCATAATGATGATAAATACCATTTGAGAACCACACTCTTTTTAGATATACCGCCAATGCCTTGAATTCATCACAATCTCTTGCACCTGTATAATTCACATATATTCCCTCTAAGAGAGTTCTTATCTTCAGATTATACTTACCAAACTGGTCAAAAGTTATATCACGTCCTGAAAGAGTAGCTTTAGCAAGACAATAAATAAGTTTTTTCTTCCCAATATCTAATGTTTCAAAACCTTTAAGATTATATCTCAGCATTTGCAAATCTGCAAAGCGCTCATCTATATATTTCATATTGCAATCAATTATTATCACACAAAAGGAGTCTACAGCTTATCATAATAGAACTGTAGACCCCTTCGCTAAAGAATTTTCATTAAAAACAGAAATTACTTAACACTAGCTTTACGTCCTTTCTTTTTAGCATCAAGCGCAGAAGGATGTTGTTTATAATGTACCAGTTTATATTCACGTGGAGTACAATTGTTTATCTTATAAAACGAAACATAAAAAGACTGGCGGTTAGAAAATCCCACAATGTCAGAAATATCTTCCATGTTAAGATCCTGATATCTGCGGTCTACAAGAATAGACATAGCCTCATCAATACGATACTTGTTGATAAACGAAGTATAATTCATGTGAAATCTCACATTTACTACTGCAGAAATGTAACGTGTATTCGTACCTAAATCCTCAGCAAGTCTTTTTGCCGAATAATCTTTATCCTTATATTTTTTTTCTATCAGGACTATATTAAGAATTTTCTGTTCCATTTCATCCATTACCCTTGGGCTGACTAAAGAACGATAGGCTGCCTCTTTTTCCTTTTTTGGTTGAATATTATACTTTGCCATAATCTTAAAATATTAATGAACCTCCTTATTTCTTTGCAAATATATATATAAAAAATTAATTAATCAAGTTTTTACGCAAATAATTTGTAAAAAACTTGTACCTTTGTTGAAATTTTAACTTTTAATGGAAATTCAAAGTATATTAAAGAAATATTATGGATATGATAATTTCCGTCCAAACCAAAAGGAAATTATAGAAAATGCCATAGCCGGTAACGATTCTCTTGTGCTTATGCCTACCGGAGGAGGCAAAAGTTTGTGCTATCAGATTCCTGCATTGGCAACAAAGGGAACTGTTGTTGTTGTGTCTCCGCTTATCAGTCTCATGCACGATCAGGTTGAAGCCTTGAAAGCCAACGGCATACCAGCTGAGGCTCTGAATAGTGGTAATGATGAGAATCAGGACATATTGATTCGCCGCAGATGCATTGATGGAGATCTTAAACTTATATATGTTTCGCCCGAAAAACTCATATCAGAAATACCTTATCTGTTTTCACATATCGATATAAGTATGTTTGCCATTGACGAAGCTCACTGCATCAGTCAGTGGGGACATGATTTCAGACCAGAGTACAATCAGCTTGGCATATTGCACGAAAAGCTGCCCAATATTCCCGTTATGGCTCTCACGGCAACTGCCGATAAGATAACCCGACAAGATATTATAAAACAGTTGAATCTGAAGGTTACTGACAAAGAAATATTCATTAGTAGCTTCGACCGTCCCAACCTTTCACTTTCTGTTAAACGAAACTTTAATAAAAGGCAGAAAATCAATTACATACAGACATTTAGTAATGCCCACCACGGAGAAGCCGGAATTATATATTGCTTAGCTAGAAAAACAACAGAATCACTGAGCAAAGAATTAAGATATTTGGGCATAAACGCAGCAGCTTACCATGCCGGTTTGAGTAGTGAAGAAAGAAGCAGTGTGCAGAACAGATTCAAGATGGACCAGATACAAGTGGTCTGTGCAACAATTGCATTCGGAATGGGAATTGACAAAAGCAACGTAAGATGGATTGTTCATTATAATTTACCAAAATCAATAGAAAGTTTTTATCAGGAAATAGGAAGAGCCGGAAGAGACGGCGCTCCTGCCGACACAGTCTTATTCTACAACATCGCTGATATTATATTATTGCGAAAATTTGCCGAAGAAAGCGGACAACGCGAAGTAAACCTGGAAAAACTTTCACGTATGCAGGAATATGCAGAAAGTCAGGTTTGCCGACGCAGAATATTACTCAACTATTTTGGAGAGCCTTCAGACAAAGACTGTCATAATTGTGACGTATGCTCTAATCCTCCAAGAAAATTCAATGGTACGGTAAACGTGCAGAAAGCCCTCAGTGCGATAGCGCGTACAAAAGAACAGATTCATATCGGTACAATCATTGAAATATTGAGGGGAATGAAATCACCTACCGTTACAAGATACGGATACAACACTCTGAAAACCTTTGGAGCCGGCAAAGATATAGGCACAAAAGACTGGCAGGACTTTCTGCTGCAGATGATGCAGATGGGATATATAGAGATAGCCTATAATGACCATAACAAAGTACACATCACTGAACTTGGCAAAGACGTGTTGTTTGGCAGAAAAGAAGCAAGTCTTGTTATTCCGCAAAAAGATGATATGCCCGAAACACAAAGGCGCACCATTAAAAAGAAGCGCAGCATAATGCCGGAGCTTCATGTCTCGCCGGTAACCAACATGCCGTTCCCAAATGCAGGAGGAGAAAATCCGGCATTGTTCGAAGCTCTGAGGCAAAAGCGCAAATCACTTGCCGATGCACAGGGCTTCCCGGCATACATAGTTCTTTCCGACAAGGTACTCCACTCTCTTGCGACTCTTCGTCCCGGGAACATCGAAGAATTCGGAAACATCCCCGGCATAGGAGACTTCAAGAAGCAGAAATATGGAAAAGATTTTCTATCTATAATTTCAAAATATAAATAAAGTTATGAAAAAGTTTATCAGTGCTATTATCCTTTATCTGCTAGCAATGCAGATTTCAGCAAAAGGCTATTACACCATAATAGTTTCTCTAGACGGTTGCCGGTGGGATTATCCGGAAATGTATGATACACCGTTTCTGGACTATATGGCAGACAATGGAGTGAAATCCGGACTTATTCCTTCTTATCCGTCAAAAACATTTCCCAATCACTATACCCTTGCTACCGGACTCTATCCCGACCATCATGGGATAATAGCCAACTCTTTTGTAAACAGAAAGACCGGAGAATTGTTCTCTCTGTCCAATCCCAAGACCAAATACAACTCTATATATTATAAAGGTGAACCTATTTGGATTACAGCACGCAAGCAAGGCAAAAAAGCATACGTATATCATTGGCCCGGAAGTGATGTGAAAATTAAAGGTATGTATCCCGATGTTTACTTTAACTATGACGAGCAACATCTCAGCGTTGAAGAAAGAATCACAAAGGCATCAGATGCCATAAACAGTCCGAATGCCCCGGAACTTACAATGCTTTATTTTGAACAACCTGACAAGAACGGGCATTTATACGGTCCACAAGCCAAACAGACAAGAACTGCCGTTATCGAAATGGACAGCATCTTGAGGCAATTATGGAACAATATACAGCAAGGTATTCATAAAGACAGTGTAAACCTTATAGTTGTTGCTGACCATGGCATGACTTTTATAAAACCATCCCGTAAAATTGAATGTCGGAAATATCTGAAACCAGAATGGTATGAACGTATAGAAGGCTATCTGCCGGCACAGATATATTGCAAAAAAGGCTATGCCGACTCTGTGTATAATGCCCTTAAGAATATTCCTCATCAGCGTGTTTGGTGCAAAAGAGAAATACCGGCTTATCTCAATTACGGAACAAACGCCAATATTGGTGATATTATTGTAGACCCCAACTTAGGCTACATTGTCTATGACGGAAAAGTAACCGATGGCGGTATGCATGGGTACGATTTCAGCTACGGTGATATGCAGGCTGTGTTCAGAGCCATGGGACCGTCGTTCAGACAAGGCATTCAGTGTGACTTCTTCAAGAATGTAGACATCTACCCGCTTCTTTGCAGATTACTGGGAATAAAACCGGCTGCAAATGACGGCAAACTTAGCGAAGTTGAAAATATGTTGAAATAACAGTCATTTGCGTAAAGGTTTACGTAAAGTTTTCGTAACTTTCTGCACCAACATATCAATTTATTTTCATACCTTTGCAATAAATAAAGATATAAAGCAAAATCTAATAAAACAAATAATTTGATTTATCATCATGAAAGAATTAAAAGCTTTGAACAAGCGTACTGCTCCTAAGAGCGTAATGCCTGAAAGAATCATTCAGTTTGGTGAGGGTAATTTCCTCCGCGCATTCGTAGACTGGATTATCTACAACATGGACCAGAAGACAGATTTCAACTCTTCTGTTGTTGTCGTTCAGCCTATTGAACGTGGTATGGTTGATTGGTTGAACGGACAGGATTGTCTGTATCATGTAAACTTGCAAGGCAAGGAAAACGGTCAGCCGGTGAACACGCTTACACGTATTGATGTCATCAGCCGTGCCCTGAATCCTTACACACAGAATCAGGCATTCATGGCTTTGGCTGAGCAGCCGGAGATGCGTTTCATCATTTCAAACACAACTGAAGCCGGCATCACCTTTGATGACAGCTGCAAGTTCACTGACGCTCCAGCATCAAGCTATCCAGGCAAATTGGTTCAATTGCTTTTCCATCGCTATAAATATTTCAACGGTGATCCTGCAAAGGGCATGATTCTTATGCCTTGTGAGCTGATATTCCTTAACGGTCACCATCTTAAAGACTGTATTTTCAAATATATAGAACTTTGGCAGAAAGACCTCGGTTCAGACTACGAAGGTTTCAAAAAATGGTTCACCGACAACTGTTTCGTATGTGCTACACTTGTAGACCGTATTGTTCCGGGATTCCCTCGTGACACCATCAAAGAAATCCAGCAGAAAATCTGCTACAAGGATAACCTCGTAGTAAAGGCTGAGAGCTTCCACCTTTGGGTAATAGAAAAAGCTGAGAATATGACTGTAGAGCAGATGAAGGCTGAATTCCCTGCTGACAAGGCTGGTCTTCACGTTCTCATCACAGACAACGAAAAACCATACCACGCACGTAAGGTTACATTGCTTAATGGTCCTCATACAGTTCTTTCTCCGGTAACATATCTTAGCGGTGTCAACATCGTACGTGATGCTTGCGAGCATCCGGTATTGGGCAAATATATCCATAAGGTACAGTTTGATGAACTTATGCAGACTCTGGACCTTCCTATGGAAGAACTGCAGAAATTTGCATCAGACGTTCTTGAGCGTTTTGAGAATCCATTCGTTGATCATCAGGTAACATCTATCATGCTTAACTCATTCCCTAAATATGAGACTCGTGATCTTCCTGGTGTTAAGATTTATCTTGAGCGTAAGGGCGAACTTCCTCAGGGACTTGTATTCGGTCTTGCAGCAATCATCACTTATTATAAAGGTGGTGTACGTGCTGACGGAGCAGAAATCAAGCCAAACGATGACCAGAAGATTATGGACAAACTCACAGAACTTTGGGCAACAGGTGACACACAAAAAATAGCTGAAGGCGTACTTGCTTTTGACTATGTATGGCACGAAGACCTGAACAAGACTGTTCCGGGACTTGCTGCACTCGTAAAGAAAGATTTGGACCTGATTCAGGAAAAAGGCATGCTAGAAGCTGTAAAGACTATTCTGTAAAGAACAGTCTGGCAGATAAATTTTGCCTATAAAATAATAAAGGGAACCACCTTGTCATTCATTAATATTGGTGGTTTCCTTTATTCTCAATTTAAATAATTCTTACACAAAAAGATCTAATGCTTTTACAATCAATTTAATTCTATGGATTCTTATGTCATCAATTCTCTGAAAGAATTTGCCAATCGTTATGAAACGGAAACATTTCTCTTTGACGACCCGTCTTTTTTTATGCATAAAGTCGAGGGTGACTGTAATCAGGAGCTATTGGCTTTTATAGCATCAGCGTTAAGCTATGGCAGACGAGAATTGTTTTTTCCAAAAATTGATTATATATTGCAGAAGAGCCAGGGTAATCTGAAAGCATGGATTACAAGCGGCAAATACGTTGATGATATTCCCGAAAACACAGAGTGCTATTACCGTCTATACAATAACACGCTGATGAATCATTTCATTGGCAGAATCGGAGAACTAATAGATGAATACGGAAGTCTTAAAAACTTTGCTGCCCAAAAGGTATCGTGCAAAGAAGCCTTCAGCGTAATAAAGGCAATAACAGAATACTTCAACGCAAAAGAGCCTTCTAAAATTATTCCTAAAGACACATCTTCCAGTTGCAAACGCATCTGCATGTTCCTCCGTTGGATGGTGAGAGACTCATCACCTGTAGATCTTGGAATATGGAGCGACATCATTGACAAGCGCACGCTTATTATGCCTATGGACGTACACGTGATACAGGAAGCTACAAGACTTGGACTTTTATACAGTAAAGGCACTAACATGAAGACGGCAAGAAAACTTACCGACATCATGTTAACTATATTTCCTGATGACCCTCTAAAAGGAGATTTCGCTCTTTTTGGATATGGCGTAAATCACTGATTATAATTTCTTTAGATATTCAGCAGCCATCTCTGCACATCTTTCACCGTCAATACCGGCAGAAACTATTCCACCGGCATATCCGGCTCCTTCACCACAAGGGAACAATCCATTTATTCTTATGTGCTGCAGCGTCTCTCTGTCGCGGAGTATGCGTACCGGACTTGATGTACGTGTTTCCGCAGCTATCAGCACAGCTTCATTGGTAAGAAATCCATGAGCATACTTGCCAAATGTCTTTAATCCCTCCTGAAGACGTTTTGTTACAAAATCAGGCATCCAGAAATGCAGCGGACTGCTTATCAGTCCCGGAGCATAACTGCTCTTTGGCAAATCATAACTTAGGTGGTTGTTCACGAAGTCAGTCATTCTCTGAGCCGGAGCAGTCTGTTTCATGTTGCCCTGTTGCCAGCAGTCCTGTTCCAGTTTTTCCTGAAAAGCCATAACAGCCAGATTCGGGTCTTTAACATCCACCTTGTCTATAACATCTTCGGGATGCACTTCCACAACCATACCACTGTTGCTCCATGCCGTACCACGATTACTAGGACTCATGCCGTTCACCACTATCTGCTGTTTGTCTGTGGCTGCAGGAATTACAAAACCGCCCGGACACATACAGAAAGAATAAACTCCACGACCATCCACCTGCGTAACAAAACTGTATTCAGCTGCCGGAAGATACTTTCCGCGTCCATTCTTATTGTGATATTGAATTTGGTCTATAAGGGCTGAAGGATGCTCCAGACGCGCGCCTACAGCAATCCCCTTAGCTTCGATTTCAATCTTGGCATCAGAAAGATAGCGGTACACATCTCTTGCACTGTGACCAGTAGCCAGAATCACCGGACCATGATAAGTTTCCTCTGCTCCTGTAGCAATATTCACAGCCTCTGCACCTATTATAGAATCCTTATCAATAATCAAACTTGTCATCTTTGTAAGGAAATGCACCTCTCCTCCACATTTAATAATGGTGTTGCGCATATTCTCTATCACAGCCGGCAACTTATCAGTACCAATATGCGGATGCGCATCAGCCAGAATACCGGTAGAAGCACCATGTTGGCAAAACACATTCAATATTTTGTCCACCGACCCGCGTTTCTTGCTTCTGGTGTATAGTTTGCCGTCACTGTAAGCACCTGCTCCACCTTCACCGAAACTATAATTGCTCCCTTCGTCTATCTTTTGAGTCTTTGTTATCAGAGCAAGGTCTTTCTTCCTTTCTCTGACATCTTTTCCACGTTCCAGCACAATAGGACAGAAACCAAGTTCTATAAGTCTAAGAGAAGCAAACAGTCCGCCGGGTCCCTCCCCCACGACAATTACTTTAGGCATAGTTTCCACATTAGGGTAATCAGTATGCGTATATTCATCATCCTGTGGAAACTCATTTATGTACATACGCACTTTAAGATTAACGTATATCTGCCGTTGGCGTGCATCAACAGACCTTTTCAGAACTCTAACTTGATTTATCGTTCTGACATCCAGTCCCTTGTCTTCAGCAAGAAACTGCTTTATATTTTCTTCCGTGTAAGCCACCTGTGGCAACACTCTGATTTGGTATTCCTGTATCATATAAGGTGCAAAGTTAATCTAAACAGTTGGATTTTCAAAATAAAAACATTTTTATTTCGTTTAATATTCAACAAACATGACAAGCTAAAGAATAATATGTATAGGTTTGCTTGCCTAACAACTTACTTAATTAGACGATGTGCTTGACAAGCATTTCGGTAAAGTTGGCACCACAAAACGTGATGCTTTCGAAAGTGATGTGGATGAAGCTTTGCATGCTTACAGACTGGGCGAAGCCATCAAAAAAGCTCGTATAGAACAGAACTTGACCCAAGAACAACTTGGTGAACGTATTGGAGTGAAAAGAGCACAGATTTCTCGATTGGAAAGAGGTTATAGTATAACTTGAGTTTCGGAAGTATGAATTCCTTATCCAGCCATAGCATAAACTATATTTACAATTCTCTTTAGTTTCTCGGTTTTGTAGATGATTGCATAAAAGATACTGTCATCGATTCCCAACTCATCGTCTACTTCCTTGGCAATCTCAGCAACAAGGCTCCAGATTTTCTCACAGACAGACATTTCTGCAACATCATCTTTCGTACCCTTGAACAGTTCTCCTATAGTTTCATAATCTGAAAACCGTTTGGCCAGAGCCAGAAGATTATACTGCAGGGATGTCAGTGTTATGTGTGCTATTTGTGCGGCGAAGTACCAGGATTGGCATTTGTCCATATGTAGCAGTGATTTCTGCTCTTTGTTCACAACTTCAATACCCCATCTCATGGAGTAGATCCGATAGGCCTCGACAAATGAGAGTTTAAGATTGGTTGTCACATAGCCTCTCCAGCCGGATGTCTTGGTCTTCCTGGTCAAGAAGATGCGGACTCTTTCCTTGCCCATGAGGACATTGGCTGTAACATAGGAGTAGCCGAACTTCCTGTGGTGTTTGCCCTGTTTCCATAGATGATGGGGTTGATTTTGAGTTGCCAAATTTATTTAAAGACAATGTCAAAGAAATTAATAGCAACTCTATCAAGTACAATCAATTTTCTGCGGTAATAGAAACCAAAGGGTATCAAAATGGCACTTTAAACATATTTATGCCTAACCAATGGTTCTTTATTGCCTCATATTTCACCGATTTCTATAATGAGTTGATGAAGTATAAGAGGTTTGCACTACAAGTCGCGTCAAAAGAGAGGTTGAAAGTGCTTAATGGTAACCAGTTAAGTGCTAAAGAAAACAATGCTGTTTTAAATCTCGAATTGTCATCTAACTCAAAAGACTTTCTTATCAAGTTTATTACAGATTATTCTTGGTGGGGAGGAGCAAAAACAATCGACAGAGGTGATTTTTATGTTTCTCCTATATTGAGCCATGCCAATTTAGTAAATGCTTCACAATCCTTCGTTGCAGATCTGTGTGCTTTTCTAGCTAACAAACATGAACTAGTTGAAGCCATTTTGAACAATGGGGGAAATAAAGGAGTTCATGATTCTTTTTCTGTTTTAAAATCTAATCTTCAGCAGATCTACTACGGTGCTCCCGGCACAGGTAAGTCTCACACCATTAATGAACAGACAGAAGGTGAAAGCGTAATACGCACCACATTCCATCCTGATAGTGACTACTCAACTTTTGTTGGCGCATATAAGCCAACAATGAAAAAGGTAACTATGCGTGATTTGGCTGGACATTCTGTCGAAGAAGAAGGAGAAGTGTTGATGGAAGACAAAATCATCTATGAGTTTGTTGATCAGGCATTCTTGCAAGCATACGTAAAGGCATGGAAGTATTATGCCGAAAATAAGGATACGGTTACCAAGCAATACCTTGTGATTGAAGAAATAAATCGAGGAAACTGTGCTCAGATTTTTGGTGACCTATTCCAGTTGCTTGACCGCAATGACTATGGTTTCTCAGTATATCCTATCAATGCAGATAAGGATATGAAAACGCAACTTACTAAGGAATTTTCAGGTTTGAGCATTAACAGTGCCGATAGTATTAATCAGCATTATAAAGGTCGTGATATAGTTAGTGAGGTGTTGAGCGGTGACATTCTCTTGTTGCCAGATAACCTCTACATTTGGGCAACGATGAATACAAGTGATCAAAGTTTATTCCCAATCGACTCTGCATTCAAGCGCCGTTGGGAGTGGCAGTATATGCCTATAGGTAAGGGATATGATGAAAACGGAGCAGAAATCAAATGGGCAATTGAAGGTGCAACCAATAAATACGATTGGTGGTCATTCCTTGAAAAGATCAATGCCCAAATAGGCGAAGCAACTCAATCTGAGGACAAGAAACTTGGATTCTTCTTCTGCAAAGCAACCGATGGTGTAATCTCTGCAGAAAAGTTTGTTGGCAAAGTCATCTTCTACATTTGGAATGATGTATTCAAGAATAACGGTTTTGAAGATTCTATATTCAAGGACGTTGACAGCACAGAACTGTCATTTGCTAAGTTCTATAAGTCAGATATGAAGGGCAATGCCATCGCACAAAAGGATAAGGTTGAGTTGTTTCTTACTAACCTTGGTGTTGAAGTTGTAGGTGAAACTACGGTAGAAGAAAAACTTGAGGCTTTGGTTACTGGTTCATCCAATTTGCAGAAACACAGAATTGGACTGTAGACAAGTTATAGTATGCGCATCATCATAGAAGAACATAAATATGCAGCCTCTGACGTTAATGACGTTCTCAAGGGTATCGATGCCCTTGAGAATGTCGAAGGTGACGTCAGTGTAAACTATGTAGGATATTTCTATAATACCGACAAGGATATTCGTGACTGTGTGTTTATCCTTCCCAAGGTACTATTAGAGGATAAGGATGGTAAAGAACTTGTATTTGGCAAGTACACTCCAGAAGAAATCATCAATTTGGATGCCCATAACCCTCTGACCAAACAGGAGAAGGACTTCATCTATGAGTTTGCCGTATGGATTTATCGTACTATCGTTGTGTTCCATAATGACAAACGGAACAAGACTTCTATTGTTTATCATAGAAAGATAGCTGAAGTTGGAAAGGGTGGCAAACATCTGAGCAATACTTTCCTTGATATTTTGTTGTCGCTGGTACAATTTAATAAGAACAATCAAGACTTTTTCTTCTACGTTCTTCGCAACATCCATGCTGGTTTCAACAAGATCAACTGGAACAGAACTATTGCAGCCACAACTGCAATCATACAAGACAACAATGCCGTATATCTGCGTCCTGTAAACAAGAAGAGACAGATAAACTTCGACGAAGAACTGTTGGTCATCTTCTTCTCTATCTTGAACTACATCAGTGAGCATTACGGATTTCCGGTTGTCATCAACTGTAACTTTGAACTTATTACCGGCAGACAATTCAAGGTCTACATGAATGGTATGGGCAAGTTGCGTTTGAAGCAGATTAAGTACAAGTACTTCTCCGACAAAGCACTGGAACTTTGGGATTTGTGCTTTGCTTTCTTTGATACTGCCAGACAAATCTATGTAAGTACCGAACAGAAGGAATATCTTCTGGTCAAGAATTTCAACATAGTCTTTGAGTCTATCATTGACGAGTTGATTGGTGACCACAACATTCCTGCAGGACTTAAGGAACAAGATGATGGTAAGCGTATTGACCACATGTATAGTTATCAAGGTTTAACTACTCATGAGGAAGACAAGCCAATCTATTATATCGGCGATTCAAAGTACTACAAGCGTGGCAACCAAATTGGCAAGGAATCGGTATATAAGCAGTTTACCTATGCAAGGAATGTCATCCAGTGGAACTTGAATCTGTTCATGAATGATCCTAGATATGATGATGATGATGAGTTGCAGAATGATAAGAAGAACTTTGGCAATGTTCAAAAGTTGCGTGATGATGTAACAGAAGGCTATAACGTGATACCTAACTTCTTTATAAGTGCAAGACTGAACAAGGATCTGAGTTACAAAGATGAGGTTGAGATTACCGACAAATCTAAAACACACTTTACCAATAGGCACTTCGTCAATCGTCTCTTTGACCGTGATACCTTGCTTATCTGTCACTATGATGTCAACTTTCTATATGTCATATCTCTCTATGCTCGCAACAACTGCCTGCAGAAGGACGCTTGGAAGAAGCACGTACGTGAAACGTTCCGTGAACAAATCCAGAAGATGTTGAATGAGCAGTATACATTCTATGCTATGCAAGCTCATCCTAACGTGAATGCAGAGACATACTTGAAGGGGCACTTCCAACAGACTCTTGGTAAAATATACTCTCCATTCACCAACAAGGAAATATTCTCTCTTGCTCTAGAAAAGAGTAATCCAGAGAAAAATAACGAAAAATTACTGACAGAACTGAAGAAGCACTTTTTTGTGATAGAGAATAGTATTGGTAAAAATCCCGAACTTGAAATGAATATAGCCATATCACAAGAAGGCGACAAATACAATGTAGTTCTTGACAAACAAGGTGTTCTGATGGTAATGATGGAGAAATTTGCAGATAAATGTGTGAAATTCCTGCCTCAGGGTAAGATTGCTATCGGTATCAAATACACCAAGGACAGTATGCAGATTGTCGAGCATCTTTCTGAATTGGGATACATCTTGTTCCATATACGCAAGGATGAAGGACAACATTTGTATTCGATAAAAGAAAATACGAAGGTCTGCAACAAGGATGAACTTGGTGAAGATATATACAAGAATGTCAACACTACAGTTTTATATGCTGTAGTTGAGTTTGATCCTAAAGAATTGAACAGTTCTCACCTTCATTCTGGCAAGAGCAGTTATGTTCATGAAACAAGATATGATGCACAATATGTAGAACTTAATGACCTAGAGTAGTTATGTCTGATGTCCATACCACAGAACAACGCCACAAGAATATGGCTGCCATTCGTGCCAAAAACACGAAGCCGGAACTTATTGTGCGCAAATATCTGTGGAGTCATGGTTTTAGATATAGACTTAACCATCCTCGACTATCAGGAAAACCTGATATCGTGCTGAGACGTTATCGAACGTGCATATTCGTGAATGGTTGCTTTTGGCATGGGCATGAAGGCTGCAAATACTACGTTGTTCCAAAGACGAGGACTGAGTTCTGGTTGAACAAAGTGAATCGTAACAAGGAACGAGACACGGAAGTTCAGCGTCAGTTGGCAAAGATGGGTTGGCACTGTATTACCGTTTGGGAATGTCAGTTGAAGCCCGACAAAAGAGAAACGACATTAGAGTCTTTGATATATACCCTGAACAAGATATTCTTGCAAGACCATCAGACCCATGTATATGAACCTATTGAGGAAGATACTCCAATGATGGTTGCAGAAAATAGTGATATTGAATATGGCAACAAAACATAATATATACGTAGCAAGCAGCTGGAGAAACGAATACTGCGTTATATTATAAACCGTTATCTAAATATTGCCTATTTCTTCTCCACTACTCTATATCCATTGCCGTATCTGGTATGGATTCTTCTGCCCAGTCCAGGCAACATTCGGCTTACCTTATCACTGGTAACTCCTCGCATGGCGGCAGGGTGATGTTTCTTCATCTTCTCATATATCTCTGTGGCTGAAAGGGTGAACACTTTCTTCTGTTTCACGTCTACACAGATAAATCTGCGGCTACCGGTGGTATCGGTCAACAGGTCATAGCGGTTGCTCGTTCCTATAAATGACGCTAGTCTACTTACAGGTTCATTAAACTGCTGATAGGCTCTGCGGGTATTAAGGGATTCCATCTGTCAAGAAGTAAATTTACCGCATCATATATTTCAGTTTTTGGCAACAGTACTCTGTCGGCCTGTATACGGTCGAGTTTCTTTCTTATAATCTTCATTATAGGCAGTGCATATTGCTGCCTCCATTTGTAATTGTCACGCTCAGACCAATCGTCTTTCCCGATCTTATGTTTATGCTCCCGATGATAGAGGTAGTTTATTAGTCTTACTATCACCTGTGCGTCAAAGTCATCACCACAGTCTAAGAACTTTCGCTTCACATGTTGGAAGCATGCCAGGCGCGTAAGCCATTTTGCCATTTTGCGATAAGGATAGAAACCATCAGACTGGAACGTGCCGTAATATCCTTTCATATAGTCCAGTATGACGTCTTGTTTTCTTGAACCGTTATTATAGAAGTAGTACACAAGTTTTTTGTTTATGCCTGTTATTACCCAAACATATCCCTTTCTAATACCTTTGCCGTTTTTATTCTTTTCATCAACAAGTACTCGGTGATAAGTTTCATCGCCGGCCAGATAAGTGTCTTCCTTTACAACATTCCCCAGGATATCATAAAGGTTAGTGAACAAAGTTTCCGTCTTGCGCAGAAGACCGTGTGCAGTTGCCTTGTCCATTTCAAAACCGTTGTCAACGAAGTACTTTACTATTCTTTCCATCGGCATGCCATACATGTATCTCAACTGTCCCATGCCTGCAATAAACGAACCGTCATACTGAGAGTTGAGGAAAGGGGCATCAGGAGCTTTACCGGAGAAGAATTCATCGTTCTGTGTGTATGTCTTCACATGATATACCTTCTTGATAAAACGCATGGGGATGAGCTCATAGCGTATGACGTCTCTGGTTCTATACAGTCTTGCCGCACCTGCGTCAAAGCTTGGATCATCCGGTTCGACATCCACTTCTACAACTTCCACTTCCGGGTGCCGGCTGCGTTTAGCTCCGTTGTTTGTACTGGCACGTTCTTTCTTTAGGCAAGACTGCTCCGGCGTTTCCTCTGTAGAACTAGAAACAGGTGTCTGCTTCTCAGATTTATTCTGAGAAATCTTTTTGAGTCCTTTAATAATACGTTTTTGCTTATTTTCCTCTTCTGTCTTTTGTTCCAGAAGATTCCTTAGAGACGAGACCTCTTCCGTAAGGTTCTTAAGCTGCTCCTGCAAGGATACATTCTGCTGCTGTAAAAATGCTATAATCTCGTCTTTTTTCATACTACAAAGGTACTAAAAAAAGACGAGATTACCAAGAATAAGCCAAGAAAAATGCAGACAAAAGATACTAATCAGACGGAGCGTCAATATGTTGTATCTAAGTCTGATTTTCGATAATCATTCTCTTGCGATATCTTACGCTCTTGAGAGAAATACCACTCATAATGGCAGATAATGTCTTGTAAGACATCCTGCACGCTTTCTCTTTGGCGTTAAAACATGGCATCTCAAAGGAGCCTTTCTCCAGCCGCTTCTGATACAGCACGAATCCATCTCTATCCCAGTGAAGTATCTTGACCTGTTGTCTGGTCTTGCCAAAAAATATAAATACAGAACCGTTTAGTGGGGATATACCCATCTCCTGGCTAACTAGTTTGTAGAGACCGTTGATTCCGAGGTTCATTCTTACATAATGCTGGCAGACATAGTAATGCATGTTCTCATTCAGACTCAACATGACGTATCCTCCTGATTGTATAATTTCAGAAAAGACATCACTGCCCGGGCGCTTCCTTCTTTTATTCGCATCTGAGTACCATCCGGAAAGACGAAACTTATACCACGGAGTTTATTTTGAGAATCATCCGGCAGGGAATCATCATCAACTCTTACAGGAAGAAACAATCTTTCGCCGGTATCGGTACAAGAAGAAATTATTTCGGCTGAAGTTTTTTGTTGGTACACTTTGAGTATTTTTTTACTCTCTGTGGCAGACAAACCGTGTTCTGTCATCCAACGAGACATACCGCTGATATTAACATGATTTTCTTTCTGAATGGAAATCAAAGTCACCGAAGAATCTTCATCTATTCGTAAAAGAAATCTATTCCAGGTTTGTTCATAACGTTCTATTGCTGTCATAGTCATAATTTTTAAAACTATGCAAAGGTAAACATACTTTTACGGAATGAAAAGGCTGCATCGCGGATACGCTACAGGGAAACTTAAGTGAATTTATTAAATTTGTATCACACAACATCTGCTTCATTACGATTTAAGCACATTTTTTAATTTTTCTGCTTCCTCCTGCAGCTTCTGAGGATTCTGCTTAGCAAGTTTCTTCAGATTAAGCATTTTCCATTGTACAGATGGATAATCTTTGAAATACCCAAATTCATATCCATCCCACTCTGTCTGACTAGATTCGAAACTAATCATGAACTTCTTATCCTCCTCTGTCATCAGTGACTTTACATCATTAATGAGTTTTGCACGTGTTTCTTCAAACTCTTCGTATGTAAAAGGAATATCTGTCATACCTGCAAACTGGTTTTCCATTGCTTCTCGCTGGTCAATCAGGCGTGGAGCAAAGGACTCATGGATTGGTCTATCGCTACCAAGCAAGCAGAAAATGAGTCCCTCTCGGCATTCACTCAATGGAATATCCATGTTTTTCACATCAAACAAATCACGAGGATGCTGACGAGAGAGTGCTGCTGCAATCTTGCCGCCATACAATTGAGTTATGGGTACAACATTTGCCTCACAAAAGAGAGAAAACTCTTCCTGTGCCTTCTCGCTCAATGGTATGGTTTGAACAGCTCCGCCTACGATACCTCTCTTAGTTTGATTAACCTCTAATTTTACCTGTCTTCCTCGATACTCACACAACAGTTTGCAAGTATTGTAATTGGGCACGATATGCATACCCTTAAATGCCTTCTTTGCCTTTTCTGCTATGGCTTTCAGATGTATATTGATGTCGTCTAAACTTGTCTGACGGTTAGCCAATGGAATATAGGTCAAATCTATATCTACAGAATAGCGAGGCAAATCCTTCAAGAACAAATTGATGGCTGTGCCACCATGTATGGCAAACACCTCCTCGTCCATCACAATCGGAATGAGACGGAGCAGTAGCTCTACCTTCTGAGCGTAAACACTTGATTTTATATCATTCATATTCAGCAAGTTCTTTAGAGATTGTCATATTATATTTATTGATGTACTTTCCTGTAGACGTTATCATAAACCGGGATGTACCTAGATTGATATTCTCAAGTTTCAATGCCTTAAACCAGGAATGTCCAGCCTTTTCTGCCATATATAGAAACAAACGCTTTACTTTCTGTGAAGTACAAGCCTCCAACAATGTCTGAACCAACTTTGGACGTAATGTTGTCATACTCTCCATGATATAATAGATGTCAAGCAAAGAAGACGATGCCTCAGGTAAATTTAGACACTCTAATATAGCACGTTCTGGAGATGACAGAAGCAAGTCATGCTGATCGACGGTCATTGTCTCAACACCTAATAACTCATCACCTAAAAAAGATGTGGTCATATATTTTATAACCATATCCCACTCTTCCTTTAGTAACCACGAAGGCAACTTATTAGTCTTGTCAGTAAACAAATAAGCCATCGGTTTTCCCATGGACAGGTAATGGGAATAACCTCGTAATTCTAAAGCTGTATAAGCTCCCACTATACACCTTTTGCTAAGTTGTGAGTTATATGATGATACTGTTGCCATTAGCGTGGGAGTTGTACCATGTATCTTATATACTCCTTTTGATATACGATCCAGCCATCCGCTTTTCATATACGAATACTGTCCACGAGCATCCAATCCTTGACCTGAGAGCCAAGAACCAAATAACACAGTATCATGCGGAGCGATCTTTATTATCTGCTGTATTTTTGTAGCCATATTCAAACATTTTATGAAAACCGCGCTAAATTTATTGCAAATATATACTTTTTATTTAGTTCAACCAAATTCTTGCTCAAAATATACAGTACCTTTATAGTTTTTTTTATTCAAGTTCATAATATTTATGTATTAGACACCAAAAAACAAACAGAAATTGTTATATAATTAATTATTCTACCTTCAAAAGAGAAAACAGGATTGAAACTCTTCTGGATGCTGAAATGAAAAATAGCAAACATCTCTCTATTCCCGATTTCTGCATGTAGAAATGCTAAAAAACATCATATACCTCGATTTACATTTCTGCGTACAAAACTGAAGGAAAACATTGCCAGGTACAATCATGGCAGAAATGGTTTGTATAGTCACACCCTATTTTAAATATACATTGACCATACTATACATATACAAAAGAATACAGATCTTCGAAAGCAAGATGGTTAATGGGAAGCAATTTGTAAATATTATATCTTTTGAAAGCAACATTAACTAGCTTGAAACGTCCATTTTAGAGTGATCAAAACAGGATATAAAGACTTAATCAAAGAAATGAACTATCGGCAAATGAAGTTAACAATCTATATGTAATTCATTATTCCATGGCGATAAATATCAAGAGAGTCATCAGAAAAGTTTGAAATGTTCCCAGTTGAAGATGCTGTTATTTCTTCTCCACTACTCTATACCCATTGCCGTATCTAGTATGTATTCTTCTGCCCAATCCCGGCAACATTCGGCTTACCTTGTCACTGGTAACTCCTCGCATGGCGGCAGGGTGATGTTTCTTCATCTTCTCGTATATCTCGGTGG
>CAYSSU010000004.1:0-131858 GCA_964433895.1 uncultured Prevotella sp.
AGCCGTTTGCCATGGACAGACGCAAACTTTTCAAGATAGGTGTTAACTTCTCACTGGAAAAGAGATGTATAGATGGTTGGAAAATAAAATAGCATGCAAATAATAATGATGTCATAGAGCCTTGTTGCATAAAAACTGATAACTGTGCAAAAAGAATGCACAGTTATCTTCTACCTTTGCCAACGATAAGATAAAGTATAACTTTTATAATAATATAGAGACTATGGCAAAAAATAAGAATGCTATCGTAAGATATCAGGCACTAGACAAATGCTTCTCTAGTAAGATAAAGCGTTATTACATGGACGATCTCATTGAGGCTTGCCGTAAAGCCCTACAGCACGTCAATGGCGATAGCGGTAGTAAGGGCGGTGAGGGTGTACAGCGCCGACAGATCTATGATGATATGAAGGCTATGGAGATGATGTATGACGTAATCATAGAGCCGCATGCCGACGGTCATAAAAAGTATTATCGCTATGATGGTGCAAAGACCATGGCTAATTCGGGACCTTCCCAAGAAGAGGTAGATGTGCTCATGGAGGCAGTGGCTGTGCTGCAACGTTTCGAGGGTGTGCCTCATTTCGACTGGCTCGCTGATTTAGACCACAAACTATATACTACATCTAAGCTAGGCTGCAACACGCAGAAGGTGGTTAGCTTTCAGCACAACCAATATCTCACGGGCATGGATAGGTGGTGTCGTCCAATCTTTGAGGCCATTGTGGCGCAGAAAGCCATCGAAATTACCTATCACCCTTTCGGTAAAGACAAATGCAAGATTGTTGTGAGCCCATATCACCTAAAGCAATATAACAACCGTTGGTTTCTCATTGCCAGCAACAAGGAATTTGACAGTTTTTCCAACTATGCCATTGATCGTATCGAAGGTGTTGTGGAAACATCCAGCAACTATCAGCCGCTCGCAGACGACTTCGATTTCGACGAGTTGTTTAGTGATGTTGTTGGAGTATCTGTTGTTCCAGATGCACCAGTAGAGAATGTCATCCTGCATGTCGATGAACTAGCATGGCATTACATCTCTACCAAACCACTTCATGAGTCGCAGATTATCACCAAAGGCATGCAGTCGGATGGTCGCTATGAGATACGCCTAAAGGTGCAAGATAACTTTGAACTACGTTCTCTACTTTGCTCCTTCGGTTCAGAGGTTGAGGTAATGGCACCGGCATCTCTGCGCTGGGCAATGAGAGATATGGCAAATAAAGTTTCTGATATGTATAACGACTAAATCTGAGATAATATGAAAGAATTGAAGTGTCCGAATTGTGGTAAAATGTTTACGGTTGACGAGGCTGAATATGCCTCTATTGTCAGCCAAGTTAGAACGGCAGAGTTTGATGAAGATTTGCATCGTCGTTTAGAGGAAATATCAAAGACTAAAGATGCAGAACGCAGCAATGCTGTGCTTCAGGCAGAGAACGACTTTCAAAAACGTCTTAATGCCAAGAATTCTGAGTTAAGCAAAAAGGACGAGGAACTAGCTAAGATGAAAGCAGAGATTGTAGGTGTAGCACAGACCAAGCAATTGGAGATGTCCGAACAACTGTCTCGAAAGGAACAAGAGATTGCTGCACTGCGCGAGAAAATGGAGAATATTTCTCTTAACGCTCAAAATGAAGCTGCTTTAAAGCTCTCTGAGAAGGAACAAGAGATTGTTCGTTTAAAGGCCGATATTAGCAACCGCGATAAAGAAAAGCAAGTAGCAGTAATAGAAGAACAACAGAAATCTTTGAAGTTGATTAGCGATAAAGAACTGGCAATTCGTAAACTTGAAGGAGATATAGAAAATGAGAAAGGCCAGTCTCTCATCCGCGAGAACAACCTGAAGACTCAATATGAAGAACGCCTGAAGCAAAAGGAGACAGAAGTGGAGTTTTATCGTGACCTCAAGACTAAACAGTCTACCAAGATGGTTGGTGAGACGCTGGAGCAACATTGCCAGATAGAATTCAATCGCACTCGTGTGGTTAGCTTTCCAAATGCCTACTTTGACAAAGACAACGATGCCAGTGGTGGCACTAAGGGCGATTTCATCTTTAGGGACTACATTGATGATACGGAGTATATCTCCATAATGTTTGAGATGAAGAACGAAATGGATACAACGACTACGAAGCATAAGAACGAGGACTTCTATGCCAAACTCGATAAAGACCGTAATGATAAAGGCTGTGAATATGCCGTACTGGTATCTCTCCTGGAGACTGACAACGAGTATTTTAACCAAGGCATTGTGGATGTTTCCTGGAAATATGAGAAGATGTATGTCATCCGTCCACAGTTCTTTATCCCTCTGATTTCCTTGCTTACTCAGGCTGCAAAGAAGAGTGTTGAATACCAGAAGGAGTTGCTGCAGGCTCGCCAGCAGAACATTGATGTCACCAACTTCGAGAGTCATCTCAATGATTTTAAGGAGAAATTTGGCAACAACTTCCGTTTGGCTTCAGGAAAGTTCCAGACTGCCATTGATGAGATTGACAAGACCATAGACCACCTTCAAAATGTAAAACAAAATCTGCTTAGTTCGGAGCGTAATTTACGCCTGGCAAATGATAAGGCAGATGCCCTTACCGTAAGGAAGCTCACTTTCAAGAATCCGACAATGAAGGCGAAGTTCGAGGAAGCACGCAAGGCTAATGAATCTACTGATGCGGATGTCGAAGAGATTGATGATTAATTTGTAAATAATACTGTTATGAGATTAAGAAATTTTGTTACCTTAATAATGATGGCTGTTTGCACGGTTTTGTCCGCACAAACTTACACTGCGTTTAATTCACTTAAAAGAACTGCACTCGTTGTATATAAGTTGGATGTTCAGGGGTAAGTTTCTGATATGTATAACTACTAAATTTGAGATAATATGAAAGGCATACTTGTCATTTATGCCAAGAAATTGAACTGAAATACAAAGAAACCGATAAAATATCTTTCATTTTCTTGTGCGTCTCGTAAATTATTTTTAATTTTGCTAGCAGTATAAACCACCTCTATAATATGGTGCTGCCACTCTAAACAAGAGGCAATAAAAAGAATTAAAAATGAATAAGCAACAACTCGCTAGCCGCATTTGGGCATCAGCCAATAAAATGCGTGGTAAAGTAGAGGCCAATGAATATAAAGACTACATCCTAGGCTTGATTTTCTATAAGTTTCTATCTGATAACGAAATTGGTTATCTTCGTTCACAAGGTGGTTGGACAGACTGCGATTTCCCTGCATTGAAAGAAGACTATGAGGACGGTGAGGCTAAGAGCACCATGAACTTCTTAAAGCTAAATATAGGTTACTTTATTTCTTACGACAACCTGTTCTCTACATGGCTTCGCAACGATACCGACTTTACTGTGGGACGACTTTCTGAGGCTCTAAATGCCTTCGACCGCTTGGTTAGTGATACTTATAAACCGGTATATAATGGCATCTTTAAAACATTGCAAGCCGGACTGGGCAAACTGGGTGACAATCCTGCCAAACAGACTCGGGCACTGAAGGATATAATCAAGCTCATCAAAGACATTCCTACCGACGGACAGCAAGACTACGACGTGTTGGGATATGTGTATGAATTTCTAATCTCCAACTTTGCTGCATCGGCAGGAAAGAAGGCGGGCGAATTCTATACGCCTCATGAGGTGGCTATATTGATGAGCGAGATAGTGGCGGAACATCATAAAAACAAGGAGCATATAGAAATCTATGACCCAACGAGTGGTTCAGGTTCACTGCTCATAACCATCGGTAAGAGCGTGGGCAGACATATTCACGACCGCAATGCTGTGAAGTATTATGCTCAGGAACTTATGGAGAATACTTACAACCTTACGCGTATGAACCTCGTGATGCGCGGCATTCAACCTGCCAATATCACAACGCGCAATGCTGACTCTCTGGAGGAGGATTGGCCAATGCAGACTGCCGGCAGCGAGATTGGACGACCTCTATATGTAGATGCTGTGGTGAGCAATCCTCCTTACTCACAACATTGGTCTATCGAAGACCGCGAACTTGACCCTCGTTTCAAAAATTATGGTGTGGCTCCGGCATCAAAAGCCGACTATGCTTTCTTGCTTCACGAACTGAACCATATCAAACCGGATGGCATTCTCACCATAGTGCTGCCTCATGGCGTACTCTTTCGTGGTAACCCTTATGATGGCAGTGAGGGACAGATACGTCGCAACCTCATTGAGTATAACAACATCGATACCATAATAGGTCTGCCATCTAACATATTCTTTGGCACCGGCATTCCTACCATAGTGATGGTGCTGAAGCGCCATCGCACCGACGACAAAGTACTTATCATCGATGCCTCCAAAGGCTTTGTTAAGGAGGGGAAGCAGAATAAACTTCGTGCTTGCGACATTCGCAAGATTTCTGATACGGTGAAGAGCCGGCAAACTATTGATAAGTTCAGTCGTCTGGTTACGCGTGATGAGATTCGACAGAATGGTTACAACCTTAATATTCCGCGCTATGTAGACTCTGCCGAACCGGCTGTGCAGTATGATATCCTTGCCACTATGCAGGGTGGCATACCAAATAGTGAGATTGATGGATTGACCGACTATTGGCAAGCGCTGCCATCGTTGCGTGGTGAGTTGTTCAACGATATTGATGGTCGCCCTTACAGTATTGCTGCCACAACAGACACCGCTGCAACCATAGAAGCCAACGAGGATGTGGCAAGGTTGCAACAGCAGTTTAATGATGCCTTCAGTGGATTTGCCGATGCTCTGCACAGTATGCTTATTGATAACGTTGCCGATGTGCAAGAACTCAATGCTCAAGACGCCATTGCTGTAGACATATTCCGCAGGTTGCAGAGTGTTCCGCTGGTAGATAAGTACACCGCTTACCAAGCCCTTGCTGAACGCTGGGATTCTGTGGCGAATGATATAGAGATTATCCGACAAGAGGGTATGGATGCCGTGCGCACCGTGGAGCCTGCTTTCAAGATGAAAAAAGATAAGGATGAGTATGTGGAGGTGGCGGATGGACAGAAAGGTCGTATTCTGCCATTCGAACTGGTGCAACACGAACTGTTGCCCGACCAGCTGTATGCGATAACCCAAAAGGAGCAGCGCCTTGCCGCCATAGATGATGAAATTCAGTCTGTTGTTGAAGAGTTTACCGATGAGGAAACTGAAGCCTATGTTATAGAAGAGAAACTCGATGCTGCTAAGGTGAAAGCAGACGAAAAGACAAAGGGAAAGAATGTTAATCCTAATGTGGAGCCTGTTACTCGTGAGAAACTTCTGCGCATTGTGGTATTCTTCAATGAGCAATCATCGTTAAAGAAAGAAATTGCAGCTGCAAAGATTCAGCTAGAGAAAGATACAATAGATGTCATACATAACCTTACAGCCGAGCAGGCTAAGGCTATGCTCCATGTCAAGTGGATTACGCCTATTTGTAATGGCATTAACGAGACATTGGCGGTGGCATTGGCAGACCTTGAAACTAAGGTGAGCGCATTGGTGAAGAAATATGCTGTGAGCTACACAGCACTGAATGTGCAACTTGCAGAATCTAAAAAAGAATTGGCATCGTTGATAGATGAGCTCACCGGAGATGAGTTCACTATGGCGGGACTGCAATCATTCAAAGACTCGCTTAAAGACTAATAGATTATGGCAAAGATAATAGTAAAAGATACAGCAATAAAAACTATTCGCGTGAATGGCAATGACTATATATGCATCACCGATATAGCTCGGAAAAAGAACCCAGTCGAGCCAAAAGATGTAGTGAAGAACTGGATGCGCAATCGCAACACCATTGAGTATTTGGGATTATGGGAAAAACTTAACAATCCCAATTTTAAAGGGGTCGAATTCGACCCCTTATTGCAAGAGGCAGGCAGTAATGCCTTTACCATGAGCCCTTCTCGTTGGATTGAAACAACTAATGCCATCGGTATTATTACTAAGAAAGGCTCTAATGGTGGCAGCTATGCACAGCGAGATATTGCCTTTAAGTTCACAAGTTGGATATCAGCAGAATTTGAGCTTTATCTCATCAAGGAGTTCCAACGGTTGAAAGAGCAGGAACAGGCACAGTTGGGCTGGTCGGCAAAGCGTGAGTTGTCGAAGATTAACTATCGTATTCATACGGATGCTATAAAGGAGAATCTTATTCCTGAAATAATCACTGCTCAAATGGCAAGCATCATCTACGCCAACGAGGCTGATGTGCTTAACGTGGCGATGTTTGGCATCACTGCTAAGCAATGGCGCGATGCTCACCCCGATATGAAGGGCAATATTCGTGATTATGCATCGATGAATGAGCTGATATGTCTCTCTAATATGGAAAACCTCAATGCCGTATTCATTGAGCAAGGACTAACGCAAAGCCAACGGATTATCAAACTCAACGAGATTGCTATTCACCAAATGAAAGTGCTCACCGCTTCTGAGGATGACCGCAATCTATTAACCGATAATACGAAAGGATAACTATGGCACAACCAAAAATAAGACTTAAAGGATTTACGGGAGAATGGAAAGAAAACACGCTTCTTAATTGGTTGATTCTATAGAGACAGGGCGAAGTAAATTCGATAAAGAACAATTAATTGGGCAATATGCAATTTTAGGTTCTACTTCTATTATTGGTTATAGTAATGAGTATGATTACGATGGAGATTTTCTCTTGACAGCTAGAGTTGGTGCTAATGCAGGTTCTTTATATAGATATGCAGGAAAAGTTAAGATATCCGATAACACCGTTTTTATAAAAGGTGATAACTTAAACTTTTTATATTATCTATTAATTAAATATGATCTTAATAGGTTAACTTTTGGATCTGGGCAGCCGCTAATTAAGGCAAGTGAATTAAAAAGTCTACAAATATGTTTTCCTTCTCTTCCCGAGCAGCGAGCGATAGCATCATATTTTCGTCGTTTAGACTCGTTGATATCTACCACTGCTAGCAAGGTGGAATCGCTAAAGCAAATGAAACAAGCAAGCCTGCAAAATATGTTTCCACAAAATGGTGAGAAAATTCCTAAAGTTAGATTCAACGGATTTACTGGGGAATGGAAAGAAAAGAAACTAGGAGAAATAGCAACAATGCATGCTAGAATTGGTTGGCAAAATCTCAGAACCTCTGAGTTTCTTGACAGTGGTAAGTATCTTTTAATTACAGGGACAGACTTTAAAGATGGAAAAGTTACTTATGATACATGCCATTATGTAGAAGAAAATAGATACGAACAAGATGCTAACATACAAGTATCGAATGGAAGCGTCCTTATAACTAAAGATGGAACCTTAGGAAAAGTTGTTCTTGTTCAAGATTTGCCAAAACCAGCTACGCTTAATGCTGGGGTCTTTAATGTTGTTATTAAAGATAAGTTTATAATGGATGAACAATATCTCTTTCAATATGTAAAAGCCCCATTTCTTATGAATTATGTAAATGCGAATGCTACAGGAGGTACAATAAAACATCTTAATCAAAATATTTTGGTCAAATTCCCTATAGTTGTCCCTTCGCTTCTTGAGCAGCGCAAGATAGCATCATATTTCCGCCACCTCGACAGTCAAATCACCCTTCAATCGCAGCGGTTGGAGAAGTTGAAGCAGATGAAGATGGCTTGCCTCGACCAAATGTTTGTATAAACGAGTGACTATCAAAAGGGTATAACTAACAGAATAAAAAATAACAGATATGACTACCGGTGAACAAGAAACAAATTACTTTCTCAAAGAGATAGACTTTGAGAAAGCTTTGGCAGACAGTTTGGTGAAGGATTATGGTTGGAACGAAATAATTATGAACCCTACCGAGGACGACCTTATCAAAAACTGGGCAAATATAATCTTTGAAAACAACCAATCGATAGATAAATTGGGTAACTATCCGCTCACCGACAGCGAGATGCGCCAGATTATGGACAAGGTAAATATGTGCAACTCGCCATATAGGATGAACCAATTTATCAATGCCCAGCAGGTGGATATCGTTCGCGATAACCCCGACGACATAAACAACCTCGGTAAGACAGTCTATCTGAAACTCTACGACCCACAGGAAATTTCTGCCGGGCAGAGCCGTTACCAGGTGGTGCGCCAACCACGATTTAAAACCGCTATGGGCGACCGTCGTGGAGACGTGATGCTGCTCATCAACGGTATGCCTGTGATACACATCGAACTGAAACGAAGCAAGGTAGACGTCACTCAGGCCACCGGACAGATAAAACGATATTATCACGAGGGTATCTTCTCACATGGCATATACTCCATGATTCAGATTTTCGTGGCGATGACACCTAAGGAAACTCTCTACTTTGCTAACCCCGGTTCAGAAGACCGATTCTCACCGACATATTTCTTTCATTGGGAAGATTTCAACAATACTGTGATTTCCGATTGGCGTCAGGTGACAGCTGACCTGCTCTCTATTCCTATGGCGCACATGATGGTGGGCTACTATACCATTGCCGACGATAAAGACCAAGCATTGAAAGTGCTGCGCTCGTATCAATATTTTGCAGTATCTAAGATTTGCGACACCGTGCACACCAACAACTGGGACGCACATGCCCATCGTGGCGGATATATATGGCACACCACAGGTTCAGGTAAAACGATGACGAGTTTTAAAAGTGCCGAACTCATAGCCAAGAATGGCGATGCCGACAAGGTGGTGTTTATTCTCGACCGCGTGGAACTGAGCGTGCAGAGCCTCGACGAATATCGCGGTTTTGCCGGTGACGGCGATGAGGTGCAAGAGACACAAGACACAAGCATTCTGCAAAGCAAATTGCTGAGCACCGATAAAGACGACCGGCTGATTGTGACCTCAATACAGAAGATGGCAATAATATCTACCGATAAAACCATTTCGCCGGACGTGATGGCGAAGATAAACCGGAAGCGAATGGTGTTTATCGTAGACGAATGTCATCGCTCTGTGTTCGGCGATATGCTGATGAACATAAAGCGAGCTTTCCCTCATGCCCTAATGTTCGGATTTACAGGTACACCTGTGTTTGAAGAGAATGCTAAGAACGAGATAAAAACCAGTGACATCTTTGGCGATGAGTTGCATAGCTACACCATAGGCTCTGCCATACCCGATGGTAACGTGCTGGGCTTCGACCCTTACCGCATTTGCACCTACGACGACAACGAGGTGCGCGAGAAGGCTGCGCTGCACAAAATTTCTGAGGCAAGAAATCAAGAGACACATTCTATAGAAGAGGTAGAGAACGATGACGCCATGATGAACATATACAGGCGGTTCACTGAGGAACTGCAAATGCCCGACATCTACAATGATGAATCGGGTAGGGAAGTACATGGTGTGGAACACTATGTGCCCACTGATTTTTACTCCACAGATATTCACCACTTGGCGGTGGTTGCCGACATAATAAAATCTCGTGACCGCCTGTCGAAGAATGGTAAGTTCCATGCCATGTTGGCAACAAAAAACATAGCAGAGGCCGTGGTATATTATCGACTGTTTAAGCATGACTATCCATCATTGCGCTGTGCCACTGTGTTTGATGCCAGTATAGACAATAACGATGGTGGTATAATAAAAGAAGATGCCATAAAAGAAATGCTCGACGATTATAACGCACGCTATCAAACGAGCTTCTTGCCAGCCAACTATGCCAAATATAAGAAAGACGTGGCAAAACGATTGGCACACAAAAAACCTTATGGCGATGTGGAACCGGCTATGCAGCTCGACTTGGTCATCGTGGTGAGCCAAATGCTTACGGGGTATGACTCGAAGTGGGTGAACACACTCTATGTGGACAAGTTGATGAGCTATATAGAAATAATACAGTCGTTTAGTCGCACTAACCGATTGTTTGGTCCCGACAAGCCATTCGGTACCATTCGCTATTACACCAAACCATACACCATGGAGAAAGCCATAGAGGCAGCATTAAATCTCTATGTTTCTCGCCCAATGGAACAGTTTGTGGACCGATTGGAAACCAATCTGCTGCACATCAACTCGCTATATAACACCATACGTCAGACGTTTGACAGTGCAGGAATACAGAGCTTTGAACGTCTGCCGGAAAAAGAGATAGACCGACAGAAGTTTGCCAAAGATTTTATTGCAATGACCCATAAACTGGAGGCTGCCAAACTGCAGGGTTTTACGTGGGAACAACAGGAGTATGAGTTTGAACATGAAGTATCTTATACCAAGGTTGTTGTTGAAATTGACGAGGAAACGTATCAGATACTGAAAGCCCGCTATAAGGAATTGTTTGTGACAGTTCCCGGTGAACCTGGCTTTGATTTCGACTATCCTGAAGACACTTACATCACAGAGACCGGTACCGGGACTATTGATGCAGAATATCTTAATTCGAAGTTTGTAAAGTTCATTAAAAATCTATACCTCACCGGTAGGGATGGCGAGCAAACCAAGGCTGCACTGAAAGAACTGCACAAGACATTTGCCACACTTTCGCAGAAAGACCAGCGCACGGCAACATTGGTGTTGCACGACATCCAAAGTGGCGACTTGAAGCCCGAGAATGGTAAGACTATCTTCGATTATATAGCAGAATATCAACTGAGAGAGGTAAACAAACAAATTACCATTCTCACAGAGGCTACAGGTTTGAACAACAGTCAGTTGCGTAACATCATGAATAGTGACGTGACTGAGCAGAACATCAATGACTATAGCCGCTATGAGCAGCTGAAGTTGACAGTAAACCTCACTAAGACGAAAGAATTTGTAGAAAAGGTGAAGGGCGAGCCCGTGCCGGGCAGAATGCTGATGATAGTTTTTGATGACTTGCTGCGTAAATTTATTCTTGATGCAACGATGCGAGACAATATCATCAAGACCTACTTGAGCTATGGACTTACTCTTGATACTATTACTGCTGTGGATAAGGTGACTGTAGAGCCGGAAGATTCAACAGCAGGAGAGGAAGATGATGACGAAGAACTAACAGAGAAAGATATTATCAAGTCAGGTATTATTCGCATTCTTCGCCGCACTATGGATGGCGCAGCACGCGGTATGCGCTCATACGACGAGATTGTGAATTGGATTTTCTATGTACTAGATGCACGAAGCATCTCTAATCTTGATGGCATCAAAGTTCATATTCACTTTGCTCTCAAGCAGTTATTTGTTGGTACACCTAGCTATGTTGACAAGCAGGTTGGTGGCAACATGCTCATCGTGAGAATAGAAGCTTATCTGAAGAAACTCTATTATCTGTCGTTTGGCAGAGAGATACAACCACGTTACGAGGGAGAAGACGTGACATGGAAGAATGTGATTTATGCCATACGCTGCTTAAGAGATTTGCGCTACAGTAACAATCCTGCATTGCGTCAGCTTTCACACTATTTGGAAAATGTGAAAAATTGGCGTAACAATGAATCTCATATTTCGCCAACGGCTTCTGAGAAAGAAGTGGAGAATGCCATAGGGCAGGTCCTTTGCATCTACGCCTACGCTACCGGTATGAATATTGTTGAGATGGAAGGTCTTGGTCGTGATTGCGATGATATGACTGCTTGCATATACGAGTCGCCGGAAGATGAAACAGAATCAGATATTGGGATGGCTGCAGAAGGTCCAATTAGCAAAATGCCTGAAGAGCAACGTATGGACTTGCTGAAGCGATGTATTAATGCCACACAGGGTTATAAGAACGATGTTTTTACCAAGCAGCGTCATTGGATATCTGTCTATCGCATAGCTGTGGATAAAGGATTTTTTATTGATAACGATTTTGCTTATTTTGTAAAAAAGATAAATGAATTAGGTTTGACGGATATGCCTGCAGGTCTGTCAGGCGAATATTTGGAACGTATGGTTGTTGGTGTGTATGCCAATAGCTATCAAGATTGGATAACGCCTGATAACCTGGGCAAAAATCTCAGTAAATACCTTGATATTCGCTGTACAGCGAATATATTCAAACAGAAAATCGAGGCGATTCACCCGGAATATTAAGGATTTATGAACGAGATAATGTTATTATTTCTATAACTGTGCGCAAAGAATGCACTGTTGATTGATAGTTTTGCATCATGAATTAAAGAGGGTAAGGTTCGTGTGACATATACAGTACCTTTCTATTCTGTGGTAAAACTCATTGGTGGCGGTATCATGGGAGCACTTGGAGGAACCATACCTACACGCTCTGATGAAAATTGGCTACTTGATGAGTGTTTCCCTTTTGCGCAGAAAGACTCTCACAAGAAGACATCTAGTAAGGCTCTCATAATGGCTCATGCTTACTCTAATGTGGTTATGGACAAGATAGAGGAATGTGTAAAGAATGGACTTACGGGAAACGAGAACGACAACTGGTAAAACAAATAAACTAAAATCAATAAAGTGCCGCCGCAATCTTGCGTACGTTTTTCAGCTTGTCTATGAAGGACGGATTGCGTTTGGCGATAATCATGTTGTATTCCGCTTGCATTTTGAGCAGTGGTGCAGTAGGAATATCCAAAGCGGCTTCAAGTAGCAAGGCGTATTCGGCGGTAAGTTGCCGTTTTGCGTTTAATACTTCGTTAAGTTGAGTATATGGTACACCCATTTCAGCGGCAAGTTTACGTTGTGAGATGCCGCGGTATTCGATTTCGTCTTTAAGAATTTCGCCCGGATGGGTTGGCTCGAAAGGCTCGATGTTGTTTGCAATCATATTTGGGTCAACCTTTAATCGTAATCATAACTTTGTTATTTATAATGGTTTGACAATTCTGTTATATTACAAATCGTTGCGATTATTTGTTCGCCAACGGTCTTTTCTTCAAACTCGATGCGGTATTGGTTGTTTACCCTGATGGATGAAAGACCGGCTTTGTCGCCTTTCAGCTTCTCGTATCGCAAAGCATTATACCGTGCAAGTTCTGGGACACTTTCTACCAATTGCATAAGTTGTACCACACGTTTGTATTTCCTGATGATTTTAGGCTGAAACCGATGTTTGCTGGATACGTAATGTTGCCTATAACAAAAATAGCCTGCTGAAAATCAGCAGGCTATTGCGGAGAGAGAGGGATTCGAACCCCCGGTACCTCTCGGTACGACGGTTTTCAAGACCGTTGTAATCGACCACTCTACCATCTCTCCAATGGTATTGTAACCAATAGCTTTATTTCTCAAAAGCGAGTGCAAAGGTATGGAATATTTTTTATATTACCAAACTTTTATCTTGTTTTTTTTGAAAAAAGTCGTTTTTCATTGCTTATGCATAACTGTGCATGCCTCCTAATATGTAATTGACACCGAAATATGTCATAATAATGCTCAGAAATGCTATTGTCATATATAGATGATAAACCGTAGGACGACTGATACGCGGCAGGGTTTGCGTATGGAGAACCACAGAATAAATCATGAATGTTATCAGAGCCCATGTTTCTTTTGGGTCCCAACTCCAATATGTGCCCCAGCTTACATTTGCCCAAATGGCTCCTACGAAAATACCTATGCCCATAGTGACAATGGCTGGATATAGAAAGATGCGGCTCAGTGTCTGAAGCTGTAATGCCCTGGAGCGTATGCACAGTCCCATGATGCTGCAGATGAAAGTGAAGGCGAGAAGGGCATAGCTCATCATGATGATGCTTACATGAATGCAGAGCAAGGGGGAATTGAGTACGGGCATAATCTGACCTATTGCCGGATCCATCTGATTGATGTGGCTTACAAGGAGGAAAAAACCGGAAAGCAGAAAGCCGAATACAAGGACTATGTGCGCTTTACGTTGCATAAGAATGGCTATAAATTGAGTGAACCAAGCTATCATGAGCATGCTTTCATAACCGTTGCTCATAGGAATGTAGCCGGAGATAATCCAGCGAAGTGACAGTGTCAGCGTTAGGGCCATGAATGATATCATGAGCAGAATGGACAGGCTTATATTAATAAGGTGTAGGTTTCTGCCGACGGTCATGTGCCAAATGGTATATAGCAGGGCTATGAAACCTAAGGTGAGATTGACCATAAACAGAATTGTGGCGAAAGGAACTGCATTATTGAGTCGTTCTGCCGATACCTGTATCTTTGACGGTAGAGAGTTGCCTCCGTTGCTGAATTGATATTGTATAACTTTGTCTATAATGTTGTTTACGCGTGCGTTGTTGCCGGATATGGCACTGGTGTAGAGATTGGCAAACACCTGCTGCATACGGACACTGTCAGTATGGGATATATAACTGGGATATTTTTGGTTAGGGGCAAACCACTTGGTCTGGTCTTTAATAGTCTTGGGGAAAATCTTAAAGGGGCTACCGCTGCGGAGTTCCATTATCAGCTGCACTTTTTCATCAAGTTTTGCAGCCTCACTGTTAATCTTATCCTGATTGCCGTTGTAATATTCTTCTACGTATGCCTGAAGATTGTATTGCCCCATGGGGAAAAGACTGTTTAGAGAGATATAGTCGGGCAGATGGAGTGTCTCTTTGAGTTCTCCGCCTTTCACCTTTATTATCGGTTCGTTGCACCAATCGTTGCCCCAGAAAATGAAACCTGCCATAACCTGCTCCGGCGTACACCCCTTGTAGGTTGCTCTGCCACATAGTTTTTTTGTAAAGTCATAGGCGTAAGTCTGCATCTGGCATACACGGTCATTGTGCAGCATATACAGTTGTCCTAGATGCCCGGCTGTTTTCATAGGCAGAGTGGTGGTGGCACTAGATGAAAAGGTACAGAGCAAGAGGGGCAGAATGAAGGCTCCCTTGCGCAAAGCATCACTGCGGAGAAGCCGACGGAAAGTTCCCTTGGGGTCAATGAGCAACCATATCAGGGAGAAAAATAGTATGACATATCCTGTATATGTTACCGGTATGCCGTAAGGGTCGCTGTTAATCTGCAATATGCTGCCATGGCAGTCTTCATCGTAGGAACTCTGATAGAAACGTATGCCATTATAAGAAAATATTTTGTTCATGGAAATGATTCCTGTGAAGTGCTCATTGCCATTGATAACCGTGATATGCGACATATAGTTGTTGGCAGCGTCTGTACCGTCATGATACTGAATGTTGAAGGCATCCAACCTGAGCTTGAAAGGCAAATGCTCTTTTTTCATATCAGACATATTGTTGCCTGTCTTGTAATATTCGTCAGAGGTTTCGCCTACCCGAAGATGTATGCCACCTTTGAAAGACGTTAAATGAGTGAGGAGTGCTCCGGCAAGGATAATGATGAGAGAAAGATGGAGCAGCAAAATGTTCCATCTGCGCAGGCGGCTGATGATGATGTATGCTATAGCAGCTGCTGTAAGCAAAGCCCAAAGCAGCGAGAACCACCAAGAATCGTAAAAATAAGTGGAAACAAACTCGGTGCCACAGTATTTCTCTACGACTGTAGAGGCAGCCATGGCAAGAATAACAAGCGGATATAGTGTGAAAAGTATTTTCTTCAGCATTTCTTTAAGAACGGAATTCAAGGGGAGTTATTGCAACTCCCCTTAATTTATTAAATGCTGCGGAGGAATTTCACGACGGCATAGCGGTCTTCCTTTGGCAGATTATAGAACTGTTTGGCTGACCAAAGTGCATCAGAGTTAGCACTGTAGGCATGCCACATGATGGCTTCTACTTCGTTGCGTGCACGGCAGTCGTGAAGACGGTCTTCGGCACCGGTGTTTACATAACTTAGTCCACGGCCCCATAGAGGAGTGGTGCGGCACCAGCTGCCGTGAATGCCGTTCTTCATATACAAGCGGTGCTGAAGCATGTCTGTGTATGGATATATGGTCTGGTCGGCATAGCGTGGCAGATTGAGATTGTTGTCTTTGATAGGTGACGGAATCCAATAGTCATCATTGCCAGTCTGCCATTTAGGACGATGACAGCCGGTACATCCCATTTGGGTGAACAATTTTTTGCCACGCTGTACTGTAGCATCGTTGAGATTTCGGGCACGTGGCACTGCGAGTCCACGGTGCCAGACCATGTACTGCCAGAAGTTGGCATCGCTCATTTCCGGTGAGAAATTATGATAGGCATTGTCGAATTGGTCTGTCTTCGGGTCAAGCAGAGTCTTCACTGCTGCGGCAATACCTTCGTCGGTGCCGTCATTATAATAAGGTGAAGTGGGGTCTGCCTTGATTTTGGCAATCACATCTTTGTTCTCGCTCATTGCCGTAGCCCATGCTGAGGTGGTATAGAGATAGTGGCGGTCTGAACGACTTACATTAGGAATGTTCCACATAGCATTGGCACCTGCACCGTCCTGTAGTGAAGCACGTGTCATGGCATAGGTGAAGCGCTTTATCTTCTTGGTTCCATCGGCAAGAGTGTACCATGCGCCTGAAGCCCAGTCATCGGATGCTCCGTCCCAGAAGTTGGGATTCAAGGCTTCGCTAACGTCTTCTCCGCGACTTACGGCACCGGCGGCTTGTTTTTTGTATTCAGCTTTAAGAGAATCTTCGGGAATGGCATCGAGAAGCCCCGTGCCGTAAAGCCCTATTGTAGACTCCAGACGAACAGCATAATTGCTTGGAACAGGATCAGTGTTGAAGGCTGTTGCGGAGATGGTGACTTCAGGATAGATTAGATTATAAGTTTCTCCGTCAGGGAATTGTGTGGCACTGATGCCGGAAGGCATTGTTCCGGCCAGGGATTTCCATTCAATATCGATGCCGTTTTCATCTACCGGTGGAAGGAATGGAGAAACGGCACGGGTCTGCGGCATACCTGTAACTTCTGATATGTAAGAGCCGTTGTCTCCATTGTCTCCGTCTGTAGGGTGATAGACTACAAGCAGATATCCATTGCCTCTGTCATCGGCATTATATCGTGTCATGCGTTTGCCGTGACCGTAGTTAGGATGGCACGCTATACATGACTGGCGTACATAGGCCGGCCCCAGACCTTCAAAGTCTTTGGTGGTGCTGGTTTCAAGAAAATTATGCTCAAAGAGAAGTTCGCCTTTATGGAAAGCATCAATGAGACCGGCATTGGTTATTGTTTCAGTTTCATCTTCGTAACTAGTGCCGGTAGTATTCTCGGTCGTGCCCAATTCTCCACCAGGATACCATTCTGAAGAGTTGAAATTACCCACTTCCTTACCTATGTAAGCATAGTCGTCTCCGTTGGTGTCTATGTCACCGGTGTTGTTATCACTGCACGAGGAAAGGGAGAGTGCGGCAAGAACGGTGAATGTAAATAGTTTATAACCTGTTTTGATTTTCATAACGTTGTGTATTGTAATTTTTTTTAATGCCAAAAAGTTGCACCGTGCCGGTTAGGGCAGGTACAACTCAGTGGTGTCATTTATAGTTATGTGATAGTAATATGGTCAGTTCTTCAAAACTGTGTTTGAAGCTACGTTAAGTTCATCGTCAAGGTCGGAAACTGCCTGCATGGCAGTCTTTACACAAGATGCCCCCGGATTTTTCACAAAAGGTGTGCCACTGTTTTTACAAGCATTTAGTGCTGCCAGTGCAGCGGTAAGTTTTGTTTGTAGGAGGGTTGCTTCTGCAACATAGTATTTGTTGAGATATGCCATCACAGAAGTGCTTTCGTATTTGCCGTCAGCAGCCTCAATATTGCCGTACAGAGAGTTCTGGATGCTCATGATGTTGTCATAGAAGTCGGTGAAAGAGTTGTAACTGTATGGTGACTCAATGTAGTTAGGGTCGTCATCTCCTGAACCTGTACCTGTGGAAGCGCGGTAAGCCTGACCCATCTTCTGGTCTGAAACCTCGCTGCAGATATTGGAACATCCACCTACGAAGATGGTTTCGAGGACTTTCTTGAGAGAAGAAGATGCAAGAGAACTCTGGGAGGTTCCGGCAGCAAGAAGGTCGGCACCATAGTTGAGACCGGTGGAAGTGGTTGTGCCGTAATCTGTGCCGAAGCTGTTGTCGTCCTGGCATTCTTTAACGCGGGTCTGGTGAGCAGTAGGGGCTGAAGTTCCCTCCCATGCTACTTCAAGCTGGAAAGTCTTGTCACGTAGGTCTCCGGCAACAGCCTTGGCATAGATAACCTCAGCCTGAGCCTTGATTCCGTCACTTTCTTCGATATAACCGCTGTACACTTCTGTCTGGTTGTTGTTGAAGTAAGAGGCAGTGCGGGCTTTACCGTCACGGAAGAATATGAATTCTATTCCATGAAAACCCAGTTGACCGTCTTCATTCAGAGTTTTGCGGGCATATTCTACACCGTTGTCAGCATCCAGTTTGCTCAGTACATCACTGTTTACCAGAATCTTTTTAAGCATATTCACATCCAGAGGCCATGAGTCAATATGCGGGTCGATATTGAAATCGGAAGCAGCTCCATAAAGGAAAGCCTCTGACTCTTCCCAGTATTTACGTGCTTCTTTATAATTGTCGCAGATGGCTTCTACCTCTGTATCGGTAACGGCGGTGCCGGCTTTGAGTTTTGTATTGAAGTCGGTAATCTTAGTATTCAACTTATCAGCTGAATTAGCCAGATTTGTATATGTGGTATATACAACATTATCCAGATAATCACCGGTCAAAGTCTTGATAGCGGCATTCTGTTCTGCCAGTTTGGTTGTAGCGTCATCATCATTGTTGTTATCGCTGCATGATGATAGTCCTGTTGATAGTGTAGCGCATGCAGCAAAGAGCATGGCGTACTTGAAAATCTTTTTCATCTTTACCTTTTATTTTATAATTACGTTAAATAAATTCTATAAAAAGAAACCTTCATAGGCAACGCCGATATTGATGCTTGGCTCGTTGTTGTAAGGATTGTGCAGACCTCTGTGAGAATAGTCTGCCTTGATTGCAATTTGCGGAAGCGGATAGTAGTTTACTCCGAATGTCCATACATTGCGCTGGGTGTATCCATACTGACTCTGTGTATTCTCGGGAATATTAGAATTGTAGTGGTCGTAACGCCCAAACAGATAGAGCTTCTTGTTGTCAGAGCGGAGCTTTTCTATCTGTGAAAATATATTGTAGCCTGCCTCTATGCCAAGGGCAATGGCATTCTTACCTACACTGGTAACGTCGTATGGTGAAGTCTTAGGCATATTCGCCTTGATGATGTTCAGCAGGGGAGTGTCTGAAACATATCCGTAATCAGCCTGACCACGTACAATCCAGTTGTATCTGTTCATGGTGAAGTCAAAACTCCCTATTGCAGTCTTTGCCTTTACGCTGCTATAGCCACTGGTTTCATCGTAGGCATCATTGTGCATAGCCTCACCGTAATATCCGCTGATGCCAAGACGTAAACCCTGCATGGCGTAATAGTCTATTCTTCCGGCAAAACCATATTTGGTGGCAGGCTTGAACTCGTATGCGCTGTTAGCTCCGTTATGAATCCATCCGTCACGGCTGAACTGCAGAGCATTCAGTCCGGCAACAAGCTGCAGTTCGTATCTTAACTTACCGTATCTGCCCCAGATGCTGATACCGGTGTCGTGCCATGTGGAAGGCAGAATGGTATTTTCACCCTCAGGACGGTATACAGTGAAGAAGTTGAGTGGCTCGTGATGAGCATTGTTAAGTCCCACGGGAACAACGAAATGACCTAACTTTACGTTTAGCCAGCCGGCAAAGCACTTGTTAATCCAGAACTGTTCCAGTTCAACCTCTCCGCCCTTTTCGTTTTCAACTTCATATTCTCCACCTTCATCAGCTTCCAACTCTGTTGCAGAACCTGTGCCGGTATGCTCAAATTCGATTTCAGACCCCATGGTCCAGCCTTTTCCAAAGTCGTATCCCAGATAGATTACTGCATGAGGAATGTCGAAACGCCCGTGGCTGTCAGCATTCTTGTAACCTGAATAGTTACGGTAGCGATATTGATTGTTACTGTAGTAGTTGCGGCTGTATGCCACTTCTCCATAGCCGCCCACACTGAGTTTGTTGCCTCCGGCGTGGTTCATAACACTGTCTGCTGCATTTACCTGAGCGTTTGCTGACATGGCAAAGGTCAGTGCCGTAGTAAATAATCCGATTTTTAATTTTATCATTTAGTTTTTTTTATATATATTATCAATTAAAAAGTGCAGGTTTCTGGTTGCGGTCTCAGCTCCAAAAAGCAGCCGTTAAGTGTTAAGAATTGAATTGTCTCCGCTTTTTGAGGTCGGGAATGGCAATCATCACTGCACTTTTATGGGTTCCCCCTTTCATAAACATTTTATCGGATGCAAAGGTATAGAGTTTTAAAAAGTGTTGCAATACTCAAAAGTCGGTAATTTTTAACATACCAATAAATAGGTATTTAGAAAGGAAATTTGTGCAAAAAACAGATTCAGGGAGCAAAAGATACCTAGAAATAATTATTGCGGTATTTAAATATTTTGTTTAATTTTGCATCCAAATAATAAACATATATAGTTTTAAGTATCAGAAATGAAGAATCAGAAGATGTATGAGGCTGATGACAAGATGATATCTATCATCAGGGACAATTACAATATACTGCAGAGCCTTGGCTCTTTCGGAATAAATTTGGGTTTTGGAGACAAAACGGTGAAAGAGGTATGTGATGGGCAGAATGTTGATACCTATACATTTCTGTCGGTTGTTAACTTTACCATAAACGGTTATCGTGACTATGACGATATGTCCAGACTCTCTGTGCCTACACTGATGAAATATCTGCGGGCAAGTCATGAGTATTATCTGGGATTTCAATTACCATTTATCAGAGAGGAACTGGCAGGGGCACTTGACGAGAGTGATAATCTGGCACGGTTGATAATGAAACTATATGATGAGTATGCTCATCAGATTCAGGCTCACATGAAATATGAGGAGAAAGCTCTTTTCCCTTATGTTCAGGATTTGCTTGATAATAAAAAAGCTGATGACTATGACATAGAAACTTTTTCCAAACATCATTCTCAAACAGATAATAAACTGAGGGAACTGAAAAATATTATTATTAAATATCTGCCAAGTGACGGACTGCACAACAATAAACTCACGGCAACACTTTATGATATATATAATAATGAGGACTGGTTGCGTTCTCATGCGGAAGTGGAAGAACAGATATTTATTCCATGCATTAGAAATCTGGAACAAAAATCCAAACAGGATGATGTGAGTTATAAAATATCAAATATGATAAACCAGACTCCCAATGATGCTGACAGCCTTAGCGAAAGAGAAAAAGACGTTATTGTAAGTTTGGTGCAGGGTATGACAAACAAGGAGATTGCAGAACACCTGTGTATATCCATAAATACTGTGATTACGCACAGACGAAATATAGCTAAAAAGCTACAAATACATTCTCCGGCAGGGCTCACTATCTATGCCATTGTGAATAATCTCATAGATATTGAGGCGGTGAAACTTTAAATCTTGTTTACGTCTACGTAGCCGTGCATGACGGCATATATGGTAAGGGCTGAAACTGTTTTCAGCCCCAGTTTTTCTTGTATGTTCTTGCGGTGGGTAATTACAGTGGTGAGTCCGATATTCAACTGGTCGGCAATTTCTTTATTCATCTTACCCTGTGCAACAAACGACAGAACTTCAATCTCACGGTCACTAAGAATCTTTTCTTTCAGTACTTTCGGCATGTCTGGCAAGTTTTTCCCATGAGGATGACCGGTTTGCTCAAGCATTAGAATATTGCGGACAAGCAGTTCTTCAGGTACATTTATGCACAGACTGCGGAAACCGCTGAGTTGCGAATTTGGGTCACTGCTGGTGGTGAGAACAATGGTCATGTGAGAATGTTGCAGAAAGAATGGCATATTGGAAAGCACTATGTTTGTGGCGGCAAAGTAATGAATGAAATCATCTTTGCCGGCTGCCTCCAGTTCTGTGAAAGAGCCGAATGTTTCTACTTTCATTATCGGCATTACGTTTTGTAGTATCATCTTCAGTCCCATCAAGGCAAGTGTATTGTTGTCTATGACTGCCATTCTTAGTTTTTCCATTCTATTATCTTTTTATTGTTACAGAAAAGGAGCAATGAGATGCCCTATCCATCCTTTGAATTTATCACTGCCACTTCTCCATTCGTCCCATTTCTTTTCAGTGAGTAAGAAACAGTCTTTTTTCTGTGAATTGAAGAGATTGTCAAGTTGCCCGGTGGTGCATTTGTCCATTATCACGGCATTCTCTTCATAATCCCAACTGAGACTGCGTGAGTTTAGATTAGCACTGCCCACAGTGCAGACTCTGCCGTCTACTGTTATTATCTTAGTGTGATGGAATCCCGGCTGATATATCCATACATTGCATCCTGCCTCCATAAGTTTGTGGGCATTGTAAAATCCACAGTCCGGAGTCAGAGGTATGTCACTTTTCTCACTTAGTAGTATTTCTACTTTCACTCCCCGCCGTGCAGCATTCTTCAGAGCCTTCTTTAATTTATGGTTTAGGGTGAAGTATGGGTTTATTATCTTTATGCTGTCCTGCGCATTGTTTATGGCAGACAGATAAAATTCTCTTATTATTTTATTACTGGTATGCGGCTCGCGGTTGATGATGCCTGCCATCTTGTTGTTACGAGAGTCACATTCATCCGGTTTCAGTCCGTGGAAATAACTAACGTCGCCCAGTCCGCGGTAATATTTAGCCCCATGTACATTTTGGTGAGCTGTCTTGTTCCACATTAGCAGAAATATCTTCTGCAGAGTGTTTACCTCGTCACCTTCGATGCGGCAGTGCATATCATGCCATGAACCTACTTCTTTAGTACCTTTTATATAATAGTCAGCCACGTTCATTCCTCCGGTATATGCAATTTTGCCGTCTATAACCACAATTTTGCGGTGGTCGCGAGTGAACACATGGTTTATCCAGGGAAAGGTAATAGGGTCGAACTTGTATATTTCTATGCCTCTGGCACGGATGGAATCAAGATGGCGGCTCTTCAACGGACGGTTGTTGCTTGAATTGCCGAATGCGTCAAACAAGGCTCTTACTTCAATTCCTTCGGATGCTTTCTGCTCCAATAATTTGAATAATAAATTCGCTATAGAGTCGTTGCGGAAATTGAAATATTCCAGATGTATGCTGCTGCGTGCCTGGCGGATAGCCTTGAACATATCATCGAATTTTTCCTGACCGTTCATGAGCAGTGTTACGGAATTGTTATGACTGAATTTTATTCCGTCATTACGCAAATCTCCGACTATAAGAGAGTCGGCAGTCTGTGCGTTTGCGCAGACTGCAATGAATGCAATTATGCAGAGAAATAATCTTTTCATCAGATCATGCAGGCATAGTGGTCTACAACGCCAAGCAGATTTTTATCATTGTCTACGATGAGCACTGTGTGGATTTTATACTTATGCATTATCAGCTGTACTTCCGAAATTTTGGTTGTCGGTAGTACCAGTTTAGGTGTGCGGGTCATGATGTCGCTTACTGTGTGATTGAAAAACTGACTTTGCCAACGTTCCATGGCCCGTCGAATGTCACCATCGGTGATAAGTCCGATAACCTTATTGTCTTGTAACGACACACCCAGTCCCAATTGTCCTTTGCTTACGCATATAATGGCTTCGCCCAGATGCATATCTTCTGGTATTATAGGCAGGTCGTTGGTGCGCATCACGTCAGCTGCTGTGGTGAGCAGACGCTTACCTAATTCTCCGCCCGGGTGGAACTGTGCGAAATCCTTTGGCTTGAAATCTCTTACCTGCATCAGTGCAATGGCTAGTGCGTCCCCCATAGCCAGTGCAGCAGTAGTGCTGCTTGTTGGAGCAAGGTTAAGAGGACATGCTTCTTTTTCCACGTGAACTCTTATGTGAACGTTGCTGTATTTTGCAAGCAGTGAGTCTGGATTGCCGGTCATAGATATGATAGGTACGTTCATGTGGAGCACCATTGGAATGAACCTCAGAAGTTCATCAGTTTGTCCACTGTTGCTCAGAGCCAACACCACGTCATCACTAGTCATAACTCCCAAGTCACCGTGATAAACGTCAAGAGGGTTTATGAAGAATGCCGGTGTACCGGTGGATGCCAGTGTGGCAGCAATCTTTGCACCTACATTTCCGCTTTTGCCCACACCGGTAACTATTATTTTGCCGTGGCAGTTGAACATCATTTCCACCGCCTGTTCAAAATTATCATCTATCTGCGGAATCAAATCAAGTATGGCCTGTGCTTCGTCTTTGAGGCATTGTATGCCCCAGTTGTTTACGTCGTTGAGACGTTCCTTTATTATAATGTTGTCGTTGCAGTTATTCATCTTTTTTCTGAAGTTTTATTATAAGAGCTTCAAGTTTATCAAGTTCCAGCATATTTGCCGCATCACTTAGTCCACAATCTGGATTGGGGTGTACTTCGAAAAAATATCCTGTGGCACCGAAAGCCTTTGCTGCAAGAGCCATTGAAGGTACGAATTTACGGTCGCCAACGGTTTTTCCATTGCCGGCGCTTGGACGCTGCACGCTGTGAGTACAGTCCATTATTACGGTAGGGGTTATTTCCTTCATGTCAGAGATGTTACGGAAGTCGACCACCAGATTGTTATATCCGAAACTGTTGCCCCGTTCTGTGAGCCACACGTCTTTGGCTCCACTTTCCCTTGCTTTATCCACCGGGTATTTCATATCTTTACCACTCAGAAACTGAGCCTTTTTGATGTTTACGGTCTTTCCTGTCTTTGCTGCAGCCACCAGCAAGTCAGTCTGTCGGCAGAGAAACGCCGGTATCTGAAGTACATCACATACTTCTCCTGCCGCTTCTGCCTGCCAACTTTCATGAATGTCGGTTGTTATGCGCAGTGAATATTTTTCCTTGATGTCGGCAAGCATCTGCAATCCTCTGTCCAGTCCCGGACCACGGAAAGAATGCAGACTAGTGCGGTTGGCTTTGTCAAAAGAAGCCTTGAAAATTATATCTGTGCCGTGAACCTTGTTTATATTTACCAGTTTGCGGGCTACTGTATCCAGCAGTTCGGTTGATTCTATTACGCAAGGTCCGGCAATAAAGATATTGTTAGCCATTCTGTTCTTTTATTTAGTATTTGTTTCCTCTCCCATGAGTGTTTCCGGAGATTTTATTATATGTACATCTCTTTGTGGAAAAGGAATTTCTATATTGTTTTCATTCATTACATTGTAGACACATTCCATAATCTTACCGTCATCTCCGTATTGGCTTAGTACGGGCACCCATACCAGAATTTTTAGGATAATAGAATTGTCGCCGAATTCCTTCAGTACAACGTTCACAGGGCGTTTCTTATATACACAACTCAGTTGTGAGATGTTGTCAATAAGCAGTTTCTTTATTGCTGCTATGTCCGTTCCATAGGCAACGCCCACTTCAAGAATATCCAATTCATAACCATGGTTCTTGGTCATGTTTTTGTAGTTCTTGGTAAATAACTGGCTGTTCTGGAAAGCTATTACACTGCCGTCTATAGCCTCTACCATAGTTGAAGTATAAGATATGGAAGACACACGTCCGCGTGTTCCGTCGCAGATTATATAATCGCCAATTTTCACACGTCCAGCCATGAGCGATATACCATAATAGATATTCTCGATGATGTCTTTCATGGCAAAACCTATACCTGTAGACAGACCGCCAGAAACTACCACCAACCATGTGTTGTTTATCTTGAATATGGCAAGAGATATGAGCAGCCATAGTCCCCATACAGTTACTTGCACCACATTTTTAGCCATAATGTTTCTTGATGCTGCCGTGGAATGGTCGCTCTTTTCAAAGTGCAGTTTCAGAAATCCCTTGGTGGTGTTTGAAATATAGGCAAATATGAAATACAGTACAATAACGGAGGCAACGTTGAAAATGCTGGCAGAGAAATATGGGGTGTTTATGTAATGCTTGTTGAAAATAATCCATGTGGTGTCGCTGAGGTTGAACACATCGGCAGCCCAGTAAATGGCTATTATGAAAGAGTAAACACCCAGAATAGGCAGCATCACATATCTTACCAACTTGTACAGCCAAGTCTTGTCTATTGATTTTTCGGCATACTTCTTTTTTATGAACCGTCCATTCAGCCAGTCCTGTACGCAAGTTATAGAGAGTATGCATGTGAGCTGCATTATCCACCAGATAAGCAACTGCACGCTTAACAGGGTGTAGCCAATCCAAGCACATAACAATGAAGCCGTAAATACCACCAGGGATGCGTATGTGTAAGCAACGTCACTCTTAGGCATTTTTTTGTTGTGGTGGCGAATTACTATCCATTGCCAAATTGTGCATGCCAGAAGTATAGGTGACAGAATAATGTTGGTAAGGTCGTTTGGAATGAGAATTATCCGGAACGCGATAACAATGAAACCTACTACCATCAGTGGCGTATATATTCTGAATGCGCTCTTAATCTGTGCAGCTTCAAGGCGCAGAAGCAGTGATATGAGAATCACTCCCAGCAGCCATGTGTATTGCACAAGTAGTCCGCTTGCCATGATTATAAAGTTCTGCTCAGCGAATATGAATCTTATTATTCCCAGTATTATTGCCAGAGATACCACGCATGAAGCCATTATTATGCAGGCACGCTTGTCCATGAAGCCTTTTGTCCGGAAACGTTTCGGTATCAGGTATCTTATCACGAGTATGTTGGCTAATGCGGCAATCACTCCATAGAATACTATTGTGATGAACAGTCCTATTATCCACGATATGTCCCATTGGGAATGAACCTTTGTCTTGGTGAAATATTTCTCCTGCACAATGTCATGAGTTTCTCTCATGTTATGCTGCATTTTCTTCAGCACTTTGAAATAATTTTCACTGCTATTGCTGAATATGTTGTTCTGTATGTCAGCATACCGTTTTTCTGCATAGTCATTGAGATAGCGCAAGCGTGCGCTTGTCATTTTATAATATCGTATGTAGTCGGAAAACTGCTGACTGTTATCATTCAGCGTGCGGCGGATGTTTATTGCCAGTGCCAGACACACACTACGGTCCACTTTTGCCTTTTCCGATAGTGACATTGTGCCCATTGTGCTGAGATTGGTTATAAGACTGTCATACCGCATAATCTCGGCATCGGTTTTCTTTATGAATTTCTTGAAAGGCAGCACATTCTTCTGAAAATCATGATACTGTTCGGTGGCTTCGTGGCAGGCGTATGCAATGTCGAAGATGTATTCAGGTTTCTGGGAATATAGCATCAGAGAGTTCTGATTGCTGCGGTTGTATACAGTTATGAGATTTGCTCTCACCTGATTTTGCTGATCTTTCAGAAATCCCGACTGCCGTTCCAATTCAGCATGGTAGTTGGTAAGTTCTGTTCTCAGAATAGATAAAGTGTTATCTAAGTCTTTCTCTTTAAGTACAGCTTCTGCCTGTAGGGCGATGCCTGCTATAAAGAAAAGTATCAGCAGGATTTTTTTATACTTCATTGTGTCTGAGTTTTCTATATACATATTCGTTGCAAAGTTACGAAAAAATACCGGAACATCAAATAATTATATATACTTTTGCAATAATAAATTCAACAAACGGGGCAGAATACGGCACAATTCGGGATACATGTTTCTGCCAATTTCTAAATATGAACGTATTGCTAAAGAAAATAATCTCTAACCTTGCAGAATATATGATGTGGAGTAAAAGATGATGTTTTGCAAACCGATTTCAATCATGCTTTAATGAAATAATCCTTAAAAAGGCATTTATTTTCGTTCTGTGGCGTTTTGTTTCAAAAAAAAGTTGTAATTTAGCACCCTTGAAATATATCCGGAATGCCTTAAATCGAAAATAAATGGGCTTGAGGGCAATTTTGATGCAAGAAATAACAAATTAAAAAACAAATAAATTCCAATGGACGAAAATCAGACTGTTGACAATGACAGAATAATGAAGATTAACATTGAGGAAGAAATGAAGTCATCATACATCGACTATTCCATGTCGGTTATTGTGGCGCGTGCTCTTCCTGATGTGCGTGATGGCTTCAAACCTGTTCATCGCCGTATTCTCTATGGTATGCTAGGTATAGGTAATACCAGTGATAAACCTTATAAGAAATGTGCCCGCGTCGTGGGTGAAGTGCTGGGTAAGTATCATCCACACGGAGATTCTTCTGTCTATGGAGCTTTGGTGCGCATGGGACAGAATTGGAATATGCGCTATACACTGGTAGACGGACAGGGTAACTTCGGTTCTGTTGACGGTGACTCTCCTGCTGCTATGCGTTACACCGAGTGCCGCTTGAGCAAGATGGGCGAACATATCATGGACGACTTGGAAAAGGAAACCGTTGATATGACTAATAACTTTGACGACACACTGCAGGAACCAACAGTTATGCCGACAAAGATTCCTAATCTGTTGGTTAACGGTGGTAACGGTATTGCCGTTGGTATGGCTACCAATATTCCTACACATAATCTGTGTGAGGTTATAGACGGATGCTGTGCCTATATTGATAATCCTGAAATTGACCTTGACGGACTGATGCAGTATATCAAGGCTCCAGATTTCCCTACCGGTGCTTATATCTATGGCATGGACGGTGTGCGACAGGCTTATGAAACTGGTCGCGGACGCATCGTGATGCGTGCCAAGGCTGAAATAGAGAGTGATGAAAGTCACGACAAGATTGTGGTAACTGAGATTCCATACGCTGTGAACAAGCAGCAACTCATTGAAAATATTGCCGAACTTGTTAAGGAAGGCAAATTGGAGGGCATCTCTAATGCCAATGATGAGTCCGGACGTCAGGGAATGCGTATCGTTATTGATGTTAAGAAGGATGCCAATGCCAACGTGATATTGAATAAACTCTTCAAGATGACAGCATTGCAGAGCAGTTTTTCTGTAAACTGTATTGCTTTGGTGAAGGGTCGTCCGCATTTGCTCTCTCTGAGAGAATGTGTGAAATATTTCGTAGAGCATCGTCATGACGTTACCATCCGCCGCACTCAGTATGACCTGCGCAAGGCTCAGGAACGTGCGCATATATTGGAAGGACTGATTATTGCATGCGATAATATTGATGAGGTGGTGCATATCATACGTGCCAGCAAGACTCCTGCTGATGCCCAGCGTAATTTGGAAAATCGCTTCAAACTGGACGAACTGCAGAGCAAGGCCATTGTGGATATGCGTCTGTCTCAGCTTACAGGTCTGCGCATGGATCAGTTGCATGCTGAATACGAAGAACTGGAAAAGCAAATCGCTTATCTGCAGCAGATTCTTGATGACCCAGAACTCTGCAAGAAGGTGATGAAAGACGAACTTAATGAGGTGAAGGATAAGTATGGTGACGAGCGCCGCACAGAGATAAAGCTGAGCAGTGAAGAGTTTAACCCTGAGGACTTCTATCCTAATGACCCGGTGGTAATCACAGTTAGCCACATGGGATATATCAAGCGCACGCCGCTGAGTGAATTCCGTGAGCAGGCACGTGGAGGCGTAGGTGCCAAGGGTGCACGCCACCGTGAGCAGGACTTCACAGTATTTATCTATCCGGCAACAATGCATCAGACAATGTTGTTCTTTACAAAGAAGGGACGCTGCTACTGGCTGAAGTGCTTTGAAATTCCTGAGGGCGACCGCAACAGCAAGGGACGTGCTATACAGAATATGCTTAACATTGATGGAGATGACTCTATTAACGCAATATTACGTTTGCGCGGACTTGACGATACAGAATTCATCAATTCTCATTATGTGATATTCGCAACCAAGAACGGTACAGTGAAGAAAACAGCTCTTGAGGCTTATTCACGTCCACGTACCAACGGTGTGATTGCCATAAATATTGCCGAGGATGACGAAGTGATTGATGTACGCCTTACTAATGGTAACAATGAGATTATCATGGCAAACAAAAATGGTCGTGCTGTTAGATTTGACGAGAACGCCATTCGTACTATGGGACGTACTGCAACCGGTGTGCGCGGTATGCGTCTTGATGGAGGCGATGATGAGGTTATCGGCATGATTATCGTGAACGACCCTGAAACTGAGAGCGTTATGGTGGTTAGCGAAATGGGTTATGGTAAACGTTCGCAGGTGGAAGACTATCGTATGACCAACCGTGGCGGTAAGGGTGTTAAGACTCTAGCCATAACCGATAAGACCGGCAGACTTGTGAGCATAAAGAACGTGACCGACAACAACGACCTCATGATTATCAATAAGAGTGGTATCGTGATTCGTCTGGCTGTGGCTGATGTGCGTGTTATGGGACGTGCCACTCAGGGTGTGCGCCTTATCAACCTTACCAAGAAAAATGACGTTATAGCCAGCGTTTGCAAGGTGATGAGCTCAGAACTCGAAGCGTCTGTTGAGGAAGAAAGCCGTGCCGCATGGAGCAAGAAAAGTGAGGAATTCAAAAATGATGCTACCTCCGGAGAAGAAGATGCCCCTGACGTAGTAGAAGATAATGAAGACGAAGCGCCTCTGGTGGATTTCGGTGAAGATGAAGACAACAAGGACGAATAATTTTATCAAACTAATAAATATGAAAAAGTTAATGATCGCAGCATTGATGCTACTAGGTACATCTGCTGCATTCGCTGGAGACAGCGAGCCTCTGAAGGCCATACTGAAGGCTAAGACCTACGCTGAGGCTGAAAGCCTGATTAAGTCTAATCTGAGTCAGATAACGCTGTCTGAGGAAAAGGCAAAAGCCTACAACAAACTTGTGGAACTGGCTTTGTCTGATTATGACACGCAGAATGCAATAATAAACCAGAATATGGTTTACAAGCAGATGAAACAGGATGAGAAGGTAGCTCCTTACGATACTGTTGCAATGGGCAATGCCACTATCAATGCCATTGACGCTGCCATAGAGTGCAATAAATATGATAATATGCCTAATGAAAAAGGTAAGGTGAAACCTAAGTTTGAAGGTAACTTTGCCAAGGTTTCTGCTGCACGTACCAACCTTATTAATATTGCCGGCGGATACTGGAATGTGAACAACAATAATTTCATGAAGTATGCCGGTGCTTATCTTGATTCTAAGACAAGTCCTTTTTTCGCAAAGGTAGATCCTAACTCAGAAAAGAGCTTCTTGGGTCAGGTGTCTTTCCTGGCTGCATACGTGGCTTATCAGAACAAAATGTATGACAAGACAGAGAAGTGGGCTGAGTATGCTCTCAACGATTCTACTTATGGCAAGGACGCTTTCAACTTGAAGATTTCTTCTATGGGTGCAAACCTCAAGAGCCGTCAGGACTCTGTTGCCTACAAGGGCAAGTTGGAGGAACTCTACAAACAGTATCCTGCAAATGAAACCGTACTGAACAACTTGTATAATATGACAAGTTCTCTTGAAGGTGATGCTGCCGGTGATGCTCTGCTTGATAAAATGTTGGTTGCTGACCCTAATAACTTTATCGCTCTTGCCTGCAAGGGACAGTCTTTGTTCTACAAGCGCAATTATAACGATGCCATCACAGCATTGAAGAAAGCCGCAGACATTCAGCCTAAGAACGCTTTCTCTTTCTATTTGCTCGGAGCATGCTATCAGAACAGAGCTTCTGAGGCTAAGTCAATGAACATCATGAAGAGTCTGCTTGCTGAGGCAATAAAGTATTATGACAAGTGCAAGGAGATTGACCCTAACCAGCAGTCTGTAAAGTGGGGTTTGTTCAGATACAACTCTTATTATGCTCTCTATGGTGAGAGTGACCCTAAGACTAAGGATGCTGAACTTGACAAGTAATTCGGTAATATTTAAATAATCGACACAGGAAGTTCCGCATCGCGTCGGGACTTCCTGTATTCTTTTAGAAGAGGTTTTTATATGAAGGGGAAAACTATATTTCTGATTTGTTTTATTCTAGTTTTTGTTCCGTCATTGATGACGGCACAGAAGAAGGAACTGGCTCAGGCTGAAACATACATAAAAAGCGGGAAAGACTTTGACAAGGCTGAGGCTCTGATGACAAAATTGCTCGCTGATTCTGCCAATCAGCAGAACGAAAAGATATGGCAGATGCTTTTCTTAACTCAGCAGAAACAATATGATGCCTTGAATTTGAAATTGTATCTGAAACAGAAAATAGATACGGCAAGTCTCTTCAATATAGACAGGCGGATGTTTGTTACATTGGACAAACTTGATTCTGTTGATGCCATGCCCGACAGAAAGGGTAGGGTGAAACTTAAATATCGGGAACACAGTGGGGAGCAACTCGCGGTATATCGGCCTAATATTTTTAATGGTGGCATTTACTTCCTGAAAAAACAGAATTATAAAGACGCTTACAACTTTTTAGACAAGTATATCAAGACTGCCGATGAACCGATGTTCAAAAAGTATAAATATTCTGAGACTGATAAAAGACTGCCTCAGGCTGCATATTGGGCTATGTATTGTGGATATAAGATGCAGGATGCTAAAGCTACTCTGCATCATGCCTATCTGGCACTTAAAGACACAGCCCATTATGAACTGATGCTGCAATATCTGGCTGAGACATACAGACTAGAAAAGGACACGGTAAGATATGTGCAGTCTATAAAAGAGGGATTCCGCAAATTTCCTAAGTTTCAGTTTTTCTTTCCGCGGCTTATAGACCATTATATGCAGGTGGCAGATTACAGTTCTGCCCTTGACGTATGCCGACAGGCTTTGAAAGTGGATTCTTCCAATGTTGTGTTCCGTTATGCTTTGAGTTCTGTGTATCTTGCAATGGGGAAATATAAGGAATGTATATCTATCAGTGATTCCCTTATAGCTCAGAATGATAGTCTGGCTGATGCTTATGCCAATGCCGGACAGGCTTGGTTTGACCAGGCTGTAGAATTGGACAAGAATATTCAGGTAAATACCAAGCGGCGCAGCAATATTCTGGCTTGCTACAGAAAGGCAATGCCTTATTTGCAGAAATTCCGTGCGCTGGCTCCTGAACAGAAAGACCGGTGGGCTTTGCCTCTGTACACGGTATATCTGAACCTTAACATGGGTAAGGAATTTGATGAAATAGACAAAATAATTAACAAAGATTGAATATAAATGGATTTAAAAGATATAATAAATAAATTGGATATAGTCCTTAACGAAATGCAGCAGGCTGCTCTCGAAGTGGTTTCTGACGGTAATGGGGACTCTGTGATTCTTTCGCCTACAGGTTCTGGCAAAACTCTGGCTTACCTGTTGCCTTTGAGCAGACTTATTGATGCTGACAGCGATGAAGTGCAGGCTGTGGTGGTGGTTCCGGGACGAGAACTGGCTTTGCAGTCGGCAACAGTACTGAAGAATATGGGCTGCGGACTTAGAGGGATGGCGTGCTACGGCGGTCGCCCTACTATGGATGAACACAGAAGAATGCGTGGAGTGAAACCGCAAATCGTCTTTGCCACTCCCGGACGCCTGAATGACCATATAGACAAGGGAAATATTGCCACAGATAACATAAAGTTCGTTGTTATAGACGAATTCGATAAGTGTCTGGAAATGGGATTCTATGACGAGATGAGCAGTCTTATAGGCAAATTGCCTGATGATGCAAGGCGAATTCTGCTCTCTGCTACTCAGGCTAAGGAAATTCCTGATTTCATGAATACACGTCATGAGACGAAGATGGTGAATTTTCTGCCGGATGAAGAACAGGTGCCTGACAGGGTACATATATATAAGGTGGAGAGCCCACAGAAAGACAAACTTGACACATTAAACAATCTGCTGTTGGATTTTGGAGATGAAAGCAGCATTGTGTTCCTCAATTATCGTGATTCGGTTGACCGTACGGCAGAGTATTTGCTGGATAAAGGTTTTGCCGTGAGCAGTTTCCATGGTGGTATGGAACAGAAACAACGTGAAGACGCTTTGTATAAATTCTCAAATGGCAGTGCCAATGTATTTGTAAGTACAGACCTGGCAAGCCGCGGACTGGATATTCCTGATATAGACAATATCGTGCATTATCATATACCGGAAAGCGAAGACGGATATATACACAGAGTGGGGCGTACAGCACGTTGGGACAAAAAGGGCAGAGCTTTCTTTATTCTTGGTCCTGAAGAACATATACCTGAATATGTTGATGCTGAAGTGGAAGAATATCCTATAAACGAAACCCCCGACCTTAAGCCGGCTTTGCCTAAGATGGCAACCGTGTATATAGGAAAGGGAAAGAAAGACAAAATTAGCAAGGGTGATATTGTGGGATTCCTTTGCAAGAAAGGCGGACTGATGTCAAAGGAAATTGGCAGAATAGACGTTAACGACAGATATGCCTATGCTGCTGTCTTGCGCTCTAAACTGAAACAAGTGCTGAAACTTGCACAAGGTGAAAAAATAAAAGGTATTCATACCGTTGTGGAAGAGGTTCGCTGACAAATTGAAAGATTTAGTGCCATTTTAATAAATTATTGCTAAATAATTTGTTCAATTAAAATAAAAAGTGTAATTTCGCCGTGTGAAACTGATATATCACGAATATAAGATAAATACTTTAATAAAAACAATCAGATGAAGAAGTACAACTTTAATGCCGGTCCATCAATGCTTCCACGTGAGGTTATTGAGAATACCGCAAAGCAGATTTTGGATTTCAATGGTAGTGGTCTTTCTTTGATGGAGATCAGCCATCGCGCAAAGGATTTCCAGCCAGTTGTTGATGAGAGTGTAGCTCTTTTCAAGGAATTGCTACAAATTCCTGACGGCTATTCCGTTATATTCCTGGGTGGCGGTGCCTCCTTGCAATTTATGCAGATTCCTGCTAACTTCCTTATCAAAAAAGCAGCTTACGTAAACTCTGGTACATGGGCTAAAAAGGCCATGAAGGAAGCAAAGCATTTTGGTGAGGTTGTGGAAGTTGCGTCCTCCGCTGATGCCAATTATACTTTCTATCCTAAGTTTGAAGGCAATGTTCCTGCTGATGTTGATTATCTGCACATCTGTACGAACAATACTATATACGGAACTGAAATCCGCAAGGATCCTGAGGTTAACGTGCCTATGATTGCTGATATGAGTTCTGATATAATGAGCCGTCCTGTAGATGTTGCCAAATACAAGGCTATCTATGCCGGCGCACAGAAAAATATATCTATGGCAGGTGTTACCGTTATCATTGTTAAAGACGACGAACTGGGCAAGGCTCCACGCGAATTGCCTACAATGATTGACTATCGTACTCATGTGGACAAGGGCAGTATGTTTAATACTCCTCCTGTTGTTCCTATCTATTCTATGATGGAGAACTTGCGCTGGTTGAAGAAAAACGGTGGTTTGGAAGCTGCTGACAAGCGTGCTCTGGAACGTGCTGATGCTTTGTACACAGAAATTGGTCGCAACAAGTTGTTCAAGGGCACTGTAGACGAGGCTTCTCGTTCAGTGATGAACATCTGCTTCGTGATGAACGATGAGTACAAGGAACTTGAAAAACCATTCTTTGACTTTGCCACAGAGCGTGGTATGGTTGGTATAAAGGGACACCGTTCTGTAGGTGGTTTCCGTGCCAGCTGCTATAATGCCATGACTATGGAGGGTGTGAATGCTCTTATAAAGGCGATGAAGGATTTCGAAGCAAAGTATTAATTATAAACAAAATAATAACAGGGCGAATTTCGGTTCGCCCTTTATTCATTAAATAAAGGAGACAATTTTAAAATGAAGGTTTTAGTTGCAACAGAAAAGCCATTCGCAGCAGCTGCTGTTGAAGGCATAAAGAAAGAAGTAGAAGCAGCAGGTAATGAACTTGCTTTGCTTGAAAAATATACAGATAAGGCTCAGCTTCTTGATGCTGTCAAGGATGCAGACGCTATGATTATCCGCTCAGATAAAGTTACGGCAGAAGTTCTTGATGCCGCAAGGAAACTCAAAATCGTTGTTCGTGCCGGTGCCGGTTATGACAATATAGATCTGGCTGCTGCCACGGCACATAATGTTGTTGCCGAAAACACTCCAGGTCAGAACTCAAATGCCGTTGCCGAGTTGGTTTTCGGTCTGCTTGTGTTCACAGTCCGCAATTTCTATAATGGCAAGGCCGGTTCTGAGTTGAAGGGTAAGAAACTCGGTATTCTTGCTTTCGGTAATGTAGGTCGCAATGTAGCCCGCATAGCAAAAGGTTTCGGCATGGAAGTTTCTGCATTCGATGCGTTCTGTCCTGCTGAGGCTATCGAGGCTGCCGGTGTGCATGCTGCAAAGAGCCAGGATGAACTGTTCCAGACCAACGACATTGTTTCTCTGCATATTCCTGCTACACCTGAAACTGTTAAGAGCATCAATTACAAAACTGTAAATCAGATGCCTAAGAATGCCATCCTTATTAATACAGCCCGTAAGGAAGTTATCAATGAGGACGAACTTATCAAACTGCTTGCCGACCGTGAAGACCTGAAATATATAGCAGACATCAAACCGGATGCAGACGCAGAGTTCGCTAAGTTTGAAGGTCGTTACTTCTCTACACCAAAGAAGATGGGCGCACAGACAGCAGAGGCTAATGTTAATGCCGGTATTGCAGCTGCAAAGCAGATAAATGCTTTCTTCAAAGACGGCATCACTAAGTTTCAGGTTAATAAATAATATATTCCCCCAAATAAATTATTATGGCAATCGTTAAACCATTCAAGGGTGTTCGCCCTCCGAAGAATCTTGTAGAGCAGGTGGAGAGCCGTCCTTACGACGTGCTCAATTCCGATGAAGCTCGCGAAGAGGCCGGAGACAACGAGAAGAGCCTTTACCATATTATCAAGCCTGAAATCAATTTCGAGCCCGGTACAAGTGAATATGATTCCCGTGTCTATCAGAGTGCGGCAGAACATTTCAAGATGTTTCAGGACAAGGGTTGGTTAAAACAGGACGATAAGGAACAATATTACATCTATGCACAGACCATGAACGGCAAAACGCAGTATGGTCTGGTTGTAGGTGCCTGCGTGAATGATTATCTTACGGGAGTTATCAAGAAGCATGAGCTTACGCGCCGTGACAAAGAGGAAGACCGCATGAAGCATGTGCGCATCTGCGATGCCAATATAGAGCCGGTTTTCTTTGCTTATCCTGACAACGAGACTCTCAATTCTATGATAATGCGCTATGCTGCCACCGCTCCTGAGTATGATTTCATTGCTCCTATAGACGGTTTCCGCCATCAGTTCTGGATTATCAGCAGTGATAAAGACATAGCCACTGTTACTGCGGAGTTTGCCAAAATGCCGAGTCTGTATATTGCCGATGGTCATCACCGTTCAGCAGCAGCAGCTTTGGTAGGAGCAGAGAAAGCCCGTATGAACCCTAATCATACAGGCAGCGAAGAATATAATTTCTTCATGGCTGTGTGTTTTCAGGCAAGTCAGTTGACGATTCTTGATTATAACCGTGTGGTTAAGGATTTGAACGGCATGACATCAGAGGAATTTCTGAAAGCACTTCATAATAATTTCGAGGTGGCTGATAAAGGCACAGAGCAGTATAAACCACAGCATCTGCATGAATTCTCCTTGTATCTTGACGGCGAATGGTATAGCCTTACGGCAAAGAAGGGAACGTATAATGACGCAGACCCTATAGGAGTGCTTGATGTGGACATATCATCCCGTCTTATCCTTGATGAACTTCTTGGCATAAAAGACTTGCGTTCAGACAGCCGCATAGATTTCGTGGGCGGTCTTCGCGGATTGGGCGAATTGAAGCGTCGTGTGGATAATGGAGAAATGAAGATGGCTCTGGCACTCTATCCTGTCAGTATGCAGCAGATTATGGATATTGCCGACAGCGGCAAAATTATGCCACCTAAGGCAACATGGTTTGAACCGAAGTTGCGCAGTGGTTTGATAATTCATAAACTCAGTTGATGACAGACGAATACAAAACCATAGCAAATAAAATAGCTGGCGAGGGATATTACACCGATAAGCGGAGTAAGTTCCTCGCTTTTGCTCATCATGTTGAGTCGGCAGACGAGGCTAAGAATATCATTGCCACTTATCGCAAAAAGTATTATGATGCCCGCCATTGCTGTTATGCCTATATGATAGGGGCGGAGAGAACAGAATTCCGTGCCAATGATGACGGCGAACCGTCCAGCACGGCAGGTAAACCGATATTGGGACAGATAAACAGCAATGAACTTACCGATATTCTCATTGTCGTGATAAGATATTACGGTGGAGTGAATCTGGGAACAGGCGGACTTATTGTTGCTTACCGTACAGCTGCCGCAGAGGCTATTTCTAATGCCGCCATAGAGATGCGGCTTGTAGAAGAAAAAGTGACTTACCGGTTCACTTATCCCATGATGAATGATGTGATGCGCATAGTGAAGGAGATGAATCCGCGAATCATAGACCAGATATTTGACAATACGTGCAGCATAACACTGTCTATACGCAAGAGCGAAGCAGAGCAGTTAAGAAACAGATTAAACAAACTTTCTTTTGAATAATTTTGGATAGTTCGTTGGAATGTATTACTTTTGCATTGCAAATAAGGAAGATTGGCAGAGTGACCGAATGCGCCGGACTCGAAATCCGGTATACCCCCTTCGGGGTATCGGGGGTTTGAATCCCTCATCTTCCGCAATATGGCGAGCATGTTCCTTTTAGGGGCATGCTTTTTTTGTACCATATAAATATTTCTTATATAATAGGTGTATAAGTGCCTTTTTGTTAGAATAAACGTTAAAAGGTTACTTTTTTCTACTTTTCTATTAAAAAAGATTGCTTTTTGTTTGTTTTTTCAATGAAAACATATATCTTTGCAATCGGTTACACGAAATAAAGCAAACTGTCGTGATACCTGAAGATGAAGATATTTTAGAGATTTAAATAACCAATAAAAGAAAGAATTATGAAAGCAACAGAAGTTGTTGAGAATCTCAAAAGAAGATTCCCTAATGAGCCTGAATACATCCAGGCTGTAAGTCAGGTGCTCGGTACTATAGAAGATGAGTACAATAAGCATCCTGAGTTTGAAAAAGCTAATCTTATCGAGCGTCTTTGCGTTCCGGATCGTCTCATTGAGTTCCGTGTTTCATGGGTAGACGACAAGGGCAACGTTCAGACCAACATGGGTTATCGTATTCAGCACAACAATGCTATCGGTCCATATAAGGGAGGTCTTCGTTTCCATAAATCAGTAAACCTTTCAATTCTGAAGTTCCTTGCTTTCGAGCAGACATTCAAAAACTCTCTTACAACTCTGCCTATGGGTGGTGCAAAGGGTGGTTCAGACTTCTCTCCACGTGGCAAGAGCAATGCAGAGGTTATGCGTTTCTGCCAGGCTTTCATGAGCGAGCTTTTCCGTCACATCGGTCCTGATGAGGATGTTCCTGCAGGTGATATCGGTGTTGGTGGCCGTGAGGTTGGTTATATGTTCGGTATGTATAAGAAGCTGACACATCAGTTCCAGGGCATCCTTACAGGTAAGGGGCAGGAATTTGGTGGTTCCCGCATCCGTCCTGAAGCTACAGGTTACGGTAATGTTTATTTCCTCCAGAATATGCTCAAGACTCGCAACATCGACCTTAAGGGCAAGACAGTTCTTGTTTCCGGTTCAGGTAATGTAGCTCAGTACACAATAGAGAAACTTCTTCAGCTTGGTGCAAAGCCTGTTACATGTTCAGATTCTAACGGTTATATCTATGACCCAGAAGGAATTGATGCCGACAAACTTGCTTACATCATGGAACTTAAGAATGTAGAGCGCGGTCGTATCAAGGAATATGCCGAGAAATACGGTTGCAAATATGTAGAGGGAGCTAAGCCTTGGGGCGAGAAGTGTGATATTGCTCTTCCATGTGCTACTCAGAACGAGATTAATGAAGAGGCAGCTAAGACTCTTGTTGCTAATGGCTGTATCGCTGTCAGTGAGGGTGCCAACATGCCAACCATTCCTGAGGCTATCAAGGTATTCCAGGATGCTAAGATTCTGTATTGCCCGGGTAAGGCTTCTAATGCCGGTGGTGTTGCCGTTTCTGGTCTTGAAATGAGTCAGAACTCAGAGCGTCTTAAGTGGACACGCGAGGAAGTAGATACTAAACTTCACGCTATCATGGACGACATTCACGCAAACTGTGTTAAGTACGGTACAGGTGCTGATGGTTACATCAACTATGTAAAGGGTGCTAACGTTGCCGGCTTCCTGAAGGTTGCCAAGGCAATGATGGCTCAGGGCATTGTATAAATTAACCTGATAAAATATATTAAAAAGGCGGAGAGCGGTAAAATGCCCTTCGCCTTTTTTGGGCTTATTTCAAAATTCCATTATAATAGATATATTCACTATTACATTATTTTGGATGAATGTATTAATCGTGTCTTGAAAATGGTACACAAATCATTCACTTTCATCAAGAAATAATAAAATCAAAAAAAATGGTTTCACAGCAACATATTGATATAGTGTAATTTACGGTGAAGGGATATTGCCAGGACTCAATGCGTACGAGCGTCTGGCAAAATGGGCTATGTTGGTTGGTGTTATGTAGTATATCGCAAGATAGTTTGTATTGAATAGCACTCTGTTTGGGGGCTATATTGTCGAATCCTCTCGTCGGTATTTGTAGGTTGGGGCTTTGCCCCGACATGAATTTATTTGCATATTATCACCGTGTAAATCGTATTTTAATATGTTTTTGTGGCACTGTCGGGACATGAAGCCCCAACATACCTGTTTCACCATAAATTACGCTATATCATTGTCTTATGGTGAAACCATTTCCGGCTATCTTTATTTTTAAATATTACAAAACACTGTTTCCCTAACCCTAACTATGCACTTAACAAATCTAACTTGCATAGTTACGACAGCCAAAACACCACTTATTCCGTTTCCGTTTTGTCACAAATGATGATGAAGATAACAAAAATGTGAAAGTATTTACCCTTTCAGCCACAGAGATTACAGATATTTTCTTAAAATATTTTGGATTTTCTCTTGCAGTTTCAAAATATAATTCATGTTTTTTGCAAATGTTTCCATGCCGAGTGCCTGTTGAATGAACAATTCATTTAAAGATGACGATGCCCCGTGGGTAGTAATTATGTCTATGCATCTATTTTTATTGATGTAAATAGAGTTATATACTATCGGCGTGGGGCTTCTGCTTTAGCTTCGTAAGAACCGTATTGCTCAATGTTTTCTTATCATGTTCTATTATTCAACATAATTCTAATCAACCTTACAAATATATTTCCACGCTTTTCTCCAAAACTTGCCTCAGGTGTCACAGGTGTCACAGGTGTCACAGCAAAAATGAGAGGTGCATGATTTTGAAAGTCCTTGAGAAAAAAGTAAAAATAATATATATATTAATTATTATATATATATTATATATATATTATATATTATATATATAGTTATATTTATTATTATATTTATATTTACATTTTAACTTTATTTACTTATTTTAATCTATGCGTGCTTTCTTACTGTGCATTTTAGGTGTGACAACTGTGACAACTGTGACACACACTTCTTTCCGAAAGTTTCGATATATTAATGTCTCATTATATTTTATCGCTTTTTCAATGATAAATTATGTAAATAAAAGCGATAAATAATTTGCTCTGTAACTGCTTGTTATTCAACGACTTACATACCACAAAACCACCCCAGAATATCACTAAAAAAGAATCAATTAAATAAATATTAACATTTGATTTAACAGATTTTCACAGCGATTTCCAGTCGAAATTTGGAGGTGTCGCAGAAGCGCAGTACCTTTGCAAACAGTAAATCATAAATCATTAATCATAAATTAAAAAGACTATGAGTGTAAACTATAAATTGTATCAGAACAAAAACAAAAAGAGTAGTGCCTTCGGTAAATATTTCGCCAAGGCTGTGATGAACGGCACTGTAGACATAAACACGCTGTCTGAGATTATTCAGCGCAACTGTACCGTGAAGAAGAGTGATGTGCTGGCGGTGCTCACGGAACTCACCGAGGTGATGACCGACCAGTTGCAAAATTCTTTCCGAGTGAAACTCAACGGCTTCGGGGCTTTCAAAATCGGACTTAAATGCAGCGGGGCTGCCTCTCAGAAGGAATTTAATCCGCTGAAGAACATCAAGGGGATGCACATCAATTTCCAACCGGAGGCTCACGTGGACAGTGCCACGCACACCCGAACTAAGGTGATGCTGAGCGGGGCTAAGGTTAAATTGCAGGGCGATGTGCCCGCAGCAGCAGCAGCCCCGGCGGCATAATACTAAAATCCTCTCGTCGACATTTGTAGGTTGGGGCTTTATGCCCCGACAGAGCCTAAAAACACATTTAAATGCCTAAACACACACAAAAAAAATATCATTAATCAAAAATAAAATCATTAATTTTTAATCGTTAATCATTAATCAAAAATATGCAAATAAATTCATGTCGGGGCATGAAGCCCCAACCTACAAAAGGACATTAGATTAATCAAAAAAACATCATTAATCAAAGAAAAAATCATTAATTTTTAATTATTAATTCTTAATCAAAACAAATGAAGAACAAGAATCTGTGGGGAAAACTCCTTAATCTGGTAATCACGGTGCTTACTGCCGTGGCTGCAGCACTAACCACTACGAGCTGCATGAATTGACCGCTATCGCCATCCTGAATAGGGGATGACGGTGTGTTTTTATCAATATTTTATCTTGAAATAATTCATTATTATCTTATAATTATCCTGAGCAGCAAGACAGGTGTCAAGTAGATAACCACGGACACGGTTCCACTCATGCAATCCCCGATAATAAAACATTTTTAAATCGTCGGTAATGATAAACGGCACAAAATTATTAGCCAGACACTCCTTGAAAAGAATAAGACGTCCCACTCTTCCATTACCGTCTTGAAAAGGGTGAATGGATTCAAAACGCTGGTGCAAATCTATCAAATCTTCAAATGTCTTGTTTTTCTTGTCATTATATTCTTTAAATAATAATGCTATTTCATTGTGAACATCTTCGGGAGCACACGTTTCCATTCCACCAACTTCGTTGGGTAAACGCTTGTAATCACCCACGGCAAACCAGTCTTTGCGACTGTCAGAAGTGTTTGATTTTAATATGAGGTGCAAGTCCTTGATAATTTTTTCTGTTAACTTGTCGTATGCTTTATCTATGATGTAGTCTATGCAGCGAAAGTGATTGGTTGTTTCTATCACATCATCTATATTAACGCTTTCTTCTGTGATGCCTATTGTGTTTGTTTCAAAAATATATCGGGTTTGTTCGTGAGTAAGGCGACTGCCCTCAATATGATTTGAGTTGTAGGTTAAGTCTATCTGCGTTTTGTGATATATGCCGCCTTTCATCTTCATTGCCTTCTGTTCGCGAAGTGCCGACATCAGTGCCGATTCTTTAATGTTTTTTTTCTTTCGTGGCGGTATTGTGGCATCGGCAGGAATATTCCATGTTTTGCCTGTAAGAAATGCTCCTTCTATCTTTCCTACATTACAATAGTTTCGGGCTGTGCGCTCTGAAATATCGTATTTCTTTGCAAATTCTCTGACTGATATATATTCCATATATGTTGTTATCGGCAAGTTTTATTCATCAATTTCTTGCAAATATACTTTCTTTTGCCGATAAAGGCAAAAAATACTAATCTTTTAACTCTATTTTTATTCTACGATTTAAAAATGGGAAATCTAATTAATTCGTGTCGACACGCGTAGGTTGGGGGGGGGCTTTATGCCCCGACAATGCCTAAACACACATATTTACATAGTGATGATATGCTGATAAATTAATGTCGGGGCATGAAGCCCCAACCTACAAAAGGAAAATCAAAAAGATTATTAATCCTTAATTATTAATCCTTAAGATGATTCCACCCTTGCGCCTGAAGTTCAAATTCGTTGTTGTCACGTGTAACGAGCATTTTACCAAGACTGTCTTTTGTTACGTAACCTATTTGGCGCACGCCCTCCATATCCTTAATTTTGTCATGGTCGCCGATAGGGATGGTGAACAACAACTCATAATCTTCTCCGCCATTCAGAGCGCAGGTGGTAAGGTTCATGTTGAACTGCTCTGCCGCCACAGCCGTCTGATAGTCGATAGGGATTTCCTTTTCGTATACGCGGCATCCGCAATGGCTCTGATTGCATATATGCAGCAGTTCGCTGCTCAGTCCGTCACTGATGTCCATCATAGCCGTAGGCTTTATTCCGGCAGCACGCAACTTCTCTATGACGTCACCGCGAGCCTCAGGTTTCAGTTGTCTGTCGAGCAGATATTCCTTTCCCGCAAAGTCGGGTTGGAAATCTTCCACCTCACCGCGCTGCGCACGCAGAGCAGCCAGTCTGGCTTCATCATTATTGCTTTTAGCCTCACGCACTTTTTTGTTGTATTCTTCTATCTGCTCATAATACACCGTTTTCTCGCGTTCAAGAATCTGCAGTCCCATATAGGCAGCTCCAAGGTCACCACTTACGCAGATAAGGTCGGTTTCCTTAGCCCCGTTTCTGTAAACGATGTCTTCTTTGTCAGCCTCACCTATACACGTGATGCTTATGGCAAGTCCGGTGCGTGAAGAAGTGGTGTCGCCGCCTACAATATCCACGTTCCATTTGGCGCAGGCATCTTTAAGTCCCTGATAAAACGCTTCAAGGTCTTCGACGATGAAACGCTTGCCGAGGGCTATGCTTACGATGAGCTGGCGTGGAGTACCGTTCATGGCGAATATATCGCTTATGTTCACCATTGCGCTCTTGTAGCCCAGTGTGCGCAAGTCTATATAAGTAAGGTCGAAGTGAACACCCTCCATGAGCATATCAGAAGTGACAAGCACCTCTTTGTCGGGATAGTGCATCACGGCACAATCGTCACCGACACCCTTCAGTGTACTTTCGTTTTGCGGTTGGATGTCTTTTGTAAGATGGTCTATAAGACCAAATTCTCCTAATTTTGCTATATCCATCTGTTAGCTTCTACGAATTATTTCACGGAATATTTCTGTCATTCTCGGCTGAGCCTCGTTGGCAGCCTTCTGCACATCTTCATGACACACTTCTTCTGCCACGTCGAATCCACCAAGGTCGGTGATTACGCTTATGCCGAAAACCTTGATGTCGCAATGACGAGCCACAATGACCTCAGGCACAGTGCTCATGCCCACGGCGTCAGCTCCCCACGCACTATACATGCGGTATTCGGCAGGAGTTTCAAATGTAGGTCCAATGTCGCCCAGATATACGCCATGCTGCACTTTAATGCCTTTTTCTTGGGCTATGCTGTCGGCAAGGGCTATGAGTTTGTGGTCGTAAGCCTCGTGCATATCAGGGAAGCGCGGACCGGTGGGGAAGTTCTTTCCGCGTAGCGGATGCTCCGGGAAGAAGTTTATGTGGTCGGTGATAATCATAAGGTCGCCTATCTTGAAATCCGGGTTCATTCCTCCGGCAGCATTGCTCACGAACAGAGTTTTTATTCCCAGTTCATACATCACGCGCTCAGGGAAAGTGACCTCTTTCATGGAGTAGCCCTCATAGTAATGGAAACGTCCCTCCATAGCCATGATGTCTTTGCCGCCGAGTTTACCGAAAATCAGTTTGCCGGCATGTCCTTCAACTGTAGATACAGGGAAGTTGGGTATATCTTTATATGAAAATTCGTAACTGTCAGTTATTTCTGAAGCTAATTGTCCCAGTCCTGTTCCCAGTATTATCGCAGTTTTGGGATTTGTTGTCATCCTTTCTTTTAACCAAGATGCTGTTTCTTGAATTTTTTCGTACATAATCTATTATCTTATTATTAAATTCATCTTCTGTATTGAGCATGAACTTCACCTTTATCGGCAGAGCATAGATATTGTCTTTCACGTTGTCGCTGAATCCTTCGGTGAATTTCAGTCGCGACGCATCTTTCTCCGTGGTTACGATAATCTTGGGCTCTGCCATATCGGCAAAGGTATTGTTTATATTTTCCACGTCCCTGTCTGAAAACTGATGATGGTCAGAAAAAGCCAGAGAGGTGATGTTGCTTTTATATTCAGATAAATCCTGAATCATCTGCTTGGGCGATGCTATGCCTGTGAGGAGCAATATATTTTTTCCTTTAAGGCTTTCAGGGCTTATTTCTTTCTTGCCTGAGAATACGGGTATGAGCTTATCATATTCCAGGGTGGAGAAAAACAGCTGCTGATACGGATACAAATCCATAGCCTTGGTGATAACTCTGAATTCCATGGGCTTTAAGTCCTTGGGACATTTGGTTATTATCACGATGTCAGCCCGGTTTTTTCCCGATTGCGGTTCACGCAGTCTGCCGGCAGGCAGCAGTTTATCATACATTATCAACCGGTGGTAATCCACAAGCAGAATGTTTATTCCCGGTTTCACATATCTGTGTTGGAAAGCATCATCCAGCAGAATCACGTCAGTGTCTCTGGTTTTTTCGTCATGGGTGATATGTTCTATTCCATGAGTTCGTTTCCTGTCTACTGCAATATTTATGCCGGGAAATTTCTGCTGCATCTGAAATGGCTCGTCACCAATTTCGCGCATAGTTGTATTTTCTCCGGCAAGAACGTATCCGCTGCTCTTGCGTTTGTATCCGCGTGAAAGCACCGCAACTTTGAGTTGCTTTTGTAGCAGGCGGATAAGATATTCCACATGAGGAGTCTTGCCCGAACCGCCCACAGTAATATTTCCCACGGAAATAACCGGTATGTCGTAAGCCTTCTGGCTGAGAATACCAAGGTCGAAGAGCTGATTGCGAAAAACCACACCAAAGCCATAAAGCCAACTTAATGGCAAAAGCCATTCATTGATATGTATGAAATCACCTTCTCTACGCATTTCCTGTTCTGAATTATTTTATTTTAATTATATAAGGTACGCGCGTCTGCACTTTATCCATTTTGTCTAAATCGTGTATCACCTTGAAAGGCTCGTAGTATTCTCCAAGCACATTCTTCATCTCGGCATCAAGTATTGTGCCGTCGCTGTTTCTGGAATTCATTATCTGCTGCCAGATGCTTTCTTCCTCAGGATAAGAATATGTGTAATAGCTGTTGGTCTTTGCCAACTTTGCAGCTTTGGCTATAGCCTTGTCTATTCCGCCGAGTTCGTCTACCAGTTTAATCTTCAGAGCGTCTTCTCCAAGCCACACGCGCCCCTGAGCAATGTTTTCTACCTGAGCCATGGTCATATTGCGCCCCTGTGCCACGCGGCTCTTGAAAAGATTATATCCGCGGCTGACATTATTCTGCAGAATAGACATCTGTTCGGGAGTGAAAGGATGCCCCTGCGCTCCTATTGTAGAGTTGCGGTTGGTCTTCAGTTCAGAATAAGTAAGTCCGAGTTTCTTGGTAAACAACTCACTGCGGTCTACAAACAGACCGAAAATGCCAATGCTGCCCGTAATGGTAGAAGGGTCGGCAACAATCCAGTTTGCCGCGCTGCTCATGTAATAGCCTCCTGAAGCAGCAGCTCCACTCATAGAAACCACGACAGGTTTTTTCTTGCGCAACTGCATAATCTGATGCCATATCTGTTCTGAGGCATAGGCAGAACCGCCACCCGAATTTATTCTCAATACCACAGCCTTAACGTCATCGTCGTCAGCCAAGTCGGTAAGGTCTTTGCAAATATCTTTGCTTACAATCTGATGACCAGAAGCAAAAATACTTCCGGTAGAAGCCTCGTCTACAATTTCACCGTATGCATAATATACGGCAATTTCGTCATCACCTTCAGAAACCTCTTTCACATTTCCCATATCAGAGATGCTAACCTTGTTGATGTCATCGTATTTGCCAAGTTTCATCAGTTTCTTAACTTCGTCTTTCACATCATCATTATAGACAAGAGCGTCTACCATTTTGGTTTTTACGAAGTTCTCAGGAGCCTCGTAGGTTATAAGTCTGTCTGCGTATGCGTTCAGGTCAGCCTTGCTTATGTGCCGGCTTTCAGACACCGCACCGGTGATGGCAGACCACCAGCCGTTGATGTAACGCTCGGTTTGCTCACGGTCGGCAGGGCTCATCTCTTTCAGCGTGACGCTTTCCACGGCACTTTTGTATTTGCCCACCTTTATTGGAACGAATTTAATGCCGAACTTGTCAAACAGTCCAGTCCAGTATGTCACTTCTCCGCCAATACCGTGCCAGTCGATAGTGCCCTGCTTGTTTAATAACACTTTGTCAGCCACAGATGCCAGATAATAGCTCAGAGTGCTGTATTCTTCTCCGTAGGCAATAATCCACTTATGACTTTTCTTGAAGTCCTGCAAAGCAGCGCGTATCTCTTGAACCTGAGCCAAATCAGCTCCCAAAGCCCCTGCCTCTATGTAAATACCTTTGATGTTGTCGTTGTTTTTGGCTTTTCTTATAGCCTCCATGGTTTTTTCAAAACTAAGTCCCGACACATTGTTCATCTCGTTCATTATGTTGTCGGTGCCTTGCTCGTCCATAGTTCCGTCGAGCTTGAGCACCAGAACGGAATTATCGTCTATGTTTTTAGTGGCTTCACTTGACGCTACCATACCCACTACACTCATTATGCCCAATGCGGCAATGACGATTGTGAAAATGAAAATTCCCACAACGGTAGCTCCTACATGTTTGAAAAAGTCTTTCATTGTTTCTTCCTAATTTTTAGTTAGTATATTGACATTATTATATTTAGCTGCAAATTTAGATAAAATTTCTGAAATATGAGCCGGTTGAAATAAAAAAACCGAAATAAAATCATCAAGTTTGCCAAAATGCCGTTTGTGGAGTGTACCTGAAAAATCGGTGTGTGACAGAAATGTCATATATAAACTGACAAGGATGTCATATAATGCTGTTGGCACGTTTTTGGCATATAGTGATAGTGAAAGTTAAAAACAAAAACTAAAAAATAAAATTATGAACATCAAACCATTAGCAGACAGAGTGCTGGTTATCCCTGCGCCAGCTGAAGAAAAAGTAGGTGGAATCATTATTCCTGACACAGCAAAGGAAAAACCACAACGTGGTAAAATTGTTGCTGCAGGACAGGGCACAAAAGATGACCCTATGGTGCTGAAAGAGAACGATACTGTTCTTTATGGTAAGTATGCCGGTACAGAACTTGAATATGAAGGCGAGAAATATATGATTATGCGCCAGAGTGATGTGCTTGCTGTTATTGCAGAGTAATATTTTAAAATTAACATTTAAAATCAAAACAAAAAAGTTATGGCTAAGGAAATAAAATATGATGTAGATGCCCGCGACCTTTTGAAAAAAGGTGTAGACCAGTTGGCTAACGCGGTGAAAGTGACTCTGGGTCCTAAGGGACGCAACGTTGTTATCGAAAAGAAGTTCGGTGCTCCTCAGATTACAAAAGACGGTGTTACTGTTGCCAAAGAAGTAGAACTGGAAGACCATTTCGAGAATACAGGTGCACAGCTCGTGAAAAGTGTAGCAAGCAAGACCGGTGATGATGCAGGTGACGGTACGACAACTGCAACAATCTTGACTCAGGCAATCGTTACAGAAGGCTTGAAGAATGTTACAGCCGGTGCTAATCCTATGGATCTTAAACGTGGTATAGACAAAGCTGTGAAGGCTGTTGTTGAATATATCAAGAAAAATGCAGAATTGGTTGGCGACAACTATGACAAGATAGAGCAGGTGGCTACTGTTTCTGCAAACAACGACCCTGAAATAGGTAAGCTCCTTGCAGACGCAATGCGCAAGGTTTCCAAAGATGGCGTTATCACTATCGAGGAAAGCAAGAGCCGTGATACTCATATCGACGTTGTAGAAGGTATGCAGTTCGACCGTGGCTATCTGTCAGGCTATTTCGTTACAGATACAGACAAAATGGAATGTGTAATGGAAAATCCTTATATCCTTATCTATGACAAAAAGATAAGCAATCTGAAAGATTTCCTGCCTATCCTGCAGCCTGCAGCTGAAAGCGGTCGCCCATTGATGGTTATCGCAGAGGATGTAGACAGCGAGGCTCTTACTACATTGGTAGTGAACCGTCTGCGCGGCGGCTTGAAGATTTGCGCTGTTAAGGCTCCGGGCTTCGGTGACCGTCGCAAGGCTATGCTCGAAGATATTGCAACTCTTACAGGTGGCGTGGTTATCAGCGAAGACAAGGGCCTGAAACTTGAACAGGCTACTCTTGAAATGCTGGGAAGCGCAGAAAAGGTGACTGTGAGCAAGGACAATACGACTATTGTGAACGGTAACGGCACAAAAGAAAATATCAAGGAGCGCGTGGCTCAGATTAAGAACGAAATTGCCAATACAAAGAGTTCATACGACAAGGAAAAACTTCAGGAGCGTCTTGCAAAGCTCGCCGGTGGTGTAGCTGTGCTTTATGTGGGTGCTAACTCTGAGGTGGAGATGAAAGAGAAGAAAGACCGTGTGGATGATGCTCTTTGCGCAACACGTGCTGCTATGGAAGAGGGCGTTGTTGCCGGTGGCGGTACAACATACGTGCGCGCTCTTGATGCACTGAAAGACGTTAAGGGTGACAATGCTGACGAGCAGACCGGTATAAATATCGTTGAACGCGCCATTACATCTCCTTTGCGCCAGATTGTTGCAAATGCAGGCGGTGAAGGTGCTGTGGTTGTGAACAAGGTTTCTGAGGGTGAAGGTGACTTCGGATACAATGCACGCACAGATTCTTACGAGGATATGCGCAAGGCCGGTATCATAGACCCTGCAAAGGTGGAGCGCGTGGCTCTTGAAAATGCTGCTTCTATTGCAGGACTGTTCCTTACAACAGAATGTCTGATTACAGACAAACCTGAACCTAAGGCTGCTGTTCCTGCACCTCAACCGGGAATGGGCGGTATGATGTAATTTGAAAATTGCAAACCAAAGATAACAAAAGGGGGATGATTTGAATAGAATCATTCTCCTTTTAGTTTTTTTTATCATTATATTTAAAAATTTTTACTGTAAAGTCTTTGTTGCTAATTGAAAATTATATATCTTTGCAGCAGATAAAGTAAAGAAAGTATCGGATTTAATCCGAAAAAGATATTTTTTTGATTTGTTTTAGTAGATTAGTTTTTAAGTAGTTTGTTTTTGAAAATCGGTTGTCGTGATGACATCCGATTTTTTTTATTACCTTTGTGCCCATGAAACAGAAAGTAAATTGGAAACATCTGGTTATGATGTTAGTCGTAGCCTTAGGTCTTGTTATTATAACGGAGTCATTCTTCATGTCTCTGAGTATATTGATTGTGCTTGTTGTGATAGACATGTATCTGATGACTCTGGAAAACAAGAAGAAAAATAAAAAAGATTAGAAATGCAGAAACTTATAGACTTATATACAAGTTGGAGAGGGGAGAAACCTGCAAATGTGGAAACTCTTCCCGGAGCCGGAAGCAATCGCCGGTATTATCGCTTCACCGACAATGACGGCAAAACGGTTATTGGCGTAATAGGTACAAGCAGAGACGAGAATCATGCGTTTATATGTCTTGACAGGCATTTCGGTATGCGTAAACTGCCTGTGCCGGAACTGTTGGCTGCAAGTGATGACGAACTCCGCTATCTGCAAACTGATTTGGGGCGTATTTCTCTTTATGAAGCAATAAAAGGCGGTAGGGAAACCGGAGGACGATATAACCAGAAAGAAAAACAACTTCTGGTGAAAACCATCCGCGCATTGCCTGATGTCCAGATTCGCGGTGCCCGCGGACTTGACTGGAGCAACTGTTATCCTCAGCCTGAGTTTGATATAGAAGGGGTGCTCTTTGACTTGAATTACTTTAAATATTGTTTTCTGAAGGCTACAGGACTTGACTTTCATGAATTGAAACTTGAAGCAAATTTCAGAATGTTCGCAAAAGATTTAACTTCTGAACATTGTGAAAGTTTCCTTTATCGGGATTTTCAGGCACGCAACATAATGTTAGATGAAAACGAAAATCCATACTTTATTGACTTTCAGGGAGGACGGAAAGGACCTTATTATTATGATTTGGCTTCGTTCCTGTGGCAGGCATCGGCAAAATACTCTTTTAAGCTGCGCCGCGAATTGGTGGCTGAATACTATGATTCTCTTAAGAACGTAACCGAGGTTCCCACTACGCGCCACTTTGCTCACCGCCTTTGCCTGTTTGTGCTGTTCCGCACCCTTCAGGTTCTGGGAGCATACGGATTCCGTGGATATTTTGAACGTAAGAAGCATTTCATAGATTCCATTCCTCCTGCAATGGACAATCTACGTGAACTATTGAAACTTAATCCCGATATATTCCCTTATCCTTATATGATGGATATGCTGCGCAGACTTACCGAACTGCCTCAGTTCGCAAAGAAAGCTGAACCGGTGACACCGCGCGCCGACGGATATAAAACCGCAGAGAAAAACATTTATCTGTCTAATCCTCAGGACGGTCCCGCTACATTCTCAAAATATGACGGCAGAGGACCGCTGATTATCAATGTGTACAGTTTCTCTTATAAAAAAGGAATACCTGAAGATGCCTCAGGCAATGGAGGCGGATATGTGTTCGATTGCAGAAGTACGCATAATCCGGGACGTTATGAACCGTACAAGAAACTTACCGGACTTGATGAACCGGTGATAAGATTTCTTGAGGATGACGGTGAGATACTTAAATTTCTGGACAAGGTGTATGAACTGGCAGACCACCATGTGGCGCGGTATATACAGCGCGGATTCACCAGTTTGATGTTCTGTTTCGGATGCACAGGCGGTCAGCACCGTAGTGTATATAGTGCTCAGCACCTTGCCGAACATATACATGATAAGTTCGGAATAGAAGTTCATGTAACTCATAGAGAACAGAATATTAGTGAGATTCTTCCGGCTAAAAAATAATAACTTCACAATAAATTTTGCCAATACAAAAAATATTGGTAAATTTGCACGCATTAAATAAGCTATATGATGCAAGCTATGATTTTTGCGGCTGGGTTGGGCACCCGTCTGAAGCCGCTCACCGACCGAATACCAAAGGCGTTGGTGAGTGTAGGAGGGGAACCGCTGCTCAAGAGAGTCATCTTTAAATTGAAAGATGCCGGCGCAGAGCGGATTATTGTGAATGTGCATCATTTTGCAAGTCAGATAACTGATTATTTAAAAACCAATGAGAACTTTGGCATGGATATCCGCATCAGTGATGAAAGTGCCGGACTTCTTGAAACCGGTGGCGGTATAAAAAAAGCCCGTATGCTTTTTGATTCTCGTTATCCTATCCTTATACATAATGTAGACATTCTGAGTAATGTGGACTTGCGGCAGTTCTATTCTGCCGACCGTAAGGTTATGTGTGCGGAATGTGGCGTGCCTCATCAGAAGGCGGGGGCTATATTACTTGTGAGCAGTCGCAAGACAAAACGCTATTTGCTGTTCAATAAACAGATGATGCTTGTAGGTTGGGTAAACATAGAAACAGGCGAGATTAAAAGCCCTTACCCTGAAATTATGAAATCCAATCCGGAAACATTGCAGAATATGTTCAGTATGTTTGCTTTTAGTGGTATTCATACTTTTTCCCCGCAGATGTTCTCCCTTATGGATAGTTATCCTGATAAATTCCCGATTATGGACTTTTATCTGCAAAATTGCAATAAGATAGGCATCAAAGGCATAGTGAAAGAAAACTTACGCCTTATGGATGTAGGAAAGCAGGAGACTCTGAAAGAAGCTGAAAATTTTTTAAAACAATTATAAACTACAATGCAACAGAAGATTATTATCCTCGATTTCGGATCTCAGACTACTCAGCTGATTGGTCGTCGTGTCCGTGAGCTCGATACCTTCTGTGAGATTTTGCCTTATAACAAGTTCCCTGAAAATGATCCCGATGTTATCGGTGTCATACTCAGCGGCAGTCCTTATTCTGTTCATGATAAGGAGGCATTCAAGGTAGACTTAAGTAAGTTCATTGGCAAATATCCGGTTCTGGGTATATGCTATGGAGCACAGTTTATCTCATTCTCACAAGGTGGTAAAGTAGAGCAGACTGGTACTCGTGAATATGGTCGTGCAAACTTGCAGACCATTGATACCCAGACTCCAATCTTTAAGGGATTTGAAAAAGGCTCTCAGGTTTGGATGAGTCATGGCGACACCATTACTGCCATTCCTGAAGATTATCATATCACAAGTTCTACTGCTGATGTAAAGTATGCTGCTTTTGCCAATGAAGACAAACGGGTGTGGTGCGTACAGTTCCATCCTGAGGTTTATCACACTACACAAGGCACTCAGTTGCTGAAGAATTTTGTGGTAGACATCTGTGGCAGCAAACAGGAATGGAGCCCGGCTTCATTTGTTGAAAGTACAATAAAGGAACTCAAGGAACAGGTTGGTGATGACCGTGTGATTCTAGGTCTTTCAGGAGGTGTAGACTCTTCTGTATGCGCAACTCTGCTAAACAAGGCAATAGGTAAAAACCTTACATGTATCTTCGTTGATCACGGCATGCTTCGCAAAGATGAATTTACCAAGGTTATGGAGGCTTATAATGGTCTTGGACTTAACGTTATCGGTGTTGATGCCAGCGAAAAGTTCTTTAAAGACCTTGAAGGTGTTACCGACCCTGAAAAGAAACGTAAGATTATCGGACGTGATTTTGTTGAGGTTTTCAATGCCGAGGCAAAGAAAATCACTGATGCAAAGTGGCTTGCTCAGGGTACAATCTATCCTGACCGTATAGAGAGTCTCAGCATCACCGGTATGACTATAAAGAGTCATCACAATGTGGGCGGTCTGCCTAAGGAAATGAAACTTCAGTTGTGCGAACCGCTAAAGTGGCTGTTCAAGGATGAAGTTCGCCGCGTAGGCTATCAGTTGCAGATGCTGGAGCGTCTCATCAAACGCCATCCGTTCCCAGGACCGGGACTTGCTGTCCGTATTCTCGGTGATATTACGCGTGAGAAAGTTCGCATTCTTCAAGATGCCGATGATATATATATTGAGAAGATGCACGATTATACCATGCCTGACGGAACGTCACTCTATGACCATGTGTGGCAGGCAGGAACAGTGCTGCTCAGCACTATCCGCAGTGTGGGAGTGATGGGCGACGAGCGTACATACGAACATCCGGTGGCTTTGCGTGCCGTAACGAGTATGGATGCCATGACTGCCGATTGGGCTCATCTGCCATACGATTTCATGGCAGATGTATCCAATGAGATTATCCGCAAGGTAAAAGGAGTCAATCGCGTATGCTATGACATATCTTCAAAACCACCTTCGACAATAGAGTGGGAATGATGTAGCAATATAACAGAAGGGCAAATCTTTAAAGGTTTGCCCTTCTGTATTTTTTACTAACTATTAGTTGTCTTTCTTATTTTGCAACGTGGAGTTGTCACTTTGTGACTTTGACTTCCAAAACTACCAAAGAAGTGTAAACGAACTCGTTTTTTTATATAATTTAATGTTGGAATCAAGTGCAAATATAGAAAATATTTTGTATCTTTGCCCTCGTAAAAGGAAAAAAGATTCTGTAAATAATAAAATTATTATAACCTTTATAAAAAAGTAATAGTAAAATGATTAAAATTGGTATTAACGGTTTCGGTCGTATCGGCCGTTTCGTTTTCCGTTCTACTCTTGAGGACGCTAACAAAAATGATGTAGTTGTAGTAGGTATCAATGACCTTCTTCCTGTTGATTACATGGCTTATATGCTTAAGTATGATACAATGCACGGTCGTTTCGAAGGTACAGTTGAGGCTGATACAGAGAAGAACGAGCTTATCGTAAACGGTAACCACATCCGCATCACAGCAGAGAAAGACGCTGCTGATTTGAAGTGGAACGAAATCGGTGCTGAATATGTTGTTGAATCAACAGGTTTCTATTTGACAATGGACCGTGCTGAGAAACATCTTCAGGCTGGTGCTAAATACGTAGTTCTTTCTGCACCTTCTAAGAAGGGTGACGATGGTCGTCAGGCTGATATGTTCGTTTGTGGTGTTAACACAGACAAATATGCTGGTCAGAAGATCGTTTCTAACGCTTCTTGCACAACTAACTGTCTTGCTCCTATCGCTAAGGTTCTTAATGACAGCTTCGGTATCGAAACTGGTCTTATGACAACTGTTCACTCTACAACTGCTACACAGCGTACAGTTGACGGACCTTCTATGAAGGACTGGCGTGGTGGTCGTGCTGCTTCTGGCAACATTATCCCTTCTTCAACAGGTGCTGCTAAGGCTGTAGGTAAGGTTATCCCTGAGCTGAACGGTAAACTGACTGGTATCTCTATGCGTGTTCCTACTTTGGACGTTTCTGTTGTTGACTTGACTGTTAACTTGAAGAAAGCTGCCTCTAAAGAGGATATCTGCAAGGCTATGAAGGCTGCTGCTGATGGCGCTCTTAAGGGTGTACTTGGTTATACAGAGGACAAGGTTGTTTCTTCTGACTTCCTGAACGATGCACGTACTTCTATCTTCGATGCTGAAGCTGGTGTTTACTTGACAGACAAGTTCGTTAAGGTAGTTTCTTGGTATGACAATGAGTTCGGATACAGCCACAAGGTTGTTGACCTCATCAAGATCATGAACAAGTACAACAACAAGTAATTTCAATAAAATTACAATAAATTTAGCCGTTCAGCATTGCTGGACGGCTTTTTTTTATTATTTTTGTGCTCAAGATGACAAAGATGATAACTATATTGGGACCTACGGCGAGTGGCAAGACTGATCTTGCTGCGTCGTTGGCTTATGATATAGGTGCTGAGATTATAAGTGCCGACAGCCGACAGGTTTATCGTGGCATGGATATTGGCACTGGTAAGGATTTGGAGGACTATACGGTCTGTGGAAAGTTGATACCATATCATCTTATTGATATTTGTGAACCTGGAACTAAGTATAATCTTTTTCAGTATCAGGAAGATTTTCTAAAGGCTTATGATGATATAATTGCCAGAGGGGTAACTCCGGTTCTATGTGGTGGAACCGGGCTTTATATTGAATCTGTGTTGAAAGGTTATCATCTTTCACCGGTGCCACAGAATCCGGATTTGAGAAAAGAACTGGAGGATAAATCACTGGAAGAACTTACGGAAATGCTGTATCAGTTGAAACTGCAGACCGGAAGCAATATGCATAACAAAACAGATGTGGATTCATGCCAGCGTGCTATACGCGCTATAGAAATAGAAAAGTTTAATTTAGATAACCCAACTCCTAGGCGGGAGTTCCCTTCTATAGAATCTGTAATAATAGGTGTAGATATAGACCGTGATGCGCGGCGGGCGAAGATAACCGACCGTCTGAAAAAACGTCTGGACAATGGAATGGTAGACGAAATTAAAAGTCTGTTGCAGAGAGGAATTCCGGCTGAAAATCTTATCTATTATGGTCTGGAATATAAATATGTCACAGAATATGTTACAGAAAAGTCTACATATAATGAGATGTTCAATGGGTTGGAAATTGCAATCCACCAGTTTGCCAAACGCCAGATGACATGGTTCCGGGGTATGGAGCGCAGAGGATTTACTATACACTGGATAGATGCTATGAAGCCGATGACAGAAAAGTTGAATGAGATAAAGAAAGTTATAGATATCGAAAAATAAATTACGCACTATAATTATGGTATCAGAAAAACGTTGGGGAATTTTATATTGTCCTAAGCACGAAGGTCTTTCCCGTCCTGTAAAAAGATGGGAAAAAATAGAAAAATGCCTAAAGGATAATGAGGTGGAATATGACTTTGTTCAGAGCGAAAATCAGGGCAGTGTAGAGCGGCTTGTGAAAATGCTGATAAACAATGGATATAAGACCATTGTCATTGTCGGTGGTGACTCTGCTCTTAATGATGCCGTAAATTGTCTGATGAATGTAGAAAAGGAAGTCAGAGATAAAATAAGTCTAGGGGTTATTCCGAATGGACTAATGAATGATTTTGCTCATTTCTGGGGATTGGAGGAAAGTGAAATGGAGATGGCTGTAAAATCAATAAAGAATCACAGGGTAAGACGTATAGATCTTGGATGCATAAGATATAAAAACAAGACTGGCGAATCTTGTCATAGATATTTCTTGAATTGTGTGAATATAGGACTTGTGGCTGCTATAATGAATTTGCGGCGTAAGACACGGCATTTCTTCGGTTCGCGCACTCTTTCTTTTTTCTTCTCATTTCTGCTTATGCTTTTCCAACGTCTGGAATATAAGATGCATATAAAGATAAATACTGATGAAGTGAAGCGTAAAGTTATGAATGTCACAATAGGCAATTCTACTGGTTATGGCCTTACTCCTAATGCAGTGCCTTATAATGGTCTTTTGGATGTTTCTTTAGTATATCACCCTGAAGTGACTCAACTTTTGGAAGGTTTCTATCTGCTTGTGAAAGGCAAATTCCTTAATCATCGTAATGTGCACCCTTATCGTACACGTGAAGTTGAAGTGGAGGAAGCCCAGCGGGCTATGGTAGGCATAGACGGGCGGCTTATGAATACTCCTGTAGGTCCATTTAAGGTTAATGTGGAACAGGAAGTGATAAATTTCATTATACCGGATTAACCCATCTGCGAAATGTTGTAGAGTTCGTCGCTGTTGATAATCTTAATTTTACGTCCGTCAATGGCAATGAGCTTTTCATTGGCAAATGCAGACAGAGTGCGTATGGCGTTGCTTGTAGTCATATTTGAAAGGTTTGCCATGTCCTCTCTGCTCAGATATATACTTAGAGTATAGCCGTCCTCTTCAAGTCCATAACTGTCTTTCAGGAAAACCAAGGCTTCTGCCAGTCGTCCCCGTATATGTTTTTGCGTAAGGCTTACGGTGCGGTCATCACTGTTGCCGAGTTCTTTTGAAAGATATCTTATGAAATACAGGCTGACGTTGAAGTTTTCTTTCATTATCTGCATTATCACCGGCATAGGGAAGAAAGCCACTGTTGAAGACTCAAATGCCATGGCTGCAGTCTTGTAGTCTTCTTCGGCAAAGTAAGCCCTGAATCCAAAGAATTCTATAGGTTTTATGATTCTTATTATCTGGTTTCTGCCGCCGATTCCGTCTTTGTAGACTTTCACTTTACCCTGAATAAGAAACATCATCATGGAAGGTCCTTCAAAGTCTTTGTAAATCAGTTGGTTTTTCTTGAATTTATGTACAGTGGTATTTTTGAGAAGCAAGTTACGTTCTCCATCTGTAATATTTCCCCATAATATGGAAATACTACTAATCACATCTTCCTTTGTTTTATCTTTATTAGCAGCCATACAAATATATCTATTGAGAATAATCGTCTGCAAAAATACAAAAAATGATTGTAATAAAATAGTTTTCGTTCAAAAATATATTCTAAAACATGTTTTTGCCTTTTTTTGTTAAATAAAGGCTGTATTACTTTGGTTGATTATTATTTTTTTGTAACTTTGAACACAAGTAGTGGTAAGCATTGATGCTTATCGTTTCTAAACACGCAAAAAATAAAGAACAAATAATAATATAAACCTTAATAGAGAACTATGAGTTACTTAAGATTTGAAAAAGCTCTGATGACGAATCTGGAAGAGTCATTGTCTAGAGAGTTGCTTCGCACCAACCGCTCGGGAGCTTACTCTTGTTCCACTATTGTAGACTGTAATACTAGAAAGTATCATGGACTTCTTGTCGTGCCGGTGCCTAACCTTGACGATGACAAACATGTGCTTCTTTCTTCTTTGGATGTTACAGTAATTCAGCATGGCGCTGAATTCAATTTGGGGCTCCATAAGTATCAGGGCAATAATTACAGTCCGAATGGACATAAGTATATCCGTGAGTTTGACTGTGGGGAAGTGCCTACAACCGTTTACAGGGTTGGTGGAGTGATATTGAAGAAAGAGGTGGTTTTTCAGCATTACGAGGATCGCATTCTCATTCGTTATACGTTGGTGGATGCCCATTCTGCTACCACTCTTCGTCTACGTCCTTTTCTGGCATTCCGCAGTGTTCGCCAGTTTACTCATGAGAATTCTGCTGCTTCGCGGGATTATCAGCAGGTGGACAATGGAATAAAAACATGTATGTATGCCGGTTATCCGGAACTGTTCATGCAATTCAGCAAGAGCAATGAATTCGTTTTTCAGCCCGACTGGTATCGGGGTGTGGAATATCCTAAGGAACAGGAACGTGGATATGCGTCTAATGAAGACCTTTATGTGCCAGGATATTTTGAAATGAATATACGCAAGGGCGAAAGCATCGTATTTGCAGCTTCTACGTCTGAGACATCAACTGGCGGATTAAAGCATCTTTTTGAAAAAGAATTAGTTGCTCGCACGCCACGTGATAATTTCTTTCATTGTCTGGTAAATGCAGCTCATCAGTTCCATATTCACAAGAACAATGGTGACAGATACATTCTTGCCGGTTATCCTTGGTTTAAGTGCCGTGCACGTGATATGTTTATATCGTTGCCGGGACTTACGCTTTCAATAGAAGAAAGTGATTATTTTGAGCTCGTAATGAAAACGGCTGAGCGTGGCTTGCGTGAGTTTATGGAGGGCAAGCCTCTTACAGTAAAAATATCCGAAATAGAACAGCCGGATGTGATGCTCTGGGCTATATGGGCTATTCAGCAGTATGCGCGTGAAGTCGGCAAAGACAGTTGCATAAAGAGATATGGAAAACTCATACGGGATATGGTTTCCTTTATTATAAAGGGAGGTCATCCGAATCTTCGTCTAGATGAAAATGGATTGCTGTATAGTAAAGGCAAGGATAAAGCCGTTACGTGGATGAATTCTACGGCAAATGGTCGTCCGGTAGTTCCCCGTTCAGGTTATATAGTCGAGTTCAATGCTCTTTGGTATAATGCTTTGAAGTTTTGTGCTAATATTGATTCTGATATTACGGGACATGAAAGTGAAGTCGAAAAATTGGAGAAGCGTGCGGAACTCTGCAAACAGTCGTTTGTGGAAACATTCTTGAATGACTATGGTTATCTGTTTGATTATGTAGATGGCAACATGGTTGACTGGAGTGTTCGCCCGAATATGATATTTGCAGTGGCACTTGATTATTCTCCGTTGGATCAGGTTCACAAGAAAAGTGTGCTTGATGTGTGTACTCGTGAACTTCTCACTCCAAAGGGACTGCGCAGTCTTTCTCCTAAGAGTGGTGGATATAACCCTATGTATGTCGGTCCGCAGAGTCAGCGTGATTATGCTTATCATCAGGGAACAGCGTGGCCTTGGCTTGGCGGATTCTATATGGAAGCCTGCCTGAAATTGTATAAGCGCACGCGTTTAAGTTTTATAGAACGCCAGATGGTGGGGTATGAAGATGAGATGACAAGCCATTGCATAGGAACTATTCCTGAGCTTTTTGATGGTAATCCGCCTTTCCATGGGCGTGGAGCCATATCTTTTGCCATGAACGTGGCTGAGATACTCCGCACTTTGGAACTTCTGGAAAGATATGATATTAAATAATAGGAGGAGAAGAATATGAAAGTATTAATGTTCGGATGGGAGTATCCTCCTCACGTATATGGTGGTTTGGCTACTGCTAACTATGGTATATCAGAAGGTCTGCATGCCCAGGGTGACATGGACATCACTCTGTGTCTGCCTAAGCCTTGGGGTGACGAAGACCGCACACCGGCTAATATTCTGGCAATGAACAGTGTGCCTATAGCTTGGCGTGATGTTGATTATGATTATGTGAAGAATAGAGTGGGCAACATCATGGAGCCTGATATGTATTATCGTTTGCGTGATCATATCTATGGAGACTTCAACTATATGCATGTCAACGATTTGGGATGTATGGATTTTGCCGGAGGATATCCTGGAAATCTGCATGAAGAGATTAATAATTACAGCGTAATAGCAGGAGTTGTAGCCCGTACTGTTGATTTTGATATAATTCATGCTCACGACTGGCTCACTTATCCTGCCGGAATACATGCAAAGAAAGTAAGTGGTAAGCCATTGTGCATACATGTGCATGCTACGGATTTTGACCGTAGCCGTGGTCATGTTAATCCTACAGTCTATGGCATAGAGAAAGACGGAATGGATAATGCAGACTGCATTATGTGTGTAAGTGAACTTACACGGCAGACAGTTATAACCCAGTATCATCAGAATCCGGCAAAGGTGTTTACGGTTCACAATGCTGTTTATCCGTTGAATCCGGATTATCAGGCTATTCCACGACCAGACCATAAGGGCAAGGAAAAGGTGGTTACATTCCTAGGACGGTTGACTATGCAGAAAGGTCCGGAATATTTTGTTGAGGCGGCTAATATGGTTCTTCATCGTACACGTAATGTGCGTTTCTGCATGGCGGGTTCTGGTGATATGATGGATCAGATGATTTATCTTGCTGCTGAACGTGGTATTGCCGACCGTTTTCATTTTCCGGGATTCATGCGTGGCAAACAGGTATATGAATGTCTGAAGGATTCTGATGTATATGTTATGCCGTCTGTGAGTGAGCCTTTTGGCATTTCTCCACTTGAAGCCATGCAGTGCGGCACGCCTACTGTCATTTCCAAGCAGAGCGGATGTGCCGAGATATTGAATAATTGCATAAAAGTGGATTATTGGGATATACATGCTCTTGCCGATTCCATTTACAGTATCTGTCATAATGAAAGTCTTTTTGATTATCTTTCAAGAGAAGGCAAAAAAGAGGTAGACCAGATAACATGGGAAAAAGTAGGTGCATGGATTAAGGAACTGTATATGCGCACGCTTGGTTGGAAATAGCAATGCAATAAATCTTAAAATTTAAATTACTACACGATGAAAACAATATGTTTATATTTCGAGATACACCAGATAACTCATCTGAAGAGATATCGCTTTTTTGATATAGGAACCGATCATTATTATTATGATGATTATGAGAATGAACGCAGCATATCTGATATTGCTGAGCGTTCGTATATGCCTGCATTGAATGCGCTGCTTGATATGATTCAGCAGAATGACAATTATTTCAAGGTGGCATTCTCTCTTAGTGGAGTCGGTATGGAACAACTGGAAATGCATGCACCTCAGGTTCTTGAAAAACTTCTGGAACTGAATCATACCGGTTGTGTTGAGTTTCTTGCAGAACCTTATTCTCACGGGCTCTCATCATTGGTTAATGATGAATGTTTCGCTTCTGAAGTTAAACGTCAGAGCCAGAAAATTAAGGAATATTTTGGTCAGGAACCAAAAGTTCTTCGCAATTCATCCCTTATCTACAGTGACGACATTGGTCTGAAAGTGTCTCAAATGGGATTCAAAGGCATGCTTACAGAAGGTGCAAAGCATGTATTGGGATGGAAATCTCCACATTATATATATAGCAGTGCTTTGGCTCCTAATTTAAAACTGTTGCTGCGTGACATAAATCTAAGTGATGATATATCATTGAGATTCAATAATAACGAATGGGATGAATATCCGCTTTTTGCAGACACTTATGTAGATAAGATAGCATCTCTGCCTGAAGAAGAGCAAGTGATAAATATATTTATGGAACTTTCGTCTCTAGGCATTGTGCAGCCATTGTCAAGTAATATTCTTGAGTTTCTTAAAGCAATCCCTGTTTGTGCAAAAACTCGTGGCATAACATTCTCAACACCTTCAGACCTCTGTCTGAAGACGAAGTCTGTAGATTCTCTTAATGTCCCCGATACATTGAGTTGGGTAGATGAAGAACGCGATGTAAGTACATGGCTTGGTAATCCTATGCAGCGTGAAGCTTTCAATAAGTTGTATAGTGTGGCCGACCGTGTACGTATAGCCAATGATCCGCGCATAAATCAAGACTGGGATTATCTTCAGGCCAGTAACAACTTCCGTTTCATGACCACGAAGCCTAACAATGTGAGTATTGACAGGGGAATATATAGTGATCCATTTGATGCCTTTACAAATTATATGAATGTGCTTGGTGATTTCATCAGTCGTGTAAACAATTTGTATCCTGAGGATATTGATAATGATGAACTGGAGTCTTTGCTTACAACAATAAAGAATCAAGGTGATGAGATAGAAATGAAAGACAAGGAAATAGACCGTTTACAGGCAAAGATAGGAAAGATAGAGGCTGCAAGCGATAAACTAAGGGGAAAGGTGGAAAAGAAACCGACTGTAAAGAAGAAAGCTACAGTTAAAAAGGTTTCCAAGAAGTCTGTGGCTCCAGAAGCTCCGTCTTCAAAGTAAATCTTTTGATTTAAGTTGTAGCAGAATTTGATAATAAATATATGTCGTTAATATAAAAGGTGAGAAAGATGAATATCTTTCTCACCTTTTGCTTTCACCATAAATTGTTGTTATACAGTGCTTTATGGTGAAAGGCGTCGGCACGCATCTATGGAACCACAGTAAAATTTGAAGTTTAGAAACAAAGGATGCAAAACAGAGATATAAAGATGTTTTATAAAGCAAATACTCGTGCTTTTTAAAGTTCTAAAAAGCGTCTGTGTTATGTGCTATACCAGCATGCGTTTTAATTCATATCGATTTGTGTTTTGTGCTATATCATAAGCTAAACAATCCCGGTCCGTCATCGCGACGGACCGGGAAGATTCTTTGTAGTTGTTATATATTAATTCCGTCTGGTTGGAAATTAATATCCAGGGTTTTGCCACATATTTCCAGATGCTGTTGTATACTGAACTACGCCATTGGCATCTTGCGTATAAGTTTCGCCAGAGGAATAGTTTGTGTCAGCTTCAAGTTCATATAGTGGGATAGGGCGGTAATAATGCTTTGCAGCAATATTTCCTGAAGCTTGAGCATTATAGGCTTTTACATGATTAATAAGAGTGTGAGTACGTTTGAGGTCAAACCAGCGTTGATATTCTCCGCAGAGTTCAAGAGCGCGCTCTTTTAAGATAGTTTCAATTGTAACAGTGCCTGATATTGTGTTGTCTTTGTCTTTTATGGCACGAACTTTTCTAAGTTCATTTATTGTGCTCAAAGCATCACCGCCGGTCTGCATTTCTGCTTCAGCTTTGATAAGATACATTTCAGCTAAACGCAGTACCATATAGTCACGATAAGAAACATCAAATGTAGGATAATTTGCATCATACTGGTCGTCCAGGAATTTTTTTATTCCAGGGAAAGAACACCATCCGGCAATTTTATAAGAGTTATATCTTGCATCGCCATATATATCGGATGTACCTTTTGCTGATTCTGTAGGAATAGCCTTGGCTGGATCAGATGAAGTATATACAGGAATGTCTCCGCCACTTGCAAACTGAATACGGTATTTGTTCTTGGCAGCTGTCTGCAAGGCTTTGCCTTCTTCAGAATCACCGTCAGCGAGACTATATACGATTGCCGCACCGCCACCATTAAAATAATTGCCGTCGGCTGTGTAGACAGAATCGTAATTTAAGAAATTTTGATCAGCCATATTGGGATAATTCTTGGCGTTACCGGCAAGAGCTTCAGGTATACGATAACTGGTAAGCATTGTGGCATTATAACGTTGGTCTGTTTCTTTTACTTCATCAAGAATATTCCAGAGATACAAGGAAGGTAAATAGCGTGTAAATCCACGACCGTAAGGAGAATAATATTTAGTGATGTCAACATTTTCACCTGTAGTTGCACTCTTTATATATGAAGAACTTGATCCAGTGCAGCGTACGAAAACACTTGTGGTATTGGAACTGCTTCCACCAAGATCTGAAGCACCGTTGTTCCATAGGGGAACAAACATAAGAAGAGATGCACTGCCACCATTCTTACTGTATCCTCTACGAGTCAGCAAAGAGTTGTATTCACCTATGCCACTGTTAGCAAAACGATAAGGAACGCAGTTGTCGTAACCGGAAGATAGGTCATTACCGTAATGAACTCTGAACAGGCTTTCTGTATTGCTTTCTTCATTATTCATGTTCCATGTATCTGAATACCGGCTATACAGAGCTGCTCCAGAGTTGTTTATTACATCAGTGGCAGCTGTCAGGGCTTCTTTGTATAGATTGTCATAACCTTCTACGCTGTTGCTGCCTAGCCATGAGGCTGCATAGAGTGCTTCACGTGCATAGAGAGCCTCTGCTGAATAATAATACGCACGACCTTCACCTGTAGCAGAAGACTGTTTCATGATATTGGCGCTTTTGTAGTTTTCCATAGCCTGTTTAAGGTCATCCAAAATATGTTTGTAGATAACAGATTCTGGTTGGCGGACTGGATTGGTGTTCAATACTGATATAGCCTCGCCATTATAAGGTATTGGCCCCCATAGTGCTACCATTTGAGAATAATAGAGAGCACGCAGAAAATAGGCATCAGCTTGATAAGCCAGTTTTTTCGTATCATCTATAACTGTGCAACTGGCAGTGTATTTAAGGGTATTGTTGCATACATCTATGCCGGCATAGAAAAGTTCCCAGTATTGGTCGAGACATGGATTGTTGTTAACAGCTGCAGTGCCTGAAGTGGATGAAAATCCATAGCTTTCAGCAGACAGGTCATAACTGCAGAGAGATTTTTGCTTATTGTCATATCCGTAATAGAATAAGTCAGAGCCCATTTCTGCCAGACCTAAGGACGGCTCCTTGCCCCACCAGCCACGTGTGTAGGCATAAGCTGAAGAAACTAGACCGTCTATACCGGTAATTGTATTATATGCAAGGTCGGCTGTCTCGCCAGTCTTATTGTCCTCTTCCAGATAGTCTGAACAAGATGTTGCTGTAAGACCTAGAGCTGAGACTGCTAAAAATATACTAAATATCTTTTTCATGATTTGTAAACTTAAAGATTAGAATGTTATATTAAGTCCAACAACAACTTGTTTCTGGAGAGGGAAACTGATTGAACCGCCACGTTCAGGATCATAGTCGTTGAAATGACTGAATGTAAAGAAATTCTTCATAGAACAATATACACGTGCATTGTTGATGAGTGCCTTTTTCAAGAGATTCTTTGGCAAATTGTAAGAGAGAGTGATGTCCTTAATCTTGAAATAATCAGCTTTCTGTATCATAATAGCATCTTTGTAGTTAGTAGAACTAGTTCCTGTTGCTCCAGGAGAAGGTATAGTTGTATCAGTATTGTCAGGTGTCCAATAACTCAGGTCACCCCAGTTGGAACCATCATAGGTATATAGACCGTAAGCTTGATAGCTCATATAACCTCCAAGGCGTGCCATTGTTTGAATGCTAAGAGAAAAGTCCTTGTAAGAGAAAGATGTGTTGAAACCGAGGATGGCTTTTGGTGAACGATTATAGACAATCTTGTCATCATCATCAATTTTGCCGTCGCCATTCTGATCTTTTATCTTAGGTGTACCGGGATTGCCATAATCATCATAAGGTTTTGTAAATTCTTTACCCTGACTTGTATAGTTATCGACTACATATTGGTCAAATTCACCTATACCCCAGCAGTTCTGTGCCTCATAGGTATAATAAGCTGAAACTGGTTCATTAACTTTAAGAATACTTGTTCCATTAATATATTGTGTAAGACCATTGGCAAGTTCATCTACGTAATCGCGTGCAAATGTAGCTGTGGCGTTTACATCCCATTTGAAATCTTTTGTCTGGATAGGTATAGCTCCCAAAGACAATTCAAAACCATGACCTTTTGTCTTGCCCACATTGTCTATAAGACTTGTAAATACGGTAGAAGCAGGAGCTGTCTTGTAATAAAGCAAATCATAAGTATGACTCATATAGAAGTCGACACCACCATATATTCTGCTATTTAATAAAGAAAAGTCAATTCCGATGTCAAAAGCAGAGGTCTTTTCCCACGTAAGGTCCTCATTACCCATTATCATTGGAGCCTTGTCTGTTGAGTTAGGAACTATAGATGAAATAGTTGCTAGTGTCATATACTCGTCAATAGCTGCATTACCTGACAAACCCCATGATGCACGTAATTTCAGATTACTGAGCCATGATTTTGTATCTTTCATGAAACTTTCTTCAGAAATGCGCCATCCTGCGCTTACTGAAGGGAAATAACCCCACTTATGGCCTTTTGCCAGAACAGAAGATCCATCTGCACGTAGAGAAGCCTGGAGTAGGTATTTGGAATCATAAGAATAGTTGAATCTTCCAAAGAAAGAAACCATATTGCTCTTTACGTAAGTAGATTCAGTTGTAGGACTGGTAATCTTGCTTACATCATAGAAAGAACTGGCATAATAGTGTTCTGCACCTGCATCACCATAGATGCTGTTGGTTTCTTTAACAGATTGTGTCAGCTCATGACCGATAAGGAAATTCAAGTCATGTAATTTATTCAAAGTGATGTTGTAGTTAGCTGTATTCTGCCATACATATTTGGTTGATGTACTTTTCGTGTTGCTGATATAACTGGTACAAGGAGACTGAAAACGTCCCTGACTTTCGTAGTCCTGATATAGACCATCGCGAGATGTGGAGCGGTCAAGTGTAAACTGTGACTTGAAGTTGAAACCTTTGAAAGGAGTAAGTTCTACGTATGCACCGCCAAAGAAACGGGATGTTTCAATATTCCGCTGATAGTTGCCGTTGTCATCTAGTAGTGGAGAACAATGTGCTGCGTACCAAGGATTTGGTGTCTTGTTGATTTGTTCGTCTTCGGTACCTATATATAGATATGGGTGCGTGATAGAAGTCATTTTCTGCGCCTGACTGAAAACACCACCGTTTCGCTTGTCATTGCTTTTGTAAACATAAGATAAATTGGCTCCTATTTTTACAAGTTTGTTTATTCTGTGGTCTATGTTTGCTCTGCCGGTATATCTGTTAAATCTGTCACCGCTCATCAAACCTTTGTCTATCATGTCAGCCAGAGAAACATTAAAGTTGGTCTTGTCGTTTCCTCCTTGAACAGATACTTCATAGTTTTGAGATACGCTGTTGTTTATAATCATGTCAAGCCAGTCGGTATATGACTTGTCTTTGTATATGTCGAGTGTGAGTGTACCGTCTGTCAATTTTTCACCAAGCACATTCTCTGGTGTAGTGGTGCGATAGGTCGAAGACCAGTCACCTGCTGCTAGCATATTCTTGTAATCCTGTGCGTCTATTAGGCGTTGAACTTCTTTGTCACCATACATTGATTTGGTTATTCCAGTGGCACTGTTAAATGAAAGATAACCATTGAAACTAACAGTTGTTTTTCCGGCTTTGCCACGTTTTGTGGTGATTATGATAACACCATTGGCACCTTTGGTACCGTAGATAGCTGTAGATGCGGCATCCTTGAGTACATCCATAGACTCAATGTCACTGGCAGGAATATCAAGTGTTGAACCATATTCAACACCGTCTACTAGTATGAGTGGTGAATTTGAGGCTAGTAGTGAACGGTTACCACGCAGGGTCATGCTGATGCCGGAACCGGCTTCACCGTCACTTTGCTGTAAATCCATACCAGGAACTTTTGCCTGCATAGCCTGTAAGGCATTTGAACTGGCAACTTGTTTCAAATCATTAGCACTGACACTTGAAACAGAACCTGTGAGATCTTTTTTCTTCATGGTTCCGTAACCCACAACGACCACTTCGTCAAGTCCCTGGGCATCTTCTTTCATGATAAAATTAAGATTACTAAGACTGCCCACTTTCTTTTTTTGGTCTAGATAACCGACATAGCTTACAGCTAGTTCGGAGTTTGGAGAAGCATTGGTAACAGTGTAGTTGCCGTCAATGTCGGTTATTGCTGCAGCATGGCCATTAACCATTACAGTTACACCAATCATTGGTTCTCCGTTAGCATCTTTCACAGTTCCTGTTACATTCTTATTCTGTGCATAGGCAGAAGTTGTTAACAGACCCAGACATAAAGCCAACGCGGCTTTTTTGACTTGTTGATACATAAACGATTGTTTTAGTTATACATGTTATTAGATAGTAATAAAAATCACCTCTATATTATTTTATAGTAGTTTGCCTTAATTGTTAAGGCTAATTTGTATTTTTGACTATTAAGTATTGCAAATATATATAAATTATCAGTGGTGTGCAAATAATAAGTCTTAATTTTTGTATTATATTAACAAAAAAAATAAGGTTTCCATAAAGGAAGCCTTATTAATATAAGTATTGTTACTTGTTTATACAACTTTAATACCAGCGTGAATCACCAATCTTGTATCCGCTATATTTTTCCTGAAGGGTGAAATCGTTAGTCTCAGGGGCTGTGAATACATCTGTACTTGAAGCATTCAGACTCTCTGCACCTGTAATGGTTTTATAGAAATCATTTGTGGTGTAGGTATTTGATACAGTCGGTGCAACTTTGGAACGAATGCCTTTAGTATTATCGTCTGGACTCTTTGTAAACAGAGAATTGCTTATAGTGAATGTAGATGCACCATAGGATGTAGAGCCGAAATCAATCAGATAATTGCCGTTGCCAATACAGTTATACATAGTTAAATGATCTATTGAAATAGACTCCATATTTGTATTCTTTGAATATATAAACATCTTTCCACCAGTTGCGACATTGTATAATGTACAGTTACTTATGTTGATATTGTTTATCTTGCCAATGCCGGAACCGGCGTCTACATTAATAAAACCATATCCTGCACACATATCATGAAAAATGCTGTTTGTAATATTCAGATTGCTGATAGTTGTTGCGTTGGGAGTGCCTTGCAGACGGAAGAAAGTATAAGTCATTCCGCTGAATTCACAGTCTTCAATAGAGAAATCAGAAACCGTAGCAGCTGTGGATTGATTGATGAAGTATTTGGCTCCATTGTCTACACAGTTTACGTTCTGAAATTTGATGTAGGCATGACTGCCGGCAATATCAAAGTTCTTTGTCAGTTTTAGGGTAGGAGCATCACCGCCTGCAAGACCAAAGAATGTAACAGACATTCCGTCTGGAATACTAACGTTGGTAGTTGTTGTACCGTCTTCAGAAGTACCGTATATTTCTATAGTTGCATTTGCCGGTATGCCTATGGTGACACTGTAATTTGTTGTACTCCCAGCCTTTTCCTGTGCTGCTGTAGCAATCTCATCAATGAGGTTTTGTGACAATACAGTTTGCGAAGCAGACATTGTGTACTTATAGTCTGCACTAGGCATAGCTGCAGCTGTTGTTGCAGTCAACGTGCCACGTTTTGTACTGCCGTTGAAAATACAGATTGTATAAGAGGTTGTTGGACTCAGTCCGGTAATTGTATATTTGCCTGACGTCTTTTCATCATCACTGAGAATAATATTCTGTATGGTATCATTGTTGTTTATTACAACAAGGTTGGTGACAGTCTTTGTTGAATTCCAGGAAACATTTATAGAACTGTCATCAATGTCAGAAGAAGTCAAATCATTGAATATTTGTTCTGCGTCCGTTTTAAAGTAACTATTGCTGCTTTTACTGTAATATACCCAATGAGAATCTGTTTCTCCGTCAGCAATGGATTTCATTCTCATATAATATTTGGTATCTCCTGTCAGACCGCTGAATGTAAACGGTGTTGTAGCAGCAGTATCTACAAGTGATGTGGAATTTACTTCATCAGAACTGTGAAGTACTGTAGAGTCTTGGTTTATTTCTATTACATAGCCTGTAGCTCCGCTTCTCGTGGTGAAAGCTATGGCTGCAGAAACATCAGATGGAGTTATTGTAATGTCTGAGGCACCAAACAGTCTGTCGTATGCACTGTCAATGTCCCAGTCGTTTCCATCAGTACAAGATGTGAGGGCACTAACGCCCATGCACATCATTGCAAATGTATTTATTATATTCTTAATACTTTTCATGTTGTTCTAATTAGAATTACAATTATTTATAACCGTAAGAGTTAGACAGTTTACCATTGGAGTCAGCTATGGTTGATGAGCCTAAAGGCATGAGATAACGGTTCTTTACATCAACATCTGGTGTCGTAGACGGACTTAGAGATGAACCAACCAGACCACTGGAAATAGATGGTAGGTTGGTTTTTATCTGAGTGTCATTGGAATTACCAAAAGAACTGGTGTTGCCTGTATAATCTGCAGATGTCTTGCCAGAAGGTATGCCATACCACGTAATGCTGCTTTCATCAATAGTCGTGTTCAGAGAGTCTGTATAGTTGAAATATACAGTTTTCTGATATCTGCTATTTGTTGTAGGATTAGCTACGGCAGCGTCTATGTCTTCCAGATATTGTGCTTTCATTTCCAGAATCTTTTCAGTAAGAAGATTCCAACGTATAAGGTCATACTTACGTGCGCCTTCTCCTGCCAGTTCCCATGCGTTTTCCTGAACGATTGCATTGAAGAATGCAGTCTTGTCTGAAGAAATGTTGTCTATGTATTGTGCAGCTGAAGATTTGTATGCAGAGTCAAATGCACGTACATGAACAAGTTTAAGAGCTTGGCGTGCACTCATGCCGGCACTTAGAATATTACCTTCTGAATCTGTATAGCTTGAAGCATCAGGACCAGCCAACTCATTCATAACCTCTGCATACCACAGCAGCACCTGAGAGTATCTTATCTTTACAGGATTGATACCTGTAAGATGCTTGGCATTTGCTGCCTTGTTTTGTGAAAGCCATGTTGAATTTTCCTTTCTTGGGTCCCACTTACCGGCATAGATGGCGAATGGTGTATTGCCTAGCATTGCTGTTGTTGTTGCAGCTACACCGTTCTTATTTTTACCTTCTATAATTTGGATGTTAGAACAGGTAACGTCTCTACGAGAGTCATTCTCATCATAAGAATAGAAAAGGTCGGAAGTTAACTTTAGTTTACCGGTAGAATTGCTATATCCGTAAGTTGTTGTTGTACCATTCAAACGTACACCAACAGTATATCCCAGTTCTCCGCTTACATTCTGGAGCATAGGGATTTCAAATAGGTTTTCATAATAAGTCTTATCCAAAGTCAATTGGTTTATAAGAGTCCATTCATTGTCAAAAGAAGGATTCAGAGAGTGAATACCTTTATTTATTACAATAGACAAGTGCTTCAGGGCTTTTTCATAAAGAGCCTTACGTTCTGTTTCGCCTGGTCTTTGTGTTGGATATGTAGCATCACTGTATGAAGCCGTTTCATAGCCCGTCTTAGCTGATTCGCGGATAGAGTATCCGGCGTATGTCATGGCAATTTGTGCAAGGAGTGCATGAGCATATCCGGCTGTGGCATGTTCTGTGGTATAGCTACTTTCGCCAGCCCAAGGAAGTTCGTCACAAGCCTCTTCCAGATTATTCATCAAAGTATCCATGATTTCGTCTCGGTCAGTTTTGCCTAAATCTGCATTGGAGAGATCGCTCTGTGTTGGTTCCAATTTCATAGGAATATCACCGAAAATGCGAATCAGGTCAAAATAAAGCATTGCACGGATTGTTTTAGCTTCGCCTAAATAATGTTGCATTGCTGAATTATTCTTTATAGAACTGTTATTAATGCCGTCTATGGCAAGATTGCAGTTTTCTATTACGCCATACATGGCTGTCCACATATCAGATAGTTTACTCCATGCAGATGTGGCATTATAGTTCATTGCACCGCGTTCACTATTTGCTGTTGCTGTTGAACCTAAACCGTCAACGAGTTCTATGTCACTGTTCATTCCATAGATTATGGCTAAGTCTTGAGAATATGTTCTATCCTGAGTTAGACCGCCATAAATTTTATTAATAAATGTGCTGGTATAGTATTCAGAGTTATACACATTTTCGGTATTCTGTTCTGAAGGAGATGTCTGGTCCAAGAAATCAGAACAAGAAGCCAGAGCAATAGCCCCTGCTGCTATGGCACAAATTGAAAATATCTTTTTCATACTGCGTTTCTTAATTAGAATGTTATATTAATACCTGCTACAAAGCTGCGGCTCTTTGGGTAAGCAGCATAGTCAATGCCCGGACACATAGGATTGCTTGAACTACTGGTATCAACTTCCGGGTCATAGCCGCTATAGCCGGTGATTGTTGCAAGGTTATATCCTGTAAAGTAGATACGTACATTGTTGATGAATATATTTCTCAACCAATTTTTCGGGAATGTGTAACCTATGGTGAGAGTATTAAGGCGCAAGAAAGATGCGTCCTCTACTGCATAGTCGTTCAGATACATGGCTGTAACTGCTGCTGGATTATATATAGTAGCACCGGTATTAATCTGGCAAAGGCGAGTCATGATAGCTTCAGCACTGCCATACGCTTCTAATGTAGAAGTTGTAAGTTTACCAAGGTTCAAACCTGTTTCCGGATCAATCCATGTATATCTGTTGGCAAGTGCGAAGTCACTGACTAGATTATAGTTCTGAGCAGAGCCTGCATAGAAAGAGTTTGCCAACTTAGTACCATTTATAACCTTGTTACCAAGAGAATAATTGAAGAATACACTGAAATCGAAATTACCCCAATTACCGTTAAGACCGAAACCTCCCGTTACTGAAGGCACAGTGTTGCCTAGCTTCTGGCTGACAGGATCACCGTTTTCATCAACTTCATATTTCAATCCTCCAGGATATAATGTACTACCTGTATATTTATAGCTGTTGTCTGTTATTCCATCACGAAGAACCCATTTAGTACCGCTTAGTACTAATTCTCCATTAGGATTTAAGTTAGCGTCATATACAGTATAGAATCCGTTAGTTTTATATCCCCAGATTTCTCCAAGGCTACTGCCTGTAGTAACATGATAGTCTCCCATGCTGTTCACGGAAATAGTACTGCCAGCAAACTGGTAGTATTGCCATTCGCTGCCACTGTTAAGTTCATCAATCTTATTTTTGTTCCATGATAAGTTGAAGTTGGCATTAAGATTGAAATTCTTGTTTTCTATAATAGATGCATTTAGAGCTAGCTCTACACCTTTGTTAGATGTTTTGCCGAAATTCTGATATTGGTAAGAATAACCTGTAGAAGATGCAATCTTAGCTTTCATCAACAAGTCTTTTGTTGTGTTCCAATAAAAATCCAGGGTACCGTTGATACGGCCGTTGAAGAAACCGTAATCAATACCGACATTACGGGTAACTGTTGTTTCCCATTTCAAGTCAGGATTGTACAGGTAAGTTCCGTGTTCAAGCATTGCAGAACTAGACTCATCGAATCCTGGGTGCTTGCCGTCACTTGATGCCATAGAATATGTTGTAGACAACAGACCACTGCTAATGCGGTTGTTACCAGCTGTACCGACACTTAAACGAAGTTTCAAATTAGAAAGCCACTTAGATGTGCTTTTCATGAAAGCTTCGTCAGACATACGCCATGCTAGTGCAGCAGAAGGGAAGTATCCCCAACGGTTGCCTTTGGCAAATTTTGATGAGCCGTCAGCACGAAGTGTGAATGTTGCCAGATATTTGTCAGCCAATGTATAGTTAACACGACCGAAGAAAGAAAGCATATTTTCATCAGCCTTGATGTCTGTTTCTGATGGAAGTGCAGTACCGGCAGCAGCGTTGGCGAGAACTTCAGAAATAGTCATTGTTGTTGGGAATGCAACAGGAGTATTAGCTCTGTCGGTTTCTTCTGTACTGCTCCATTCCTGACCAATCATTACATTAATGTGGTCACGGCCGCCAAAGAGTTTGTTATTGTCGTATGTTACGGTGTTTGCATTACGCCAAGTCTTGTAGTCATCGCGCTCAAAACGTAACTGCGGTTGTCCATTGTAACCGTATTTAGAGTTCTGTACTGCATCTGTACCCCATACATTGTCTGTGTTTTCGTATCTCCATGTGTAACCTAGTTCTGAACGGAAAGTCCAATTCTTCCATGGTTTCCAATTTAGACCGGCATTGTAATCTTGACGAAAACGTGTTTTCTTCTTGTATGTTGCGTTTACGCGCTCAATAGGGGAGCGTTGAGTGCTTGTAGAGTTTTCTTCATCATCATCGCTGGCAACCAGAGGCTCTACTGGACGATAACGCACAGAGTTTGCTACCAAACTATTAGCAGCACTGCTCTCATTGGTGTCAGCGCCACCGCTCAAACCATTGATTTTGGTATATGCAAGACGAGCATTGAAGTCCAAGCTTAGCCATTTGTTCAAGTTTGCATTGATTTTGGCATTTATATTATTCTTACCATAGCCAGAACCTTTCATAATGCTGTTTTCATCATTATGAGCAAAACCTATATTATATTTTAAATCTTTAGTGCCGCCACTTACATTTGTGTTGTACTGATGCTGTACACCCGTTCTTTCAAACAACTGCTCTTGCCAGTTGTTGCCTTCTACAGATTTCCATATATCAAGGTCATCATAGCTACCGTAAGCCTCGTTTCCCAGTTCATACTGATAGTAGGCATATTCGTATGGATTAAGTACCTTTATTTCTTTGGTCATCTTCTTCCAACCGATAGAAGCATTGAAATTTACTTGTGTTTTACCCTCTTTACCACTCTTTGTTGTAATAATGATTACACCATTGGCACCACGTGCACCATAGATAGCTGTAGAAGAAGCATCCTTTAATACATCAATGCTCTCAATTTCAGAAGGTGCAATGTCGCTGATGCTGGATACTGGGAATCCGTCTACTATATAAAGAGGTGAATTATCTTGTGAAAGAGAACCACCACCACGTACACGAATTTTAATTTCAGCATCAGGAGAACCTTCTGTTGTTGTGATGTTAACACCTGCAAGTTTACCGGTCATGGCTTCACCTACAGAAGAAACAGGAGAATCTTTAAGTTTGTCTGCACCTATAGATGACACAGAACCGGTAAGGTCTTTCTTGCGGACTGTACCATAACCTATAACTACAACATCATTAAGACTTGTTGCTTCATCTTCCATAGTTATGGTGACACTTGGTTTACCAGTAACACTTACTGTCTGATTTTTCATACCGACGTATGAAATCTTCAGTTTCTTGCTGTTACCTTTTAAGTCCAGGACGAAGTTACCGTCAATATCCGTAGCTACACCGTTGCCCGTCAGTCCTACTTCCTGAACTGTGGCACCGATGATTGGCTCACCAGAATTGTCCTTAACTGTACCTTTGACTGTCTGCGCTGACATACTTCCTACAAAGAAGACTAGTAGTCCCAATAGCGCTATTCGAATTTTGTTCAAATTACCAGACATACAATTTTTTTTATTTGTTAGATTAGTAAAAATTCATCGTTACAAAGGTAATAAAAAGCTGTTATATGCTAAATGCACGAATTGACAATATAATATGAAAAATTATCAAACGTTTGATAATCAAAGTTTTATGCTAGTATATTTTAACATTTTAACTACTAAAAAATATAGGCAAAGCTACACTTTTAAAGTACTTTGCCTATAATACAAGATTATAAAATTATGTTATAAAACATTTATCTTAAAATGAGCTTTTGCTTTTGAATAGTTCCGTCTGTCATTTCAGCAACAATAATATTTACTCCTTTATGTGGTTTGTTTATTTGGCATCCGCTGATATTGTAATATCTGCAATATTTAATTTTTGCATTGTTTGCAGTAGGAGTGTTGTTTATTGCGGTGGTCTGTTGGTCCTTCAAAACAGTACCTCCTTCTGATTCTGCGGTCATGATACCCTGCACAATACTGTTTATGTAATGTTCCAGATTGGTATATCCATCGTCATTGGTTGTTTTACCGTCACTGGCATTGTTGGGATTAAGTCCGTTTGCTGTTTCCCAACTGTCAGGCATTCCGTCACCATCTGTATCAGTCAGAGCTGCTGTTGAGTTTAGGGCTGGCCATGGACTGTCTGTTCCGCTGATGCCACTTGCCACGTCGTTTTGTGTATTTATAAATCCGCTGGCGTTGTCACTTCCGGTGAAAGTTGCAGTTCCGTTTTTGGTATCAGAAATGATAATGTCATCAAGAGCATCGCGGTGCAGACTGGCTCCGGAATATTGCAGTACCTTATTATATGCATCTTCTGCAGTCTGTGTTGTTACAGGATAAAAAGCAACAGGGCTGGCTATCTTCATAGTGTCTTTGGTTTCTTGGGTGAAGGAGTTGTCAACCTTACTGTTGTCTATCTGATTATATATGCCGTAAGTCCAGTTATCTTTGGTAACGTTGTCGTACTTAGAGTTTACGTTGCCGTCAACATAGTACTTTCCCCATACATGCCACATCTTGTCCCAACTATTTACAGTACCGGTGCCGTGACCGGTATATTCAGAGGTGCGTATGCCTATACCTGCAATACGTTGCTGCATGCCTGTACTTCTGGTTTCTGTGGCTGGACCTACTTTATAGTAATTGTTTACAATGTTCACGTTCATGCCTTCACCTCCGTAGCATCCGTTTCCCGCCCAGTTGTAGAAAACGTTGTTGCGCATATCAAGACGCTCGTCAGTCTGAGTTCCCGGTCTCGGCCCCAGGCGAGGTACGCGGCTTGTATGGTGAGCCAGCAGATTATGATGATAAGTGCATCCGCTTCCTCCCCAGTTGCCTCCATATCCATGCGCGCCTTTAGAGTGACCTGCATTCACAAGGCTCTGCGCGCCAATGCTCCATTGTACAGTAAGATTCTTACCACCATATACAGATATACATTCATCTATGCTCCAACTCACAGAACAGTGGTCTACAATGATATTGTTGGCATCCATGCTTCCAAGTCCGTCTCCTTCATGATTTGCAACATAAACATTTCCTAGTCTGAAACGTACAAACCTCATGATTACATTGCTGTTCATTGTTACCGGATAATCTGCGAAACAGATGCCGTCGCCAGGAGCTGTTTGACCGGCAACGGTGGTGTTTTCGGCTATTCTCAGGGCAGACTTGAGGTGAATGGTTCCTGAAATATCAAAAACAATGGTGCGTGGACCGCTTTGTGAGTTTGCCCATCTGAAAGAACCCTTGTCCGTGTTGTCTTCAAGAGTGGTTACGTGATATACGTTGCCACTACGTCCTCCGGTGGTGTACATGCCGAAACCTTCTGCTCCGGGGAATGCAGGTTGTGCCTTAGTTTCTGTAGATGTAGCAACTGTGGCTTCACCCAGACCGCCCATTTCATTTGCCGCACGTACAGAATATATGGTGTTTGGAATATAGTCGGATATGGTGTAGGATGGTTCCGTGGTGAAAGCAATCACTTTTCCGTCTTTGGCAATTGCCCAAAGCATAGCGTAGTCATTGGCATCCCAGGTGATAGTACCGTTGTTTATCTGTACATTTGTCGGAGCAGATGCCTGTTCGGTAGTTTCCGTAGGATCCCAGTCGTCATCTTGTCCCATAACATTCTTGACGGTATACAGCGTAGCTTCTTCGGCTGTAAGTCTAGGATTATTAGAGTGAGTGTCGGCAAAAGTAGTCTTACGGTTACTTAAATCAATTACAATCCCGGTTGAAGTCTGCGAGTTGTATTCAGCAAATCTTGCGGGGTAGCCGTTGCCCATTTCATTCCATCCAATAGCAGAAGGCACAACATTCATCTTGGTGTTTATCCATAGTGCTACCGGAGTGCCTGAGCCCCAAGGTCTGCCTAGAGTGTAATTGCCGTCTATGTTGTCATTCTCACCGGTAATATTGCAGTCTCTCATTATGTAGCCGTATTTCTTTGGCAGTGAAGGTACGGCAATATAACCGCCCTTGTCACAGTTTCTGAATTCCACTCCGTTGTAGAACACATCTCCTTTACCGCATATATAGTCAGTGCGCCCGCGGATGACTCCCCCTTCGAAATAGAATTTACCATTATTGTTGTTAGATACATAAGTATCTTGATAACCATATAAGGTAACGTCTTTGCATATAGTCTTGTTGCCGCCGTCGTTCAGTACAATGTTTCTTCCAGTGGCATCAGCCATTCCGTTTTTCAGAGTAATGCCCTCAAAATAAGTGTTAGCTGCATATCCCTGCAACTTTATGACATCTCCCTTGCCAATTCCTTCTATAGGGTTGGAACTGCCTTCACTATTCTTGGGAACAGTGTTTGTAACAACAGTACTGTTCATGTCTTCACCTATTATAGATACGTTGGCAGTAGTGATATATACGGCTGGATCTGCGTATGTGGTGTTGTCGCTTCCGGTAACGGTGGCTGTTGTTGATGCAGGGAATGTATATGAGCCTTTTTTCACAAATATACGATAACGTTTACCGGTGTCTGTGCGCTTGTTGGCAGCATCAATAGCTTCACGGAAGTTTCCATCGTCAGGAACAATGAAGTCATATTTTGTTTTGGTTACAGCATCTTTATTCTTGGTCGTAAAGTTTATTTTGATTTCCTCGGTAATGGCATTGCCTGTCACATCACTGATGCTGTTGGCCTGCAAAGTGAAGGTATAGGCTGTTGCGTAGTTCAGACCTTTGTATGTAAAGGTAATAGTTTTGCCGGAAACTTCTCCGCTTATGCTTTCTGCATTAAGTGTTGCAGACACATTGTCAGAAAGTTTCACTTTTTCATCGAAAGTAAGAACAATCTTTCCGTTGGCAGATGCAGAGTTTGAACTTTCTGCAGGAACGGTAGAAATCAGCTTGGGCGCATTGCCGTCATCAATAATTTTTTCTGTGCCCAATACATATATTGCCCCCATGCAACTGCCGTCAAGTTCTGATTCTGTGCCGTCTATGGCTGATGTCTTGTCGGCAATCCAGCGTATATATACGGCAGACTGGTTGTCTGCTGCAGTTGGTAGAGAAATTTCACTGTCTTTCCAGTTCTTGGCTCCGTCAACAGTTATGCTGCCAATCTTAGTCCAGTTACTGTCGTCAAGTGAATATTCCACATTATAAGTCTTATAGGCATTGTAGTTGTAGACCATTGCATTCTTGACCTTTAGACTGGTGAACGCTTTAGCGTTTACTTTTATTTGCCAGTAATAATTACCTATAGCTGCGTCTTTGTGCCAGTTCACAGCTCCAGGTCTGCCCTCATATCCGCCGTTGTCAAGTTGGCTCTTGTCTAGCCAGCTTACAGAGTTTCCTGCTGCATCACGAAGCACAAGTTGGTCTGCATCATTGTCAGTAGAATAAAAATCAGCTTTGCGTCCATTGTTGCAAGCCTTGTAGAAGTCCCATGCCGCAATGAAGTCAATGGCAGAGTACGTGGCTACAATGTTTTTGTTTTCATTCATTGTCATCTTTATTTCAGATGAAGTCTGTCCGTCATTCCAGTTGTTGAAAGTCAGAATATCGTTGTTGGAGGCAGAGAGAGTTACCTCAGTACCTTCTTCATACATATTTTTGTTGTCAACAACTGTTGGGGCTGGAGCTATGGAAACCATATAGTCAGCCGCGCCTCCTTCTACATTGCAGTTCAGTGTGTAAGTATTAATCTTTTCATAATTGGCAGTGAATTCTGTGTTGGCGTTGAGAATGTATGTGAAGTTGTTGTCTTCAGACACTACTTTTCCGTTTCCGTCTGTCCAGTTTACAAATTTATATCCGAAGTTTCTTGTGGTTGAAACCTTCATCACAGTTCCTTCATCAAATGAGTTCCCATTAGGGATTGTAGTCACAGTTCCCGCTTCATTGATGTTAAGAGATGTGTTTATAGAAAATTTTGTTGCAGATAATGTTGTTCCGTTTACAGAGCCTTCTATATGCACATTATTAAATGCTGCCTGTTTGTTAGCATTCAGACTGTTGACTGTTATCACTAATGTGAACGTCTTACTTGTTGCTAAAGCAGCTGGTACATTAAGTTCAAATCTATCAGTCAACTTTGCTTCTCCGGCATGTTTGTCTGTTTCCAGAGTCTTATTGTTTCTCAGAGGAATAAGTCCGGTGGCTAAAGTCTCAGTAGTTCCGTCTTCATTTTTTACGGCAACGTCGATGGTTCCTCCGTCAGTGCCACATCGTCTGATGTTTGCACTGATCTTTGTCGGGGTGAAAGTGAGGCCATTCGTTGGTTTTACATTGAATTCAATAACATTTGAGCCATTGAACTTAAGAAATGTAGTTCCGCTTATTGATTCACTGGAATTACTGTTTCCGCCACAGTCACCGGTAGCAGAAAAACTGGTAAGCGTAAATGCTGTATCAGGTGTTTTAGTCACTTCATTAGTGCCGGCAGTAAATGGCCAGACGACTGAAGCTGTCTCATTACTGTAAGTTTGCTGTGCCATTAGCCTGCATGGATATGTTATCGCAAGCAGCAAGCACAAGAAACTCAAATAGAGCAGTGTCTTTTTCATGTTTGTTTTTAATAGGTTTTAAAATAGAATTTTCGTTGCAAAATTAGTGAAAACAATAATAACGTGGGTTTGAATTTTATCAGAAAAGGTATAAAAAGCTTTAACCTCTTCGCCACTGAGATAAACACAGTCTCTGCTATTCGCTTATATGCCTATTACATTATACCTAATCGGGTATATTATAGTTAAAGATGGTTAAGAATATACCTTTTAGGGATTATTAGTTTGCTTTTTTCAGATAATTCACTAAATTTGTCCCGAAAAGGTATAAATTATATGGCAGCAAACAAGTTATCTAGTTGTATCAAAGCACTCCGTAAGGAGTTTCATCTCACGCAGCAGGATTTGGCTTTCAAGTCAGGCGTTGGACTTCGGTTTGTTCGTGAATTGGAACAGGGCAAGCCTACTGTTCGTATGGATAAGGTTAATCAAGTATTGGAACTGTTCAATCTTGAATTAGGAGCAATACCCATGGAAAGGAGAAATGAAGAATGAGACAGGGCAGAGTGTATTGCAGTGGAACGCCTGCAGGTATCATAACAGAAGATGAAGCTGGATATTCGTTTATTTATGAAGCTCAGTATCTAGTTAGCAAAGATGCAATGCCAGTAAGCCTTACATTACCTTTACAGAAAGAGGCTTTTTTTAATAAAGTGCTCTTTTCTTTTTTCGACGGATTGATTCCTGAGGGATGGATGCTGAATATAGCGGAGAGAAACTGGAAGATAAATCGCCGTGACCGTATGGCATTACTGCTAACCTGTTGTCGTGACTGTATTGGAAACGTAAGTGTAGAACCAATCAAACTGGAGGAAAGATGATGGACAGATGTCTTTGTTGCTATAAACCACTTAATGTGGGAGAAATAGGTTATCATGCACGTTGTGCCAAGAAATTTTTCGGTCAATCGTCAGCCCCGTCTTTACCTTATACTCGTAAAGATATCAGCAAATTGGCTCAGATTGTTGTAGAGAATAGAACTACTGTTACTGGTGTTCAAGCTAAACTTTCTATGGATTTGGAACATGATGCTAATGGCAAATCTCAACGATTGGCGATTGTGGGTGTTATGGGACGCTATATTCTCAAGCCTCAGACGGAGCAGTTTAAATGTCTACCGGAAATAGAGGATCTAACGATGCATCTTGCAGAAATAGCTCATGTGCAGACTGTACCTCATGCCTTAATTCGTTTTGCTGATGGAGAACTTAATTATATTACTAGAAGAATAGATCGTACAGACGATGGTCGCAAACTGCCAATGGAAGATATGTGTCAGTTGGCTGGAAAACTTACTGAGCAGAAATATCAGGGCAGTTATGAGATGATAACAAAATTAATAGAGAAGTATTCTTGTGTATCAAAACTTGATGTTATCAATTTTTGGGAACAGGTTGTTTTTTCTTGGATAGTAGGTAACTCGGATATGCATCTGAAAAATTTCTCACTATATAGCAAGAAATCTTGTCAGTATATTCTAACCCCAACTTATGATCAGGTTTCCACAGCTATAGTTATGCCTGAAGATACAGAGGAACTAGCCCTTTCTTTGAATGGATTTCAAAAGAAACTTCTAGCCATGGACTTTATGCAAGCTATGGAAGCAACAGGAGTGTCGGTTCAGGTAGCAACACATATCCTTTCCCGTTTTATTGGTCTTCAAGATAAATGGTTTACTTGTATAGATATATCTTTCATTGATGATAATCAGAAACTATTATACAAGGAATTGATAAGTAAGCGGTTAGAAACCTTGAAGAAAATGTAGTTTGTTAATAGAACTGCTGATAATAATATTAAGATAAAAGGTGTTATGTAATGCATACAAGTTATGAACAGGTATTATGATGTTTCTCATATTATAGGCTATTTATGTTTCTTTTTAGTCTCCATGCAATGCTTCTTTTAGCAATGTTTTTTTTCAGTTGTTTGGCATATAGAGTAATTTCGCTGCTGTGATAATCTCCGTCATTGAAATATCCGGGATATACAGTGTAGCCACCTCCGCCATATCCTTTTACTGTCAACACGTGGTAGACGGTATCAGTTGCCACTGTAATAGAATCATCCAGAATGGCAGGAGTATCTTTGATGCTCCAGTTTACCGGATTGATGCAGAATGCACAGTTACTGGCAGTGATGTCTTTAATGTATTTTCTGTCGGACACAGAATTATAACATATAGTCACGCCGGTGTCAGTTTCGCCGCATGCCGGTATTATAGCCGGATGGCAAGTGGTGTCAGCCTTGGTAACTTTGTAGCCCATCACATAGGCAGCAACGAGAAGGGGCTGTACCTCTTTTGGAATAACTTTCAGCAACTCCACAACAGCTTTGCCTCCCTGACTGAATCCGGCAATGATGAAAGGGCGACCATTGTTGTAATTGGTCAGGTAATGCCGAAAACTGCTTTTTATATCTTCAAAGGCGTATGGAAATGCCGAGTCTACGGCAGTTTCACCATGTAGCCATGTTTCAAAGGTAAGTTGTCTGTACATGGGAGCATAATAATTGTTGCTTTCTCCTGAAATACTATCCATGAAAGATATTTCTTTGATTAGCAAATCACGGTAAGCCGGATGGTAAGCATCTTCAAAATGTCTGGTAATGCCGGCAGAGTCTGTCCAGTCGGCAGACCATGTTGAAACTATATAGAATACGTCAACGCCATTGTTGCCAGTAGCTTTCATGTCAATATACCAAAGGGAACTGTCGGCATAATCCGGTTTGAGAGGAATTTCCATGGCGTATTGCCGACAGGCTGAGAGTCCGGAAAAGTTATTCATTGTTTGACAGTTACCGGTCTGGTATACAGCAAGAGCTAGCAGTGAGACTAAGAATATACTTATAAATGTAGACGTAAGATTTCTCATATATTTAGAATTTGTCAAGTTGTGAATGCTGTTGTCAATCTCTTGTCTGCAAAAATAATAAATAAAATCCATTATTCCTATGATTTTTTAGGGATATTCCTATTCTGCAATAATAAAAAAAAGCTATTTTTGCAAAGTCTTAGTATATTAACAAAAAAAAATTTAATCATGAAGGACAGAACTATTATTTCAGCAACCATAATTGCTATTGGCATTGTGGTGCTTGGCTTTTCTCTGAAAGGCGGAATGGACAATTTCTCTAATAAAGACCGTAAGGTGAGTGTGAAGGGACTGGCTGAAAAGGAGGTTGAGGCTGACAAAGTGACTTGGCCCATAGCTACGAAAGAGTTGGGAAATAATCTTCCTGAACTATACAACACTATAGGTACGACTCAGAAACGCATAAAGGCTTTTCTGGTGCAGAATGGCGTCAGGGAAAATGAAATTCAGATTAATGCTCCTACGGTGATAGATATGAACGCAGAGCAGTATTCTGACAACCGGAAACCTTACAGATATAATATTACGAGTATTATAACTGTGACTTCACGCAACGTGAAACTTGTACGTGGCATCATAGCCCGGCAAGGTGAATTGCTGAAAGAAGGCATTGCCGTGGTTAGCGGGGGATATGAAAATCCTGTGAAATATGATTTTGTTTCGTTCAAGACCATGAAACCTAAGATGATGCAGGAGGCTATAGAGAATGCAGAGCAAACCGCACAGCAGTTTGCCAAGAATAGTCATTCCAAACTGAACAAAATTGTGAGTGCAGACCAGGGACAGTTTTCTATAGATAATAGAGATGACAACACTCCTTATATTAAAAAGGTGAGAGTGGTAACAACAGTTACCTATTCTCTTAAAGACTAAATGAATGAAGATAGTAATAGCTTCAGACTCTTTTAAGGGATGTCTCACAAGTGCTGAGGTGGCGAGAGCTGCCTGTGATGGCATACGTGAGGCAAAACCTGATGCAGATTGTGTGATGTTGCCTGTGAGTGACGGTGGAGATGGAATGCTCGATGCCTTCATATCTGCCATGAACGGACTGAAAGTGAAAGTGAACAGCCATGATGCTCTTATGCGCCATGTATCTGCAGAATATGGCATTGCCCGTGATACGGCTATAATAGAGGTGGCTCAGGCTTGTGGACTGGCTATGATAGAGAAGGAACAGCGCAATCCTATGGTTGCTACTTCCTAGGGAGTAGGTGAAGTTCTGGCAGATGCTGTGCAGAAGGGTATGAAGAAAATTATAATCGGACTTGGCGGGACGGCTACGTCTGACTGTGGTATCGGTATGCTGAAAGCTCTGCTGAAGAAACTTGGCAGAAAGGAAGAGATAATTGATGACGTTATAAAGCGATGTTTCCATGGTGTGGAAATATTGCTGGCTTCAGATGTTACCAATCCTCTTTGCGGGCAGGATGGGGCTGCTTATGTATATGCACCGCAGAAAGGGGCAACTGCAGAGATGCTGCCTATGCTGGATAACAGGGCTATGAAGTTTGCGGAAGTGAGTGCAAGACACTTCGGATTTGACTGTAGCCATAGACCGGGAGCAGGTGCTGCCGGTGGACTGGGATATGCCTTTATGCAATATCTTGGAGCTGAATTCAGGTCGGGAGCAGAACTTCTGCTTAACTTCATAGACTTTGACACAGTGATAGAAAATGCCGATTTGGTAATAACCGGAGAAGGAAGCTGCGACCGGCAGACACTTATGGGCAAGTTGCCCTATCATGTGATGAAACATGCTGAAGGCAAAGACGTGAAGACAATAATGCTTGCCGGACGGGTTGACGATGAAGAACTTTTACGTCAGGCTGGTTTCACAGCCATATACAACATCAATCCAGAAAGCATGACTATGGAGCAGGCTAAGAAGCCGGAACAAGCTATTGACAATATAAAAGCCACAGTGAAAGATGTAATATCACGTTTGTGATTACTTTATACGTTTTTCGCTGAGTTTGTCTCCTTCAAGACTGAATATGCTTAGTATGCCGTTCTGCAGAGTTACCATAGTGGGTTGCTTGCCCCCTTTGGGGAAAGTAATGCTGCCGGTGTTGCAGATGGTCGTTCCGTCTGCTGCGGCAGAGAGTTCCCATAGATGAGTATGACCGTATATTATGGCGTCATACTTGCCTGTCGGCATATTCTCCTTATTATATATATGACCGTGAGTAAGCAGAATTTTGCAGCCACAGTCTATGAGAAGCATGGAAGTCTGCATGATGTCAAAGTGCAGCAACATCTGGTCTACTTCAGAATCACAGTTGCCACGTATGGCAGCTAGGTCAGCCGACATTACGTTTAGGGTTTCGGCAATTCCCTTGGGGTTTAGTCCTTCAGGCAGTGTGTTGCGTGGTCCGTAGTTAAGAATGTCACCGAGAATTAGCAACATGTCACAATGCTGTTCACGGTAGAAAGTCAGTGCTTTCTGCAATGTAGGCAGACAACCGTGAATATCCGAGATGATAAGATATTTCATTTTTCGTCAGTTTTCAATACTTCGAGTATCTGTGATGCAATTGCTTTCATACCCTCTACAGAAGGATGACCGCTTTGTTTCTTAATGTCTTTCAGTTGAATGCACTTTATGCCGTAGTGTCTGCAAATCTCAAGGCATGAACTGTTTATCTCATCTTTCAGTTCAGAATTGAGTATGAAATATACCCTTGTGTTGGGATAGCGCAGTTGGGCATGGTTTATAAGATATGCCATGGCAGGGCGAAAACTGTAGAAGTCAGCCTTTGTCCATTCACTGTACTTATAGTTGCCGATGGGACTTCCTGCCCAACTGTCGTTTGTGGCACCGAATATCAGCAGAATGTCGGGGCAGCCTATATTGTCAAGTCGAGTTATGAAAGAACGCTCACTGTAGTCGTTGCCGTCATAGCCCACGTAACAGATTGTGGCTCCGGAATAAGAATTGTTTCGGCATAGGCGGTAATTGCCGTCGTTGCACACCTGCCACCACCAAGTTTGTCGCACATCGTTTACGTCTGTTTTGCTTTTGGCATTTTTTGCATAATACCACATTTCATTGGAAGAAGGCTGAATGAATCCTTCAAAAGTAGAATATGAGTCACCTAATATGGATACGGTAGGCTTGTATTGTGCGTTTACGGCAATAGCCATGAATGCGAATAATAACAGTGAAAGTGTTTTTTTCATTTTATGATATGTTTGATTTTCGGGGACAAAGATAAGCAAAAAAAACTATTTTCGGATATTTCTTGTTATCTTTGTGGGCATGAAAGCTACTTTGAGTTATATAAAGCAGAAGTTTGACGAATACAATGAAATGATATTCGACGGGCATTTGTTGCCGTTGTCTATAGAGATTAGCAATGCCAGACGTACGGCAGGGCAAGTGTTATTCATTCGTAACCGTTCTCTTTTCGGTGAGGAACGCTATTCTGATTTTCATCTGCGTATAAGCGGAAGACTGGATTTTACAGAGAGTGAAATGCATGACGTGCTTATACATGAGATGATACATTATTATATTCTTAGTGGTCAGATGCACGATACGAGTGCGCATGGTAGAATCTTCCGTAAACTGATGGCTGATATAAACAGTAAATATGGCAGACATGTAGCTATATCCCGCAAGACAACAAAAGAGGAACAGAATAATGACAGACATGTAAAGGGACATTATATATGTGTGACAACACTGGATGACGGAAGAACAGGACTGACTATATCTGCAAGAACGAGGGTATTTGAAATGTGGCGAAGTATTCCACGGTATTTTAATATAAAGGCTATGACATGGTGGGGCAGTGCAGACCCTTATTTCAACCGTTATCCGAATTCTCTGAAACCTAAGATATATATAGTGGACAAGGCGGAACTGGAAGAACATCTTAAAGGGGCTGTAGAACTGGAATGTGACGGTCATATTATGAAACCTAAAAAATAATCTGATAATATTTGGAATATCGGAATTTTGCATTATCTTTGCAATAATGTAGCGTATAGTAAACGCAAATATGGAAATTAGATTATGAAAAAAATTAAGTTTTATGCCATTGCAGCAGCTGTTGTGCTGACTTTGGCTTCTTGTGGAACAACATCAACAGTGCCTCTTACGGGACGTAAGCACAAAATTTCCTATTCAGACCAGCAGATACTGAGCCTGTCTAATCAGGAATATACCAAGTATATGACCTCTGCCAGAAAAAGTAGTAATGTTGCTAATACGGCAATGGTTCAGAGGGTAGGGCGCAGACTGGCAAATGCCGTGGAGACTTATCTGAAGAATAATGGCTATGCCAGTGATATACAGAACTTCTCCTGGGAATTTAATCTTGTGCAAGACAAGAGTGTAAACGCTTTCTGTATGCCTGGTGGTAAAATCGTTGTTTATGAAGGGCTATTGCCTTATACACAGAATGAATCAGCCCTGGCTATTGTCCTGGGACATGAAATAGCTCATGCCGTGGCAAGGCACAGTGCGGAACAAATGACAAAACAGCATAATCAGCAGTTAGGAACATCTGTTGTAGGAACGGTTCTCAATTCTGCTGTTGGCAGTGGTGTCGGTACTATAGCTTCTGGTATTGCCGGTAATTATTTCTCTTTCAGAAATCTGAAGTATTCCCGTGATGATGAAACCGAGGCTGACTATATGGGACTGATATTTGCTGCCATGGCTGGCTATGACCCAGAGGTGGCTATTCCTTTCTGGCAGAGAATGGCAGGCAATAGTGGCAGTGGCAATTCTAATGATTTGTTTTCTGACCATCCTAGTGATGCCAATAGAATTTCTGCATTGCAGAAGGAAATGCCTACAGCACTGAAATATTATAATGCAAACAAAAAGAACTTTACTGGTGGGAAGGCTGTGAGAACGGTAAAGGCTTCAAGTTTGAAAAGAAGACGATAGTATTTATAGAATTAAACACTAATGAATTTTGAATATCATGATTGATTACATTACACAAAATCTTTGGCTGCTGTGGCTTATTGTTTGCTTCGGTTGCCTAATCACGGAGTTGGCACTTGGTGATTTCTTCGTGACTTGTCTTGCTATTGGAGCTGCCGTAACAGTGATAGCTTCTTTGTTCGGAATTCCATTCTGGGCACAGGTGTTGGTATGGGTTGTCTTTTCCGTATTGAGTCTTTGGCTTGTGAGACCAAAGTTACTGAAGAAATTGCATAATAGTGGAGATGACCGTAAAAGTAATGCAGATGCGCTGATAGGCAGAGTGGGAACGGTATCTGAAACTATTAAGAGTGGAGAATACGGACGCGTGCAGATAGACGGCGATGACTGGAAGGCTGCGGGCAGTAATCAGGAAGATAATATTGAAAAAGGAGAAAAGGTGGTTGTCATAGACCGCGAAAGTATAATATTAACCGTAAAAAAAGCAGAATTATGATTTTGACTTATGTACTTGTTGCCATCGTGGTTTTGGCAATAATCTTCTTGATGAAGACTATAGTGATTATACCACAGAGTGAAACAAAGATTGTGGAACGTTTGGGGCGTTACTATTCTACGTTGAAACCGGGACTGAACCTTATAGTTCCATTTGTAGATCATGCAAAAACAATAGTTGCATTGCGTAATGGCAGGTATGTATATACCAACACTATAGATTTGCGTGAACAGGTGTATGATTTCGACCGTCAGAATGTTATCACTAAGGATAATATTCAGATGCAGATTAATGCTTTGTTGTATTTCCAGATAATGGATCCGTTTAAGGCTGTGTATGAGATTGATAATCTTCCTAATGCCATAGAAAAACTGACACAGACGACTTTACGTAATATAATAGGTGAAATGGAACTGGACCAGACTCTTACAAGTCGTGATACTATAAACACCAGACTGCGTGGAGTGCTTGATGATGCTACTAATAAATGGGGCATAAAAGTGAATCGTGTGGAGTTGCAGGATATCATTCCGCCGGAGAGCGTGCTGCAGGCAATGGAAAAACAGATGCAGGCTGAAAGAAACAAACGAGCTACCATTCTGACTTCTGAAGGAGAAAAGGAGAAGCAGAGACTGTTGTCTGAAGGTGAAAAGACCGCTGTGATAAATAGGGCTGAGGCTGACAAGCAGCAGGCCATATTAAAGGCTGAGGGTGAAGCTACCGCAAGAGTCAGAAAGGCTGAGGCCGAGGCCGTGGCTATAGCTAAGATAACGGAGGCTGTAGGAAAGAGCACGAATCCTGCCAATTATCTGCTGGCACAGAAATATATTCAGATGTTGCAGGAAGTTGCAGATGGAGACAAGACCAAGACAGTTTTCTTGCCTTATGAGGCTAGTAATCTGATGGGAAGCATCGGAGGAATAAAAGAATTGTTTAAAGGTGAATAATATATAGGGCTGCATTTTATCGCAGCCCTTTTTATTGCTTGAGTAGGATAGGCTGCATTTAAGCAATAAAAATAAATAAATTTATTTTGTATTGTATTCGGTTTGCACTATCTTTGCAGTAAATTTAAATCTACTTAGGTATGAATATTTGTATTATGGCGGGTGCCAGACCTAATTTCATAAAGGTTGCCCCGGTGATTAGAGCAATAAAGAAAGCTCAGAGTGAAGGCAAGAACTTGAAATACAGTCTTGTATATGCAGGTGCAGAAGATGATAAAACTTTGGAAAAAGCACTTTTTGATGACTTGCACATAGAACGCCCTGATACTTACCTTGGTGTGATATGTGAGAACCTGAATGAGATTACCGGTCAGGTGATGTCTAAGTTTGAACAGTATTTGCAGCATAATAAGGTTGATTTGGTAATTGTAGTAGATGATTTGGCGAGTACTATGGCTGCTGCTATTGTTACAAAGAAGCAGGGCATACGACTTGCTCATATTGCTGCCGGAACCCGCAGTTTTGATATTAATATGCCTAAGGAAATTAACCGTCTTGTTATAGATGGCTTGAGTGATATGCTGTTTACTGCCGGAATAAGTAATAACTCTATTGCCAATAGGGAAGGTGCAGAGTTGAGCAAGGTGTATATGGTGGGCAATGTGCTCATTGATAATATCCGCTTTATACATTCAAAACTTAAACGCCCTGAAGTAATGGAAAAGATGCATTTGCAGGAAGGCAAATATATTGTCTTTACATTAAACAGAAAGGTTTTGCTTGGAGATAAGTCTCATCTCCGCAATTTGATTAATGGAGTTATTAATGGATTAGGAGATTCAACAATGCCGATTGTTGCTCCATTGAGAGAACGGGCTTTGGCTGTGATGCAGGATGTGTTGCAAGAGTCTGGACATCCATCGGCTATATCTCTTATTGAATCTCAAGATTATCTTGATTTTGTTTATCTCACATCACATGCTGCCGGCATAATAACTGATAGTGGCAATGTTGCTGAAGAAGCAACGTTCAATCAAGTGCCATGCATAACGCTGAACAGTTACACAGAACATGAAGAAACTGTTAAGATAGGAACTAATGTTCTTGTAGGTGAAAATTCAGAATTGCTGGCACAGGAAGTTCATAAAATGGTGAATGATGAATGGAAAAAGGCAGGCATTCCTGACAGATGGGATGGAAGAAGTGCTGAGAGAATAGTTCAGACAATAATGTCTTTTGCCTGATAATAATGAATTCATACCTATAAAGATAATATGTATAGCGTGTTATCGCACACAATAAAGAGTGCTAAAAAACTCTGAAAATGTGTACGATAACAATCTTAAAAAACCTTTAATTGTTTGGAAGTTTCCTTTTAATTGATTATATTTGTATCAACAAAAAGAAATAAATTCTTCTTCTGTCAGATGACAGCTTTGAACATGTAGGGAACTAAAAGTTAAGATATAAATTAGACATTGAACAAAAATGTTTATATATATATAAGCTATTGATTGAGTAATGTAAAACGGCTATTAAACAATAATAATATGAGAAGGAAGTTGTGAAACTTCCATTTTATTAACGTAATAATTTATTTTCGCGTTTTTTTATAAGCTTCAAGCTGATTTTAATAGGTTCTTATTGTTTTTTTGAGAAAATGAGATTATTTTTTAGGAAACATTTTTGATTCATTAGGTCTGAAGATAGAGACCAAAACATTTTATAATGGCGCCACATCTGTAGATGTGACGCCATTGTCGTAAATATAAATCTTAAAGTTTAAAGCGGTTTTTGTTTCGTTACTTTTTCAAAGGCGCAGTATGTGTCGAGTTCAGCAGATTCTGTTTTGCCACAGATGCAGTATCCAAGTGTGGATAGCAGTGTTATCATTGCAATGTTGTCATAGCTTGTATATATTCTTATACTGTGAATTTCTTCTATGTCACATAGGCTTTCCACTTTCTCAAGAAATGTCTTTGCATACCCCATGTATTGGTATTCTGAATCAACAGCTAGTCTGTTGACCACAAAGTAATTATCATTATTTGTAAGTCATTTACCCTGCAGTTGTTCATTTCGTACATCACACCACACTGCTCCGTAGACTACAATTTTGTTATTGTCAGTAAGTACATACGCATTTCCTGAATTGATGTCTTCTTGGATGATTTTGCAGCTAGGATAGTTTTCTGCCCATTGTCGGCAGCCGGATGCAATCATATTCTTGTGTGCTGAATCTATTATATTCCAGCACTTATTGAATTCTTCTGTTACCGCTTTTTTGAAATTTACCATATTATAATCCCTCTTATTAATTAAAGAATTAAAGTTTCTTTAAATACCCTTCTGCTCTTTTGTCGCCAAGTTCTTTTGCTTTCAGAAGAGCATTGCGAGCATCCTCTTTCTTTCCTAGTTCTTTCTGTGCCAGTCCTAAAATCAGATAGGCATCAGGATATTCCGGAGCCATCTGTGTGCAGCGTGTGGCACTCTTTACGGCTCTGTCGTATTCTTTTACGCGTAATTGCAATGAAGCCATTTCTGCATAATAGGTCGGTTCATTCGGAGTAAGGATTATACTGCGTGCAATGTCATCCAGCGCCTGTTGATATTGACGTATTTGAAGTTCGCATTTGTATCTGGTGTAATAGAATGCAGAACTTATAGGTCTGCCAAGCATCAGAGAGTCATAATCATTGTAATCTTTAATTGCCATGCGGTACTGTTTCTGTGAATCGTATGCCATGCCACGTGCCAGTACATAAGGGGCTGCAACGGCAGTGAGTGGTTGCGGACATGCTGCTATTGCACTGTCCAGGAGCGTCATGATTTCTGTTTGCGGTGCCTTGAGTTGTGTTTTGCTCTGTGCTGCTTCATAATATAATTCCCCGTTGCGTAATTTTGTCTTTGTGAGGGTAATGAACATATCATAGGCTTTCTGATATTCACCTTTTGAAAATATAATCTGTGCCTGCTGGTGTCTGTATACATCCAAAGGATTAATTTCGTATGCTTTGTTGGCTTCGTCCAGAGCTTTGTCCAAATTCCATGCTGCAAAAGGCTTGTTATTAGAATATAGTTCCTTTTGATAAATCACCTTGGCGTAGTTTGAATGAGCTTCGTCTTTTTGGGCAGCCTTGTTAACGCATGTCTGCATAAGATTGTCGGCTGTAGCAAAATCGCCTTTAGATATAAGTCCCAATGCTTTTGTTGTGTAGCCTTCAGAAGATGTAGGAAACATCTGTATGAACTCGTCTACATATTGTGCATGTTTTATTGAATCAGTCTGTTCTGAAGACATCATCATTGCCAGCAATGCCTGGTCTTCTTTCTTAGGTAATGCTGCGCGTATATTGCTAGTGCGTAATACCGGGTCGTTTATGCTGAATCCGTTGGTCTGCATGTCTTCTGCCAGTCTTGCGTCTGTAGCATGAAGTTCTCCATTATTGGATTTCTGTATAATACCTATTACTTGCCCCTGAGCATTTGCCAGAGGACAACTTAGATAGCTGTCTTCACTGGAACCGGCAAGAATATAGTAATTATATGATGTCATGAATTTCTCGACACTCTTGATGTTTAATGTCTTTATATTAGCCTTTTTTATTGAATAACCAATTATAAATACTTTGCCTGATGTCGCGTTAGAGGCTAAAGCTGTTGGAGTTGTGTTGCCGTTGACGGTAAATTTGCATACGTCATAAAGTTCATTGGCACCGATTAAAGCCTTAACATCCATCTTGTTTCCATTGGCATCCACAACTATGGCATGGTCAGCTCCTTTAAAAGGAGTCCAACTACTGACGGCTTCACCGTTATTACCAATAAAAACTCCATGACTTGAAGCAAGAATACTTCCGTCTTTGTTGAATGTGGTGAGGGTGAATACCGACTTAGCCACCTTTTGAACTACAGCAGACTGAGCTGAACATGTGAAAGTCCAGAATATTACTAAGATTGCTGTTAGAATAGTTTTCTTTATACTTTTCATATTATTTGAATTTCAATAGTGATTTTGCATTATTTATAGCTTCTGCGCTGACATTGCTTCCACTCAGCATTTGTGCTATTTCCTGTATTCGTTCTTCTTTTGAAAGTAGATGCATATTACTGGTAGTACCGTCTTTGTTTTCCAGTTTTTCTACCTTATAATGATGTGCTCCGAGAGCTGCAATCTGTGGCAAATGAGTTATGGATATCACCTGTCTGTTGGCTTGTCCCATTTCCTGCATTATCTGTGCCATCTGTTCTGCCACACGTCCACTGACACCTGTATCTATTTCATCGAATATAATAGTTGGCAGTTTTACTGCTCCGCTAATCATAGCTTTTATAGATAACATTACACGGGCTATTTCACCTCCACTGGCAACCTGTGATATCGGCTGCAGAGGAGTGCTTTTGTTGGCACTGAACAGAAATGATATTCTGTCAACGCCATCAGTAGAAATGTCCTTTGGTGAAAATTGAATTTGAAATCTTACATTGGGTATGCCTAGAGGAATAAGCCGTTTCTGCATTCCTTTTTCTATTTTTATTGCAGCTTTCTTTCTCAGTTCTGTGAGTTCTTTAGCTTTATTTCCGCATACCTCTAAAAGTAGTTTTACGTTGTTCTTGCAAACTTCTATTTCTTCATCACTGTTGTCAATGTGTGAAAGTTGTTCTTTCAAGTCGGTTTGGATATTTAGGAGTTCAGCAATAGTATTGACATGGAATTTCTGTTCAAGAGAATAGATGCCATCAAGAACCATATTCATCTTTTCAAGTTTATCCGGGTCAAAGTCTATATTGTCAACATCTCTGCTTATTTCTTGAGATATATCTTTTATCTCAATATGGCAGTTGTCAAGTCTGTTGGCAAGTTCTCCTGCCTGATAATACACATTTTCTATATTATGCAGACGTTCTGCGGCTTGTTTTATTTGTGTTACAATGCCATTTTCATCATTGTTCAGTGCATTGTCGGTTTCATACAAGGCAGCTTTTATTTCTTCAGAGTGGCTCAACTGTTCAGTTTCCTGCTCAAGTTGTTCTTGTAAACCGTCTTTTAAATCGGCTTTTTCTATTTCGTTGTATTGAAAGCGGAGAAATTCTTCGTTTTCTTTATTATGTGATATTTCCAGTTCCAGTTTTTCCAGTTTCTTCTGTGCTTGAATATACTCAGCATATTTCTTCTTATATTCAGACAAAACTTTTTCATCATCTGCAATGATGTCAACAACAGATAATTGGAAGTCTTCTTTGTTAAGCAATAAATTCTGGTGCTGACTGTGTATATCTATTAAAGTTTCGCCTAAAGCCCGCATTAATGACAATTGTACAGGCGAATCATTTATAAAAGCGCGGCTTTTGCCGTTTTTGCTTATTTCCCTACGTAGGATACAGTCTTCAGCATCATAATCTATATCATTTTCTATGAAAAACTGATCCATGTGATACCGGCTTAAGTCAAAGTGTGCTTCTATTACGCATTTGTCGCGTCCTTCTTTTAGGTTTCGTGCGTCGGCACGTTGACCAAGTAGAAGACCTATGGCACCAAGGATGATGCTTTTTCCTGCACCTGTTTCTCCGGTTATGACAGAGAAACCTGGGAACAATTGAATATTGAGCTCATCAATAAGTGTGAAGTTTCGTATGTATAATTGTTTTAGCATAATGTTTATTTCAAGATTTTTTCCCAAGCATCATTCTGACTGGCATTTATGCTCATGAGTATGTCATGCACGGTTTCTTTTTCTTTCTGTGTTCCCTTGCCATTGTATATGTTGGCTAGTTCGTCACGTTTATAGTCTGTCCATATCTGTGGCAATATGCTCATCGGTCGATTTCCATGTGCAGCTTTTAGATTATTTTCTATCGCAGTAGATATATTGGTTCTGCCACGCTCAGCGTTATTTGCCATTTCATCAAGTCCGTTACGATAATAGTTGTATTGCAATAATCTGAAGTCTTTCAAACCTTCATCTGTATAGTCATTTATTATTGCATATCTGTTACGTTTGTCATCAAAACTTTTCCAACCTGCGAAGTTCAGATTTTGAGCATTGTTAGCAATGCTCATGCACATTCGTAATTCATCTTCTCCCCCCATGTTGGCGAAAGAATCAAGATCTAAGCCTATTATAAGGTAAGCATAGTATGCACAAAGTGCAGTGAGCTGATTGTCTATTATTTCATTGTTGAAATCCAGTTGATTGAATTCTGAAAATTCAAAATTAAAATTATTGTCTGTGTTATTGTATAGTGTTGTTGTGTATGATGAGTTGTAAACAGGGCGATTGGCTTGTATAATAGCCTTGCATGTGAACATATTGGATGTTCTCTCGTATTTAGTTACCGTGATGGCAAAATTGCATGGTATTCTTTCACCTTTCCGGAATTGCAGATTAGTCCATTTGTGGCTATTTATAAACTGTTCGAGAGTCTGCTGCAGATTATTGAACACCGCATCATCAGTGCCCTGAATTTGGGCATGATTTATGGTAACCTTAGACTGTAGCTCTTGAGCATTCGTGTTATAGCCGAATAGCAAGAGCATCAACAATGTCGCAAGCAACCTCTGTCTTTGCTTTTTTTTCATAATCAGTTCTGCCTTTTCGGTCTATTATTGATATTTGATTCTCGTCACTTCGGAATGTCGTACCTGGTATGCGTGTGGAGTTTAGTACAATAAAGTCTGCATTTTTCTTTTCCAGTTTAAGCCGTGCGTTTGCTTCTTCGTCATTCGTTTCCAGAGCGAATGCTATTAGGCGTTGTCTTTCTGTTTTAATCTTACCTAATGCTGCGGCTATATCATGAGTAGGCTTAAGACGTATTACGAGATCATCTTTCAGTCTTTTAATCTTTTTGTCGGCAACAGTTTCTGGTTGAAAATCAGCTACGGCTGCACATAGAATGGCTGCATCCGAGTTTTTGAATGCCTGTGTAGATGCCTGATACATTTGTTCACAGCTTTCTACGTCAATTCTATTTATGCTTTTGCTGCATTTCAGACTTACCGGACCTGCAATCAGCGTAACATTGGCACCACGTCTGGCACATTCTTCAGCTAAGGCAAATCCCATTTTGCCACTGCTGTAATTTCCTATGAATCTTACAGGGTCTATTTTCTCATAGGTAGGTCCTGCTGTAATAAGAATCTTTTTGCCCGAAAGAATATTTTTTTGTTCGTTTTCAAAGAATTTGTACATAGTATTAACTATGCCAGCCGGTTCTTCCATTCGCCCTTTTCCCTCCAGTCCACTAGCAAGAAATCCGGAAGCCGGTTCTATTATGTGGTTGCCATATTCTTTCAGAGTCTGCATGTTGTGCTGTGTAGACTGATGACGGTACATGTCCAAGTCCATAGCCGGTGCAATAAATACCGGGGCTTTCATACTAAGATAAGTGGTAATGAGCATGTTGTCAGCAATGCCGTTAGCCATTTTTCCCAAAGTAGAAGCTGTGCATGGAGCAATGAGCATTGCGTCAGCCCATAGTCCTAAATCCACGTGTGAATTCCAAGTACCGTCACGTTGTGAGAAAAATTCACTTATTACCGGCTTGTGTGTCAGGGCAGAGAGTGTTATGGGCGTAATAAACTCTTTTCCCGCAGGTGTAATGACAACCTGTACCTCAGCTCCGCATTTTATAAGTTCGCGGATTATGAGGCACGATTTATAGGCTGCAATAGAGCCTGTTATGCCCAAAACTATTTTCTTTCCCTTCAGCATTTATTTATTATTGAATTCACGAAGTCTGATGCGTGTCAACACCTGCTTTGTATTGTTGGTGAAATCACCGGCAAGCATCCACGAATAATATCCCGGGTCGCGTTTCAGAATGTCAGCTACAGACATACCTCTATATTTGCCGAAGTTGAATACTTCCTGCATTTGCAGATTTCCGTCTTTATCTTTAAGGGCTTTTCCGTCGGCACCTTTTATAGGGCTCCAGACAATACGTCCGGCAAAATCAACATTGTCGTTCTGCTTAGAAAATTTAGCTAGGTAGTCCATGTCGTTTTTAAGAATCCTTTCCGGGTCTTCCTGTTTTTCAGAACTATACATATCAAGTTCTCCCATCAGTACGCGATATGTTGCTTCTGTGTCTTGGTCAGCACGGTGCGCTTCAAAGTCTTCCTCCATTTTTCTGCCACAATAGAATTTATATGCAGCAGCCAGATTGCGGCGTTCCATCTTGTGAAATATATTCTGTGCGTCTATCAGACGGCATTTAGAAAAGTCGAAATCTATTCCGGCACGAAGGAATTCTTCTTCCAACATTGGTACATCAAAGCGGTTAGAGTTGAATCCGGCGAAATCACATCCTTTGAAAGTTTCTGCAAGTTTTGCAGACTGTTGTTTGAAAGATGGCGCATCTTTCACGTCATCGTCACTTATTCCGGTAAGTTCCGTAACTTCTTCCGGAATATGCTTTCCCGGATTTATCTTATAGTCGCCACGTTCTTCTGTTCCATCAGGATTAACCTTAATGAAAGAAATCTGGATAACGCGGTCTTTAACGATATCAAGTCCTGTTGTTTCTAGGTCGAATACAATCAGCGGCTTTGTAATATTCAGTTTCAAAATAAAAATGTAATAACTATTGTCGTTGTATGTTAATCATTAAGCAGCATAGGCATGATGAGCATCAGAATGTCTTCGCCTTCTGGCTGGTCTACAGGTATGATGACTCCTGCACGGCTTGGGTCTGCAAGCTGAAGTTCAACCTGTTCGCTTTCAAGGTTGTTCAGAATTTCTTGCAGTGAGCTTCCTTTGAAACCTATACTTATCTGGCTACCGCTGTAATCAGCAACCAACTGTTCTTTAGCACTTGTTGCAAAGTCAATATCTTCAGAAGACAGTATCAGCTTGCCTGATTCAAGTTGCAGACGAACCAACTGGCTACTTTCACTAGCGAAAGGCAGAACTCTTCGCAGGGCACTAATCAAAGCCTTGCGGTCAATGGTCATCTTGTTAGGATTATCTTGTGGAATTACGCTGTTGTAATTAGGGTATTTGCCTTCAATCAGTCTGCAACATAGTTTTCCTTCTGCGTATGTGATTTCTGCAGTACGCTCATCAAATTTTATTAATACGTCACCGCCGTCTTTACTCATTACGTTTTTAAGCAATGTAGCCGGTTTCTTTGGCAGAATGAAAGAAGCAGGAACTTCACTCTTTATGTTGAAGTTCTGATTGCGTACCAATTTGTGTCCGTCACTGGCTACGATTGCTAGTCTGTCCTCCTTTAAGTCAAAATACACACCGTTCATTACCGGTCGCAATTCGTCTTGAGCTGTAGCAAACAGAGATCTTGTTATATTGTTTACCACGGCAGCAGCATCTAGTGTAAGCTGCGTGGCACTGTCTGGAACGGTCTGAGCAATAGGATATTCTTCAGCATTTTGTGCTGTGAAATTATAAATACCGTTTTGATATAGAATTTTTATGGTAAAGGCTTCGATGTCAACATCAAAAGTGAGTGGCTGTTCCGGGAGTTCCCTTACTGCATCAAGTATAGTCTTGTTAGGTACTGCAAAGCGTCCTTCGCCATCACATTCGTCAAGAGATATTACTGATAGCATAACGTTCTCACTGTCAGATGCAGTTACTTTGAGCTCATTGTTGCTTACTTCAAAAAGGAAGCTGTCAAGTATAGGCAGCGAATTTTTGCTGTTTATCACCTTTGCCAGTGATTGCAGGCGATTGTTTAGCGCACTGCTTGATAAAGTAAATCTCATTAGTATATATGTTTTTATTGTTATTATTCTAATACTTTATAAATCACTTACAAAGATACAAAAAACTTAATGGAAAAACAAAAAAACTACTAAAAAATTTCATTTATTAGAACTATTTTAGTAATTTCGCAAACTGAAAAAGATAAAACTCAAATTAATATTAGTAACAATGGAATTACAAGGAAAGGTAATCGCAGCTTTAGAGCCGCGCACTGGAGTTTCAGCTCGTGGTGACTGGAAATCGCAGGATTTTGTGATAGAAACCCATGAAAATTATCCTCATAAGATGGTTTTTTCTGTATTTGGAGAAGAGCGTCTGCAAAGATTTAATATCCAAATTGGTCAGGAAGTAAGTGTTTCTTTTGACATTGATGCACATGAATATAATGGTCGTTGGTTTAACAATATTCGTGCATTTGATGTTCGTCTGGTAGATCCGGCTGCTGCAGGCAGTGCTCCTGCTGCTTCTCCTTCTGCTTTTGGCGCTGCTCCTGCCGGAGCTCCTGCTGCCGGTGCTGCTGCTCCTTTTCCACCTGCACCAGAAGGCGGTTCCAACGATGATCTTCCTTTTTAAAAGATTTATCATAGAGAATAAAAAACGATTGCCATACAGACAATCGTTTTTTTATTGTAATTATTATTTGTACAAGTATCTTTTTATACTTTTCTTTGGTGTCTTTTCAAATTCCTCTTCGTGAATTTCAATGTCCGCCAGTTTGCAATAGCTTGGCAACATTGCATTAATTTCGGTCTTGTTCTGTTTCATTACGTCCATTAAGTCCTCATGAGACAGCCCCAATGTTTTAGCTTCATCATAATCAGGATGTACAAGACCATATATTTTCTCACCACGTTGCACGACTACACTTTCGTTTATCAGTGCCAGAGAATTAATCTTGTCTTCAATTTCTTCGGGGTATATGTTTTGTCCGTTTGCTCCCAAAAGCAAATTCTTGGAACGTCCTTTAATGAATACATTGCCGTCAGCATCCATAGTTCCCAGGTCTCCGGTATGATACCAGCCGTCTTTGTCTATTGTTTGCTGTGTGCTTTCTTCATTCTTGTAGTATCCCAACATGACGTTCAGTCCTTTTGCCAGTATTTCTCCTGGTACATTCTCCGGGTCGTTACTGTCGATGCGTACTTTCATGTGAACAACAGAACGTCCGCAACTGCCGGGAACAAATTCTTTATAGTCAGAATAGCATATAATAGGAGCACATTCTGTAGCTCCATATCCTACTGTGTATTTAAAGTCTATATTGTGGAGAAATTTTTCCACTTCCTGGTTAAAGGCTGCACCTCCGATTATCACTTCGTAGAAATTACCACCGAAAGCTGCCGTTACCTGTTCACATATTTTCTCTTTCACTTTTTTGCTTATCACAGGCATATTAAGCAGCAGGCGCATCTTGTTGTTCTGTATTTTTGGGAAAACCTTTTTCTTGATAATTTTCTCTATTACAAGTGGAACACTTATTATTATCACAGGTTTTATTTCGCTGAATGCCTGAGCTATTATAGCCGGACTAGGTATGCGTGTTAGATAGAATATATGACACCCTTTCAGAAATTCAAACAAAAATTCAAAAGCCATGCCGTACATGTGAGCCATAGGCAATATGCTTATTACGTTATCTCCGCTTTCTATCTTGTTACCCAAAACTTGTATCGCGAAATCTGTATTGCTCCATAACGCACGGTAAGGAATCATCACGCCTTTAGAAAAACCTGTAGTTCCACTTGTGTAATTTATCAAAGCCAGTTCGTCAGGACTTTGTTCCTTATAGTAGTTTACGTGTTCCTTGCGGAAATACTTCGGATATTTAATGCCGAACATTTCATTAAGATGCTCGCGCGCATAAGTAAGTTTGTCGGTACGTGATAATATAAGAGAATAGTCTGGTATATATATGATACCTTCCAGTCCAGGCATTTTTATAGCGTCAATCTGTGTCGCCACAACGTCACCGACGAATAGCAGTTTAGCTTCGCTGTGATTAACAATGTTGTGTATCTGCTCTGGTGTAAATTCATGCAGAATTGGAACCGCAACAGCGCCATACGTAAGTGTAGCAAGAAAGGCTACAGCCCAGTTTGCACTGTTTCTTCCTGCAAGTGCCACCTTATCACCGTTCTTAAGTCCGCAGTTCTCAAACATGATGTGCAGCTTTTCTATCTTTCTGGCTACATCATGATATTGCAGTGTGGCACCCTTGAAATAGGTTAGCGCATCTTTTTCCCAATGCTCAATGATAGTTTTTTGTATCTGATTATTGAAACTTGGTATTTCTTCCATAATGCTAGAATTTCGTTATTTATTATGTATCAGATGGCATCCTGATACAAGTATCTTTTAATACTCTTCTTGGGAGTTTTTTCAAACTCTCCGTTCTGAAGTTTTATTTCTGAAACTTTGCAGAACGGCGGAAGCATTGCATTGAGTTCTTTCCTGTTTTGTTCCATTATGTCCTGCAATTCTTTCGGGCTGAATTTCATATTGTCAGCTTCGTCCATATCAGGATGAACCAAACCAATGAGGTGCTCTCCATTCTGGATAATAAGACTCTCGTTGACCATAGCCATATTATTCAGCTTGTTTTCAATTTCTTCAGGATATATGTTCTGACCATTGCTGCTCAGTAGCATATTCTTTATTCTTCCCCGTATGAATATATGTCCGTCGCTGCTCATTGTAGCAAGGTCACCGGTGTGGAACCATCCATTTTCGTCTATTACCGCCTTTGTGGCATCTTCGTTTTTGAAATATCCGAACATAACGTTCAGTCCCCTGGTGACAATTTCGCCTGGTATGTTTTCCGGGTCATCACTCAGAATTTTCACGTCCATGTGCTTTGCGCTTGTTCCGCAACTGCCCGGTTCAAAGTCCTTCCAGTCACTGAATGAAATCATAGGACCGGTTTCTGTTGTGCCATATCCCACAGTGATAGGGAAGTCTATGCTTCTGAAAAAACTTTCAATGTCAGGATTTAGTCCGGCTCCACCTACAATAATTTCATACATACGACCACCGAATTCTTTTTTCACCATTTCGCATATCTTCTCTTTCACCTTTTTGTTTACAATAGGCATATTGAAAAGAAGTTTCATTGCATTGGTCTGAATCTTTGGAAATACATTCTTGCGTATAATTTTCTCTATTACCAGAGGCACAGAAACAATTATGTCAGGATGAATCTCTGCAAAAGCCTGCTGTATTATGGTTGGACTCGGCAGACGGGTAAGAAAGTTTATATGGTTGCCAAGTCCGAATTCCAATATGAATTCGCACATTAGTCCGTACATGTGTGCCATAGGTAAAATGGCAAGCACGGTGCTATTGGCTTTCAAATTACTTCCCACTGCATCAGCTAAGAAGTCGTAGTTGCTCCATAACACCCGGTATGGCAGCATTACACCTTTTGAGAATCCTGTGGTTCCGCTGGTGTAGTTTATCATTGCCAGGTCTTCCGGATTGTCATTATAGTAATTCAGATGTTCAGCTCTGAAGAATTTTGGATATTTGTGACCGAACATTTCATTGAGATGTTCGCGTGTATAAGTTAATTTTTCTGTACGTGACAGAATGATAGAAAAATCCGGAAGATATATTATCCCTTCCAGTTGCGGCATTTCATCTGCGTTAATCTGTGTGGTGACAACATTTCCTGTAAACAACAGTTTTGCTTCGCTGTGATTTACTATATTATGAATTTGCTCAGCCTTGAATTCATGTTGAATAGGAACAGCTACAGCACCGTAAGTCAAAGTCGCAAGAAAGGCAACAGCCCAATTAGAACTGTTTCTGCCACATAAGGCAATTTTGTCGCCTTTCTGAACTCCGCTGTTTTCAAACATGATGTGCAGTTTTTCAATTTTTCTTGCCACATCGTGAAATTGCAGAGTTGCTCCCTTGTAGTCGGTAAGAGCATCTTTGTTCCAATTTTTATGGATGCTCTGTTCTATGATTTTGTTGAAGCTTGGTATAGTTTCCATTGCACAATTTCCTTATTTTTGTGCAAAGATAATGGTTTATTTGCGCATTTCAAAACTTTTTGTGCGTTTTTTGTTTTCTGCTATGGTATTTTTCCCATATTGATATAAAATACTTCTCATAATGACCAAATGAATTTATTCGTATCTCATTGATTTGGCAGGATGGATATGAGATATCAAATAACTAGGCGCAATAAGTACAAACACACTTACCAGCAAAGTTGCCGCATTCAGTAACAAGAACAGTGGAATATTGAATTCTACCGGTACGGTAGACACATAGTAAGTCTGTGGGTCTAATTTTATTATACCAGTGAAATACTGCAGAGTGATAATTCCCAGTCCTATAATGTTTCCTATAAGCAATCCTTTGCCTATTATGAATACGGCAAACCACATAAAAGTGTGTCTTATAGTCTTGTTTCTTGCTCCTACAGCTTTCAGAATGCCTATCATCACGGTGCGTTCCAATATTATTATAAGCAGTCCTGATACCATTGTCACACCGGCTACGGCAATCATCAGTGCCAGAATAATCCATACATTCAGGTCCAGAAGGTCCAGCCAAGAGAATATCTGTGGATTTATATCGCGAATGGTCTTTGACGAATATGTTTCTCCATATTTGTCTATCTGACGGTTTATTTTATTTATGAATTGATTTTCCACCTCGTCAACTTTGTCAAAATCATTAACCGTAACTTCTGCTCCGCTTACCTGGTCGGTTTCCCAACCGTTCAGTTTCACCGCTGTGTATAAGTCGATGTAGCATATTACGTCATCATATTGTGACAGATTGGTCTGATAAATGCCCTGAATGGTAAATCTGCGTGTTCTCACACTTCCATTGTCTATGAAATAAGCAAAAATCTTGTTGCCTGCTTTCAGATGCAGTTTGTCGGCTATGCTTTTGGATATAAGCAGTTTGCCACTGCTTGAGGTGTCGCTGAATCTTGGAATACTCCCCTCTACCATATTCTCATGCAAGAATGTAGAGTCATATTCCGGACCAACCCCTTTGAACATAACCCCCAGAAAATCATTTTCGGTTTTTAGTATTCCCTGTTTGGTGGCAAAGCGCTCCACGTGTTTTACGCCATGAATACTCTTTATGGCTCCAATCATAGAGTCGCCCATCTGGATAGGGTAGGTGTCTGCAGTCTGCTGTGTCATGAAATTTGCCACTTGTATATGACTGCCGAATCCTATCACCTTATTTCTTATGGTATGTTTGAACCCGAGAACCACGCTCACGGATATAATCATCACAGCAAGTCCTATTGCTACCCCGATAGTGGCAATACGTATGGCAGGGCGTGAAACCTTTCGTTTACTGCCCTGGCTGTTGTATATTTTTCTGGCTATGAAAAGAGGAAGATTCAATTTTCAGCTTTGCTTATTATTGTTCGTTGTCTTCGCGTCCCGGATATGCTTCAAGAGCTTTTCCCAGAACTATAAGAGCCCGTTCCAAATCGTCTTTTTTCAGCACGTATGCCATACGCACCTGATTTATTCCTGCGCCCGGTGTGGTGTAGAAACCTGCGGCAGGAGCCATCATCACGGTTTCGCCCTCATAGTTGAATTCTTCCAGACACCAACGGCAGAATTTCTCAGCATCGTCTACTGGCAGTTTTGCCACCGTGTAGAATGCTCCCATTGGAATAGGAGTGTAAACACCCGGAATGCGGTTCAGTCCGTCTATCAGGCATTTTCTTCTTTCAACGTATTCGTCGTACACGTCACGATAATATTCTTCAGGCGCATCAAGTGATGCTTCTGCCACAATCTGTCCTATAAGTGGAGGAGAGAGTCGTGCCTGACAGAATTTCATCACGGCTTTTCTTATCTGTTCATTCTTGGTTATCAAGGCACCAATACGTATGCCGCATTCGCTGTATCTTTTTGATACGGAGTCTATCAGCACGGTGTTCTGTTCTATGCCCTCAAGATGCATGGCACTTATATAAGGACTGCCTGTATATATGTATTCACGATACACCTCGTCAGAGAACAGATACAAATCGTATTTCTTTACCAAATCACGAATTTGGTTCATTTCGCGGCGAGTGTACAGATACCCGGTAGGATTATTGGGATTACATATCATTATGGCACGAGTGTGCTCATTTATGAGTTCTTCGAATTTTTCGACTTTAGGCAGAGAGAACCCCTCGTCTATAGTCGTTGCTATTGTGCGAATTTTTGCGCCTGCGCTTATAGCGAAAGCCATATAGTTGGCATAGGCAGGTTCCGGCACGATAATTTCGTCTCCGGGATTTAGGCAGCTCATGAAAGCAAACAACACCGCCTCGCTACCACCACTTGTTATAATGATGTCGTCGGCTGTTACATTAATATTATATTTGTTGTAATAGCCCACTAACTTCTGTCTGTAAGACAGATATCCCTGTGAGGGAGAATACTCCAGTACTTTGCGGTCTATGTGTTTCAATGCTTCCAGTCCGCACTGAGGTGTGGGCAGGTCCGGCTGTCCGATGTTAAGATGGTACACCTTAATACCGTGTGCTGTAGCAGCAGCAGCCAGCGGAGCCAACTTTCTGATAGGAGACTCCGGCATTTCTAATCCGCGAATTGATATTTCTGGCATTTCTTTTATTCTTTAGTGATGGCTTTATTGCGTCATCGTTTTGATTTCAAGGTGCAAAGATAATAATTTATTGTTAAATAGCGAGAGTTTTTAATAAATTAATATATTCTCGGTCCGAAAATAGTTGTTCCGACACGTACCATGGTAGAACCGTGTTCCACGGCAATTCTGTAGTCGTGGCTCATGCCCCATGAACGCTCTTTGAAGTAAGTGGCATCTTTGAAGAACTTGTCTTTCACTTCGTTGAACAAATTCGTGGCGGTGTCGAATTCTCCTGCAATCTGCAATTCATTGTCAGTGTTGCTCGCCATCATCATCAGTCCGCATATCTGCACATTGTCCAGAGCTTTCCATTCTCCGGTTTCCAGCAGTTCCCTGCATTTATCGGGTGTCATTCCGTATTTGGTTTCTTCTTCAGCAATGTGCAGTTCCAGCAGAACTTTTATTATTCTGTTGTGTTTTGCCGCCTGCTTGTTTATTTCTTTCAGCAGTTTCATGCTGTCCACGGCTTCCACCATACTAATGTAAGGTGCTATATACTTTACTTTATTTGTTTGCAGGTGTCCGATGAAATGCCATTCTATGTCGTCAGGCAGTGTCTCCACCTTTTTGGCAAGTTCCTGTTCGTGACTTTCACCGAATATTCTCTGTCCTTCATTGTATGCCGCCTCAATGTATTCGTTAGGGTGGAACTTACTGATGGCAACCAGCCTTACATTTTCAGGCAGGTTGCTCAACACTTCGTGTAAATTCTTAGCTACATCAAACATATCTGTTATTTGTTATTCATTCACCGGCTTTTCAGTCTGTTCAGCGTTCTCGTATTCCGGAACGTCATTTTTCTCAGGCTGTTTAGTCTTGGCATTATGTTCAAACACGTCCATTATCTGAGTTTCGTTTATGCCTCCGATAACATAGTCAATCATTGTTCCGCCCATCACCTGGTCAATGTGCTTCACTGCGCCTGGCAGACTTCCTGCCTGAACAAGGTAAGTAACCGTTGAACGTTTTTCCTTCTCTGTTTTTTCGTCAATGGTGATAAACTGCAACTTAGCCTTGTACCATTTGTCATCAGCATCAGCATCGCTGAAGAAAATCTCACCGTATGCAGCAGGTTTGATATCTGTTATTTTGAATTCACCGCTTATATATACTTTCATTTCTTCGATGATAGTGCTTTCTGCTTCGGTGAAACTCAGAGCGTCAACGACATATTGCTCGGTAACCTTTTTCTGCATGCCGTCTTCCATTGTTTTCTCGTAACGTATCTTGGTTTCAAACCATGTTGCTGTTCTTGATCTCATTGTCTTTTATTTTTTGTTTTGTGTTGTTTCGGGGAATAAGCCGGGGCTGTATATCTCCATTGATTACGAAATGCAAAGATACGTAATCTTGCAGGGAAATCCAAATTTTCAGGCAACTATTTACATAAATTTATAAGCTGAATTATTATGGATACTATGTGTGGTGAGTCTGTGTGCTTTGCATTTGCAATATATATATTGTGTACTGAAATATATCAAACTTTTGCGTGTCTGCTTTGTACAGTAAAGGGCTTTATGGTTAAAAAACAATAATTACTTATGGGTAATCTATAATAATTTACTATCTTTGCATCAAATTTTATGCGTAGCGTGAAAATTAAGGAAATATTTTGTGCCCTTGAACAATTTGCGCCTCTGCCTCTGCAGGCTGACTATGATAATGCCGGACTACAGATTGGATTAACAGAGGTGGAAGTCTCAGGGGCTTTATTGTGTCTTGACGTGACCCCTCGGGTTGTGGAAGAGGCTGTTGAGAAGGGGTGCAATCTGATAGTGTCCCACCATCCGCTGATATTCCATAAGTTGGCGAGGATTGCTGACGAAGATGAGGTGCAGTTGACGGTGAGAATGGCTGTTGAAAACAGAATAGCCATTGTGGCTATGCACACTAATATGGACTCTGCCGAAGGGGGAGTGAACTTTAAAATAGCTGAGAAACTGGGGCTGCATGACCTGACTTTCATTGGCAGAACACAGACTGTAGACGGGGTGAAGGGCGGAGACGGTATTATCGGAAAACTTGATGAAGACCTTGCTGCTGACGACCTTGTGATAAAGTTGAAGAAAGTGTTTGACGTGGAATGTGTGCAGGCTAACCAACTTATAAGACGCCCGATAAAGAGTATTGCTCTGTGTGGGGGAGCCGGAAGTTTTCTGCTTGATGATGCTGTAAAGGCAGGTGCTGATGCGTTCATCACCGGAGAGATGCACTATCATGAATATTTCGGGCACGACCAGCAAATCCAGATTTGCGTTATTGGGCATTATCAGAGCGAACAGTTTACAAACGAAATTTTTAAAACAATAATAGAGAAGAAGTGTCCGGGCACAAGATATGTTCTTAGTGACGTGAACACCAATCCTATAATTTATCTATAAAATATATGGCAAAGAAAAATCCTACAGACTTGACTGTTGAAGAGAAACTGAAAACTCTTTATCAACTTCAGACAACACTTAGTGCTATTGATGAGAAAAAAGCATTGCGCGGTGAACTTCCTCTTGAAGTTAAAGACCTTGAAGATGAACTCGAAGGACTGAACACACGTGTTGAAAAAATACAGAAAGAGATTGATGACTTTCAGTATGCCGTGAATCAGAAAAAGGGTGAAATCTCTGAAGCTGAACGCAGTGTGGCTCGCTATAAGACTCAGCTCGACGATGTGAAAAACAACCGTGAGTATGACACTCTTACAAAGGAGATTGAATTCCAGACTCTGGAGATTGAATTGTGCAACAAGAAAATCAAAGAGGCTGCTGTCAAGATTGAGGAGCGTGGTGCCGATATGGAAAAAACTCGCCAACTGATAGCTGACCGTGAGGATGACCTGGAACACAAGAAAGGTGAACTGGAGGATATCATGCAGGAAACTCGTGAAGAAGAGGAGCAGCTTAAGGAAAAAGCCAAGGAACTGGAAGTGAAGATAGAACCAAGATTGCTGACTAGTTTCAAGCGCATCCGCAAGAATGCCCGCAATGGTCTCGGAATTGTATATGTACAGCGTGATGCCTGCGGTGGTTGCTTCAACAAGATTCCGCCTCAGAGACAGTTGGATATCAAGATGCACAAGAAGATAATCGTGTGCGAATATTGTGGACGTATAATGGTAGACCCTGAACTGGCTGGCGTAAAGGTAGCTTCTCAGGCTGTGGAGGAAAAACCGAAGCGCAAGCGTGCCATAAGAAAAACAAAAAAGGCTGAAGATTCTGAGGAATGAAAGATATTAAGAGAATAGTCCTTACCGGTGGTCCTTGCGCAGGCAAGACCACCGCTTTGGTTAAAATCATGGAGTATTTCTCTTCTCGCGGATACAAAGTGTTTACAATTCCCGAAGTGCCTACCATGTTCACACAGGCGGGTATGGACTATCTTACAGGAAACAAGGCTTTCTTCTATGAAGGGGAAAGGGCTACTCTGGAAACTCAGCTTGCACTGGAGGATAAATTCTATAAGATGGCTGAAACCATTGATACTCCTGTGATAATTGTCTATGACCGTGGGGCTATGGACATCTCGGCTTATATGTCGGCTGAACTGTGGAATGACATCACCCGCACTGTGGGTACTACGAGTGACGAACTTCGTCATCGTTATGATGCTGTGCTGCACTTGGTGTCTGCTGCTGATGGCGCAGAACAGTTTTATACCACTGCCAACAATGCCCAGAGAAATGAACCGGCTGACGAGGAGGGTTTGAAGGTGGCGCGAATGTTGGATAAAAGGGTTATTGAGGCTTGGACGGGACATCCTCATCTGAGGGTTATAAACAACCATGACAACTTCGATACAAAGATAAACAGGGTGCTGAAGGAAATACTTGATGTTCTCGGATTGCCGCAACCTATTGTAGAGGAGCGGAAATATATTGTGGAACTTACAGGAGATGTGCCTGAAGCTATAGAAAGTGATATCACCCAGACTTATCTTGTGGCTGACCCCGGATGTGAAATTCGCCTCAGACGCAGAGGATGGAATGGTAATTATGTGTATGTGCACACCACGAAGAAGCTCACGGCAAACAGGCAGCAGGTGGAGACAGAGCGTCAGATAGCTGAAAATCTATATGAATCTATGTTGCAGCAGGCTGACCCTTACCGCAAGACAATACACAAGATAAGGAAGAGTTTTATCTGGAAAGGACAGTATTTTGAACTTGACAATTATCTTTCTCCTGTTAATAATCTTATGATTTTGGAAACCAAGGGTATTGCCGAGCAGGAATCTGTGAATTTCCCTCCATTTCTGAAAGTGAAAGAAGACATTACGGGAAAGAAAGAATATTATAATTACAACATAGCTTTGAAATGAATGCACTCTCATCAGTGCATTTATTCTCTTCTATGTTTTTTTTCGTTTTTATCTGTCAATCTGTTATAAAACTCTCGCAGCACCAGTGTTTATAGGCGTTGCGGGCATAACAGATTATATAACAGATTGACAGATATAAGAGAAAAATGGCAAGAAAACTGCAATTTTGCCCGTTTTTTTGTGTTTTAGCAGTCTAAAAATTCACAAATAACAGTGATTTTATGTTTTAATAGCAACACCGGTAATATAACCGTTGCAGTTCGTAGGTATATTCAACAAAATACGGATATAATGATAATCTGATGCTTAACGGCTATAAAGACGTAAAAGATTTCCGGGAATAACAGTACAAAAAACAATACTTGATTTCTGTACTCGTTGTCTAAAGGCTTTGTATTGTCAATATATAGCATAGATACAATGAATACACTGCATAGATACAACGAATATATAGCCATTGTACAGTTCTTAAACCTCTATCTGTCATCTGTCATAGTATCTGTCATTGCCCGGAACGCCCATAAACACTAGGCGACCCGAGCAATTTATGACATATGACAGATGAAAAGAGAAAAAAACTACAGATAGAGAAAATGCGATATTCTGAATAATTCAACATGCGTTCTTGCTGTATCTTTTGTAACTAGGAAAGCAATTACATCCATAAAACGAAAGAAATGTATGAAATTGGGAAACATAACGACCTTGAAAGGATAAAGCCAGAATAAATATTTTTGCAATTAAATAATGATAAAGTTACTAGTTCTCAATCTATTAGCTCTTAGTTATAGAAAATAATTATAATATATGCTGAGTAACATAAAAACAGAACGCAACTTGACTAAATCGACAATATTTTGAATTTTCAAGCCAAATATATGGTAATAAGTTTAATGTTTTAGAGATATTTTACTAACTTTGCATGTGCCAATTAAACATATTGACCATGGCAAAGGATTTTGCTGAAAAAAGAAAACCAATAAATGGTTAGCAGAACAATTGTGCAAAGATCAAGCTGTTGGCTCAAAATGGTGCACAAACACCACACAACCTACCTTGGAAAAGCTTTTGCAGATTGCAAAGGCTCCGAAAGTCGACGTAAGAGAATTAATACGTGTTGAGGAACAAAAATGACAAGTATAGGTCAAAGAACTAAGCAAACAAGTTAAGAAACTAATAAACAATGCAGAAACACTGCATTGTTTATTGATAACTTTACACAATCAAATTGAAAAATGAAGTATAATTTGAATCAAAAAGAATGGCAAATGAAGCGGATATAAGTGAAAATAATCTTTTAAGAGACCACCCTGTGGTACTTCAAAAGCTCTTAATGGATCACACAACCCATAAGAATATTTTCTGGGCTACGGATTCGTATGCAGAAATGGGCGATGGCTATTGTTTTGCCGATGAGATAACCACGGAGCATATCACTGGTGAATATGGCAGAATCATACGACCTCGTGCCGTAAAAAGTGCTGAGGTACAATCACAGCGATCAAAAGACATGGCTGAGGTTTTTACTCCTGCATGGATTTGCAATGCTCAAAACAACTTGATAGATGAAGCATGGTTTGGCCGCAAGAACGTCTTTAATATTGAAAATGAATCTGACCATACTTGGACACCAACAGAAGAACGTATCATTTTCTCTGAAGAAAAAGGGAAAACGTGGCAAGACTACGTTAAGGATACTCGATTGGAAATAACATGTGGTGAGGGGCCTTATCTCATGAGCCGCTATGATGCAGTAACAGGTGATGTCATTTTACCGCTCAATCGAAGAGTAGGATTACTGGATCGAAAACTACGAGTGGTAAGTGAAAACACCTCTAAAAGTGGAGAATGGCTGACTTGGGGCAAAGAGGCTCTGATGGCTATTTATGGCTTTGAGTGGCAAGGCGACAATCTGCTTTTGGCTCGGGAAGCGGCTTTCTATACATTCTGCGATTATTACGAAGCCAAGTTTGAAAAACCTGTCCCTAAAAAATCATTGGAAGGAATGGCTTACATCATATCTTGGAACCTATGGCAGATGGATGGTCTCAAAATGGTTCTTCCTGGTTCTTGCGGTAAGAAAGAATGTTGCATCAATCAGGCTGAAATAAATAAAAAAAATGAAGAAGAAAGAACTTATCCTAGTATGTTTAATGAGCCGATAGAACCCATCTGGGAAATCCGTGAATGCGAAGGGTGTAAAACAGGAGATGTAAATCGTCATAACGGGATTTATTGTCGCGTCAGAGACTGGAACTACACTGGTAATGATGAAGACAAACGAAAACCTTTTTTCATAACACTATTGAATAATAAATAAACATATATCATGGCAGTATATACAACCATTCAATCAGTAAAAGCCAAACATGGCAATGGTCTATTTGATGATAGTGCCATTGTGTTGCGCGATGAACAAGAAAAAGCCGTTACAGAAGCTTTTCGATATTTCAAGAAAAAGTCCGGAGGTAAATTCCTTTGGAATGCCAAGATGCGTTTCGGGAAAACCATCTGTGCTCTTGAATTGGCCAAGCGTATGGGACAAATGGAAGGCGATAAAGCTGTACATCGTACCATCATTGTGACACATCGACCTGTAGTGGGGAGCAGCTGGAAAGAGGATTTTGAGAAAATCTTCGGGTCGAATAATCCCGACTATCACTATGCCACAAAGTTTGACGATGCTGCCGAAGGTGATTTCTATACTCTCGAAAAGCGAGTAAACGACGAAGGCAAGCACTACGTTTTCTTTGCTTCCATGCAATACCTGCGTCGTGCGCGCATGGTGGGTGGTGACAATGACGAACAACTGAAAATAGATATTCTTCAAAACAAGTGGGATCTTGTGGTGATAGATGAAGCGCACGAGGGCACTCGCACCAATCTTGGACAACGAGTCATAGATACACTGACTAAGACCAATACAAAGGTTCTTAACCTTTCGGGCACGCCGTTCAACCTCTACGAAGATTTCACCGACGAGCAAATTTATACCTGGGATTATATAAAGGAGCAGACTGCTAAACGTGAATGGCCAAACAAGCATAAAAATGAACCGATAGAGAACAATCCCTATTGTGAATTGCCAGATATGGAGATTCGCACTTACAATCTCGGAAACTTGGTTAAAGAGAGGTTGGGCGACGATGCGACCTTCCAATTCAAAGAGTTTTTCCGCACCTATCAGGGAAGTAATATCACGAAAGAGCAGAAAGGCAAATTCGTTCACGAAGAGGCGGTGAGCAACTTTCTGGACTTGATGTGTACCGAGGATGAGAATAGTCACTATCCCTTTTCCACTGATGAGTATCGCAGTTTCTTTAACCACACGCTATGGGTAGTGCCGGGAGTAAAAGAGGCTAAGGCACTGGAAGAGCTACTCAACCATCATCCTGTGTTTGGCGATTTTGATGCTATTATTAATGTAGCAGGCAGCAACGACGATGACGAGACTCGTTCGGATGCGCTTGATAAGGTGAAGAAAAAAATTGGTGACTATCCCGAACAGACTTACACTATTACCATTTCGTGCGGTCGATTGACAACCGGTGTCACGGTACGTCCCTGGACGGCTGTTTTCTATCTGAAAGGTTCTGAAAACACTTCGGCTGCCACCTATATGCAAACCATATTCCGTGTGCAATCGCCTTATCACTACACCGATGGCGATGGCAATTTGCAAATGAAAACGAAGTGTTATGTTTTCGATTTTGCTCCCGACCGTTCACTCAAAATGGTGGCGGAAACTGCCAAGTTTGCTACCCTCACGCAAAAGGAAAAGAACTATGCGCAGGCTGCCACATCTCGTGAGAAAGATATGGAGAATATGGCGAACTTCCTGTCCTTCTGCCCGGTCATATCCATGGAAGGTGGAAAGATGGTTGAATTCGAAGCCAACCAATTATTCGAGCAGTTGGAGCATGTCTATGTGGATCGTGTTGTACGCAATGGTTTCAATGACAATAGTCTTTACGACGTGCGTGAACTGATGAACCTAGCTCCGGAGGAACTGGATGACTTGAATATACTGGGCGATGAAATTGGCAAAACCACCAATATGGAGAAGCCAAAGAAAGCTACAAATATTGATATGGCTAAAAATGGCATGACCGACAAGCAGAAAGCGGCTGCCGAACGTGCCAAGAAGAAGCAAAAAGATGGGCAAGAACTTACGCAAGAAGAGATTGAGGCTCTTGATGCTGAGAAAAAGCGCAAAGCCGAAGAGCGCAAGGAACGCGACAACCGCATCACGGTGCTTCGTGGCATCTCGTTGCGAATTCCTTTGATGATTTATGGTGCCGATGTAGATGATGAAGACGAGGGTATCACGATAGATAATTTCACCCGCAAGGTTGATGCGGCATCATGGCTTGAGTTTATGCCGAAAGTGGTAACGAAACCGATGTTCAACAAGTTTAAGAAATGCTACAATGCCACGGTGTTTGCAGCAGCCGGCAAGCGGTATCGTCAGTTGGCTCGTGAAGCCGATAGTATGCATACCGATGAACGCATTCAGCGCATAGCTGAGATATTCTCTTACTTCCACAATCCTGACAAAGAAACAGTTTTGACTCCATGGCGTGTGGTGAACATGCACATGAGTGATTGTCTGGGTGGATATACTTTCTTCAACGAACGTTTTGATGGTCCTAATGAAATCTGCGTGAAGGGTGAAGATGATGAGTTGTTTGATTGGATACCTACAGTACAGCCACGCTTTGTGGATCGTGGAGAGGTAACGAAGGATGTATTTGGCAATTCCGATGCCAAGATTCTTGAAATCAATTCCAAGACCGGATTGTATCCTCTATATGTAGCCTACTCACTTTTCCGTCAACGCTGCGGTGACTTCGTGACTAATGAGTTGATTGAAGACCGTAATAACTATTCGGTAGAAGAAGAACAAGTAATTTGGGATGATATCATCGCCAACAATATCTATGTGATTTGTAACACGCCTATGGCAGAGTATATTACACATAGAACTCTATTAGGTTTCCGTAAACTGACAGTTAAAGATGGAACCGAACGTGTGAATATTAAATCAGAAAAATTAATTGAACGTGCCTTATCTGAGAAACAGGCTCTAATAAACGACTTAAAGTCTGAACGTTATTGGATGGGCAACAGAAGCAAAGATATGATTAAGTTTAGTGCAGTAGTGGGGAATCCACCGTATCAGGTAATGGATGGAGGTACAAAGAACGGAGCAGTACCTGTTTATAATAAATTCGTTGAGTTAGCTAAAGAACTAAATTCAAAAGCAATTTCAATGATTATGCCAGCTAAATGGTATAATGGCGGTCGTAATCTTGACGATTTTCGGAAATCTATGCTTGAAGATAAAAGAATTGAAAAGTTATTTGATTTTCCTAACTCAAAAGCTATATTCCCAACAGTTGATGTAGCTGGTGGAATATGTTATTTTCTTTGGTCTTCTAACTATGATGGTTTATGTCAGGTTACAATAAATGAAAATGGTAAAGTTTCAATATCTAATAGAGAACTGGATGCATTCGACACATTTGTGAGATATTCAGAAGGAATAGATGTAGTAAATAAAATTAAAGAAAAATGTGAGATTTTTATGTCTGAAACTGCTAGTTCACAAAAGCCATTTGGGTTAAGAACTTATGCTCGTCCACAAGAAAGTGGCGAGTTAACACTTATTAGTTCAGGCGGGACAGGCCCATTCCCTAAAGAGGCGGTCCTATCTGGTATAGAATGGATTGACAAATGGAAATTGATGACCTCAATACGAACTTTGGAACATGCAGGCCAAGCTGATAAATATGGCCGCAAACGAATTTTATCAAGGACAGAGATTCTTCCACCATATAATATTTGTACGGAATCATATATGATTATATTTGTTTGTGATTCAGAAGATGAAATTCATCAAGCATACAAGTATATAAAGACGAAATTTGTACGATTTATGATGTCATTGGTAACTTCAACGCAAGCAATCAATAAAATGAGTTTTTCTTTAGTTCCCCTTCAAGACTTCACACCAAATAGTGATATAGATTGGTCACAATCCGTTGCCGACATAGACCAACAGCTATACAAAAAATATGGTTTAACCACGGAAGAGCAACAGTTTATCGAAAAGATGATTAAACCAATGGAATAAGTAATAAAGCAATAATGAATCATGGACGAAACAACAAATCTAAATACATCGCAAGAAATGAGATACACTTTGCTCTATCCAAATGGTGAAGCTACAGCTGCCTTGTTGCTCGATAAAGTAACAGGAGAACTTATGCTCCTTAAAGGTTCTATCGTAAAAGGCAAGGTAAACATCCAGTTTGAAAAACTTTGCGGCGATGTTCTCAATACCATGCGCAAAGAGTTTATTGTAGATTATTGTGATAAATGTCCCGACTCAGATGATTACATAACTATAGAGCACAAAAAGTTAACAGATTTGCAACAAGCCGAGATATTAGTTTTGGGCAACAATGACACTCAAGGCAAATGTTGGACAGAAAAAGTAAAGGAGGTCGCGAATCAAATTATGGTGCAACCAAAGGAGGAAAAAAATGATAAAACCATTTATCATTTAAGCCTAAAGGCAAGAGAATGTGAATGTAGAATGTATTTAGCAGACCCGGATAATGAGAAAAGCGAATGCATTGTATTGGCAGGTTCTATTCTATGTTCGTCAGAAACCCATTCATACCCTGATGGATATAAGTTTCCACGACAAGAGGTTATTCAAAAATACTGCGAACAAACGACTAAAGACTTACAATTGAAAGCTGATTATCATTTTAGTTCCATCAATATGGCAGCTACCATCTGTAGCGGAATGTCTATCAATGCTCGCACGGCATGGAAAGATGAAAATGGCAAAACAATTAAAGAAATGTTTGAACAATAAATCAAAATAAAATGGCAAGATTTAAAGTTGCACCTTGGACAATAGAAAATGTTCTAAACTGTATAAAGAATAATGAGATAGCTATTCCAGAGTTACAACGTCCGTTTGTTTGGGATGGTACAAAAATACGTAACTTGATAGATTCGCTCTATCAAGGTTATCCTGTTGGATACCTTATCATTTGGCAGAATCCGAACCTTCAAGATAAGGATGGTAATAGTACCAATGGTAAAAAAATTATGATTGATGGGCAGCAGCGTGTAACAGCATTGATGGCTGCAATTGCAGGTCAAAAGGTATATGACAAGCAATATCACAAAAAAAGATATGCCATATCGTTCAATCCTAATGCCGAAGAAGGTTCAAGTCCTTTTGAGGTGCTCAGAGCTGATATACAGAAAGATAATAGATGGATTAAAGACATTTCAGAACTATTTAGCACAGATTTCAGTTCTCGTGCATTTCTAAATAGCTATGAGAAGTTGAATCCCGATGCTGATATTGATAGATTGGAGAAATTAATCAATGGAATTAAAAACATAGTTCAAACTCCAATTGGAGTAATTGAGCTTGATAATGACCTTCCATTACCTATGGTTTCTGAAATATTTAAACGTATAAATTCGGAAGGTTCTCCGCTTACTCAGACGGACTTCGTTATGTCAACCATTGCGGCAAATAATGATCAAAATGGGAATTGCATACGCAAGACTTTAGATTATTTCTTTCATTCACTCAAATCCGTCAAATTCTTGGATCAAGTGGCAGAAGAGGATAAAGAATTTGCTGCAACAGACTATTATAAGCTTATATATTGGGTAAATAATACTCATCAGATGTATCAGCCATCTATTGACGATATTATCCGTATTGCTTTCATGTCGCAATATGACAGAGCAAAAGTTGAAAGTCTTGTTGAATTATTAAACGGACGTAATTTCGACACTCGCAAATATGAGAATGACATTTTAGCGGATTCTTATGATAAGTTTAAAGCTGGTATAATAGATACTCTTAAACAGTATAATTTTACTCAGTTTGTAGAACTGCTGAAAACAGCAGGATTTATTATTGAAAAAATGCTGAAAGCTCGTATGCCATTGGTTTTTGCTTATATGTTGTTCATCCGTCTTAGTAAAGATTCCTCAATTGATAAACTGAAGATTCAACATTATGTTCAGAAATGGTACGTATTGTCATTGCTAACATCAAGATATTCATCGTCACCTGAGACTACAATGGAGTCCGATCTACGTGAAATCAAATCAAAGGGTTTTGTTAACTTTTTCCAAGATGCATTGGCGAATTTGGGTGAAACGTTCTGGAATATAACCATTCCGCAGAATTTGCAGTCATCATCAACATCTACCCCTGCATACGTCGTGTATTTGGCAGCACAATGTAAAATGGGTGACGATGCATTTCTTGGAAACGGAGCTAAAGTCAGCTTTGTCATTGAATCTGGAGATGTTCATCATTTGTTCCCGAAGAAGTATTTGCAAAAGAATGGTTATGATAATGTTGTTCAGTATAATCAAGTAGCAAATCTTGCCGTATTAAGTACTCCGATCAATATATCTATTAATGATAGTGCTCCATGCGAATATCTCAAAAAAACTTATGATGATATAGCTGCTGGAGTCGAAACCAGATATACTACATTAAAGACATTGCAAGAATTGGAAATAAATTTGAGAGATAATAGCATCCCTATCAATATGAAAGATATGGATGCCTCAAGATATGATGAATTCCTCAAAGAACGTAGAGTATTGATGGCACAGAAAATTAAAAAGTACTTCGATTCCTTATAAAATATCATATGGAAAATACACCATCACTTCACGATAAATTTATTCTCTATCTTGAGAAGAATGCCAAAATGTTCTCAGAAGAACAACGAAAAGAATTGGTTGATATCGCAGAAAATCATCTACCTAATTTTATACGCACATACTTTATACCTTCATTTGGTGAACTCTATGAGCAAACAGACTATAATTTATTCTTACAGTTGAGAAGTCAGGTAAGTTCTAATCGTGAAGCCAATGTACATAATCAGATTGCTCATACCCGATACACGGATGTGATGAAATTCTTCGCCGGGTTCCTCCAATCAAAGATTTTTAAAGGCAAGGAAGTAGTTATTCTGACGCAGAAAGAACTGGAAGATATGGGAAAGAAACAAGCTGGGAAGAAACCTGCTACTTCGACACCCGAAGCTTCCGAAGCGCCCAAGGACGATCCCTTGCAACCAACAGAGACGCCTGAAGAAGAGTTGACAGAAGGCCGCATTCGGCAGGTTAATGTCACGAAGCATGAACGAAATTATGAGCTACGGCAGTTGTGCTTGAATCATTATGGCTATGTATGCCAAGTATGCGGTATGGATTTTGAAAAAACTTATGGAGAGATAGGCAAGAACTTTATTGAGGTTCATCACATTAATCCAATAGCTGAAACGGATGGTGAACATGTACTTGACCCCAAAATAGGACTAATACCATTGTGTAGCAACTGCCATAGCATGATACATAGAGGACCTAATGGCACAGTTCTCACACCAGAACAACTCAAGGAGATCATAAAAACTCAGAAGGGGGAAAACAAAAGCCTCAAGTCATTGAATCGCAATAAGTAATGAGTAACGATCATAACATACAACCAATAGACAACCAACTCTTGGCTTGCAGGCATATCACGAATGTCTGCGAGCCATACGTATGGAGATTAAAAATGTCTGCTGATGAGTATAAAACGCTGGGCTCTCGAATCAAAGAAAGTATTCAACAGCATGGCGGTTCCAACACGCATTTATATACCGCAAAATATGCTTTAATCATACTCACCTATTTGGCAGAGTGGTATAAACGTGAATATACAGGAACTCCTCAAGTTGATAGCCAACGAGCTATTGATATTGATTCAAATGGTTTGAAAGCTATTTGGGAAGTATCAGGTATTAACATAGATAAATATGTGTATCAAACAGAAAATGGTAATCGACTATGGCAATATTCAACCTTTGTACTAGGAGGCTTAGCTATCAAGCACGAATTAAACAGGCCTGCTGCGGATAGGGATAAATTCTTGAAAGCATTATGTCGCATCTACCATGGTGAAGAATATACATTGGAAAATCTCGACGAAGTAGGGCGCGCCATTGCCTTCCGTCAATCCATCCTTCAAAAGCATAGTCTCTATGAATATTTTCGCGAAATACTTAATGGGGATTATTCAGATCAGGATGAATTTGTTCAATCACTGCTCATCCACATAAAGAGTGCTAATGATGAAGTTCTGAAATCCAAGTTCCGTTTTGAGTGGATCATCACGGTTGCTCCTTGGACTCTCATCATGAACCGCCGACTACGGGTGTGGCTCAAACCTGAAGAGATTGGTGGCGGACTTCATCAGTACCTTCGGTTTGACCGTTTACACCTATTGGGAATTGCTGAACCAGAAAAGATAAAGATGCTTCATTTCTCTATTCGGTGGATGAATGGTGTGAAAATAGTAACGGACATCAATAAGCAAAGACCGCTAATCAGTTATGCGAATACCGGAGATGAAAATGGTTTTGTGAGTTGGGGAATCGATAGGTATGCAGTAGTCAATGAGATTCCTACTCAGCGATTCACTCACATACAAATCATAGCTTTTGACGACTATGACAAAGAATATTTGACGCAAGATGAGTCAGCTTCTGAATGGATGCAGCTTTGGAGAATCGATCCATGGAAAGATGAATGGTCGAGCAGACAAAGTGCTCAGCACCAAACTGCTGTTATCTTCAATGATGCATGGCATACCGACCACGAACCCGATTGGAGAAGACCGTTCGTGGATCAGCATGCTTGCAAAAGCAGTGCGTGGAACTTCTGTTATATCAGCAGTAGTATCACGCTCTATCATTCTTCGGGCAGAGAGATGACGCTGTATAATAGAGTCGGATATGATCAAATCTATACAAGACTGTATCAAGATACCATCTTATATAGTGAGGGTGGTTTGGTCAGTAATGTAATCTCAGACGAAGAGGAGGGTGATATAGAAGAGCTATTACCACTGATCTTTTCAAAACAGGATATTTGGGTCAGGTATTTCGTTACCAAGGATGCTATATCACATGCTGAGGTAGAAAAGGATAACATGGTAGAGAATGTGGAATTCAAACAATCCAATGGGTACTACTTGCCATGGAACGACGAAAATATACCGTCGTATGGCGTCAATATGCTGCGCACAACTCTTAAAGGTGTGGAACATCATCTGAAAGTAATCTTCTTGCCAGGACCTATCGTCAGAAATATCGAACAGTGCACGATAGAATATCAATCCATCAATGGTGACCAGCAAATATATCAAGATACGATTCCTATGGATAAAAAACCATTATCTCCATTTGTGCCTATTCGTATCGGTGATGCCATAGTTAATGTGATCAGACCCACTTTCATCAAGGAGATTTACCTAGATGATGAGGTTCACCTCTATCATGATGGCAGCAAAAAGCAATCCATTCCCTATCTGCTCAAGAATAGAATTCGGGTGGCAGACTTTAATCAACATGGTTATCAGGTGTATGACTGCAAAAAACTTCATCATTTCTATCCTTTCATAAGCGAAAATGATGATGCGGGGCTTGGGGCATGGAAAAATGGTATCGTAATCCAAGCTTCACAATTGGATGCAAAAGCACCATCGTGGCTGCGTATATCAGTAGGTGATGTGCCAAATGGTAACTATCAGGGGTTGAAGTTCTATGTATGGAATCCGTATGGTGAAGATACACCGAAGGAGGTGGACTACGATACCTCGTTGGTTCAAAAAAATCAGGTGTTGTTTCAGGACTTTACCCACCCCAATGACACACTCACGAACATTGAACCTGTATTGAAATACTCGCCATTCGGAGTGAAAGCCACTCCAAGAATGGAATGGCGATGCTATCAAGTAGCTTGTAGATATAATCTGTATTTCTTTATCTTTAAACCGCTCAAAATGATGGTGAAAAATGGAAAAATTAAGGAACTATTGGTGCAACCACTCTTGAACCAACGGGGTGGAACGCTCAGTGATGAGGATGTACAGCATCTGCTGCGATTCGCTGAGGAATTCAACATACCACGAAGTGATTTGAATTTAGATATGGATGATGAATTTTAAATGAAGTGTAGAATTAAAAATAAATACGATATATGAAATTTTCAAGTTTATATCAGGCCAACCGTGAATCGGTGGAACGCGCTCTACGAGCTATGTGGTGCGGTGAAACTGGTAACGAAAGTCAACGCAAGTATTCTGAAAAATTGCGCAAAGTAATTAAGGAACTATTTGCGCCAAAGGATGCTGTCCCAGTTGTACAGTGTATGAATTCTTATGAAGAAGTAAAATCTGTATCTGCTGCTGAAGCCAAAGCTTTGGTCGGTTCGCTATGGACTTCTACAAAATTGAATCCTTATGAACATCAATACCAATGTTGGCGTACTTTGCTTAAAGATAAAAGTCCAAAAGGAAAGCCGATGTCTATCTGTGTAACAACAGGTACTGGTTCTGGTAAAACAGAATGTTTCATGATGCCGTTAGTAAAGGATTTGATTGATCAAAAGAAGTCGGACCAGATTCAAGCATTATTCCTCTATCCGTTGAATGCTTTAATGGAAGACCAGAAGGAACGTTTGGAAGAATTACTTGAAGGCACAAACCTCACCTACACCGTATATAATGGTGATTTACCGGACTTTGAACCGAAAGATACTGATTCATCAGTAGAATCAGATAGATTGCGTAAACGTATCAGACAGATACGTGGATGGGATGAAAAGAAAGGGGAATATAAATTCAAGCATATGCTTTATACTCGTGAACAGGTACGTAAGAATCCACCCAATATCTTACTTACAAATCCTACCATGTTGGAGTATATTCTATTGCGAGGAAAGGATGCCACACTGATGAATCCCGCATTGAAAAGTTTGTCTTGGATTGCCATCGATGAAACTCATACCTATACCGGTGCGGGGGCAGCTGAACTCGCTATGCTTTTGCGCAGAGTACAATTGGCATTTGGAGTCAAAGCCGAAGATTTGCATTTTGCAACGTCATCGGCGACTTTTGGCAATGGCTCTAATCCAGAAGAGGAGGAAAGAAGATTACGTGAATTCATTGCTGGGGTTACTGGCGTTAACGAAAGTCAAGTCCGTGTAGTTGGCGGTCGTCGGGTTGGTGAAGATCATATACCCGAAAATGAAGATAAAGAAAGGTGGAAACTGCTAATTCATAAAGACTTCATTCGACTGGATGAACTGTTTCCTGCATCAGAACAAACAACTGAACAGAAGTTGGCTTTACTGGATGATATGTGTTCTCGTATTCCAATAGATAATGGAATTCCGGCCATGAAAGCTAAGGTTCATTTCTTCTATCGTGTTCCAAACAATGGTTTGTTCGTCAAGTTGACAGAGCATGAAGATGGAGCTTTCAATATCTATACAAAGAACTCCATTGAAGATGATAGCAAGGAAACACCATTGTTGGAACTCAGTCGTTGCAAACATTGTGGAGAGTATGTAGCTTTGGCTAAAGTAAATACTACACCTGGCGATGATTTCGGCAAGTATCAGGCACTTGACCGTGATGAGAGCGACATGTTTGATTTGGAAGAAAATGATGAAGATGACGGACCAATGAAATATGCCATTATCGGCCTTTCGAGACAAGGGAATGCTAAAGGAGATAATAATATCATAATTAAGTTGGAAAATGGAAAAGTTACTCCGGTTAATGGTGATGTAGATGAAAACGAATGGCATTTAGTGTCCAACACTCATTGTTGTTGTCCGTATTGCAACAGTAAACTGACCAAAAAGAGAGATAATGACGAAGAAGACAGTGCTGATTCAACAGAGAATATGGAAAATGCATACTTGCAAAAGTTCCGTACTTCTGCCGATTTCGTTTCAAGAATAATGGCTCCTTTTATCTTGAATCATCTGGAAAAGGGTGTTTCTAAGAAAGATAGGATTGTTCTTCATGATGGACAACAATATATCAGCTTTGCCGATAGTCGCCAAATGGCGGCTAAAGCTACGCTCAAACAGAACATCGATCAAGAACGCTTATGGCTATATAGTACAATATTTCACGAATTATGCAAACGAAAAGCCGAATCGGGTAAAGTCAGCAAGCAAATTCTTGATTTACAAGCCCAATTGATGGTATCTGTTTCTGATATGGATAAGTCCATGGAGATACTTAAACAAATACAAGTATTGCAACAGAAGCAGAATGATTACATTTCTTGGATGGAGATTGCGAATCTTTTGCGTAATGATGAATACTGTAAGGTTTTCTGTGACCAATTCATCAAGCGTTCCGGTGATAGTGATGAGCTGGATCAAGATGGAAATATACCTGCGATGATATTGGACAAATACGTCCAGTCCATCATGGTTATGTATTTATCAAGTCGTCCATCATCTGCCGCTGCACCTGAAACTATGGGTTTGTTCCATTCGTGTTATCCACAAATGGGAAATATAGATTTACCAGCCTCTATTAAACAATTTAATGAATCTCTTCAAAACGAGGGAAACCGTATAAATAAAAAAGATTGGCAAAATTTACTACAGGTATTCATGGACTACACTGTACGTTCTAACCAATCCTTATTCTTGAAAATATCAGATACTAATCCAATCGACATCTTCGCTAGTGAACGATTTGCAACGGAGAAACCTCGTCGTCGTCCTACGATGAAACCCAAATTTGAAAGAGGCAAATCCAACCAAGGTCGTCTTGTGCGATATCTATGCGGTTTGTTTATCCGAGAAGACAACACATTGAAAGAATCAGATGTAATGCGTATGCATTTTGATGAGATTTCTAAAGTAGTAGAAGCGTTTTGGGAAGAATTGAATAAGCCAGACAATCTACTACTTGAAGAGTCTGTCAGATGGGATAACGATTCAAGTCAGTATATTAAGGATAGAGACCATGCTATTCGTTTCAATCTGATAAATCTTTCTTTTAAGCTTTATGAAAATGTATATCTATGTGATACAAATACTGATTCTGCAACAAGACATACACAATGTTTACGACCTATAGAAAACAATTTCAAAGGTTTTGCGCCATATTTAAGTGGCAATCATGTTGTTTCGTTAAATGAAGAGTGGCACGAAGTATGGGAACCTTATCCCTTCTTTAAAGGATGTGGTAAAAATGTTAGTTATCAAGATGTTAATGAATGGGCAAAGAAGAATAGAAAGATACTTTGGAACAACCATATTTGGGGAGACGAAGGAGTATTCTCGAACCGATTGACAGATATCCACATGATGCCGAATCTGTTTATTCAGGCAGAACATACAGCTCAGGTTGACAAAGATGTCTCACGTACTTTGCAGTCTAATTTTAAAGACCATACTATCAATATAATGGCCTGCTCTACTACCATGGAAATGGGTGTGGATTTGGGAAACCTAGAGGTCGTGATGCTAAGTAGTGTTCCTCCACAACCAGCCAACTATAAACAGCGTGCTGGGCGAAGCGGTCGTAACAATAAAGTATGTAGTGTCTGCATTACTCTTTGTGGCAGCGATGCAGTAGGCTTGCGTACTCTCTTCAATCCTATTGAAAATATTATCAGTCGTCCTGTTCGTGTTCCTATGGTAGATCTAATGAGTCCACAAGTTGTTCAAAGACATGTAAACTCCTATTTAGTCCGGACATTCGGTGTATTTACTGATGGAGGGAATGGAGGTAAACTAACGCAAAAAGTATTGGATTACTATACCACCTTTGTTGAACGAAAGGAAGGTAAGTTTACTACTATCACAGATCCAATAACAGGTGCTGATAAATTACCTATAGATAAGTTGGGCGATGAGAAAGACAGCATGTATGCACTCTTCAACCTTAAATGTAGTCAAGCTCTTGGAGATGCTGTACATGAAGATCTTGTTGAACTTTTAAGAGGTACAGTCTTTGAAGGTCATCCTGAATATGTCGTAGCTAAAGCTCGTGAAAATAATGAAAGATGCTATCAAGAACTTAATGATAAGTTGGAGGACTACAGTATTGTTTTTGGAGGCGACATTGCAGATAAATTCCGTACGAAGCTGAAAATGCAATATATGGAGGTACTTAACCAGCGATTACTTAATTTTTGGGCAACAAGCCGATTTACGCCTAATGCTAACATGCCAGTCAATGTTTTAACACTTGACCTGAGTAGTAGTTCTAAAAAGGATTATTCTAAGCCTACAACATCTTCTAATCCTTCCTATGGATTGAGAGACGCAATAGCCCAATATGCCCCAGGAAATAATATTGTAGTCGATGGCGTAGCTTATATCGTAAGAGGCATCGAATTCTCTAATATGTATCAAGGGGTAAAAGCTTTCAAACAGATTTATCGCAATTCCGACAAATGCGTTATTGATGACCCAACATTAGACAGTAAGCTTCGTTGGGGTGTAAATGAAAAGGACTCTTTAGAATTGATTCAGCCGGTAGGCTTCTTACCAGACATGAATGAGGATAAGAGCCGTATCATGGAAACGAATCGCTTTACACGAGTCAGTGCTCAGTTGATTGGAACTGCTGATTGGGATAACAATGTAACAGAACCTCACCTGTTCTCTGTACGTAGTAATAGAGAAACTGGCTACGCCAAGATACTATATTATAATGAAGGTCTTGGCTATGGTTATTGCCTTTGCACACGTTGTGGACGAATGGTGTTGGAAAGCGGTGTGGCAGATGGAGAAAGCACCTTAGATAAAATGCCCGAAGAAATGAATCCTAAGCGTTCCAAGGTTGAAGGAAAACCTCATTATCATGCAGCCATTGCCGGGAAAGAGTTACATAAAGGATGCGGTGGATCCAATGATAAAGATAGCATAAGACGAAATGTAATCATCGGTGACTTGGTTCAAACAGATTATGCAGAAATACGTATTCGTCATAAAGGTGCCAAGAAATGGATGAATAGTCGCACTGAAGAGAATCTGCTATTTACTCTTGGTATCGTCTTTACTCAATCTCTACTCGAATTATTGGGAAAAGAACGAGGAGCAGTCGATTTTGCTATAATGCCGAATGGGCACATCTGCCTCTTTGATACAAATCCAGGAGGTGCGGGTTATGCAAACCAAATGGCCAGTGTTCCTTTAATGAAGGATATACTTGCTTCGTCAAAGCAAATGTTGGAAGTAGCCAGACAACGTAATTCAAAAGATTTACTTTTGGACAAGTTCACGCTGAGATTCATTTCATATATTGATATCGATGCAGCCTTAGCATGGATTCAAGAGGAAGAGGAATCTCAAGGTATTCTTCCTGAAAATGTAGCTTTTGTATCACCAAAATCAACAGAAACAGATATCGTAAGTTTGCAACGTGCATTCTCTGCTTCTTCGAGTGAATCTATAATATTCGTAAACAATAACTATGATGTTTGGAACTATGATGACGAAGAGCATGGATGGCGTGGACATTTTCTAAATCACTTTAATACCCATGATGGTATGGTGTCCCTTTGTGTAGTAGATAGTGAAAAAAGAGTTATGCCCGAACCTGCGTTAAACATGTTAAGGTCAGTTAAGAGTGGGTGGGCAAAAGATGTAAAGCATATCGCTACTCCTTATGCCAATAAGGACATATATCCTATTGCCTATATAGATGGTGTCCTTTATTTCACAAACAACGTGGAATACTCTGGTCTTAATGACGTATGGGGTAACATGACTTTGTTCTGTGCTCGTGTCAGTAATATCAGTGTAGATGCAGTCCCTATCGATTGCGGATATAAAGAGAACACAAAGATATTTATGTTCACTGGTGACGAAGTGTTATCTGTAAAATCAAGCGAACTCGGTAATTACATTCAAGACTATTCAGAGGGCATTATCGACAAATTCATCAATTACTGTAAGTCTAAAGGCGGTAAAATCAAAGTATCCTATCAAGATGAACATTTGAAAAGTGTGATGGGAATACTTATCACTTTACAGACCATAGGACATATTATCAAGCAAATTGGAGCCGATTTCGAATTGGAGTTTTTAGTTGAGAAATATGAGGACGAGCATTGTAAATATAAGATTCAATCAAATCTTAAAGATAGCGCAGAACGCAACATGCGATTAGGAGACTTGACAAATGGTTGGTTGTGTGATATTGATAACGAATTTTCCATCCACGGTGAACTCATTCCAATCAAATCACATGAACGGAATTCATTGACCCATTGGAGGGTTTTATCCTTTGAATGTGGCGATAAGACATTGTCTATCTATCCTGATGGAGGGTTCGCTAATGGTTGGGATATTGGTAAAAACTCAAAATACTTTACTTTGGATAATACGGATTCTCGTGATTGCATCGCATTAGAAAGAAGCAAAGATATCAAATATGATGTGACAGTATCAGATAATAACAAATAGAATGCAGATACATTGCATAGTTTGTAATGACATTTGCACGTATAATTAAAAGACCAATTATGCCAACAAATAAAAATGCTCAAATCCGTTACCAGGCACTTGATAAGTGCTTGGGTAATTGGGGACGCAGATACTATATTGAAGATTTAATCGAAGCCTGTAATGAGGCTTTATACATTTATAATGGCTCTTCTAATAAGGATGAAGGTGTGAAAAAGCGTCAGGTTCAAGAAGATCTAAAATTCATTGAGAGCGAAGAAGGCTATCGTATGTTGATTGACGCCATTCAAGATGGCCATAAGAAATACTATCGCTATCATAAGCGCAATGCTTCCATAAAAGAGCAGCCTATCAATCAAGAAGAAATCAACCTTATTCATGATGCACTAACTCTATTAAAGCGTTTTGAAGGTGTTCCTCAATTTGAGTGGTTGGAAGATGTGGAGAATCACCTTTATTCTACGAGTCAGCTTGGTGATAGTGCTAAATCAGTAGTCAGTTTTCAGAACAATCCATATCTGAAAGGTATGAACAATTTCTACAAGCCTCTGTTTGATGCCATTGTAAACAAACGTGTGGTAGAATTGAAATACCAACCATTTGGAAAGGACGAACGAACTATCATTGTAAGTCCATATCACTTGAAGCAATATAATAATCGTTGGTTTCTGATAGCCAAGCGGTCTGATATGGATGAATACCTATCGAATTATGCAATTGATAGAATTATATCGGTAACAGAAATTTCAAAGCCTTTAGAGCCACTAGAAGATGATTTTGATTTTGATGATTATTTTGGTGATGTTGTTGGAGTGTCTGTTACGAATAATCCGGTAGAAACCGTTGTACTACATGTGAATGAGAAAGTGCTTGGCTACATCATGACCAAACCATTGCATGAGTCCCAATCTTCTAAGCCTATTCAAGTTGATGATAAGCATTGGGAAATAACTCTTAAAGTGAAAGACAATTATGAACTGCATTCACTACTTCGTTCTTATGGTGACCAAATCGAAGTAATAAAACCTGAGCATCTAAGGACAGAGATGAAGAGATTGGCTGAAGAATTGACCAATATGTATAGAAAAGATAAATAGTCGGGTAGTCATCCTGCCTTTGTGAATTATATGAGAAGAGTGTAGAAAGACTGCACTCTTCTTTTTTTTATTTGCATCATCATAACGAAAGAAGATACAATGATGAAAACAAAAATGATAAAGACAGAGATATTGGAAAGAAGGTTTAAAAAGCTTCATACTATGACAGAATTTGTACGTGACTGTTGTAAAGCAATAGTATTACATGCGGATCGACTGGCTAATCTTATGCCCACAGAAGAACAAGAGAGTGCACATAAGAATATGATTATCTCTATCAATGAGTGGTGTGATAATCTGGATATTCTGGATTCCACCATGAAAGCAACAGAAGCCATGTATTACAAACATCTTTCTGCTGACGGAACCAATTGTGAGGTAATAGAATCAATTCCTGTATATCCAAAGGAATATATGCCAAACACATTTCAAATGACTGAAGCTTTTTTTAGGGTTGGTTATTATTCAATAGAAGGAGATCCATTTAAGATAGCTGAAAGAGAATACACAATAGCTGACATTATGAAAGACATTCAAGAATTGGATACTAATGTAGTTCTTTGTCTTAAAGCTCTAATTCATGCTTCATATAATGGTATTTGGGAATCTACAGGTTTACTCGTAAACAGATTATACGATTTTGAGCCTAATGTTTATATCTACAAGCTGCTTAAAAGTTATAATGTGGATATGGAAGAATGAATAAAATTAGGAAACGTAACAGTAATATGATTTTTCTCAATAATGCAGAAAGGCTGCATTGTCTCTCTCTACTTTTGCAGCATAACAATTAGAATA
>CAYSSU010000005.1:0-120368 GCA_964433895.1 uncultured Prevotella sp.
TGTCACAGGATGAGGCTGACAGTCATAGACTTATGTTTAAACCTTTGAACAAACGTAACCTTAATGGCATCAGCTGTGCAGCCTTGAACAATGGCATAGATTGTTGGGACAAGGATATAAAGAGATATGTGGAGAGCGACAACGTGAAAGAGTACAATCCGTTCACGCTGTATTTTGATAATCTGCCTAAATGGGATGGCAATGACAGAGTAACTCCATTGGCGCAGCGCATAAGCGAAGAAAAGCCGTGGGCAAACGGTTTTCATCGTTGGATGCTAGCTATGACAGCCGGATGGATGAGATACGGTGACGGCAAAACAGCCAACAGTGTAGTGCCAATCCTTGTGAGTCGTAAGCAGGGACTAGGCAAGTCCACATTCTGCCGAATGTTGATGCCTACAGAACTTCAGCGTTATTTCACAGAGAGTTACGACCTCAGTTCCGTATCAGCAGCCGAAAACAAACTTTCAAACTTCGGACTTATAAATCTTGATGAATTTGACAAACTATCAAAGAAGAAGATGCCGTTGCTGAAGAACCTCATACAGATGGAATCCCTTAATACCCGCAGAGCCTATCAGCAGTTCAATGAACCTGTAAGTAGACTTGCGTCATTCATCGGTACCAGCAACCGCTATGACCTGTTGACCGATACCACCGGCAGCCGCAGATTTATCTGTGTAGACGTGAAACAGAAGATAGACTGTTCACCGATAGAGTATGCGCAACTGTATGCCCAGTTGAAAGCCGAATTGGAAAGTGGAATGCGTTATTGGTTCTCAAAGCGAGAAGAGCGAGAAATCCAGCATCATAATAAGGCATTCTATGCCCATGGTATAGAGGAAGACATCTTTAATGATTGTTTCCGCTTTGCCACAGCAGAGGATGAAGCCAATAAAGATGTGAAAGTATTTACCCTTTCAGCCACAGAGATATATGAGAAAATGAAGAAACATCATCCTGCAGCCATGCGAGGAGTAACGAGTGACAAGGTAAGTCGAATGTTGCCGGGACAGGGTAGAAGAATCCATACAAGATATGGCAACGGATATAGAATAGTGGAGAGATAATATAGTGCTATTTGGCACTGATAGCTTTATAATTACAGCTTTTAATACATTTTCTGCATCCAATGCAAGCATCAGAGTTTATTATTTTTATATGTTTGTGCAACGGCAAGTCTATTTTTCCAAATACATGTTTGGGGCAGTTTTCCATACATTTCCAGCAGGCTTTGCAATGATGAGGGCTTATTTTGATGTATTCAGTTTGAAAATCATTACCTTTGCTTTGTTTGAATAATCTTGTATGGAAAATAACAATTATAGAAAATAATACTGCAAATGTAACGTGCATAATATAAATATGTTTGTTAGACTAAATAAATATTAAGTTAACTGTAAAAGTCTGTGATGTTGTGTGCCTGCGATTATTGGTAATTCAATTAATTTTATTAATTTTGCAACCAAATATAAAGAAATGAAACGGATTTTTGGAATATTCAAGATAAAGAAAGAAGAACGATGGTTGGCATTGGCTGCATTGCTGTATGCTGTATTGCTGAATGCTATCGTAATCTGGAAGTATTATGATAAGTTCTCTGTGGTTTCTGACAACTATCATAAACTGTTTGTAAGGACATTCAGAATCTCCGGCTTTGACCCGCTGACATACGAAGTCGTATCCAACTGGACTACAAGTTATAATATCTATCGTCATCCGCTACTGGCTTTCTTCATGTATATCCCTAATCAGATTAATCAGGGACTTATGATGCTCACAGGAATGAACTTTGTCCAGTTTGTGGTAGCAGCCATACTTGTATTCTGTGCATTTTATTCTTTTATATTCTTATATCGCATATTCAGGGAAGTAATAGAACTTAAACGGTTTGATTCCGTTCTTCTTACGGCTTTAAATTTTTCTTTTGCATACGTGATGGTTTCTGTATGTGTGCCGGATCATTTTTCATTGTCTATGTTCTTGTTGATAATGACACTTTATGTATCAGGAAAGAAAATGAAAAATAACAAGCCGTTTACAGTTTGGCAGACCGTATTGCTTTTTGTTCTTACAGCCGGTATATCTCTAAACAATGGCATAAAAGTATTTCTGGCAAATCTTTTTGTAAATGGCAGGAAGTTCTGGAGACCTAAGAATCTGATATTGGCAATTATAGTTCCGTCTGCCTTGATTTGGATAGGCGCACGTATGGAATGGAATCATTTTGAAAAACCTAAATATGTAGCTCGGCAAGAACTAAAAAAGAAAAAAGCAGATAAGGCAAGAGAAAAAGTTATACAGCAGTATAATGATACTGCGACAGCGAAAGATTCTTCTGTGATGAAGGCGCAGTTGGCTAATGTGCTGAAACATAATGCCAAAGATAAGAACAAACGTGATAAGTGGAAAGCAATGATAGCGCATACCGGTAAACCAATGGGTAAGGGGGAATTTACTCAATGGACAGACATATCTACTTCCAGATGGCAGACTTTGGCGGAAAATTGGTTTGGTGAGTCATTGCAGTTGCATCAGGATTATCTGTTGGGTGACACTTTGCGCCAGCGTCCGGTAATAGTGCATTACAGATTGCCTTTCAATTATGTTGTTGAAACTATAGTCGTGTTGTTGTTTGCCGGAGGAATATGGTGTGGCCGCCGTCAACGGTTCTTATGGCTGACGATGTCATTCTTGGGATTTGATGTTCTTATACATATTATCTTGGGATTTGGCATAAATGAAGTTTATATCATGTCAGCTCACTGGCTGTTCACTTTCCCTATAGCAATTGCGTATCTGTCATGTAATTTAAAGGGAAGGGTACTTGTGTTTGAGCGCATAGCTGTAATAATGACGGCGTTGTTCCTCTATATATGGAATCTGAGTCTGTTCGGCTCTTATCTGTTAGGTTGATGGATATATTCAAGATACATAAAGATGAACGGTTGCTGGCAGTTATAGCATTGATAGCAATACTTATTCTGCAATATCTGATAATAAGCAGATTCTTTTTTCTCTTTACTGATTATTGTGAACAGAGTTGGGATGTGTTTATGCGCAACTTTCACATGTCGGGATATGACCCTATAACATATTCTGTGGTTACAGATTGGGGATTGTATTATGATATTCTCCGACATCCGCTGTTGCCGTTTTTTGTGTATCCGCTATATCTGCTCAATCAGTTACTTTGGTGGATAACCGGGGCTAATTGCGTGCAGTTGACTGTCGGGGCACTGTTGGTGTTCTGCTCTTTTTATTCTGTGATATTCTTATATAGAATAATTCACGATATAATAGGGATTGATAGTAAGGTGGCAACCTTGTTATCTCTTTTCTTTATGGGGTTTGCTCATGTAATAGTGGCGATGATTGTGCCAGATCATTTTTGTCTGTCCTTGTTCCTTATATTGTCTACAATATATATAGCAGGATTGAAAATAAAGAAAGAAGAAACTTTTTCATGGAAAGAAGCAGCTCTGCTGTTCGTGCTTACGGCAGGGGTTACATTAAGCAATGGAGTGATGGTGTTTCTTGCGGTGCTGTTTGTAAATCGCAGAAAGAATATAAATCTGATATATTTAATCAGAGCATTTGTCATTCCTGCAGTATTTCTGTTTGCCGTGGCCCTTATATCAGATAACGAAATGAAGCCGTATAGTGTTAATACATCAGAACAGATAGATTCTCAGTTTAAAGATACTGACAATAAAGTATCAAGGGCAGAGGTGGTAATTGAAAATCTTTTTGGTGAGTCCATTCAACTTCATAGAAAATATGTTTTGGGTGATGTGCTTGTTAAACGACCGGTTATTGTTCGTTATACGTGGATAATACAGTATGCCGTTGAGACCGTGATAGTATTGGGATTGATTGTCGGCTTTTGGCTTGGCAGAAAACAAAGGATTGTGTGGTTGATGATGAGCATATTAGTATTTACTTTTCTACTGCATATAGCATTGGGCTTTGGCATAAATGAAGTTTACATCATGTCAGCTCATTGGATATATATAATTCCGATAGCCGTAGCCTGCATATTCAAGGCGGCTACTAGAAAATATAAAATCTGTTTGTTTGGAATGCTATGTACCATGACTGCATATCTGTGGCTGTATCACGGATTTTTGCTTTACAATTATCTGACATGGCCTGTTAAGGCATAATCAGATATGTTTGTTTATGCCCATCCATTTGCCAATACGCTTTTTTAAGGATTTGAATATTTGCGTAATATTGCCATATCTGATGTTTAACCAAAGTTCTTCAAAAGAACGTCCTGTTTTAATCCATGGATGTCCCCATGCCTGAGCTTTGTAAAAATGTTCTTTGAATTCTACATTCTCCATTACATATTTAGGATGCCTTAATGGAAAACTTAATTCGTATCGTTTCATTGTGAATATATTCTGCAGCCGTCGAGGCATGGTTTTCAATGCAGAATAATGAGTTGAATCAGCTGTGGCTCCAACATTGTTGATGAGATTTCTTGTAGGCATTATGGCAAGACCGTTGTTCATAAGCATACAACTCCAGAATATACTTTCAAAGTATTGTCTGCCACTTGTGGCATGGTCATGACACATCTTCATGAAGTCTCTTCTGTATTTTCTTTCCTTTACAAGAGCTGCAAGTTGATACTTGTTGAATTCATCATTCATAAATGAATAATCACCATCCCATTTGTCAACTACCCTGCGCCATGAAGCCCATCCCCAGATGGAAAAAACAGAAGTGAAGATATAATCGTATGGAATTCCAACTGTTGTCTCATCTGTGTTGAAACCTGCAACCATAGTGATTCTTTCATCGTTCTCGTATTTATCCAGCATTTCTTTACAGAAAGGGAAAAATGAGAGTGATGGGACTACGTCATCTTCTAGTACAATACATTTGTCAGCCATTGAAAAAGCCCATTTGTGTGACATATATCCGGAAGGGTCACAACCGTAGTTCTTTTCCTGATATTTACGTACTACCTCACATTTCCAATCTATATTCTCGTCTGCTGCAATCTGCCGGCAGGCATCAATGCCGACTCTGTCTTTGTCGTTGCGCGGACCGTCTTGATATAAAAAAAGTTGTGAAGGACGTGCCTTTTTAACTTCGTTGAATACGAGTTGAAAGGATTCAGGTCTGTTAAAGAACAGCATCAAAACTGCTATGTCTACTTTGGCTGGGTATTTCATAGAATTTAATTTCTGATTGAGCATTATTATATGCAAAGTTACATTTTTATATCTAGAATAGGAGATGTTATGTTTGAATAATTTTTATAATTATAAATACTTAACTTGAAAATACGGATTAGGGAATGCCAATTCAATTCTTTTTGTTACTTTTGCAAACAAAATAAATGATATAATTCTATCTATGGAAAATTATTACGATGGTCTTCGCCAGTATAGTGAAAAGAATCTGAGGGCTTGTCAGTTAAAACAGTTGTCTATCCTTAAAGAGATTGACAAAATCTGCAAACGCAATAATATTGATTATTGGCTTGATGGTGGAACTCTCCTCGGTGCTGTTCGTCATGGTGGCTTTATACCATGGGATGATGATATTGATATAGCCATGGGATATGAAGATATGCTTCGCTTTGAAAAGACAGCTAAGACGGAATTACCAGATTATTTAGAATTACAATCACCAAGAACAGATAAGTTTACTAAAGAACCGATAGTGAAAATAAGAGATTTAAATTCTCTATATATTGAGAATGGTGATGATTTCCAGTCTCCTTACACTAAAGGTATATATGTTGATATATTTCCTTTTGTAAATCATCCTGACGTATCACCTGCGGTTATAAAAAAGGTCTCAAAGGGTATTGCCAAGAGTAATTCTATAATGCATCATTTGCATAGATATTCAATGCGCTCTTTTGCTGAGTTCTTTTGGTTTGGGGCTGAGTATCATTTATGTTCTTTTATCTGGAAAATGATGATAATCTGCTTTAAGTCTACCCATTATGCTAATTTGCCAATAATCAATGGATATGGAATAACTCATAAACGGAACACGGTGTTACCTGTCAGTGAAATTTCCTTTGAGGGAGAACTGTTTCCTGCGCCACATAATCCAGATCAGTATCTGAAGAATATATATCATGATTATATGAAAATTCCACCTGTGGAAAAGCGCAAAGTTCATTCTGTATTTATTCTTCCGGAATTATAATTGATTTTTTTCATGTAGTTGTATACAAGTGTTTATTGTGTGTTTGATGCCTTCTTCCAATGAAAAGTGTGGTGTCCATGCAAGATTTTTTATTTTATCTGTATTAAATGTAGCCTTGGTTATTGGTGTGGTGTTACCGCAATTTTGTTCATCAGGTATATCAAACATAACTTTTCTTCCTGTTAGTCTGGCTACTAACTTTGCTAGATTGTATATTGTGACATTTGATTCGGAATTTGCTACATTATAGGCATTCTTATTTGCTCCTTTCATCAATATTGTTAAAATTGCCGTTGCGCAATCCACCACATAAAGCCACGATCTAAATTGTCCACCTTTACTTTTCAGGACAATGTCTTCTCCGTTTATGGCATTTCTTATAAATTGAGCATAGACACGATTGTCTGATTTAGTAAAGTTAGGTCCGTATGTATGGCACAATCTGGCTATTACAACATCAATATTGTATTCTTCAGCATAAGCGATACACAAGGTTTCTGCAGCACGCTTTGATGAAGGATAGCAAGCCCTGATGCTTGCGCAGTCTACGTACCCACTGCTTGTTTCATCAAATACCTGTCCGTTTCCTTCTCCGTATATTTCTCCGGAAGAAATATAAAGGAATCTTTTTAAATTATGTGTAATTCCATAGTCTAAAAGATTACTAACCCCATTAATGTTGGCTTTTATAACTTCTACAGGTGAACTTTTAAAGAAGTTGGGACTGGCATTGCTGGCTGCATCAATAATATAATCGAAATTTATGTTACAGGCAATAGTTTTGGTCACATCAAGTTCTATAATATCAAAAAGTCTGTCTTCTTTGTAATTCTCAAATATAAGAGATGCGCGTTTCAGATTTCTGCCAGCAGCATATATATGATATTTTCTATTGGGATTAAGCATTAGAAAATCTATGATACAACTGCCTATAAGTCCAGTTGCACCAGCAACCAGTATATTGGAATTATTCAGAACATTCAGATTGAATCCATTCTTGAATGTGTCTGTTATGTCTTTGCTGTATTCGGTTATTTTAACCATGATTCAGGTTGGGTTTTCATTAAAGCCTTTAAAATTTCAAGATCCTCCACTGTTGTTATTTTAATGTTCTTTTCGGATCCCGGTACAATATGCATTTCTTTTCCACCAAGTTCTGCCATTAGAGTGCATGATGCAACAGAATTGTTAATGCCTTTAGCCTTTGCTTCTTGATGAGCTGCAATGAGATTACCTAAGCGGAAAGTCTGAGGTGTTTGTGTTCTTATAAGTTTATCACGTGGAATGCTCTTTGTTGTAGAAAAACCATCTTGGCTTTCAAGTATAGCTTCCCTACATTTGATGCCTGTTATTGCATATCCGTATTTCTTACAGATAGCTATGTTCGAGGATATTATATCCTGAGATAATAATGGTCTTACTGCATCGTGTATCAATATCAGGTCTTCATTGTTGCATCCGGCGTCTTTCAGACCTATGATACCGTTATGTATAGATTCCTGTCCGTTACCGCCACCGGGGAAAATCCATTTGAGTTTAGTTATATTGTATTGATTGGCGTAAGACTGCACCACGGTTTCCCATCCTGATAGACATACCACAGCTATGCCTTGAATGTCAGGATGCATCTGGAAAGCCTTCATCGTGTAGATTATAATAGGGCAATTATCTACATGTATAAATTGCTTGGGAATGTCTTGCCCCATCCTGTTGCCAGAGCCTCCGGCTATAATCAATGCGTAGTTCATAATCAGTATTTTCCGACAAAGATAAATAAAAATAATAAAAAAGCAAACAAATAGTTTTATTATTATATATAGTTATCTGAAAATTTAGTTTTCTGAATGTCAATTCAATTCTTTTTGTTACTTTTGCACCCAAAATAAAATAATATGACCAACATATTTAAAATAAGAAAGGATGAGCGGTGGTTGGCATTTGCAGCAATGATAACATTCATGGTTTTAAATGCGCTGTTGATATATAAGCATTTCAGTAGATTTACCCTTGGTGGAAATGTGGGAGCATGGACGTTGTTTAATAATCATCTCCATTTGTCTGGATATGATCCGTATGCCTATATGACACTTACTCGTTTTACTACTTATTATGAACTTGGTCGTCATCCTCTGTTTACGGTTCTTCTGTATCCATTTTCTGTATTGAATAATTGGATTATGCATATATTTGATTTCAATGCGTCCATGTTCATTATGGCAGTATTGGTAATTATTGTGTCTGTATATTCTGTATTGTTCATATATCGTCTTGTGCATGAAGTTATTGCCGTTTCGAAATCAGACAGCATCTGGCTTACGGCATTTTTGTTTTCTTTTGCTTCAATAATGACCTCGTCTATGTCGCCTGATCATTTTATTTTCTCATTGTTTATGCTTACAATGTCTTTGTATGTTTTTGGTTGTTGCATAAAGAATAAGGAAACAGTAAAATGGTATGATGCAGCCTTGTTGTATGTATTTACTACAGGCGTAACTTTATCTAATGGTGTGAAAACTCTGTTAGGTGTGCTGTTTGTAGACGGTAAGAAAACTTTTAAGTTGAAAAATGTCTTTTTGATATTACTGATACCGTCTGCTTTTATGTTTGGTGCTGTATATCTGCAATATCAGAATCTGGTGGTTCCGCGCCAAATGGCTAGTAGTCTTATTCTTAAAAAGAAGATAGCAAAAGATTCCACATTGTTGGTTAAGGATTCAATAAATCGTATTAAAAATCTAAAAATTACTGGTGAAAAAGTAAGTGAAAAACCATTTCTTAAATGGATAGATGTTACATCTTCGCGCTCTAATGGTATTATAGAAGGACTTTTCGGTGAATCGGTACAACTGCATAAAGATTATCTTCTTGGAGATATTTATCTTGGGCGACCTGCTGTAGTGAAGTATCATTGTTGTTTTAACTATGCTATAGAATTACTGGTGTTTATTCTTTTCTGTTTAGGCGTACTTTCAGGGTGTCGGTATAAGTTGATGCAGATGATTTTGTCGTGGTTTGCGATAGATTTGATTATACATGTGGTTTTGGGCTTTGGAATAAATGAAGTGTATATTAATGGGGCACATTGGATGTTTATTATACCTGTGGCCATAGCCTATCTGTATACTACTTTATCTGCCAATATAGTAAGGTATATCAGATATATAGTAGACTTACTTACTATATATCTCTGGTCATATAATGGTTATCTGCTGCTATCATACTTACTTTAACAGTTTGGTTAGCATTTCGCCATTTCGCAACATTTGCCCTTGTATTCTACATTTGTCAATCATAATGGAATAGTCTTTGTCGCTCATGTTGTTTATACGGTCTGTTATCATGTCTAAATTGTCTATGGTGATGCCAATTTTATTGGCGGTTACATATTTTGCTATAGCAGACTTAGTCCATACAATTACGGGAATACCTGCTGCCAGATACAATGACAATTTGTGTGATACATTATATCGAAGATATTCTCCCAGACATCCACTACATGTATTTGTGGAATCCCCATCCCATACCAGTCCCCAGCCTCCCTTAATAGAGGCTGTGTGCTCGCTGTTGAAGATTCCCTGGTAATGCTTGCCTTTATATGAAGAAAAGTCTATGTTTCCTTTGTTGCCATATAGATTAAATTCTATGTCTCCAAAGTCTTTATGGCATAAATCAATGATGAATTCTGATTTCTTAAGATTGCCGGCAAATATTACTTCTTTTTTTCTTGCAATAATGTTTTGTTTGTCTTCAAAATCGTCATCAGAATAATAGTCAAAGAGGTATAGTATTTTCATATTTGTAGAAACGCCATTACTATTAAGCATTTTTTTTCATTGCCTCAGTATGCACAATGATATTATCTACATGATTCAGAATATTAAGTTCTTGTTTGGTTTTATGTTTATATCTGAAAGAATTAATATCGTGAATGATAAGTGTTACTTTGCAGTGATATAAGTGCAGTAGTCTGATGACATATATGAAAGATTTTTCACAAGATACAGGATATTGTATGTATATATTGTTGTTTAGCCCTATTTTGTGCAGTAGTATAAGATAAAGGCTGATAATTCTTAAGTTCGTAAGGAAAGGTATCTTGTAAAACTTACATAATATATTTTCTATTGGATAGCCATTTGCCTCAAAAGTTCTGTTTATATCTTTACGTGCCTTTCCGAAGGCATATATATATGAGTCTTTGCCTAGATGTGGCATTTGGTTTATAAGGATATTCATATAATCATTTTGTTAGTTTAGTGTCTATCATTTCAATTAATCTGTCACTTTTTTCGCTTATAACTTTTCTGCAGAACATCTTGCCAGATTTAATAATTGTGTCAAAGTCTTCTTCTGTAAGAATTTTGATTACCGGATTGTAATTTATATATGTTAGTGGAGTTAATGATGCCAAATCTTTGTATTTGCCTTTGGTCAACATACATTTGTCTGCAAATTCAGAATTGAATGCTACTGTCTGTATGAATGTTTCTGCAGGGCAGAAACTCGTTTTGAAATAATGTCTCAATTCTGTATTGTTGTCCCACTGCTTTAATACCAATTTGGCAAGTTGGGATGTTATCGCCCACCATGCGGCTCCTTTGTATAACTTATAGTCTTTGCCGAAAGTGTGTATGCATAGCGATTTGTGTATGCCTGTTGCAGATAATGTTTTGCGCATGATCACACGGCATTTGCTGCTTAATGAGCCTGCATTCCAATGCTTATCATTAAGTGGACGAAATTCCCTGTATAGTCTTGCGGCATCTCCTTGATGAGTCATATCTATACCTTGTATGAATTCTTTTCCTGCAGCTTTGGCGAAGAATCCGATGATATCGTTATTGCTCCATATCGGATAATCCATACCACTCATTGATATAAGATAGTCAATGTCGCTATATTCAAGAGTAGCGCGAATCAGTTCCATCTGATATTCCACCTCATTGATACTTCCCCAGACCACGTCTGTACGGTGTTTTAAAAAGTGGACGTTTGTTTCTGTTATAATGTCAGTAAAAGTGCTGATATCACTCTTCTTGTCGATATGTATAAAGAATTCCGAGTGCTCAGGAAGTGCGCTCAATAGTCGTTCCAATTGTCTTGGGTCTTTATGTGCTGATATAAGAAATGCAAGTTTCATAGATGCAAGATTATTTTTTTATTGCCTGTGGATTTTAGACTTTATAAACTGAGTGCAGTCATCTAATATCTGTACATGCGCTACTTTCATGATGGTATAATACAGAAGACCCGCAATAGAGATTCTCAATAGTAGAAGCATCCATAGATTTGAAATCCATTGAGTGGCAATGTATGTTATGCCCATAACAGTCACACTGCTTAAGGCGAAAGGTGCAATGTCTTTAACAACTTCCCAAAGTTTTACACTGATTAGTCTGTGCACGAAGTGCTGCCATACTCCCAACCATAAAATGCTTGTTATGGTGTAGACTGTAACCATGGTCGTTATGCCATATTTGTAGAATGCTAATATGGATGATACTTGCAGGAGTATCATGCCAATGTTGCACCACATGAAAATGTCTGAACGGCCCTTACTGATTACAATGTTCTGATAAATGGTGTAAAGAGGATAAAAGGCTCCACTTATGCATAGTATCTGAAGTAATACCACGCTTTCGAGCCATTTGTCGGATATTGTGATTAATAAAAATTCTCTTGATACCAGTGCCAGACCGAACATTGCCGGAAAGGAGAGAAAAGCCGTGAAACGGAGCATCTTCCTGAATACTCTCTTTTGCCTTTCCTGCTCGTTGTTTATAGATGAAAATATAGGTTGGGCAACTTGGGCCACAGTTGTTGAAATGAAACTGTATGCCATATTGTTCCATTTATTTGCCTGTGTGTAGTTCCCCACTGCGTGCGAACTGAAAAGCCTTCCGAATATAGCGGATAAAATATTGATGCTGATAGTGTTTATGATATTGGTTATCAGAATTTTACAACTGAATCCAAACATATTCTTTATAGGCGTGAAATCTATTTTCAGCGAAGGGTGCCATCTCACATAATACAATCGTCCCAAAGTTATGGTGGCGATAAATGTAAACTGTTGCCACGCCAGACTCCAGTATGCCATGCCGGCAAAAGCCAGAGTTATTCCAACGATGCCTGATATAAAAAGAGAGATGATTCCTATTATTGCCTTTTCCTTGTTCATGAGATTTCTATTCATGTATGCGGAATAGGATGTACCTACTGAGGCTAGAACAAATGACAGAAATATGAAACGTGACAGGTTAGTTAAAACCGGCTGATGAAAGAATCTTGCAATAAATGGTGCGCTTATAAATAGAATACAATAACAAGAGATGCCTATTATTGTACTGAACCAGAATACAGCATTGTAGTCTTTGTCTTTAGCTTCTTTGAGATTGATTATTGCAGCAATGAATCCACTCTCCTGCAAAACTCCGGCTACGGCAGAAAAGATGGTAAGCATTCCTATGAGTCCATAGTCTGACGGTGACAGTAATCGGGCAAGAAATATTCCGATTACTACATTCAATATCTGTGTGGAACCGCTATTTACGGCTCCCCAGAAAAGTCCTTTTGCAGTTTTTTCTTTTAAAGTTTCCATTAATAATCTGCAAAAATAGTATTTATTGGTTAGAATTCAAAGAAAAACATGTATTTTTGTGGCAAATTAAGAAACATGAGAGTTTATTTTTACCATACACAAAACATACAGTACATTCTTGACAAATATAAGAAAGGTGAATTCCCTGCCCATTTTCTGTATGGCGCAACCAAACTTCAGAATTATGGCATAGATGTAATATGGCATAAGAATTACGTGATTACAAATCGGTTTGTACTTATGTTATATAATACATTCCGCATCTTGTTTTGTCGAAAACATTTTGATGCGCTTTATGCTACTCATTACCGTGGCTTGGAAATTATTATCTTTCTCCGTGCATTAGGATTGTTCCGCAGACCTGTTGTTATATGGCATCACCAACCGATAGTTTCTTCAAAGAGCCTGATGCGGGAATGGTTGGGACGATTGTTCTATCATGGTATAGATGATATGTTCTTTTTCTCACAAAAGCTCATAAATGATTCTTTGAAAACTAAAAGGACTAACCCTGAGAAAATGCATCTTGGACATTGGGGGGCTGATTTGAAAATGTATGACAGAGTGTTGGCTGAGGGTGCAGAGCGTAATGGCTTTGTTTCTTCAGGAAAGGAAATGCGCGATATGCCTACTCTGGTGAAGGCTTTCAATAGAACGTCTGCCAGACTTGATATTTATTTGAATGAAAGTAATGGAGGAATAAATTACATGGAATTGTTCGATGCAATGAGAGTAGGGAACAATATAAGTGTTAATTTTCAGAAGGGGCTTATTCCTTACGAGTTGGCAAGGGTGGTGAATCGCAGTAGTTGTGTGGTGATTTGCTGTCAGGAAACTAAATATACAGTTGGGTTGACAACTGTCGTTGAGGCTTTGGCATTGGGATTGCCGATAATATGCAGTCGTAATCCACAGATACCTGTTGATATTGACAAGGAAGGATGTGGTATCAGCGTTCCTTACTATGATGTGGGAGGATGGGTTAAGGCTATAGAATTTATTAAAAACCATCCTGATGAGGCTGTAGAAATGGGAAAGCGTGGAAGAAAACTTGCAGAAGAAGTTTATAATGATGATAAATGTGCTGCGGAGGTGGCGAAGGTGCTTCTATGTTATCGTATTATTTAAAAGGGTTCTAAGAATAGTAATGTTTTTGTTTATATTCGGAAAATAATTTGTAGCTTTGTGGAAAATTTTAAAAGTATTATGAAATATGATTATCTGATAGTGGGTGCCGGACTTTATGGCTGCACATTTGCTTATCTGGCACATAAAAAAGGTAAGAAATGTCTTGTTATTGATAAACGTCCGCAATTGGGAGGTAATCTTTATTGCAAAAATATATATGGTATTAACGTACATCAGTATGGCGCACATATATTCCATACGTCAAACAGAGAGGTATGGGATTTTGTTAACTCTATAGTAGAATTTAACCGCTATACAAATTCTCCTGTGGCAAATTATAAGGATAAGCTTTATAATTTGCCTTTCAATATGAATACTTTTTATCAGATGTGGGGAACGACAACTCCCGATGAAGCTATGTACCGGATAAACAGTGAAAGACAAGAAATGAAAACTTATCTGGAATCAATAGGAGTAAAGAGTCCACGCAATTTAGAGGAACAGGCAATATTGCTGATTGGTAAGACTGTGTATGAACGGTTGATAAAAGGTTATACAGAGAAGCAGTGGGGCAGAAAATGCACTGAATTGCCTGCATTTATTATAAAGAGATTGCCGGTACGCATGATTTTTGATAATAATTATTTCAATGATAAATATCAGGGCATACCTGTAGGCGGGTATAACAAACTTATAGACGGTCTGCTTGAAGGCTCTGATACAATGACAGGTGTTGATTTCTTTAAACTGAAAAAAAGTGGTTTGCTTAAGAATACCGGTGATGAATATGAGTGTCAGTTATCAAATGGTTGCTGTAATTTCAAGTCGATAGTTTTCACTGGCAAGATAGATGAGTATTTTGATTATCAATTCGGTAAGTTGAATTATCGCACTGTGAGGCTTGAACAGGAAGTTTTGGATAAATCTAATTATCAGGGCAATGCCGTTGTTAACTATACAGATGCAGCCGTACCCTACACAAGAATTATAGAACATAAGCATTTTGAAATGTTCGGTGATGATGTGTATGATGTTCCAAAGACGGTTATTTCCCGTGAGTACAGTACAGAGTGGCAGGATGGTATGGAACCGTATTATCCTGTAAATGATGAACATAATAATAGGCTTTATGCAGAATACAAGATATTGGCAGACAAAGAATCGAATGTTCTCTTTGGAGGAAGACTTGCTGAATATAAGTATTATGATATGGATGATATAATAGGAAAAGTTATTAAAACTGTTAATAATAAATAAAAGAATAGTGGCGAAAGATGCCTTAATGTCTTTTTATTTAATAAATAATGTATCTTTGCACACCGATTGCGGGAAGACTCTTAGGATTTCCGTGGCTTGTTAGTGTTGATAACTGTGCCTTTGGCCGGATGCAGTGGTCAGTGAATCTTTCAGGCAGCAGAGCGTAAAGCTGGGGATGGTCTCTTTTAGACTGGAGGCGCCGCGAGGTCTCTGTTATCAAATAATAATAGTTTTTTAGTAGTAAAATTTAAAATTTTAAAATGGACACTTTAAGTTACAAGACTATTTCCGCAAACAAGGAAACAGCTAAGAAAGAGTGGGTCGTAGTAGACGCCAGCGATCAGATTGTAGGTCGCCTCTGCTCTAAAGTAGCTAAGCTGCTTCGTGGAAAGTACAAGCCAAACTTCACACCACATTGTGATTGTGGTGACAACGTAATCATTATCAACGCCGCAAAGGTGGTTTTCTCTGGTAAAAAGGAAACTGATAAGATTTACACACGCTATACTGGTTATCCTGGTGGTCAGCGTTTCAACACTCCTGCTGATCTCCGTACACGTAACAATGGTATCGATAAGATGCTGCGTCACGCTGTTAAGGGTATGCTTCCAAAGGGTCGTCTTGGTCGCTCTTTGATGGACAACCTTTTTGTATTCGATGGCGCTGAGCACGATAAAGAGGCTCAGAAACCAAAGACAATTGATATTAACCAGTATAAGTAATTAGTAAGATGGAAGTAATTAATGCAATTGGTCGCCGTAAGAGCGCTGTAGCTCGTGTATACCTCTCAGAGGGTACAGGCAAGATTACAATAAACAAAAAAGATTTAACAGAGTTCTTCCCATCAGCAATCCTGCAGTACGTGGTTAAACAGCCACTGTTGCTTCTCGAAGCTGAAGGCAAGTATGATATAAAGGCTACTCTTGATGGTGGTGGTTTTACAGGTCAGAGCCAGGCTCTTCGCCTTGCTATTGCCCGTGCACTTGTTAAGGTAGACGCAGAAGACAAGAAAAACCTTAAGGACAATGGATTCCTTACTCGTGACAGCCGTGCTGTTGAGCGTAAGAAACCAGGTCAGCCTAAGGCTCGTCGTCGCTTCCAGTTCAGTAAGCGTTAATCACTGGACAGTTCGTTTAGTATCTAAATCGCTGAGATACCGTCTTAGGTCTACTTGGCGACTGATTCTAACAAGGATTAAAAAAGAAAGTAAACAATTTAAAAAGAAAAGAAAATGTCAAGAACAAATTTTGACCAATTACTTCAGGCTGGTAGCCATTTCGGTCACCTGAAGCGTAAGTGGAATCCAGCTATGGCTCCTTATGTTTTCATGGAGCGTAATGGTATTCATATCATCGACCTTAACAAAACTGTAGCTAAGATTGACGAGGCTGCAGAAGCTCTTAAGGGTATAGCAAAGTCAGGCAAGAAAATCTTGTTCGTCGCTACTAAGAAACAGGCCAAAGAAATTGTAGCTGATAAGGCTGCAGCTGTAAATATGCCATACGTAAACGAGCGTTGGGCCGGCGGTATGCTGACCAACTTCCCTACAATCCGTAAGGCTGTTAAGAAAATGACGAACATTGATAAACTGATGAATGACGGTACTTTCTCTAATCTCTCTAAGCGTGAGATTCTTCAGATTAACCGTCAGCGTGCAAAGTTGGAGAAGAACCTCGGTTCTATCGCTGACCTTACCCGTCTGCCAAGTGCTTTGTTCGTAATTGATGTTATGAAAGAGCATATTGCTGTTAAGGAAGCTAATCGTCTTGGTATCCCTGTTTTTGGTATCGTTGATACTAACTCTGATCCTAAGAGCATAGATTATGTTATCCCTGCAAATGATGATGCTAAAGACAGTATCGAAGTAATTCTTACTGCTATTTGTGGCGCTGTTGCAGAAGGTCTTGAAGAGCGTAAGGCTGAAAAGGCTGACGAAAAGGCTGCTGCTGAACAGAAGGAAGAAGCTGCCGACAAGCCTAAGCGTGCGCGCAAGGCTCGTAAGGAAGATGCTCCTAAGGCTGAGGCTGCTGATGAGGCACCAGAGGTTGAAGAAGCACCTGCTGCAGAGTAATCTGTTTTTTAGTGATTTCATTTTTTGAACATTTAATTTAATAAGGAAATATGGCTGTTAATATAGCTGATATCCAGAAGCTCCGTAAAATGACAGGTGCCGGACTTGCTGACTGCAAGAAGGCTCTTGATGAGGCTGCTGGTGATATAGAGAAGGCAATCGAACTTGTTCGTGAGCGTGGTCTTGCAATTGCTGCAAAGCGTTCTGACCGTGAAACATCTAATGGTTGTGCACTCGTAAAGAAGGTTGATGGCTTCGCTGCAATGGTTGCTGTTAAGTGTGAAACTGACTTCGTAGCTGCCGGTAAAGATTTTATCGCACTCGTTCAGGAAATCCTTGATGCTGCAATCGCTGCCAAAGCTAAGTCTCTTGATGAGGTGAAAGCATTGAAGCTTGCTAGCGGTGATGACGCAGAGACTGCTGTAAAGCATCGCTCTGGTGTTACCGGTGAGAAGATGGAACTTGATGGTTACAACTTCCTCGAGGGTGACAACATCTCTGTTTACGACCATATGGGTAAACATACTCTTGCAACTATGGTTCAACTTAATGAGGATAATGATGATGCTGCTCACAAGGTAGCAATGCAGGTTGCAGCAATGAAACCGGTTGCTCTTGATGAGACTTCTGTTCCTCAGGCTGTTAAGGATGAAGAATTCAGAGTTGCTATTGAGAAGACAAAAGAAGAACAGGTAGAAAAGGCTGTTGCCAATGCTATCCGCAAGGCTGGCATCAATCCTGCTCATGTTGACTCTGATGACCATATTGAATCTAATATGGCTAAAGGTTGGTTGACTCAAGAAGATGCTGACAAGGCTCGTGAAATAAAGAAGACTGTTGCTGCTGAAAAATCTGCTAACTTGAATGAGCAGATGATTCAGAACATTGCAAAGGGTCGTCTTAACAAGTTCTTCAAGGAAAATTGTCTTGTAGACCAGGAATTCCAGTTTGGTGACGGTGACAAGGCTACTGTTTCTCAGTGGCTTGCTACTCAGAGCAAAACTCTTAAGATTACTGCTTACAAGCGTTTCACTCTCGCTGCAGAGTAATTTTATCCCCTAATCGGGTTTAAATATGGGAGTTGGGGATTTCTTTCCCTGACTCCTTTTTTTTGTTTTTATGGAATTGAATTTTAATTAAGATGAAGATATTTGCAATCGGAATGAACTATATGGAGCACAATAAATCACTTCATGGTTCGTTATCTAAACCGGCAGAACCGGTGATATTCACCAAGGCTGACTCTGCATTGCTAAAAGACGGTAATCCATTTTATATTCCTGACCATTTGGGAAGAATAGAATATGAAACAGAATTGGTGGTGAAAATCTGTAAAATGGGAAAGACTGTTCCGGCTCGCTTTGCCCATAGATATTATGATCAGGTGACAGTGGGAATAGATTTCACTGCACGCGAAAAGCAGAAAGAACTTCGCGAGGCTGGCAAGCCTTGGGAATTGGCTAAAGGATTTGACGGTTCTGCTGTTACAGGAGAGTGGATGGAACTTGGTGGTATGAAAGATATTCAACAGTTACAGTTTCATCTTGACATAAATGGAAATACAGTTCAGACTGGTTTCTCCGGTAATATGCTTTACAAAGTGGATGAAATTATTGAGTTTATAAGTCAGTATTTCACTCTGAAAACCGGAGACTTACTTTATACCGGTTGTCCTACTGGTTGTGGACCCGTGAATATAGGTGATCATTTGGAAGGTTATCTTGAAGATAGAAAGGTGTTGGATTTTGAATGTAAATGATAAGGCGGCTTAGCTGCATATTGCTTTTCTCGTTGTTAAGTCTTGTATCTATGGCTTCACAGCGATTTTATAACTTAACCTATGAACAGGTTAAGATAGATAGTGTGCTACCCAATTTTGCCTGTTCGCTGCCACTTTATGATAATTATGATGATTCTGTATATACAGTAAGCATACTTTATCCGGAATTTGTTGATATGACAGAAAATGATGTAGTTCAGTATAATCGGCTTTCCGGTGCTGCATTGTCCGAGATGCCTGTTGTTATGCAGAATATATCTGTTGAACGCAAAAAAGCAAGTCTGGAAGTACAGTTCATGCCATTGACATTCCGTGATAAAAAGTATAAGATACTTGTAAGTTTCATGCTTAAAGTTGAAGCAAAGGCAAAGAAAAGTTCTAAAGAAAAGTCACTGCAGTTTACCAGATCAGTATCCCAATCTTCTTCAAGATATGTTACCTCTTCTGTATTGTCTACCGGTAACTGGGCGAAGATTAGGGTTCCGGCATCGGGGGTCTATCAGATTACAGACGCATTGATTAAAAAGGCAGGTTTTACAGACTTGGGCAAAGTGAAAGTATATGGGTATGGCGGCGCTTTGCAGAATGAAGTGCTTTTAGATTCAGAACTTGTGCAGCATGATGATGTCAAGGAGGTGCCGATATGCGTTGTAAACGGCAAATACCTGTTTCATGCGCAGGGACCTGTTTCATGGAGCAGCAACACTGCAAGTCAGCGAATACGTAATCCTTATTCTGATTATGGTTATTATTTTATAACGCAGAATGATGAAAATCCCATAACCGTAGATTCTCTTACATTTTTGAATTCTTTTTATCCGTCTGCTGATGATTATCATTCTCTTTATGAGGTAGACGGTTACGCATGGTATCAAGGTGGCAGAAATCTTTATGATACAGAAGCCATAAGTGTAGGTGGTAGTAAAAATGTTGTGTTGAAAAATACCGGTGGAGCAACAGGTGGAAGCCTGTATGTTAAAGTTTCAGCAGGAACGGCAAGTAAAGTAGATATATCATTGAATGGCAAAGAACTCGGTTCTTTAAGTATGGCTTTGGGTACTTACGACAAAGCTTGTGAAGCCCAGGGAACATATACCGTATCTAATGTAAGTTCTGTAGATACCATAACTATAACTACGGTAAGTGGAGGTCCGGTTAGGTTGGATTATGTATCAATGGCATGGAATAAACCTGATGCTGTTCCTGATTTGAATACCGGCAATTTTGATGTGCCTGAATATGTGTACAATATTACCAACCAGAATCATCATTCAGATGAAGAAGCTCAGATGGTGATAATTATTCCTACGTCACAGAAGTTGAATGAACAAGCTCAACGCTTGAAAGCTTTTCACGAAAGTCATGATTCTATTAGTGTGAATATTGTTCCTGCAGATGAACTTTATAATGAGTTTTCCAGTGGAACTCCGGATGCTAATGCATACAGACGTTATATGAAAATGCTTTACGACCGCGCTGACACAGAAGACGATATGCCAAAATATCTGTTGCTTATGGGGGATTGTATGTGGGATAACCGTATGCTTACTTCTGATACAAAAAGTCTTGATGCAGATGATTATCTGCTCTGCTATGAAAGCGAGAATTCTTATAATGAAATTAGTTGTTATGTGGATGATGGCTTTTTCTGTCTGCTGGATGATGGGGAAGGAGAAAATCCACTTTCAAAGGATAAACCGGATATGGCTGTTGGGCGGTTTCCCGTAACCACGGCAGCGCAGGCAAAGATAATGGTTGATAAGACTATTGGCTATGTGAACAATGAGAATGCCGGTGCATGGCAGAATACGCTGATGTTTATGGGGGATGACGGAAACAACAATCTGCACATGGATGATGCTGATAAGGCGGCAGATGATATTAATTCCCGTTATCCAGGATTTCTTATTAAGAAAGTCATGTGGGATGCATACTACAGAGTGTCTTCTTCTACAGGCTATACGTATCCTGAAGTGGCAACGGTAATCAAGCAGCAGCAGGCTGCCGGTGCTCTTATAATGGATTACGCCGGACATGGAGCTGCAAATCAGATATCTCATGAGGCAGTGCTGATGCTTAATGATTTCGCCGCCTTTTCCAATAAAAATCTTCCTCTTTGGATAACTGCTTCCTGTGATATTATGCCTTTTGACGGTTCTCAGGAAACAATAGGTGAAACAGCTGTGCTGAATAGTAATGGCGGAGCTGTCGCATTTTATGGTACAGCACGTACTGTTTATCAGATATACAATAAGCCTATGAATATGACCTTTCTGAAGTATGTTTTGGGTAAAACAGACGGGAAGCCTAATACTATCGGTGAGGCTCAGAGATTGGCAAAGATAGAACTTATTTCTCAAGGTAAGGACTTAACCTGCAATAAACTCCAGTATTCTTTGCTTGGTGACCCCGCGATAGCTCTTAAGCAGCCGGATTTGAATATTGTAATTGATTCTGTAAACGGGACAGGTATTTCTTCCGACAGTGGTATTCAATTAAAAGCCGGCAGTACGGTCCGTCTTTCCGGACACGTGGAAAATACTGTGGATTTCAATGGCATTGTTACTACTACGGTTAGAGATTCTAAAGAAGAGATAACCTGCAAGATGAATGATACTTCCGAGACGGATACTGCATTTGTATATACAGACCGTACAAAGACTCTTTTTTCAGGTACAGACAGTGTTGTCAGCGGAAAATTCAGTTTCTCTTTTGCGATACCAAAAGATATAAATTACAGTAATGGTACAGGACTGATAAATCTTTATGCCGTGAATGGAGCAAAGACTATAACAGCAAACGGATATAACGGAGATTTTACCGTTGGCGGTTCGGCAATAGAAAGTACAGATTCTATAGGTCCATCTCTTTATTGTTATCTTAATTCACCTTCTTTTGTAAATGGTGGAGATGTTAATACGACGCCTTATTTTGTAGCAGAGATAAGCGATAAAGATGGAATAAATACCACCGGCAACGGTATAGGGCATGATATGGAACTTATTATTGATGGTGATATGTCCAAAACCTATATCCTAAATAGTAATTTTGCTTATGATTTCGGCATCTATACCAGTGGCAGCACGTATTATGATATACCGGAATTGAATGAAGGTGAGCATTCTCTGATATTCCGAGCATGGGATATTATGAATAATTCTTCTACGGTCAAGTTGTCCTTCAATGTAGTAAAGGGATTGTCACCAGAACTGTTTAATATCAGTGTGTCAAAGAATCCGGCATCAACATCTACCACATTTATAATTAATCACGATCGTACAGGAAGTGACCTAAATGTTGAAATAGAAGTTTTTGATACCACCGGTCGTCTGTTGTGGAAACATAATGAGAGTGGAGTTCCAACAACAGGAACATATACTGTAGATTGGGATTTGACAACGGAAGCCGGGAACCGGCTGCATACAGGAGTGTATGTATATCGTGTAAAAGTTTCAAGTGACGGCAGCGAAACCATAAGCAAAGCCAAGAAACTAATTGTGGTAGGCAATAATTAGTATCTCTTGCCGTTTTTTAAATGTTGTAATTATAAACAGAAATCAATGAATAGATTCCTTAAGATATTTGTATTTGCGTTTTTATCTTTCTTGTCACTAACGGTGTCAGCACAAGACAATCAGAATTTACTGAATCCGGTTAGTACGGCCGTCACGTCACAGTCTATAGCACCTGATGCTCGTTCTGCAGGTATGGGAGATGTTGGCGCGGCAACAGATCCTGATGCCGTTTCACAATATTGGAATCCGGCAAAATATCCATTTTGCATAAGCAGGGCAGGGATTGCTCTGAACTATACGCCATGGTTGCGCCAGTTGGTTAATGATATGGACTTAGCGTATCTTGCCGGATATTATCGTATAGGCGACTATAGTGCTGTTTCTGCATCAATGCGTTATTTCTCAATGGGAGAAGTTCAGATGAGCAGCAGTACTGACGGAGCAACAGACATGACGATAAATCCATACGAGATGTCATTAGATGTGGCTTATTCGCTTATGCTGAGTGAAAAGTTTTCCATAGCAGCAGCAGTACGTTGGATTTATTCAGACATTACTTATGATTATAGTGACAATAAAACCCCCGGAAGTGCTTTCGCTGCAGATATAGCCTGTTATTATCAGAATTATGTTAATATTGGAGCAAGAGAATGCCAACTGGGACTTGGTCTGAATATATCCAATATAGGAAGCAAGATAAATTTCGGCAGTGATGAAAACAGTGAGTTCATTCCTACCAATATGCGTCTTGGAGCATCTCTTATGATTCCTATAGATGAATTCAATAAATTCACGGTTGCTGCTGATGCCAATAAACTTCTGGTGCCTACTTATCCGGTACGTGGAGATAATGAGGCTGAAACTGATTATGATACTCGTTTGCAGAAAGAATATTATGATGTATCAAGCATAAGTGGAATTTTCAAGAGTTTCAGTGATGCGCCGGGAGGCTTCAAAGAAGAATTGCAGGAGGTGCAGTGGAGTGTAGGTGGAGAATACACGTATAATGATAAGTTTTCGTTGCGTGCCGGTTATCATCATGAAAGTGAGAATAAAGGCAATCGGAAATATTTTACATTAGGTGCCGGTTTTAAGATGAGTGCGTTTTCTCTGGATGCAGGTTATGTTATAGCCACGGCAAAGAGCAATCCTCTGGATCAGACCTTGCGTTTTACGTTGACATTTGATATGGATGGAATAAAAGATTTGTTTAAAAAGTAACAAGATGAAGATAAGAGTAGGAATGGGCTATGATGTCCATAAGTTAGTAGAAGGCAGGGCCCTTTGGCTTGGTGGTATAAAGATAAATCATTCAATGGGACTACTTGGACATAGTGATGCTGATGTGCTAGTTCATGCTATAGCAGACGCGATACTGGGTGCTGCCAATATGCGTGATATAGGCTTTCATTTCCCTGATACCAGTGATGCCACACTGGATATGGATTCTAAGATAATATTGAGAAAGGTCGTAGAACTTATAGCAACAAAGGGGTATATGATAGAAAATGTCGATGCTACGGTATGTGCAGAGCGTCCGAAAATAAATCCACATGTACCGGAAATGAAAGCCTGTCTTTCTAAAGTGATGGGTATAGACGAAGATGATATTTCGATAAAGGCAACGACGACAGAAAAACTAGGTTTTACAGGCAGAGAAGAAGGTATGTCGGCATACGCTGTATGCCTGATAAAAAAAGATTGAATGATTTTGTATGTCAGTATAAGACATCATATTATAAAGGATTATCTCTGGTTATAATGTATAAAAAAACGCTGGAACTCAACACGAGCTCCAGCGCTTATTATGTTTAACTAAAAATTATTTTCAAAACTAATGGTAACCTCCCGGTCTCCATTGTTATCTGTTAAACAATCTATCAATTTTTACCTTAACCTAATAACTAAAAACCTAAATCTATTATTACTAACCTAAACAATCTATTAACCTTTTGATGATGCAAAGATACGCTGATTTTCAGATTGCGCAATGAAAAACTAAATATATTATGCAAAAAAACGACTTTTATTGATGTATATCAAACGGTGTGTGCGCACACAAGACTAAAAACAGTGGGCTGCTTATGCTTTCTGCGGATTTGTGGAATATCTGTTTAACAAGCTTATCTGTGTCTTTATGATAAAAATAAATAGGCTTTTATTTTGTATTGTCTCTGACTTGCATTATCTTTGTGGTGAAAAAAAACTGCTTCATGAGAGTACTGATAATAAATACAAGTGAGAAGACGGGTGGAGCTGCTGTTGCTGCCAACCGACTGATGGAGGCCCTTAACAATAATGACGTTAAGGCTAAAATGCTGGTGAGGGATAAGGAAAGTGATAATATTACGGTGGTCGGATTGCATAAGGGTTTTCTGCAGCAGTGGAATTTTCTATGGGAACGCTGGTGCATATTCTGTCATCTGCATTTCTCCAGACAGCATCTTTTTGAAATAGACATTGCCAATGCCGGTAATGATATAACGGGTTTACGTGAATTCAAGGAGGCTGACGTCATTCATCTTTCATGGATAAATCAAGGAATGCTGTCGTTGAAGGGAATAAGAAAGATAATTGAGAGTGGTAAGCCGGTGGTTTGGACTATGCATGATATCTGGCCCGCAACGGCTATATGCCATTATGCAAGAGGGTGCAGTAGGTTTAAAACTGTATGCCATAACTGTAAGCTATTGCCTGGCGGTGGGTCTGATAGAGATTTGTCTGTAAGAATATGGAAACGTAAGGAGAAACTGCTCAGAAATAGTAATATTCATTTCGTATCGTGCAGTAAATGGCTGAAGAACATGGCAATGCAGAGCAGACTGTTTGTCGGACAGAGAATTTATGATATTCCTAATCCTATAGATACACATGTATTCTCAAGACAAGATAAAAAGGAATCACGTATTTTTGCAAATCTTCCTGTTGACAAAAATATTATCTTGTTTGTCTCACAACGTGTTACGGATGAGAGAAAGGGTATGGACTTTTTTGTGGAGGCCTTGAATAAACTTATAGCTGAACATCCGGAGATGAAAGAAAACACGGTCGTAGCTGTTCTTGGCGGACATTCTGAAAGTGTGGCAGAACAGTTGCACTTGCCTTCTTTCCCGTTGGGTTATGTAAATGATACAAAGCAAATAGTTAGTATATATAATTCTGCAGATGTGTTTGTGTTGCCATCTCTGGAGGATAATCTGCCTAACACTATTATGGAAGCTATGGCATGTGGCGTGCCATGTGTGGGATTCCGGGTAGGTGGTATTCCAGAAGAGATTGACCATCTGAAAAACGGGTTTGTGGCTGATTACAAGAATGCTGATGATTTGGCAAAGGGCATACACTGGATATTAGAGGAGGCTGATTATGATGAAATAAGCCGTACTGCCATAAAGAAAGTGGCTGCGAACTATTCTCAGCAGTCTGTGGCTATGAAATATATAGAAGTGTATAATCAGGCGATGGCCTGTAAAAACTATAAATTATGATAACATTTACGGTCATAACCTGCACTTATAATGCTGCGGATGTCTGTGAGCGTACTTTCAAGAGTGTGGCACAACAGACTTATGAGAATGTGGAGCATTTGATTCTTGACGGTTGTTCCAAAGACGACACTGTGCTGAAGGCTGAGGCTTATGCAATGGCTAACATGGACAGTAAGCATAAGATAGTTGTTGTGTCAGAACCAGATAGGGGGCTGTATGATGCAATGAACAAGGGCATAAGGAAGGCAAATGGAGATTTTCTGATATTCCTTAATGCCGGTGATGTATTTCATTCTGCTGATACACTTGACAATATAGTAAATGCCATTGCTGATGGCGAAGAGTTGCCTGGCGTGCTATATGGAGAAACCAATGTTGTTGATAATGGCGGTAATTTTATTCGTCATAGAAGACTTAAAGTTCCCAAAAGACTGAACTGGCGTTCTTTTAAATATGGTATGCTTGTCTGTCATCAGGCTTTTTATGCGCGTGTGGATATTGCAAAACGGAATCTGTATAATCTTGATTATAGATATTCTGCTGATGTAGACTGGTGTATACGAGTTATGAAAGATGCTGAAAGGCAGAGATTGAAACTGATGAATGTTGATGATGTTCTGGTGGACTATCTTGACGGAGGTATGAGCATAAAGAACCATAGGGCTTCGTTGAAAGAGCGTTTCAATGTGATGCGCAGCCATTATGGACTTGTTACAACCGTATTGATGCATGGTTATTTTGTTTTAAGGTCTTTCTTAAAACATTGAAATGAAAAAAGGCAACCTTTAATGGCTGCCTTTTTTCATTTCAATGTTTTATATAAGTTCTTAAGAATATCTTAGAATTTGTCCAGGGCGTACTCTCATGTGAGAACTGATATGATTTAGTTGGCATATATGTTCAACAGTTACACCGCGTTTCTTTGCGATAGAAACAAGTGTTTCGCCGGACTTAACCTTGTGGTAAAGTATATCATCATTGCTTGAAGAATTTCTATTCTTGTAGTTGCCAAGTTCTCCATCCTGAACTAAGTCACGAGAATAACCGCCGCCACCGATTTTACCACGAAGACGTGTTGCGTTGGCTGATTCTTTATCGTATGTGCGTTTCTTATAGTAATAGAAATCACTGGTGACATCCTGATTGCGGAAGTCAAACATTAAAGCCGGGTTCAAAGCTACACCGCAAAGACGCGTTTCAAAATGCAGATGAGAACCGGTGCTGCGTCCTGTGTTTCCGCCAAGGCCGATGATTTCTCCGGCTTTTACGGTTTGGTTTTCATCTACTAATTGTTCAGACAAGTGACCGTAGATGGTTTCAAGTCCATTGGCATGTCGTATGACAATATATTTTCCATAGCCGGCAGCTTCGTATTTTACGATACGTACTTTTCCACTGAATGCTGCGCGTATGGTATCACCGATATACACTTTTATGTCAAGTCCTTTATGCTGACGCCCCCAACGGCTACCGAAGTTGCTTGTAACAACACGACTGTTTGTAGGCATGCAGAAATGGCGTAGATCAATTCTGAAAGAATCAGGCATTTCTGTATTGCGGTGTGCGTATTTATTATCCCAGTTGTTGTATAAATCAGCAGCAGGAGATTGTTCTTGTTCTCTTTGTATAATATTTTTCAGAGCCAAAGTGTCTACTGATTTCATTTTGCGGTCTACCGGAGCCTGGCGTGCCAACAAGTCTTGGGCTTGTGATGGTACGGCTGTTAACGTAAACAGGGATATGGCACTAAATATTCTAATAATTTTCTTTCTAATCTTCATAATATGTTTTTTAGGTCTTGAATCAAGCGGATTAAATCAAAAGAGATAATCACTTGAAACCATCGATGGACGGAAAAATATTCACCGAATTTTTATTAACGTTACAAAGATAGCAAAAATATTTCAAAAGTGTATGGCAATTAACTAATTTTATTGGCTGTCAATTATGCTGTTTGGGCATTTACTTTTCTCGCTCTATCTTTATTTATAGGCAAAGTCTTATGAAATGGAAGCCCAGTTTATATTAGTTTTTCTTAACTCTTTTAACCTGTTCCACAGGATGCCATATTCCATTTTTTCACACAATGGGTCTGTGTCTATTATCTTTTGGGCCTCGTTTCTTGCCATTTGGACTATCTGTCCGTCCCTTGCAATATCAGCAATTTTCAGGTCAAAGGCAATGCCACTTTGCTGTGTACCTTCCAAATCACCTGGACCTCTGAGCTTTAAATCAGCTTCAGCTATGTGGAAACCGTCATTGGTGTCGCACATTATATCAATGCGCTTGCGGGTTTCTTCAGATAACTTGTAGTTTGTCACGAGGATGCAATAAGACTGTTTGGCACCTCTGCCGACTCTGCCTCTCAACTGGTGAAGTTGTGACAGCCCGAACCGTTGAGCGTCTAATATCACCATGACTGAGGCATTTGGAACATTTACTCCGACCTCTATAACAGTAGTGGCTACAAGTATTTGAGTTTCACCGTTTACAAATTTCCGCATCTCCTCTTCCTTGTCAGCCGGTTTCATCTTGCCGTGTATCTTGCTGAGTTTGAATTCCGGGAAAATCTGTTTTAAGGTTTCAAAACCTTCTTCCAGGTTTTTCAGGTCCATCTTTTCATTTTCTTTTATCAGAGGAAACACTATATATATTTGTCTTCCCTGACTTATCTGCTGGCGGATGCCGTTATACAGGCTTGTCATCTGAGAGTCGTATTTGTGCATGGTCTGTATGGGCTTTCTTCCGGGAGGCAGTTCGTCAATGACGCTTACATCAAGGTCTCCATATATTGTCATTGCCAATGTGCGTGGAATTGGGGTGGCGGTCATGACAAGAATGTGTGGTGGCTTTTCACTTTTAGCCCATAGTCTGGCTCTTTGAGCTACACCGAAACGATGTTGTTCGTCGACAACGGCAAGTCCAAGATGTGCAAACTGCACATTGTCTTCGATTACGGCATGTGTGCCGACAAGAATCTTAACGTCACCTCCGGCAAGTCCCTCCAGAATGTTTTTCCGTTTCTTGCCTTTTACGATACCCGTAAGCAGTTCCACGCGCACGTCCATTCCTTCGAGATATTCGCGTATTGTGGCAAGGTGTTGCTCGGCAAGAATTTCTGTAGGTGCCATTATGCAAGCCTGAAATCCATTGTCAACGGCAATTAACATTGACATCAGGGCAACCATAGTCTTGCCGGAACCCACATCACCTTGCAGCAGTCTGTTCATCTGTCTGCCGCTGCACATATCCGCACGTATTTCGTGCATCACCCTTTTTTGGGCTCCTGTTAATTCAAAAGGAAGGTTATGATTATAGAAATAATTAAACTGCTCACCTACATGACTGAAGATATATCCGCGGTATTTACGCCGATGGTCACTGGCATATCGCAGAATGTTCAGTTGAACATAGAAAAGTTCTTCGAATTTCAACCTGAGTTGTGCATGCTGCAATTCGCTGATACTCTTTGGATAATGTATTCCGCGGAAAGCATCCTGACGTGAAATGAGGTGCAATGGCTGTGTGATGAATGGTGGAAGAGTCTCGGCAATGGCTCCTTCCGGAATCTTGTTAATCAGAGTCTTGGTCAGCTTTTCCACAGAACGACTGGTAAGCATGCTCTTTTTCATCTTTTCAGATGTAACATAATAAGGCTGCATGCCCATTTCATTTAATTGGAGTTCTGATGCCTTTTCTATATCCGGATGAGCAAACTGATATCTTCCTCCATACACTCCCGGCTTACCGAACACGATATATTCAATTCCAGTCTGATAAGTCTTGTATATATATTGTGAACCACGAAACCAAACTAAGTCTACTACTCCGGAACCATCAGAGAAATGGGCAACTATTCTCTTTTTCCGTGGAGTGGTGTCGAACTCTTCAAAACTGAGAATTCTGCCTTTAATCTGTACAAAAGGCATATTCCCATCTAGTTCAGCTATACTGTAGATTTTACTGCGGTCGACGTATTTATAAGGGTAGTATTCCAGCAAGTCACCCCAAGAACAGACATTGAGTTCTTTCTCCAATATCTTCTTGCGGTTTGGTCCCACACCGGGCAAATACATTATGTCTTGATCCAGAATACTACTCATATAGAAAAAGCTCTAACTGTTTAAGATAGCTTCGGCAACTTTAATATCAAAAGGTGTCGTAATCTTGATGTTTTCACGGTTGCCATCTACCATTGCTACCTGGCATCCAAGAGTTTCCACAACAGATGCATCATCCGTGAAAGATTCACTGTATGGTTGGTTGAAAGCCTGTTTCAACAATGATATGTCGAAAGCCTGTGGGGTTTGTACTACTCTGTAATCACTGCGAAGTACATTCTTTCCACCCCCTTGCTTGTCTATGAATCTTATAGTGTCAGTAACCGGTAATACCGGAATTGCTGCATATTCATCGCGTGCAGTTTCGTAGCAGCAATCTATTACGTCTGTGGAAACAAATGGGCGTACACCATCATGAATACCAACAATGCCTTCTTCTCCGTCAGGTATGGCAGTGAGTCCGTTTTTGGAAGATTCAAATCTTGTAGCACCTCCATTGACAACGGTATGTTTTATGTCGAAGTCATATTCATGGCACAGCTTGTTCCAGTATTCTTGCTGGCATTCCGGCAATACCAAAATAATGCCCAGTTCCTTGTTGTATTCATAGAACCTCTCTATGGTACGCATAAGTATAGGTTTCCCGGCGACAGGCAGAAACTGTTTGGGAATGTCAGTTCCCATGCGGAGCCCTTTGCCTCCGGCTACGATTATAATATAATCCATTATTTTTGCATTAAGTGAGCGTATTGCATCTTGACCTCTAAATCTTTTGTTTTTTCATCACCTATGAAGTAAGACAGAATTTTGTAAGAATATGGCAGAGTTGCAGCAGGACCTTCGCCAGTTATCACGTTTCCGTCTTCCTGATATAGAGTTCCTGTGTAAGTAGTCGTGTTGTTGAAATATTTTTGAAATCCCGGACTGCATGTAGCCTTTTTCCCATCAAGGATACCTGTGCTTGCCAAAACCATAGGAGCAGCACATATAGCACCGATGCGCTTGCCTTTCTTGAAGTGATTGGTCAAGGCGTTGCGTAGTCCATGATGTTCATTCAGGTTTGTGCTTCCCGGCATTCCTCCGGGTAATAGCAGCATATCGGCATCTTCAAAATCGGTTATGTCTTCAAACTTCTTGTCTGCTTTTATGGTAACGCCATGTGATGTTTCAACAAATTCATTGCCGTTTACACTAACTGTTATGATATTTATTCCACCTCTACGCAGAATATCTACAGGAGCCAGACCTTCTATTTCTTCAAATCCGTCGGCTAAAAATTCATATACCTTTGTCATATTTTTAATATTTCTATTGGTTTGTCCGCAAAAAGATGTATTTTTGCAAATGCAAATATACAAAATGTTTGGCATTTTGCAATATATGTAGCATATAAAGATTATAAAATCATTTAAATATGTCAAAAGAAATAAAGAAATTCGCCATTTTCGGCAATGAATATCAGGCTAAGAAGTCTGCTTCTATACAGAAAATACTATCTTGTCTTTCACGTAAGAAGGCTGAAATCTATGTAGAGCGTACGTTCTATAATTTCTTGACACAGAAGGAAAATCTCAAAATTGTTGTGGCAGGAGTGTTTGATGACTATAATTTTGATGTGGACTATGTAATCTCTATGGGTGGAGACGGTACGCTTCTTAAGGCTGCCAGCAAGGTCGGTTCTAAAGAAACCCCCATCATAGGTGTGAACATGGGGCGGCTTGGATTTCTTGCTGACGTGCTTCCTACAGAAGTTGAAGATGCTCTTGATGAAATTTACACAGAAAGTTTTAATATAGAGAAACATACCGTCATACAGGTAACTACTGACGGTGAAGTTATAGATGGCAATCCGTTTGCACTTAATGACATTGCCGTGCTGAAAAGAGACAATGCTTCCATGATTACCATCCATACTCATGTAAATGGTGATTTGCTGGTTAATTATCAGGCAGACGGACTTATTGTTGCTACTCCTACCGGCAGTACGGCATACAGTCTTTCTAACGGTGGTCCGATTATTGTTCCGCAAAGTGGCAGTCTGTGCATAACCCCCGTGGCTCCTCACAGTCTGAATATACGTCCCATTGTTATAAATGATGACAGCGAGATAACATTGGAAGTAGAGTCTCGCTCACATAATTTTCTTGTGGCTATAGACGGACGCTCTGAAAAACTTGTTGAGGGAACTCGCCTCACAATAAGTAAGGCTCCTTATACTATAAATATAATAAAGCGGCATAATCACAGATACTTCTCCACATTGCGTGAAAAACTGATGTGGGGAGCAGATCAAAGACAGTAGTCTTTGTTAAAATACGAAAAAAACAGTAATGCTTGCAACTTATGAAAACTAAATAACGTCTACAGAATAAAATATCATTGAATTTAATAACCGAAGATATGAGTTTATTGCATTTGGACAATATAAACAAGACTTACTCTGGAGCACAGCCACTTCATGTGCTCAAGGGTATAAGTCTGGATATAGAAGAAGGTGAGTTTGTTTCTATAATGGGGGCTTCCGGTTCCGGAAAGTCTACGCTCCTGAATATTCTTGGCATTCTTGATAATTATGACGACGGTGAATATATCCTTAATGATACTCTGATAAAGAATCTTAGTGAAACAAGGGCGGCTGAATACCGTAACCGGCTTATAGGGTTTATATTTCAGAGTTTTAACCTTATAGGATTCAAAACCGCTGTTGAAAATGTGGAATTGCCTCTGTTCTATCAGGGGATAAGCAGAAAAAAACGTCATCAGATGGCACTGGAATATCTTGACAGACTGAGTCTGTTGCCATGGGCAGAACATTATCCCAATGAAATGTCAGGTGGTCAGAAACAGCGTGTTGCAATAGCAAGGGCTTTGATTACGCAGCCTAAAATTATTCTTGCCGATGAACCCACTGGTGCTCTGGACAGCAAGACCAGTGTAGAGGTGATGCAGCTTCTTAAGGAACTTAATGAGAAAGAGCATAAGACAATTATCGTTGTTACTCATGAAAGCGGTGTGGCAAATGAAACCAACAAGATAGTGCATATAAAGGATGGTGTGATTGGGAAGGTGGAAGAAAACCTGGATCATCATGCTTCTCCATTTGGAATAAACGGAGTGATGAAGTAATGAGAGACTTAATACAGGAAATATGGTCAACCACCCGTCGCAATAAGTTGCGTACGGCTCTCACAGGCTTTGCCGTGGCATGGGGCATCTTTATGCTCATCGTGCTGCTTGGTGCCGGCAATGGGCTCATAAACGCCAACGAAAAGAATGCCGACCGGTCTATAGACAACTCAATGGCTGTTTATGGTGGTTATACAAGCAAGAAATACAAAGGTTTTGATACCGGACGTGAGATAAAACTTAAAGATGAAGACTATCGTACCACACAAACTAAGTATGGTGATATTGTTGATGAGATGGGAGCCAGAATATCTCAGGATGGAGTCACCGTGAGTCTGGGGCAGAATTATTTCAGTGCTTCTCTGAATGGTGTTTATCCTAATTATGGTTCCATTCAGAAATACGAACTCCTGTATGGACGTTTTATCAATGACATAGATAATAACCAGCATCGCAAGACCTTGGTTATAAGCAATAAGCAGGCAAAGGAGTTGCGTGGCAATGATGATATAGAGTCCATGATTGGCAAGAGTGTGGATGTAGGTGATTTTTCTTTCAGAATAGTCGGTATCTACAAAGACAGGCAGAATGGTTTGCAGACAGATGTATATACAGCTTACAAAACTTTCCGCACAATGTATAATAAAGGTGATGAGGCTGGTAATCTGATATTTAGTTTCCATGGTCTTAATACGATGAAGGAAAATGAAGATTGGGAAAAAAGTTATAGGGCTACTATAAATGGTCTTCATCAAGCCGACCCTACGGATGATAATGCAGTCTGGATAAACAATCGTTTCTCCCAGATGCTTCAGCAGCAACAGGGTAATTCTATTATCAGAACGGCTCTGTGGATAATCGGTCTGCTTACTTTGCTAAGTGGAATTGTGGGAGTGGGAAATATAATGCTTATCACGGTTAAGGAACGCACGCATGAGTTTGGCATCAGAAAGGCTATAGGAGCTAAACCGCTAAGTATATTGAGACTGATAATTACAGAGAGTATCATAATTACAACATTCTTTGGTTACATCGGTATGATGCTCGGTATGCTTGCCAATCAATACATGGATGCCACAATAGGGCACAAAATTGTAAAGATGGGAGATTTTGAGGCTACGGTGTTTTCAAATCCTACGGTAGGGTTTGACACTTGCATTGCTGTTACTATGGTGATGATAATAGCAGGTACAGTTGCTGGCGTTATACCTGCCCGTAAGGCTGCCAGAATACGACCTATAGAGGCTTTAAGAGTAGAATAACATGAGAATAGACTTTGATACATATAAGGAAATACTTGATACTATAACGCGTAACAAAACGCGCTCTTTCCTTACGGGGTTTGGCGTGTTCTGGGGTGTGTTTATGCTTGTTTTCCTTATCGGTGGAGGCAATGGGACTAAAGAACTGCTCAATAGTAACTTCGCGGGGTTTGCAACTAATTCGGGAATAATCTTTGCCCAGGAAACAACAAAGCCTTACGCTGGTTTCCGTAAGGGACGCAAGTGGATGATGACCTATGATGATGTGACACGCCTGAAAGAGCAGATACCTGAACTTGATGTGGTCTCGCCGATGCTTTCCAATTGGGGTAGCAAAACTATCTATGGGGATAAAAAGGCAGATTGTGTGGTTAAAGGACTTTTGCCTGAGTATGCCAAGGTGTCTGAACCGAAGATTTATTACGGCAGGTATCTTAACGACATGGATATGGCGCAACATCGCAAAGTGTGTGTGCTGGGCAAGAAAATATATAAGAATCTGTTTGCCAATGGTGAAAATCCTTTGGGAAAACTAGTTCGCATAGACTCTGTGTACTATAGTGTCGTTGGTGTTGACTATACTACCGGTGGCATCAACATCAACGGTAGTTCTCAAGAGAGTGTTATTGTTCCGATAACAGTGATGCAGCAGGCTTATAATATGGGTAATGACATACATCTTATAAGTATGACGGTGAAACGTGGTTATTCTGTAAGTGAGCTGGCTCCCCGTATATGCCGTATTATAGGCAAGGCGCATAGTGTGGACCCTACAGATGAGAAGGCTATCACCTTACTTAATACAGAAGAGATGTTCGGACTCTTGGATAGTCTCTTTACCGGAGTGAACTTTATGATATGGCTTGTGGGTATAGGGACTTTGTTTGCAGGTTCCATAGGCGTAAGCAATATAATGATGGTGACAGTGAAGGAACGCACCACAGAAATAGGTATCAGGCGTGCCATAGGTGCTACGCCTAAAGTGATTCTGTCCCAGATTATCACCGAGAGCATAATGCTTACATCAGTCGCGGGCATGAGTGGAATAATGTTTGCCGTGATAATACTCCAGATGCTTGAAGTGGGCACAACGACAGATGGCATTCTTGCAGCTCATTTCCAGATTCAGTTCTGGACAGCTATAGGGGCAGCCATTCTGATAAGTATTCTTGGTGTATTGGCTGGTCTGGCTCCGGCTTTCCGTGCCATGAGCATCAAACCAGTGGATGCAATGCGAGATGAGTAAATAATAAATTAGAATATAAATACATTAATCATGAAAAAATATTTCAAACTTATTGTAGCAGTTCTTATTGCTTTGATATTTGTGGGGACATTCGTGTTCCTTTGGATTAAGTCACAGCCAAAGACTGTGGAGTATGAGGAATTTTCTCCTACGATGAAAGACATCAGAAAAACAACTATTGTTACAGGTAAGATTGAGCCTCGTAATGAAGTAAACGTGAAACCGCAGATTTCCGGTATCATAACCGAACTGATGAAAGAATCCGGTGATATGGTACAGGCGGGGGAAATAATAGCTAAGGTGAAAGTGATTCCTGATATGTCTCAGCTTTCTAGTGCAGAGTCTCGATTAAGGTTGGCAAATGTTAACGTGAAGCAGGCTAAGACAGATTATCTGCGTGAAAAGGTGCTTTATGACAAGGGACTTGTTAGTGCTGATGAATATGATAAACTCAGACAGACTTACAGACAGGCTGAAGAAGAAGTGCGTGCCAGTGAAGACAATCTGGAAGTGGTGCGTGACGGTGTGTCTAAGAGCAATGCCAATACCAGCAGTACTCTTATCCGCTCTACGATAAGCGGACTTATTCTTGATGTTCCTGTTAAGGTGGGAAATACTGTGATATTGAGCAACACGTTCAATGATGGTACCACAATTGCGACAGTAGCTAATATGAATGACCTTATATTCCGTGGTAATATAGATGAAACAGAGGTCGGTCGACTGGTTACGGGTATGCCTATGAAGATTACCATAGGGGCTTTGCAGGATACTAAGTTGGAGGCTCGTCTGGAATATATTTCTCCTAAGGCCGTAGAAAGTAATGGTGCCAACCAATTTGAACTCAAGGCTGCTGTGAGTGTCGTGAATGGTAATAAAATCAGAAGCGGATACAGTGCCAATGCCGAGATTGTGCTTGCAGAGGCAAATCACGTGTTGTCAGTTCCTGAGAGTGCCATAGAATTTCAGGGCAATGATACATACGTATATATAATAAAAGGTAGTGAGGATAAGAAAACATACGTGCGTAGAAAAGTAACAACCGGTCTCAGTGACGGTATAAACATAGAGATAAAAAGTGGTATAACGGTTAGGGACAAGGTTCGTGGTCCAAAGAAGGTGTCAGATGAAGATGCAAATAAAGAGGGTGCAGAATAATAAGCCTAAGTGCTTGCTTAATTAGATTCAAATATACGCGGAAGTCTGAATTCGTTGCAGGCTTCCGCGTATTGTATATTGTCAATTCAACGCAAAGTTTATAATAAAGAGTATAGACAACACGATGAGTGTCGGGTTTAGAGCCTTCCATTGTGCCGTGCATAATTTGATTATTACATAGCTCAATATTCCGAGGCATATACCGTCAGCAATGCTGTAGCAGAGCACCATGGTTATCATTGTGATGAAAGACGGGAATGCTTCGCTCACATCAGAGAGGTTTATCTTTTTCACGGAATCGAGCATCAGTACGCCAACCAATACCAATGCACCACTTGTAGCAGCACTTGGGATAAGCAGAAATATAGGTGAAAGGAGCAATGAAACGATAAACAGCAGTCCGGTTACAAGAGATGTCATTCCGGAACGTCCGCCTTCGGCAATGCCCGATGCGCTTTCTATATATGTAGTGATGGTGCTTATTCCGAGAAAAGCTCCGCATGTTGTGCCTATGGCATCGCTCATCATGGCTTCTTTCACGTGTGGAATGTTGCCGTCTGCTTTTACTATGCCGGTTTTGTAAGCCAAGCCGACAAGAGTTCCCACGGTATCGAAGATATTAATCAATAGCAGTGAGAATATCACCAGTATGGTCTGGAGATTCAATATGCCGTTGAAGTCGAACTTGCAGAAAACAGGTGACAGAGACTGTGGTGCAGAAACTGGCAGCCATCCGCTTGGAATCTCAGTCACTCCCAATGGAATTCCAATTATGGTGGCTATTATGATGCCATAGAAAAGAGAGCCTTTTACCTTGCGTGCCATAAGAACACCGCTTAGTACAATAGCAACCAGTCCAAGAATAGCAGAAGGCGTGAACTTGCCTAAACCTACGAATGTGGCAGGATTTGCCACTATGATGCCGGCATTCTTCAGTCCGATGAAAGCAATGAACATGCCTATGCCTGCAGAAATGGCAAAGCGCAGGTCTTGTGGGATGCTGTTCAATATCAGTTCCCGGATATTGAAAAAGGTAATCATGATAAATATAAATCCTTCTACAAGCATTATAGCCAGAGACTGTTGCCATGTGTAGCCCATTGCCTGGCAGAGGGTGTAAGCAAAAAATGCGTTCAGACCCATTGATGGGGCTTGTGCGAATGGCAACTTTGCCATGAATGCCAATAGCAGTGTGGCTATGGCTGAGGCTATTGCCGTGCCTGTGAACAGCGCTGCTTTGTCCATGCCGGTGGATGAAAGAATAGTAGGGTTCACGGCAAGGATATAACTCATAGTTAAGAAAGTTGTAGCACCTGCAATTATTTCAGTGCGCACCTTCATAGTCTTAGGGTCGAAACCCAAAAGTTTTTTCAACATGATAATATCGTAACTAAAAATTTAATGATTTTTCTTTTATATAGTTAGAATGTCCATTTAGCTGCTATTGTTGGCAGAGCATAGAATTTATTATGTTTGCCGTTATCGTTCCATACGAAATTATTGGAAATCTCAACTTCTGAGCCTAAACTCAAATTGATGTCGTTCCATCCTTTCAGTTTGTTCATGTTGAACCAGAATTGCGGTTCTGAAAGAATTATCCATTTTCCATTTGCGTTAGGGTCATACCATAGGTCGCAGAAACCGTCAAAGGTGCAAAGTCCTTTGGCAAACTGTAAGCCCCATACTTCGGTTAACTGGAAACCACTGAATGGATGTGTTCCATAGTGACGGTTTTTGAAGTAATATTTATATAAGGCTTGAACAGAAAATGTGCGTGAGAAGTCTGCAGAGTGCCAGTTCCATGCACCGCCTGCCAATGCTGCATGTTGAAAACGTGTAGCGTTCCATGTTTCCTCGTTAGAATTCAGACCACCGTCGTATTCCACATGAACAGCCCATTGCTTGTTTTTGGTAACGTTTATTTCACGCGAAATTTCCCAATAAGCCCCTGCTACGCCATCGCGTTGGTAGTCAATGTCGGTAAAGAAATAAGTGCTGCCCCATTTGTCTGGCTTAAACATTTCTACGGTTGTTGTCACACTTGGCCTTGAAGTAAGGTCACTGTTAAGGGTGTGCCCCAAATCATAATGAAGTTGAATGTTTTGGGCATTACAGAAGTTTACTGCCATAAAGACAGTAGTCAGTGTTAATAAAATCTTTCTCATTTGAGTAATAGTATATGTTTCGTGATTATAAGCTGTTTGCCATCACGGTGCAAAGGTAATAATAAATTTTAAAAAATATACTCAAATGTATAAAGATGTTGTTTCTCTGATATTTACAGTATGGCTATTTTCTTGTTGTTGTGTATATATACGCCTTTGGCAGATGGCTTGCTATTCAGTTGTATTCCATTTATATTATACCATTTGCCGTTACCGGTTTTAACTTGGTCGGTTATAGTTTTTGCTATGCCTGTGCCTATCAACCCGTCAGCGTATGTATAATATCCTCCGTTGGTGAAAGTCAGGTTGCCGGTCTGATTACTTTTGTCGTTGAATATTATCTTGTCAGGAGCCGTGTTTGTACCGCTGTATTTCCATAGATAAACACTGTTTCCATTGTTTGTTCCCACATAGCTTATATCGCTTGTGCTTATTTCTCCTGGCCATGTTGCTGAATTGCCATACAGATTACTGTTGTCATTATACCAAGCCCATACGCGAATTGTACTTGCCCAGTTACTTGGAGCTTCAAAATAAGCGTATGTACCTTCTTGTGCAGTTACGAAGTCTGGCAATTTTACGCTTTCGTCTTCATCTCCGATATTATTTATGCTGCTTATGTCTATACTGTTGCTTATGTACAGTTTGTAGTTTTCGCCCTCTACGGCAAGTTTGTATCCGTCTGTATTGGCAGTGGTGGTTCCCAGGCAGAGCAGCAAGTTTCCCTCAGAACCTTTCACGCTTACACTGTATCCCTGAGTTTCTCCGGTAGAAGAAATCACTTCACTTTGATTGCTTATTCCAGCCAGTTTCCTTGCTGTAATTAATTTCTTTATGGCTTTTTTGTAAGTCTTCCAATGCGTCAGCCATACACAGGGAGTGCCCGGCATAGTAAGAATATATGCATTTGCAGCCTCTATATTGTTTTTCAGCATATTGTCGCTTGCTCGTCCTGTATCGTGATTGTCGGTAAATGTTACAGCATACCTTCTGTAATTGGTATCACCAATAAGACTGTTTGTAGTATAGTTTGCCAGATTCTTCCAATAAGTTCCACCATTATTAAAAGCACTGTTTATGAGCCATTTCAACTGAAAATCGAAAGCAGCGCTGGTCTTCCCTGTACCGTCAATCCATGATTTCAGACCACTTATTCCGTCACTCATCCAATATTCTCCCACACTATATGTTGGGTCTGCGCTCTCATTATATATCTTTGTATATTTAGGAGCATATCCTCCTGTCATGTCATAACGGAAACCGGTGTATCCCATTTCCTCTTTAAGAAACTGCAGATACAGTTTAATATTGTTCTGTACGTTTGTACTTGTGTGGTCCAAATCCCTGCTTCCGTCAAAGTCAATGCCGGTATCTTCAGCTCCTGTTACATTGTAACCTGCGGTTTTTGTTTTACCTTCATCATCATTTGAACATATATCAGCCAAGCTCCATGAAATAGTTCCATGTCCATTCCAAGTCTCTGTGGGGAAATCACACCAGTTGGTATTTCCGCTCTTATGATTTATTACCACATCGGCTATGGTGTAGAGTCCTTTACTCTTGAACGTACTTATCATAGATTTAAGTTCATCAGCAGTTCCGAATGCGCTCTTCTGGTCGAACCACCATATATCAGCATACCCCATTTGATTAGTCAGATTGTTGCAGTATCCGCTTTGTGGAACCCATATCAGCTGGTAGTATTTGGATAATGTGTCAGCTTTGCTTTCCAGATTAGTCAATTTTGTTTCGCTGTAGCTGTCCCAGTAGAATCCTTGAAGCATAACTCCTTTATAGTCAGAGGGCCAGCCTTGTGCCATTACGTTTACTGCAGACATCAATGCAAAAATGATAATATAGATATTTTTCATGTTATGTATAATAGGTAATAATAATATTTTCGGCTAAGTTACAACTATTTTCTTTTAGAGTGTTCTGCTTGGGTATGTTAAGGATATAAATAGCTGCGTAATCGTTTGCATATATAGAATATTATGTTTACGAATGTTAAATATGGGGCTTTTTGAAGAAATAATTGCGAAAAAGCTTGGAGGGTATTGATATTTTGTTCACCTTTGCAGTGTTCTATTCAAGTAGTACACTCAAACAGTACAACAAGACATGAACAAAAGTATAGTAAAATAACAAATAAAAATAGCAATAAAATGGAGACAATTATTACAACAGCAACAGTTTTGGCAATGTACTTTAATGTTGCAACATCAAACAACAATGGTGACTATTGTTATAATGCCAGTGTCGAGAACAACAAGGTTATGAACATGGAAGTTCTCAGCAAAGAAGGAAATTATCTCTCTCAGAAACTTCAGTATCGCTTCTCTTATGACGACCAGAATCGTTTGGCGTCTAAGGAAGCCCTGAAGTGGAATACTGTGAAACAGCAGTTGGAAAACTATTATATGCTTGATTACGTTTATACAGATAGCGGTTACAGTGTAGAGCATCGCGCATGGAACTCAAAGAAGAATAATTATGAGTTGGCAGATGAAAAGATGGATTATGTTATGGTAAACACTAATATAATGGCTGTTAACTATTACAAGGCTTCAGAAAGCAACAATGGCATGGAACTGCTGAGCAATGTGCTTGTAATGAATCCACAGAGTGATGTGTTGCTTACGATGACAGACAAAATGGAAAAGAAATAACATATAAAAACAGAAGTCATGATAGAGATAGAGAATTTGAATTATAAATATGCAGGCTCGAAGCATAACATCTTCGAAGATTTTAATCTCTCGCTTAAAGAGGATTGTATTTATGGTCTGCTGGGCAAGAACGGAATGGGCAAGAGTACTCTGCTGTATCTTATAAGCGGATTGCTATTTCCCAAAAGCGGCAACATCAGATTTGATGGAGTGGAAACAAGTCTTCGTCGTTCTGATATATTGGGAGAAATTTTTTTCGTACCTGAAGAATATGAGTTGCCGGCCATGTCGCTTGACGCTTACGTGAAGTTGAATGAACCATTTTATCCCAGATTCAGCCGAGATGTACTCAATGAATGCCTTAAAGACTTTGAACTGCCTTCGTCTATGAAGTTGAATGCTTTGTCAATGGGGCAGAAAAAGAAAGTTTTCATGAGTATGGCTCTGGCATCAGGAACCAAACTGCTGCTTATGGATGAACCTACTAATGGTCTGGACATCCCTTCAAAAAGTCAGTTCCGCAAGGTAATTGCCCGGAATATGAGTGAAGACCGCACTATGATAATTTCTACCCATCAGGTGCATGACGTGGAATCTTTGCTAGATCATATTCTTATACTTGACCATTCGCAGTTGTTGCTCAATGCTTCTGTAGGTGATATATGTGACAGATACGCTTTTGAATACCGCTCTCCTGGAGAAATGGGTGATGATGTTATCTATGCCGAACCTTCACTGCAAGGCAATGCCGTTATAACAAAACGTGGTGACGGTGAGGAAACCACAATGAATCTGGAACTGCTGTTCAATGCCGTTACAAAAGGACTAATGAAATAATAAAACAATGATGAAAATGGAAACATTCAATATACATCGCTTTTGGCTGCTGCTTAAATGGCAGTTGGTGCAGAACAGGTCAAAGAGTCTGGGCGTCTTTCTTGGCGCGTTTCTTACATTTCTCTTTGTTGAGATTATAAATTTGTTCTTTGGAGAGAGCATTCAGGACAATATAAGTCTGATAAAGTTTGCTATACTTGCGTATTCTATCATTGGTGTGTGCTGCACTTATTCTATGTTCAAAACCAAGCAGAAACGCATCACGTTGATGATGCAACCTTCGTCTAACATAGAGAAATATGTTGTTCTTCTTGCTAGTTCTTTGATTGTATGGACTATAAGTGTCTTTGTGGCGTTCATGCTTGCAGATGCATTGCGAATGCTGTTTGGTGTATGGTTCTTTTCCGGGGAACAACTTTCCGGCATCCCGGCTCTGTTTACCGGCGATTGGTATCATGTGGTTTTAAATGGAAAAAGTGCCCTTGATGCAGCTGAGCAGATATTAACAATAATCTGGATACATTCATGGTTCTTGCTCGGTGGTGTGTTTTTCCGTCGTCATGCCGTACTTCTGTCTGCATTGTCGATGTTTATATTTTCTTTCTTTAGTTTGGCAGTTTATGCAGTCATATATGGTGATATGGAGTCTGCGGTTATGGCAATGTTGAGCAAATCTGATATTTTGATAATAGATGTCATGGATTTGGTGCTTATAGTAGTCCAGTATATGGCTTCCTATTGGCTTTTCAAACGAATGCAGGTAATAAATAACAAGTGGATTAACGTATAAGGATTATGGCAGAATTTGACTTGAAACGCTTCTCTTATCTGTTGAGATATACCATTGTATCAGAGCGCTGGCGTATATTCAGGATATTCATAGGGTTCACGCTTGCGTGTTTCTTTTTTATGATGTTGTTTATGTATGGTGGCGCAAACCTCAGTAAAACCTGCAATGCAGATCTTTCGTCCACGTATCTTATAATATCAGTAAACACCTGTCTTATTATATATTTTGCCAGTATGTTTATCGGTAGCAGCATGATTTTCTCGAATATGTCTGCATTTAGAGGAAGAGTGTCGTTCCTTATGATTCCGTCCTCATCCATAGAGAAATTCTTTGTGCGTTGGATAGAGGTGGTTGTTATCGGAACATTGGTATTTGTTTTGGCATTGATTTTAGCTGATATCCTGCGCATGTTGTTGCTTCCGCTGTTGATAGACAATCATTACAGTGCTGTGTTTCCTGCTTATTTCTCAGCTACTTATGATGTTGTTAGTCCGCATTCCGGCAAGATAAATCTGATATCAGAAGACAGTTATTCTGTAGGATACGCAACAGGTGTTTTGACAAGACGGTTTGTGGATTACAGAGGGGCTCTGTCAACATGGTATGTTGTTTCATTCGGCATACTGGTGCAGTCGGCATATTTGCTTTGTGGTTATCTGTTCCGCAAGCATGCGTGGATATTCGGCACGTTGGCACTGACAGTCCTATTTTCGCTCTCTTTCTGCGTACCCAAGGGATATGTTCCTTATGAGATAACATTATGTATCCTGCTTGCTGTTGCAAATTATGTCATGGCATATAATTTGTTCAAGCGCACACAGGTGATAAACAATAAATTAGTGAACTTATGATATTCAGTAATGATAAAGCTATATATGTACAGATGGCAGACCGCCTTTGTGATGAAATTCTTGCGGGCAAGTATGCCGGCAACGACCGTATACCCAGTGTACGTGAATATTCCGTTATGCTGGAGGTGAATACCAATACAGCTGTTAAGGCATACGACCTGTTGGCTCGTGACGGAGTGATATACAATAAGCGTGGTCTTGGATATTTTGTTTCTCCGGGTGCCCGTGATGAAATCATGGCTTCACGCAAGAAAAACTTCATAGAGCAGACGCTGCCTGACGTGTTTCATCAGATGCGGCTTCTTGGCATAGACATTGATGAAGTGAGTAAAGAATGGGAAAAAACAAATAATAATACTTCTAATAAAAACGTATGAAAAGAAAAATGATTTTTATGGCTCTGTCCATGATGGCTCTTACAGCCGGGGCACAGGGCTTGTCTTCAGGTATCGACAAGGCTAATCTTGACACAAGTGTGAAGCCAGGAGACGATTTTTACCATTATGCAGCCGGCAATTGGCTGAAGTCTCATCCTCTAGACGCTGAGCATCCTATGAACGGTGCGTTCACAGACCTGTATGATCAGAATGAAATCAGAATACATAATCTTATAGAGGAATATGCAGGAAAGCCACAACAGAAAGGTTCTTTGGGGCAGAAGATTGGCAGCATATACAAACTTATGATGGACAGTGCCCGGCTGAATCGTGACGGCTATGCTCCATTGAAGTCTGTTCTTGACCGTATTGCAGCAATAAAGAACCGTAAGGAGTATCAACTCGTTACAGCAGAGCTTGATCACAAGGGTGGCAATACCATGATGTATGGTATTGGGGTAGGTGCCGACTTGCGTAATGCCGACATGAATATTGTCTCCATTGGTCAGGGTGGACTAGGACTCAGTGACCGTGACTATTATTTCAAAGATGATGACCAGACAAAGAAAGTGCGTGATGCATATAAGCTCTACATGAAAAAGCTCTTCATGCTGGTTGGTTATGATGAGGCTGCTGCAGAGAAAAAGATGAATGCTGTTATGGCAATAGAGACAGCCATAGCAAAGGAAAGCTACGGTCAGGTGAAACTGCGTGACATCAGTGGCAATTACCATAAGATGACCTATGCTCAGCTTGTAGACAGTTTCCCAGGCATAGATTGGGGCAACGTGTTCCTGCTTTCAGGTTATCCTGCATTCAACTATGTTGATGTTGGTCAGCCGGAGCCTATTCATGCTGTAGAGAAACTTCTTGCCGAGACCTCACTTGATGACCTCAAGGCTTATGCAGAAATCAAAACCATCATGGGTGCCACAAGTCTGCTTAGTGATAATTTCCGTGCAGTGTCCTTCGAGTTCAGCAAGGTGCTTACCGGTGTTCAGCAGGACCGTCCGCGCTGGAAGCGTTCTGTGGGTCTTGTAAGTGGAGTCCTTGGTGAGGCTATAGGCAAACTGTATGTAGAGAAATATTTCCCGGATAGCAGCAAGAAGCGCATGCTCGAGCTGGTGCACAATCTCCAGGCTGCCTTGAAAGAGCGTATTCAGGAATCCACATGGATGGGTAAAGCCACTAAGGCTCAAGCTATAGACAAACTGAGCAACTATATTATAAAGATTGGTTATCCTGACAAATGGAAGGATTATTCCGGTTTGCAGATTGAAGACAGTCTGTCTCTGTATGATAATATGGCATGTGTCTCCCAGTGGTTCATTGATGACAACATAAAGCGCAATGTCAACAAACCAGTCGACAAGACAGAATGGGGCATGACTCCGCAAACCATCAATGCTTACTATAATCCTACTACAAATGAAATTTGTTTCCCTGCAGCCATTTTGCAGCCACCTTTCTTTGATTCCGAGGCTGACGATGCCGTTAACTATGGTGCCATCGGTGCCGTGATTGGTCATGAGATGAGTCATGGCTTTGACGACCAGGGCTCTCAGTTCGACAAGACCGGTAATCAGGTTAATTGGTGGACGGCTACTGACAAGAAGAATTTTGAAAAGCGCACAAAGGTGCTTGAGGATCATTTTGCTGGCATAGAAATCTTACCGGGTGTACATATCAACGGTAAGCAGACTCTAGGTGAAAACATAGGAGATAATGGTGGTCTGAACATTTCTTTCCGTGCATTTCAGAATGCCATGAAGAAAAATGCGCTCAGCGTAAAGGATGGCTTCACTCCGGAGCAGCGCTTCTTCCTTGCTTGGGGACGCGTGTGGGCTGGGAATGCCACTCCACAGATTCTTGACTATCTCATAAAGTCTGATGTTCACTCTCCTAATGAGGCTCGTGTGAATGGTGCGCTTCCTATGATAGACGCATGGTATAAGGCTTTCAATGTCAAGAGTGGTGACAAACTGTTCTTGCCTAAGAATAAACGTGCTCAAGTATGGTAATTATTCTCTTTGAGAATAGATAAAGAAAAACTTCTGCATGATAAAAGAAATGCAGAAGTTTTTTGTTTTTAAGGCATATAATTGAACTTTTTTGCTTATGTTTGCATTCCTTAAAGCAATATTCCCTATAGGAATACTTTTATGTAAAAGTTTGCTTATGACAGAACGCAAGATCATACATATAGACATGGATGCTTTTTTCGCATCTGTAGAGCAGAGGGATAATCCGAATTTACGCGGTGTTCCTTTGGCTGTCGGATATGATGGTCCTCGTGGAGTAGTGTCTACAGCTAGCTATGAAGCCCGCAAGTATGGTGTTCATTCTGCCATGCCCATGTCACGTGCCAAACGTCAGTGCCCGAATCTTGTTATAGTTCCGGGGCGGTATCCCGTATATAAGGAGGTATCTGATAAGATACATAAGATATTTCAGGAATACACGGATCTTATAGAACCTATATCTATAGATGAGGCTTTCTTGGATGTTACTGAAAACAAGAAAGGCATGTCGCTTGGTGTGGAAATAGCCAAAGATATAAAACAGAGAATTTTGGATGAAGTTCATCTCACGGCATCTGCCGGAGTTTCTTACTGTAAGTTCCTGGCAAAGATAGCGTCTGATTACCGTAAGCCCGATGGTATAACGGTGATACATCCTGACAAGGCTCTAGACTTCATATCGGCTTTAAGCATAGAAAAGTTTTGGGGTATAGGTCGCAAGACGGCTGAGCACATGCATTTCATGGGCATTTTCACAGGCGAAGACTTGCGCCGCTGTCCGCTGCAGCATCTGGTGCAAGAGTTTGGCAAAATGGGAAACGTGTTCTATCAGTATGCCCGTGGAATAGATTTCCGTCCGGTGATAACCGATTATGTAAGGAAGTCTGTAGGTTGCGAAACCACCTTTCTTGAGGATATAAGTCGTAAGTCTGCCGTTATAATAGAGTTGTATCACACGGTTTTGGAGTTGGTGCGCCGCATAGAGAAGAGTGAGTTTGCCGGTACCACGATAACACTGAAGATAAAGTTTGCCGATTTCACGCAGATAACCCGGAGCTTATCCCAATACAGAATATTGCGTACCAAAGAAGATATACTTCCTTTGGCAAAGAAGTTGCTTAAGCAAGTGGAGTATTCTGCTCAGAATCCCATTCGTCTTATGGGACTTTCTGTTTCCAATCCCAAGGATGAAGGTATGCCCGAACCGCCCAAGTATATAGAACTGGAACTGCAGTTCGATGAATGGTAGAAAAAAAGCAGTAGTAAAAATAAATATAATTCATTTATTTTCTTTACTTTTGCATCTCGTAAGTAAATAACCTAGATGTAAAAAATGAAACATAAATTAGCTGTGTTTTTCTCAAAGCCATTCTTTTCTGATTACCGCACATTGTTGGGGCTGTGGTTGCTCCTGCCTTTGATAGCCAGTCTTATGAAAATCCATAAGTGTAATAACTTCTTGATTTTCAAGGGCGTATTCTTCCATACTGTCAATGGGCAGTCGCTGTATGCTGCTTATCCGGCAGAGTATTTTGATGTAAATCATTACGGACCGTTTTTCAGTATAATAATAGCTCCGTTTGCCTTGTTGCCCCATCCGCTGGGACTTATGTTCTGGCTTGTGCTTATGGCAGCCTTGTTGTATTATGCCGTCAGAAAGTTGCCACTTCAGAAGCGTAATCATATATTCATTCTTTGGTTCTGTGCCCACGAACTGCTCACAGCATTGTTCATGAGCCAGTTCAATATCGTGATTGTAGCTTCTATTCTGCTTGCGTTCTGTTGTATAGAGAAAGAAAAGGATATATGGGCAACATTGTTCATTCTTATAGGAACCTTTGTCAAACTGTACGGCATAGTAGGTTTGGCATTCTTCTTTTTCTCCAGACATAAGTTAAAGTTTATCTTGTCATTTATCGGATGGAGTGCATTGTTATTTGTGCTTCCTATGCTGATAAGCAGTCCTGACTATGTGATTTCCCAGTATAAGGAATGGTATGTATGCCTGATGCAGAAAAATGAAGCCAATTTGTGTTCCGTGATGCAGAATATATCCCTGTTGGGTATGGTGCGTAAGATTACGCATTTGAATTATTCTGACTTGTGGTTGATTATTCCCGGACTGATGCTTTTTGCTGCGCCTTATCTACGCATAAAGCAATATAAAAACCAGCCTTTTCGTTTTGCATGGCTGGCTTCCGTATTGCTCTTTGTTGTACTTTTCAGCACCGGCAGTGAGTCCAGTACCTATATCATAGCCCTGATAGGAGTAGCCGTATGGTATGTGTCTGCTCCATGGAAACGTAGCAAGTGGGATGTTGCGCTTATGGTGTTCGCATTTCTGCTCACCAGCATGTCACCGTCCGACCTTGTGCCTTCATTCATAAGAAATGAGGTGATAAAACCATACGCTCTGAAGGCATTGCCATGTGTCGTTATATGGCTGAAACTGTGCTATGAAATGCTGACGAGAGATTATTGTCTCCCGTCAGTAGCGTATAGTCCTATGCAGGCACCAATGAACCCACCACTTTGCTGAGTGCTCAGATTAGCGGCATCAACACCTTTGGCAAGAAGTTGCCAATTTTCATCGCCCTCAGCATAGTAGAAGTTATAATATCTTCCGTTGCCTTCAACTTTCAGTTTCAGAGTTTTGTTTCCTTGAAGTTCTGCAGAGGCTATTTCTGAAGTTCCTTTTGCTGCTCTTGTCAACACAACAACAGGTTTGTTGTTTCTTAGTGTCTTACCGAGTACAAAGTTGAATTGCTCGTTTTGAAGTAGAGCCATGCCGGCAAGTTGCTTGTCATTCTTTGGAGTAAAGTCAACCTGTGTGTCGGCAGAGAAAAATGTGTGCTGTTGTCTTACCCATATAGCAGAAGAAGGCTCTCTTTTATAGATGTTTCCGGATAGTTGGGTTATATTGAATTTGCCATCTTTGATATTCCAGAATTTAGAAGGATTGCGCAAGAACATCCATCTGGAGTTTAGAGTCCCTTCATTAAATTCATCTTTATAGTCAAAGTTGCCTGTAAAGAAGTTCTGTCCCTTTGGTTGTAGTCCCTTTTTCTTGTTAACTGTAGGAATGGCTGTATTCTTTTCAAGTATTACAGGCCATCCGTTTTTCCATGTCACAGGAAGCAAATAAGTGTCACGTCCCGTGTTATACATATCTTCTTCGTATGGTCTGCAACCTAAGAATACTGCCCACCAATTACCTTTGCCATCTTCAACAAGGTCTGCATGTCCGGCACTAGACACAAAGTCTTTACGGTTAGGGTCAAGACCTGTACGCTGTGTCAGAATTGGATTTTCCGGAAATTCTTCCCAAGGTCCTTTTGGATTTTTAGCTCTAAAGATAACCTCGCTATGCCAAGCGCAAGTACCACCTTCTGCACACATCAGGTAATAGTAGCTACCAATGTGATATAGGTGTGGACCTTCAATCCAAATAGGTTGTTTGTCAACGTGAGTTCCACCTCTTACAATCTCAGTGAAATCACCTTTTATGCTATCACCCTTAACATCAAATTCAAATAGTCTGATGGCACGTTGACCTTCGTATGCAGCCTCGCCTGTAACAGGAGCATTGTGAACGATATAAGCTTTCCCTTTATTGTCGAAGCAGAAAGAAGGGTCTATACCATTTATTTTAGGCAGGTATATTGGTTCGCTCCATCCCTTCTTGGGGTCTTTACTCTTTACGAAGAAGTTGCCTTTACCAACGTTTGTGGTAATCATATAGAACGTCTTGTTGTTTTTGTTGTAATTGATTGCCGGTGCAAAGATACCACCTGACACTCCTTGCATCTGCAAAGGAACCTGTGATTCCCTGTCAAGTACATGTCCTGCGGCGGTCCAGTTTACAAGGTCTTTACTTGTAGAGAGAGGAACTCCCGGAAAGAAACTGAATGAAGAGTTCACCATATAGTAGGTGTCTCCCACGCGACATACCGAAGGGTCTGGATAGAAACCTGCCAGAATAGGGTTCAGATACTGACTGTTTTTGTCTATGTTCACGTTGAACCGTTCATCGTTGCCGCTATATTTGAAATAGCTGAATGAAGCCGTTTGGGCGCTCATGATAGTTGTCGCGGCCAGACAACCGAGAAAAGTAATTGTCTTTTTCATAAAATAATGTTTTGCAAAAGTTATGACTGCAAATTTACATTAAATATATGTTATATTACTTTTCGTGATGTATCAAATAGTTTTCATGATGCAAAATCCAAAGTATTTGATACATACCGTAAAAAAGGTTATGGAATTTTACTGTATTTTTGTGGCAGTTTAAATCAATATACCTGTAATTCAATGATGAGAAAGACAATTGTAACAATTCTTATAACTTTTTTGATGCCTTTGGTTGCCGTGGCTCAGTATGGCACGCTTTCTGATTTGCATGTTGACGGTAAGAATCTGAAGGATGCCCATGGCAACATAGTAGTGCTGCATGGAGTAATGGATACACCTAGTCCTTATTTTAATGGATACCGTTGGGGTAGTAGTTCTACGGACGAGAATGTATCTAGCTGTCTGAGTTATTTTGAAAAACTTTTTACGGCTATCACTGATACAGCACAAGGTGCTTATTGTGATGTTTTCCGCCTGCATCTGGACCCCTGTTGGACCAATACACCTGGAAGTTCCGTTACAGGAGAGTCTGATATATCGGCTTTCAGTGCCGACAGACTTTCCAAATACATGAAGTCTCTTTATTATCCGCTTGTCAGTGAAGCTCGCGGACACGGACTTTATGTTGTTGTGCGTCCTCCGGGAGTATGTCCCGCCAGTCTCAGTGTAGGCGATGCCTATCAGAAATATCTGCTCACGGTATGGAATATTGTTTCTAAGAATGATTCAATACGCAAGTATGCCGGCAGTATAAGTCTGGAACTTGCCAATGAACCGGTTAAGGTTTACGATGCTGAAGGAGAAGAGACAGCCACTGCTCTGCATGATTATTTCCAACCTATAGCAGATACAATCAGAGCCAATGGCTTCACCGGTATAATATGGGTGCCGGGTTCAGGATGGCAAGGCAATTACAAGTCTTATGCTTCCAATCCCGTTACCGGATATAATATAGGTTATGCCGTGCATGATTATCCCGGATGGTATGACAGCAGTGATGACAGTCCAAATATAGACGGAATAACGGAATCTTTCAAGACTCTGGTGCCTGTGGTAGAAACAAATCCTGTTATCATCACTGAGGTAGACTGGAGTCCTGAAAAAACAGACGGTAGCGGTCACTATAATGAACATGGCGTATGGGTGCCTGCCAATCTGGGCACGTGGGCTACGGCGACTACATCCAAATGGGGCGTGGCATATAAGAAACTTATTGACTATTACGGAAATATATCCATGACCCTTTCAGGTACGGGATGTTATATAGACATTGATAAATATATTAGTTCCAAGACTGTTACTCCTGCTTTCGACGGTAATGAGGAAGCTTGTGCTGCTGCTTGCTTCAAATGGTATAAACAGTATGCCGCTGACAATGTAATCAGGCAACAGGAAACATTGAGTAGGGCAGATTCCGCAGTTGTTGATATTGCAGCCGATAAAACTGTTATTAATGTAATGCCTGCTACAGCCAATCTTGTCAATATATCAGCCACAACGGTAACAGGCAAAACTATTGATGTTACTTCAAAGTGCAGAGTTGTAAGCAGCAATCCTGATATTGCTTTCTATAATGGTGTTAGAATTGTAGCGTGCAGTGTCGGAAACTGTGTCTTTACTTATGAGTATACAGATGTAAGCGGCAATGTGTTCACCGCAAAGGTTAATATATGTGTCAGTATGTTTCCTCTGACAGAAGACTGTTTCAATCCTTCTATATATGCTACTGGAACATTTGATGAAGCCACCGGCGCACTTACAACAGGTCAGTATGGATTTGGCGGATGGGAATATCCTTCAGGCATTGATTTGTCGGGTTATAAATATCTTGTTGTAGACTTGAAACAGACTTCTTCTGCCGGAGTTTCTTTCCGTTTGTTTGATGCAAATAGTTACTGGGGGAGTCCTTCTATGACAGATTTCGGCAACGATACTCATAAAGTCATTGATTTGACCAATCTGAAAACCAATGCCGGTAATGCTCTGAATACAAGCCACATCTACATTGCTGGTTTCTGGAGTCTTGGCAATACACCTTTCTATATTAAGGATATTTATCTAAGCAACGATGGCGAAAATCCTACTGGTATAGATAATTTGTCATCAGACCAGACACCTGTCAAGACAGAATATTATCTGCTCGACGGTCGTAAGTTGACAGGAGAGCCGCAGACTGGCGTTGTCATAGAGAAGCATATAATGAAAGACGGAACACATAAAACAATTAAAAAAGTGAAATAGTAGAATGAAAAGAATTTCGTGTTTAATATTTAGTACGTTTTTAGGTTTAGAGTCGTTGTCTGTGCAGTCGGTAATGGCTGCCGGCAACGACAAAAACGGAACTTTCCAGAATCCCGTAATCTGGGCTGATGTGCCCGATATGGATGTTATCCGTGTAGACAGTGATTTCTATATGGTGAGTACCACTATGCACCTTATGCCGGGAGCTCCGGTGATGCACTCCCGTGATTTGGTAAACTGGCGCACTGTGGGATATATGTTTCCGCGGCTTACGGATTCTCCTAAATATGATATGCAGCAGGGCACCGTGTATGGGCGTGGGCAATGGGCAACGTCATTAAAGTTTCATAATGGCAGATACTATGCCCTCTTTGCTCCTAATGACAATCCGGGTGGAGAAACCTATATTCTCACGGCTGCGCATGCCGAGGGTCCGTGGCAGCAAGTAAGCCGGTTGAGGCATTTCCATGATGCAGCGCTGTTCTTTGATGATGACAATCGCGTCTATGTGGTTTATGGTACCGGCGAAATGGTGGAACTGACTTCTGACCTGAAGAGTGTAAAAGAAGACACGCACACCGTGCTGTTTCAGCGTGACAGCGATGAGAAAGGACTTCTTGAAGGTTCGCGCATGATAAAGCATGACGGTAAATATTATCTGCTTATGATTTCCTGGACCGGAGGACATCTCCGCCGTGAGGTGTGTTTCCGTTCAGACAATATCCATGGACCATACGAGAAGAAGGTGATACTTGAAACCAACTTTGCCGGATTTGCCGGAGTAGGACAGGGTACTATTGTCGATGCTCCCAACGGCAAATGGTATGGACTGATATTCCAGGACCGAGGCGGTGTGGGCAGAGTTCCCACGCTTGAACCGTGCACATGGAAGGACGGATGGCCAATGCTTGGTGATGCCGAAGGCAATGTGCCTGATGTTATGGAAAAACCAATCCAAGGTTACAATGGTGGTGCCATTGTAAGCAGTGATGACTTTAAGTCTAAAAAATTATCACTTGATTGGCAATGGAATCATAATCCTGTGGATGAGGCTTGGTCTCTGAATGAACGTGATGGTTGGTTGAGATTGAAAACATCACGTGTTGTTTCAAATATATTCACGGCTCCCAACACCATAAGTCAGCGTATGGAGGGTCCTGAGAGCGAGGCTGTTATCCGTATGGATGTATCAAAGATGAAAAATGGTGATGTTGCCGGCTTCTGTGTCTTTCAGGGTGATGCAGCATTGTTGTCGGTAGTTAATGAAAACGGCAGAAAGTATATTGTTGCCACAACCGAGTCGGTGGAACTCTGTGATAAAAGTCATGAAGTGACAGGAGACCGGCGCAAGGAAGTGCTTCGCAGTCTGGTAAAGAAAAATATAGTTTATCTGAAGATAAATGCCGACTTCCGTCTTGGCAAAGACCTGGCTACATTGTCTTATAGTTCTGACGGTAAGTCATGGACTCCAGCAATACAGAATTTCAAGATGACGTATGATTACCGCCGTATGTTCATGGGCTCACGTTTCGGCATTTATAATTATGCTACGGTTGCGGCTGGTGGTTATGTGGATATAGATTACTTTCACTATAAAAAATAAAAAGCTTAATAATATATGTGTATATGAAAAATTCAACATTGTTGATGAGAATGTTGTTCTCATTTGTTTTTATGTGGCTTTCCGCTACTGCTGTTAATGCGGCTCCGGATTCTAATTTTTACATCTTCCTGTGCTTTGGTCAGTCTAACATGGAAGGTAACGCTAAGATTGAACCTCAAGATCTTCAAGGAGTTGACGACCGCTTCATGATGATGTCTGCCGTGAATGATGCCACGCGTGGCAGAAAGAAAGGTGAATGGTATAGAGCTTTGCCTCCTCTCTGCCGTGAAAATACAGGCCTTACACCGGTAGACTATTTTGGTCGTGAAATGGTTAGCCGCTTACCTAAGAATGTTCGTGTGGGGGTAATAAATGTGGCTGTTGGCGGTTGCCACATAGAAACGTTCATGAGAGATTCTGTTGATAATTATGTCAAGACCCGTGCTCCTCAGTGGATGAAAGGCATGCTCAAGGCTTATGATAACAATCCATATAATTGTCTTATTGCTTTAGCTAAGAAAGCGCAGACCAAGGGTGTAATAAAAGGTATTCTGCTGCATCAGGGTGAATCAAACACCGGTGATAAGACATGGGCAGACAAGGTTGCCTTTGTGTATAATCAGATGATTGCCGACCTGCATTTAAAGACCGAGGATGTGCCTTTGCTTGCTGGTGAAGTGGTAAGAGCTGACGGTCATGGTGTGTGTGTGGCAATGAATAAACAGATAGATGAATTGCCAAAGACTGTACACACCGCTCATGTTATTTCTTCAGAGGGATGTACCAATGGTCCTGACAGACTTCATTTTGATGCTGCCGGATATAGAGAACTTGGTCGTCGCTATGCTTATAAGATGCTTCAGCTCATGGGCTATCCTGTGTTCACGCATATAGATATTCCTGCTGATGCTGTGGTGGCTTCTACAGCCGAACCGGGCAATAAGTTTCCTAAGGTTGACAGTGCCCGTCGTGCTTATTTTTCATTGAATGCTCCTACTGCCAACAATGTAAAGGTGGATATATGTGGCAAGAAATATGATATGCAGCGTGATGACAAGGGTGTCTGGACCGGTGTTACCGACCCGCTTGTTGTAGGTTTCCATTATTATTTCTTTATTGTCGACGGTGTTTCTGTGGTTGACCCTGCAAGTGATACATTCTTCGGATGTTGTCGTCAGGCTGGAGGCATAGAGATTCCAGAAGGCAAAGAGGGCGATTATTATCGTCAGCAACAGGGCATAGCTCATGGCATGGTACGTTCTTTCCAGTATTATTCCAATGCCAAGGGTGAATGGCGCAGAGCCATGGTATATACTCCGGCAGAATATGAAACAAGTGGGAAAAAGCGTTATCCGGTACTGTATTTGCAGCATGGTATGGGCGAGGATGAAACAGGATGGTCTAAGCAGGGCATGATGCAGAATATTATGGATAATCAGATTGCTGCCGGCAAGGCTGTGCCAATGATTGTGGTTATGGAGAGTGGCGACGTGAAGGCTCCGTTCGATGGCAGCAATGGTGGCAGCAACGCTGCTGAGATTAGTCAGTATGGTGCTTCTTTCTATAAGGTGTTGCTCACCGACCTTATTCCAACTATAGATAAAACATTCCGTACAAAGACCGACCGTGACAACCGTGCCATGGCAGGACTTTCATGGGGTGGCCATCAGACATTTGATGTTACGCTTTCCAATCTTGACAAGTTCTCTTATATAGGTGCTTTCAGCGGTGCAATATTCGGTCTGGATATAAACAAGAACTATGGTGGTATACTTTCACGTCCTGAAGAATTCAAATCAAAGGTTAACTATCTGTTCCTCGGTGTGGGCAGTGAGGAAACCATAGGTACACAGCAGTTGGCAGAAACTTTAAGAAAAGCAGGTTTGCAGTTTGGTTATTATGAGTCACCGGGCACACATCATGAGTGGCTCACATGGCGCAGATGTCTGAATGAATTCGTTCCAAATCTTTTCAGGAAAAACAAATGATTTAGTATTTAGATGATATGATAAACTACTGTTCACGTTATTGGAAAAACATTATAAATGTAATTTTCATTTTGGCAGTGTTCGTGTTTTGGAGATTCGGTTTTCCCTACATGTTATCTTACCACGAGCAAATGCAGATGTTTCTGTGGAGTCAGGATTATCTCATGCAACGTCTGAGTGAGCCTGCCGGTGGTGCCCGTTATATAGGTGAGTTCATTGTTCAGTTTTTCAATAACGTGACAGTGGGTTCTGTAATACTTACCTTGATATATGTAAGTATTCAGCAGAACATTTGGAAGTTAATGCAGCGGCATTACAACATTAAAGATTGTTTTTATCCGTTTAGTTTCATTCCTCCGGTAGCGTTGTTGTGCGTCATGGAGGATGATTGTGTAATGATGACGTATGTGGTGGCATTGCTTGTCTGTTTGCAGGCTATGCTCTATATTCCGAAGAAAAAGTCATGGTGCGTCTGTTACGTTGTGGCAGTGATATTTATCGGTTATTGGTTTATTGGTCCGATGACGGTTCTCTTTGTCTCTTTTGCCTCTATACTTATTATCCGTAACAGTTGCCCTGTGTATAAGGGTGTAATCACTGCTGCTCTGTTATGTGCCCTGATATTCATAATGATATTTGTCAGTGCATATTTCTATCCTTATCCCGTGGAGCGTCTTTATAAGGGTATTGACTATTACCGGTTGCCAGTTCCCGTGTCGTATAAGGAACTTATGCTGGTAGTAATCTGTTGTCTTATCGTTCCTGTGACGGCATATATTCAGCGTGCTTTCAGTGGATGGGGAGATAAAACCATAGCATGGCTTACATTTATATTTGTAGTGTTGGCAGTATGTGTCATTACTCCGCTTGGTTTAGACAATAATCATTGTGAACAATTAAAGTATGATTATCTGCTCAGAAAGCAAGACTGGAACACCATCCTTGCAACAGCCAATAAGGTGGAACCTCAAACTAATATCTGTAAGGTGGTGGCTTGTATGTCATTGTGGAAATCGGGTAATATGCCCGACCGTGACCTGCTTGATATTATGGATAACGTGCGTGGGCAACTTGATAATAATATTTCTTATATTATGATGAGCGATTTATATTTTTATCTTGGTATGACAAGTGCTTCGCAGCGTTTTGCTTTTGAAACTTTGCAGCTTATGCCTGACTATAACATGAGTGGAAGATTCTTGAAACGCCTGACGGAAACGAATCTAGTGAACCGTCAGTATGACGTGGCGCGCAAGTATGCCCGTATTCTTCAGCGCACGCTGTTTTATAAAGAGTGGGCTAACCATATAATGCAATTACTTGATAATCCTGAACTTATTGATGCCGACAGAGTGTATGGCGCTATGAGAAAGATGCAGACAAAGAAAGACATTCTATATATTTGAAAACTAATTATGAAGACTATTTTAAGATATTGCATATTATTGTTTGCCGTGGTCGGCATTACTGCATGCAACAGCTTGCCTGAGAATGTAGTGAAGGTACACTGCAAACCTAAGATATATCCCGACTATACAGACGTTACGATTCCCGTAGACATTGCTCCGCTGAATTTTTATCTGGCTGGTGAATGTGAACGACTTGACGTTACGGTGAGGGGCAACAATGGGGGCATGCTTCATGTAAATGGCTGTTATGCCGACTTTGACATAGACGAATGGCATAGCATTGTGAGAGCCAATCGTGGCGGTAAACTGAAAGTTACGGTGTGTGCAAAGCAAAATGGAGAATGGACTCAATATAAAGACTTCTGCATAAATGTAAGCAAGTATGCTTTGGATGAATGGGGAATGACTTACAGGCTTATTGCTCCGGGATATGAGATTTATGGGCACATGGGCATATATCAGCGCAATCTTTCCAATTTTGAAGAGACTGCCATTCTTGAAAATACTCAGGTGCCGGGTATGTGCATAAACTGTCATACCGCCAACCGCACGAATCCTGAGAATATGGTGTTTCATGTGCGTGGTGACCATGGAGCTACGTATATATCGACAGGTGGCACCCATGAACTGCTCAAGGCTAAGAACGATTCTCTGGGCGGTTCCATGGTTTATCCCTATTGGCATCCGTCAGGTAAATACTGTGCTTTCTCTACCAATGACACTCATCAGATATTCCATTCTGTGGCAAATGAACGTATTGAGGTGTATGATAAAACATCAGATTTGCTGATATATAATGTGAAGACTCATGAGATTATAGCCGACTCGCTTGTGATGAAAAAAGACTGGGTGGAGAACACGCCCGTATTTTCTCCTGATGGCAAAACTCTGTATTTCATAACCTCCAGACAAGAAGACTTTAACAGTCCTGATGATTGCAGAAAGCATCGTTATAATCTGTGCAGCATAGCATTTAATCCTGAAACAGGTAAACTTGGAAATAAGGTAGATACTATCTTCAATGCCGTGAAGATACACAAGAGTGTCACGTGGCCACGTCCGTCATACGATGGCAGATACATCATGTTCACGCTTATGGATTATGGATATTTCTCGGTATGGCATCAGGAAAGTGATTTGTGGCTGCTTGACCTTGCCACCGGTAAGGCTCGTCCTATGACTGAGGTAAACAGTAGCAGGTCTGAGAGTTTGCACAACTGGAATGTCAACAGTCATTGGTTTCTGTTTACCAGTCGTCGTGAAGATGGTCTTTACACCCGCGTTTATCTTTCTTCAATAGATGATAACGGCAATGCTACCAAGCCATTCCTGTTGCCACAGAAAGACCCTGTTGAGAATAATCAATATTCGCTGTATTCTTACAACACTCCTGATTTTACATCAGCTCCTGTGCGTCTTGACAAGCATAGCATTGGCAAAGCGATAAGCAACCGTTATCGTGTGGAAACAAGAATAAGATAATATTCTATATTATTTTGTATTATATGATGCCATATTGTTTTGTGTTTCAATACATATCAGCTTGTAATATGTATTGAAACGCAAGCTAATTGACTATAGATGTAAGTGGCTAATAAATGTTCTCATATTTGTGTGAGCACGTATGCGCTTTGTTTCTAAAAGGTATTCTTTTGTCTCAAAGTAGGCTAAATTCCGGTTTCGTAAAGTTTTTGTTACATGACGTAAAGTTGTTGTTGTGAATAAAATATACTTTTGGCAAGATTTTTTAGCTTAATTAATGTAAATACTATAATGAAAAAGACATGCCTGTTGCTATTGATGTTGATTCCATTCTCTTTGTATGCGCAATGCTTACAGGGAATGAAAACCAATCAGGACGGATTCATCCGTAATTGGTTGGTCCTGGAACCGATAAAGAAGAATATAAAAAGCAATGCCGTGTTCTCAGACAGTTATCTGAGAAAAGAATTTTCTAAATTCTATTTTCCAAATCAAATGTGTTCTGTTCCCGTTGCCGGGAATAAAGAACGCGTGGATAAACAGAAACTTACGTGGCACAACGTGAACAGTGATAAATTCAATGTAAAACTGTTTCGTTTTGCTTCTGATTTAAACAAAGATGTATATGGAGTAATGTTTTGGATGGCAACTGTTGTTTATTGTTCTGATGAGATAGACAATGTAAGAATGGCTGTGGGGTCTAATTCTGCTTCTATGTGGTGGCTTAATGGTGAGGAGGCCGTTATGTTGTCTGGAGACAGACGAATGGTGAAAGACGACTGTGTGTCTAAAAGACTTGTATTGAAAAAAGGCAGAAATGTTATCAAGGGGGCTGTTCTTAACGGTCCGGGGATGAGTGATTTCTGTCTGCGGCTTATTGATGAGGATGGAAATCCCATTAAGGGAATAACCATTGGTACAAAGTAATGCGTTTAGCGATTATTAAAATTATGAAGAATAGATTATTACATATATGTTTGTCTGCGGCTCTCATTGCAATGTCGCAAGCGAATGCTGTGGCTCAGGTGGGCACGCCTTTCATTCATGACCCGTCTACAATAATGAAGTGTGAAGGTAAATATTATACATTCGGAACTTTTGAAGGCGGACTGGTTTCTGAGGACGGTTGGACATGGAAACTCGGTGGAGTAAGACCACATGGTGGGGCTGCTCCTGATGTGGTGAAGATAGGGGATAGGTATCTTGTTGCATACGGTGCTACAGGTGGTGGACTTGGTGGCGGTCATAATGGCAGAATACTCACAATGTGGAATAAGACTCTGAATCCTGAATCTCCTGATTTTAAATATTCTGAGCCTGTGATTGTTGCCTCTTCTGACGGAAAAGAAGATAATGATGCCATAGACCCGGGATTGTTCCTTGACCCTAATGACGGAAGACTGTGGATGTCGTATGGTACATATTTCGGATATATAAGGTTGGTGGAACTTAATCCTGCTACGGGAACGCGCGTTGCAGGCAATAAACCTATTGATATAGCCATTGACTGTGAGGCTACAGACTTGATTTTCCATGACGGATGGTATTATTTGCTGGGTACGCATGGAACGTGCTGTGACGGACCTAATTCTACTTATAATATTGTTGTTGGTCGCTCGCGTAAGGTTACAGGACCGTATCTTGACAATGTGGGGCGTGATATGCTTCAAGGTGGTGGCAAGATGCTTCTTGGTGCAAGAGGTGGACTTATTGGTCCGGGGCATTTCGGACTGTGGAATCTGGATGATGGGGTTCAGAAGATGTCGTGCCATTATGAGGCTGACATGACCAGAGGTGGTTACAGTGTGCTGGGCACGCTCCCGTTGCTATGGCAGAATGGATGGCCCGTTGCAGGATATAATCTGCAAGAGGGCAATTACGAAATAGAATCGGTGAGAAGGGGATATTCTCTGGAACTGGCTGTGGATTTCGTAAGAATACAGAATACTGCCAATATATTTCACAGAGACAGTGTGAAGGCTGAAACTAATGTCCCGTTACAGTCTTTAAAAGATGTAGAAGGTACATGGCCTGAAGGTAATATTGATGTGAGGATGAGTGACTATATGTCTCGTCCGCATCAGAAATGGACTGTTACGGCTGTCGGTAACTGTGAGGGATGTGCCGGTGGTCCTTATTATAAGATAGAGATAGAGGGTACGCACCGTGCTCTGACCGCAGAACCTGAAAGCAAAGTAGGCACTGTGGCTTGTTTTACCGGAGCTCCTGAACAGTTGTGGCAGATAGACCAACTTACAGACGGGACTTACAGAATAATGCCAAAGGCTATACCCGGCACTAAAGAGAAACTGGCTTTGGTTTCTATTGGAGACTGTACGCCTATATTGGCTAAGTTTAATATGAACAGTGATAATTCCAAATGGAATCTTCGACATAATTGAAATTGTTTCAATGAGAAAAAGTATATATATATTGATTTTGACTGTTGTCATATCTTTGCTGTCGGCAAATACGGTGAATGCACAGAATCCTATTATATCAAATCAGTTTACCGCAGACCCCACTGCTAAAGTTTTCAATGGTAAGGTGTATCTTTATCCTTCCCATGACATTGTGAGTCCTGTGGAACGATTGAAAGACTGGTTCTGCATGGCTGACTATCATGTGTTTTCTTCTGATAATCTTGTAGACTGGACAGACCATGGTGTTATTGTGAGTCAGAAAACAGTTCCATGGGTGCGTGAAGACTCTTATTCGATGTGGGCTCCCGACTGTGTGTGCAGGAATGGTAAGTATTATTTCTTTTTTCCTTCTGTGTCAAGAGACTCTGACGCTAAGGGCTTTTCTATTGGTGTGGCTACGTCTGACACTCCGCAAGGTCCGTTTATACCGCAGTTGCATCCCATAAAAGGCATACGCGGCATAGACCCGTGTGTGCTTATAGACAGAGACGGACAGACTTATATTTATTATGCCGGCAATGGCATGATGATGGCAAAGTTGAATGATGATATGACAGAAGCGGCATCTGCTCCTGTCCCAGTGGAGGGACTGCCTGAAGGATTCAAGGAAGGTCCGTTTGTCTTTGAACGTAACGGCAAGTATTATTTCACTTTTCCATGGGTAAGAGATAAAACGGAAACCTTGGCTTATGCTATGGCAGACAACCCTATGGGACCGTTTGAATTCAAGGGAGTTATAATGGATGAATCAGAAAGTGGTTGCTGGACCAACCACCATTCTATCGTGGAATACAAAGGTCAGTGGTATCTGTTTTATCATAATAATTACTATTCTCCTAAGTTTGACAAAAACAGGTCTGTATGTATTGATTCTCTGTCTTTTAATTCAGACGGTACAATCCGCAAGATTGTGCAGTCTTTGCGTGGAGTGGGTATAACAAAGGCAAGTTCGCATATTCAGATAGACCGTTATAGCAGTATAAGTAATGGCATCGATATATGTCTCTTGGATAGTACAGATGCTTTTAAAGGATGGGAAACTGTTTTCACGAAGAAAAGTTCCCGGCTAAGGTATAACCGTGTGGATTTTGGAACGGCTGCCGATATTGGCAGAATTACATTAAGGGTAAGGTCTTCAGGTGGTGGCAGGCTCTGCGTGTCAGCAGGCTCAGAAGATAGAGCCGTGGCATGTGTGAATGTACCCGATTGCAGAGAATGGAAAGAAATAAGTGTTCCTGTAAAGAAAGTGCCGTCTGGTGTAAATGATGTCTATGTGTCTCTTTTGAAAGGTAAATCTGTAGAAGTAGACTGGATAGGTTTTGGTATGTTGCCGTGGGGACAGGGAGCTTTTGAAACAAAGAAATACCGCAATCTGTTTCTGGAAATGGGATATAAGGAAGATGAAATAGAAAGGAAACTGAAAGAAGTTTATGATGATGTATTTTCCGGACCACATAAAGTCTATTTTGAAGTAGGTGATACCATGGCATATATATCAGATGTGAAAAACAATGATGTGCGCACAGAAGGCATGTCCTACGGCATGATGATAGCAGTACAGTTTGGCAAGAAGGATGTTTTCGACCGTTTGTGGCGTTGGAGCAAGAAGTATATGCAGCATCAGGAAGGACTTGAGAAAGGATATTTTGCGTGGAGTTGTAAAACCGACGGAACACGCAATGCCCAAGGACCTGCCTCAGATGGAGAACTCTATTATGTGACATCTCTGATTTTTGCTTCCAACCGCTGGGGTAATGGCAGTGGCATAAAATATCTGGCTGAGGCAAAGAACATCCTTGACTGTTCGATGCAGAAAACAGGAATGGACAAAGTTGCTCCGCTTGTAAATATAGAAAAACGGCTGATAACATTCACACCGGATAAGATGGGAGGTCGCTTTACTGACCCATCATATCATGTTCCGGCATTTTATGAAGTATGGTCAAGATGGGCTTCAGACGGTCGCTCTGCATTTTGGCAGGAATGTGCCGACAGCAGCAGGGCATATCTGCACAGGGTTGTGAATCCTGTTACCGGTCTTACTCCTGATTACAGTAATTATGACGGTTCATGTCTGAATTCAAAATGGATTTTAGGTGATGCATTCCGCTTTGACTCATGGCGCGTACCTATGAATATAGCCTTGGATTATTCATGGTCTTGCGCTGACAGACAATGGCAGCAAGCGTATGGTGACAGAATACAAGACTTCTTTTTTGGCAAAGGATTGGATGCGTTTGCCGATCAGTATAATGTTGACGGGTCGCAGGTGCAAGACACGTTAAGCGCAGGCGATTATAAGAACTTACGTCATTCTCTGGGCCTGGTAGCCACAACAGCTGCAGCATCACTGGTATGCACTCATGATAAAGCTGGAGATTTTGTAAACCGTCTGTGGAATGCAGAGCACAGACCTTACAGTGACGGCTATTTTGATGCTTATTATGACGGAATACTCCGCTTGTTTGCGTTTATGCATCTCAGTGGACACTACAGAATTATTCTTCCTCAGGCAAAATCCTGATAGCCTTCCGGCAAATGCTGTTTATATGGCATAAATGAAACATATAGTCCGGTATAATGCAACGTTTTTAAATGTTTTTTTGAATATATATATATAAATTTGCAACGTTTTTTTTTACAACAATAACCTAAATAATTATTAATGATGGATTATTTTAAATCTATTGAAAAGCCGTTGTTGTTTCTATTCTTGCTTTGTTTGTTCCCATTGGGAATGTCGGCTCAAAGCGTTGTTAAGGGAATAGTAAACGATGAAGTAGGAGAATCTGTTATAGGTGCAACTATTAGAGTTCAAGGTTCAAAGGATGGTACCATTACCAACTTTGATGGTAAATTTGAAATTACTGTAAAGCCTGATGCAAAGTTAAATGTAAGTTATGTGGGCTACGTTTCGCAGACGGTTAATGTTGCCGGGCGTAAAAACATCATTGTAACTCTGAAAGAGGAAGCAAGTACTCTTAATGATGTTGTTGTGATTGGTTACGGTACTGCAAAACGCAGTGACATTTCTGGTTCTGTAGCATCTGTAGACACTAAGACAATGCTTAAGAAATCACCAATCAACGTTGCCGAGGGGCTTAAAGGCGCAGCTCCTGGTGTAATCGTTGTGTCACAGGACGGTGCTCCTAATGCAATGTCACAGGTCCGCATCCGTGGTGTCGGGACTGTAAATGGCAATTCAGAGCCTCTTTATGTTGTTGATGGTGTGTAGGTAGGTACAAACGCAAACTTCCTTAATCCTCAGGATATTGAGAATATCGAAGTGCTGAAAGATGCTTCTGCTACTGCTATCTATGGTTCACGTGGTGCCAACGGTGTAGTGATGATTACTACAAAGCATGGTTCCAAGGGAGCCCTTCATGTAGATGTAAATGCAAGTTGGAGCATCCAGACTCTGGCAAGTACCCTTAACACTCTGGATGCTGATACGTATGCAAAGGCAATACGCTTGGCACGTCAAGGTGATGGTGCAAATGTTGCCATGTCAATATTCAATGAACAATATGACGGAAAGCGTAAAACTATAGACTGGCAGAAGGAGATGACGCGCTCAGCTCTTCGTCAGAACTATTCTGTAAGTGTAAGTGGCGGTACTGAAAAATTTCAGAGTTCTTTCTCTGCTGGCTATATGGATAACCAGGGTATTGTTGTAAACACCAACTATCGCCGTATGAATCTTCGTGGAACCATGAAAGCTCAGGTTAATGACTATCTTGAAATTGGTGGTGACGTAAACTTTACACACGATGTAAACAGAGGCAGTAACAATGGTTTCGGCAACAATGTAAACCTTTCTTCTGTCCGTGACTATGCCACGTTGGCTCCTACAATGGATTATACAGATGCCAGTGGTAAGGTTATATCTCCTAATGTTGTCAATGCTGACGGTACATACGGTACATTCTTTCAGAATTCTGCAACAGGTAATGAAATTTCAGGTTCTGCCGATAACTTCTATGCAAAACAGATGGAACTGGATAATCCTACACGCAACAACCGTGTTCTGGCAAATGTATATGTAGATTTGAATCCATTTAAGGGACTTCACGTTAAGTCTATATTCTCATACAATCACAATGCTACAGACAGTTATAATTGGCAGACTCCGGTGCGTCGTTATAATGACGGACAGGAAGTAACGATGATCGGTATAGATACCAGACGCAGTTTCAGCCTTTCACAAAGCAGCAGTTATGATAAGAGTATAGAAACATATATCACTTATCACTGGTCTAATGATATTCATGACATCACGGCAATGGCAGGTAACTCTGTAAGTCAGAGCAAGGGCTATTGGGTAAACGCAAGTGCAAAGGATTTTCCTGCTGAGACAATTCGTGATTTGTCACTTACAAATGATTTGAGTACTAAAGATGGTGGTGGCGGTTTCAATCTACAGACACGATTCATCTCATATTATGGTCGTTTGATGTATAGCCTTATGAGTCGTTACAACCTAACGGCAACAGTACGCCGTGACGGTAGTTCTAACTTCGGTTCAGGTAACCGTTGGGGTACATTCCCATCTGCAGCTGCATCTTGGCGTATATCTGAAGAACCTTGGATGAAAAATGTAAAAGGCATCAGCAATATAAAGCTACGCTTAGGTTGGGGTAGAACAGGTAATGCCGGTAATGCTACAAGTAACGCTGTAAGTCAGTTGGGTTCCACATTGTATCATTTCTATTCTGATGGAGCAACAACACAGACTTTTGTTAATGCTAATGGTATTGCGAAGTTGATAATTGCAAATCCTGATTTGAAATGGGAAACAAATGAACAGACAAATGTAGGTCTTGACTTTTCTCTTCTTAAAGGTGATTTGAATTTATCATTTGATTATTTCATCCGTAATTCAAAAGATTTGCTTCTTGATGTTTCTGTGCGTCCTTCTTCAGGTTACCAGACATATTACACAAATTATGGTGAGATTCGCAATAAGGGATTTGAATTCAGTGCAAGATACAACCATAACTTCAATAAGGACTTTTCTATTGGCGCAACCATTACCGGTTCAACCTTGAAGAATAAGATTATCCAGAGTGGACTTGATATCTATAACACTTGCTCAGGAGGTAATGACGGTACAAATATTGACGGTTCTAACGTACAGGCAATTTCTGCTGACGGTTTGCTTTGGAAAAACCATTCTATTTGCCGTGAAGGTTATGCTGTCGGTTCTTTCTATGGTTATAAGGCTGCCGGTATAGTACGTACTCAGGACCAGCTTGATGAACTTAACAAACTGGCAGGTGGTACATATCAGGATGGTCTTCATGTTGGTGATATCTATTATAAAGACCTTAATGGTGACAATAAAGTAAATGAGAACGATGTTGACGTTATAGGTAATGGATTCCCTAAACTAAACTTCGGTATTAATCTGAATGCTACATATAAGAACTGGGATTTCTCTGTTTACACATACGGTGTACTTGGTCAGAAGATTCTTTCTTATTCTGCAATGCGCCTTTCTACAATGAAGCCTGCTGATGACCCTTCTGTACCAAATATACTTCAGTCAGCATTCAATGAGTCATTCTCTAACAATCCAAATGGAAGTTTGCCACGTTTAAGTATTCTTGATGACAAGAATTCAAATTGCCGTGTATCTGATTTCTGGGTAAAGAATGGTGATTTCCTTAAGATTAACAACATTCAGATTGGTTATACATTCCCACGCGGATGGCTTGCTCCTTTGAAGATAAGTTCTGCACGTGCATATCTTTCTATCAGCAACCTTGCTTGTATTTCAGGATATAACAAGTATGGTGATCCTGAGTGTGGTCAGGGTTCTGTTATCTATACTGGTCTTGATTCCGGACGTTATCCTACACCTCGTACATATTCGTTTGGATTGAGTGTACAGTTCTAAATTAATAATTTTACAAAAAAGAATACAATGAAAAAGATAAATAAATCTATCATAATTGCAGCACTTGGAATTGCAACGATGGGGGTAAACACATCGTGCAACAATGATGATTTCCTTACGGTAGAACATTATGACATTCTACCGGCAGACCAGATGTTCAAGACCGAGAAAGACGCTTTAAGTGGACTTAACGGTATATATGACTGTCTGTTTGCTGACAGCAAGTATGCTGATGCTTGGAATTTTAAACCACAGTTGTTCTTCGGCTGTCATCCTACTTTGGACACACAGGCTACTGGTTATGATGTAAACTGGTGTAAACAGGGATGGACGTCTGACGATTCTGATTTAGGTAAGGGTTATACTTATTCTTATCGTGCCATAGGACGTGCTAATGATTTCCTCGGTGGTCTTGAAACCGAAAAAGGAAAAGAATTCGCATCTTATAAATATCTGGATGGTGAAGCTCATGCGCTTCGTGCATATTTCTATATGTTCCTTGCTGAAAACTGGGGGCGTGTTCCTATGCTTGCAACTGGAGAGGATTTCCTTAATACTCCGGATAAGGCTGCTGCTGAAACTGATGATGAGATGTGGGACTTCATTATAGAAGACCTTAAGACTGCTGCTGCTGAACTTGACTGGAAACCTTATAATGGGGAATATGGTCGCTGCACAAAGGGAATGGCTCTTTCTTATTTGGGTGATGCTTATATGTGGAAAGCATATAAGGCTCGTGTTAATGGCAATGGTGATGCAGAGAGCACTGCTAACATAAAACTTGCTAAAGAAGCTCTCGGACAGGTGGTGAACAGTGGTGTATATGAACTGGCACCTTCTTTCTCAACTCTTTGGGATGCTGATGAAGCTTGGCCTAAAGAGTGCGTATGGCAAGTTGTAAACGATATGGGTGCCGGTAACTATGGCAAATGGGATTCTGACGCTCACATCTTCAATAACTTCTTTGCGGCTTCTACCAATGGTGGTGGCGGTTGGGGTTCTGAGTATATTTCTTGGGAACTCTACTTCTCATACGAGCTTGGTGATAAACGCCGTGATGCTTCTATGTGCACCAGTCCTGTAGCTGAATTACCTGAGAAATACCGTTCTTCAACTTCTTACGGTGTGAACCCATTCATGCAGCAGAAACTTGGTCTTGACGATAAGGGTAATCTTGGAACTAATAATGGATATATGTTTGCCAATGGTGGTGAATATGCTCCATCAATCTGGACTATGAAACTATGGAGACTTCAGCGTGCTCAGTGGTCTACTCCACATTCTCCATGCCATTTCTATTACAAACGTTATGCAGGAGTGTTGTTTGACTATGCAGAATGTCTGTTCCGCCTTAACGGTGGCAATGATGCGGAAGCATGGGCTATTATAGACAAAATCCGTAATCGTGCGTTTGGTAATGATGAAGTTGGAAAAGCTGAGCAGCTAAATGCTAAATTTACAGCTTATTACAAAACTCTTGCTGGTCTGAATGATTCTTATAAAGACTATGTTGCAATGAACAATTATCCTATTCCTTTCAACACATCCAAGGTTGCCGTTGAAGATGCCAAGACATACTATACAAAAATACAAAGCAATGGTCTTAACCTTACAGATGAAGGTATCGGGGTTGTGAGCAAACCTTTTGCCGGTTGTGAGCCATGGGAAGTGGCTTTGGGTCAGGAACGTCGTAAGGAGTTCAGCTCTGAATGGAATCTTAAATCAGACCTTCAGCGCAGTGATTTCCTTGAGAAATCTATAGAATTCAACTATCCTAAGGGCGTTGGTCTTACAACAACAGATCCCGGAAAGAAGAATAACTGGCATTATTACCGTGATTGGGATTTCAACAAGCAGCGTCTGGTAATGCCTATTCCTCATGACGAAATACTGAGGAACCATTTGATTAAACAGAATCCTGGATATTAATGTATAGAGAAAACAAATATAGGTATTTGATTATTTGGTTAGATTAGTTTTTTAATTTGCGGAGAGGGGAGGTATGTAGCAATTACATATCTCCCCTTATTTTAGGTACGCCCTATTTATTACAGAATGTCGATATAGTCAATATTCGGCATCCAACTGTCATTGTTATGCAGGCGAATTGTGTTCATGCCTTTGTTCAGACGTACTTTGATGTTTGCTGTTCCGTCTTTATCTGTCTTTATCACACCAACCTGAATACCGTTTGCCTCAACATGAAGGTCGCGCTCTTCTGTTGTCATAACTGCTATCTTCAGAGTGTATTCCCCCGTCTTGTCTACATATACGTTGTTCCATGTCAGGTCATTGTGGCTGCTGCATCCCAACCATGTGGCTTTCATGCCCCCGCTGCAATTGTCGTCATATTCATAGATTCCGGTTCTTGCAGCCTGATTGTTTTCCAGTTCCTGATAATCACTTATATATCCACATTCAGCCTCGTAACGTATGCGCCGGTTGCGTTTCTGTGCATCTAACATGTATATTGCAGTGCCGTGAGCAGGAACAGATGTACAGTATCCGATAGTATGAGAACCGCAATCTTTATGTTCAAACAAATCGCGTACTTTTACGTTTCCTGCTAAATCCACCCAGTTGAAATCCAATGTCACGTCTTTGCTTTCATCATTAGGATTATAGATAGCCACGGCACGCTGATTGCCGTTCAGTTTCTTCACGTCCTTCACCATTACATAGCAGTCGTTGCTTTTCTTTGCCACATACGCCTGCTTATACAGTTTGTCTTGGTTGAGGGCTATCAGTTCCCTGTTTGCCAACAGTTCCAATGCTTTGCCTTCCAGTTTGCTCATGTCGCAACCTATGAGCAATGGAGAAGCCATGATGCACCACATTCCGAAATGAGTGCGGTCTTCTTCTGGTGTCAGGGTTCTGCCCACCTCAAGCATATCCATATCGTTGAAATGCCCATCGTGAGCGTATGCAGAAAGATATAAGTTTTGTGCCAATATATTCTTTATTGAGCCCCAACTGCAGTTTATGTCCTGCGTGGTGCGCCATGATGCAGCCACGTTGCTAATCCATGTGCCCGGGTAATCCCAACGGCATGCGTTCATGCGCACGTGCTTTTTCCCGGTGCTCGTTATAGCCTCTGCTATAGCCGTATATCTGGCTTGCTCAGAGAGCTTCAGTTTGTCGGCATTGTGATAGGGACTGCCTCCGCAGAAATCCACCTTGATAAAGTCAAAGTTAAGTGTCTTGAAGAACAAGTTGCAGTCTTGTTGGTCATGTCCCAGCAGTCCTACGCCTACTCCCGTCTTGTCGCCTCCGAAATAAGAGCCGCAAGTGTTCTTTCCCGCATCAGAATATATGCCTGCCTTGAGCCCTTTGGAATGTATGTAGTCCACCACAGGGCGCAGTCCGTTGGGAAATCTGGTAGGATGTATAAGCAGATTGCCATTAGCATCACGCCCCCCGAAGTATCCGTCATCAATGTTGATGAATTTATATCCGGCATCCTTCAGTCCTTTGGCTACCATGGCATCAGCCTGTCCCTTTATGATATTTTCATTAATATTCAGGGCAAAAGTGTTCCACGAACTCCAGCCCATTGTCGGAGCTTCTTGTGCATTGCCCGCAGTTGCCGCCAGACAGAGCGCACATATAAAAAAGGTTTTCTTCATATTTATAGTTTATTTCATGTTTGCTTTAAAAAAGTTATCCACGATGTCGAAAGACTCTTTAGTCCAGAATTGCCAACTGCCGTGGTCTCCGCCTTCTACTTTATAGAATTTATACTTATAGCCACATTCTTCTAGTTTGTCTGCAAGTTCCACGCTTTGCATGAAAGGCAGCACATGGTCATTGTTGCCCGTCATTATAAGTATGGGTGCTGTCTTGCCGGCTTTTTCTTTTGAAATGTAGATAATAGGACTTGCTGTCTGCACCTTTGCTGCATTTTCCTTAATAGGAATCTTGCCGAACAACACTCCTTCGGGACTGTTAGGAGACTGATGGTCCATACCTTTCACAGCCCAGTCACGCAGTTTTATGATGTCTGTAACCGGATAGTAAGCTACGCAGGCGTTTACGTTCAGGGCAGTCTTGCCATATTCATCGGTGTCCAGAGAAGGCTGGTCTTGAGTCAGAGTTTCCAATAATGACATGTTGCCGCCGGATGAATCACCCCATATAAAGATGTTGGTGGTGTCTACACCAAATTTATCAGCATTCTTGCGTACGAACCTCACGGCAGACTTTACGTCCTGCAACTGAGCCGGGAACTTGGCAGTGGTGGAAGAACGATATTCCACAAGCGCCATGACATATCCGCGCTTTGAGAAATCACCGAATTTAGGAACTCCCATATAGCAGTTCTGTTTGAACCATGCCGACCCTTGGATGTATATGATGCATGGCATCTTCTTTCCAGAGAAGTCTTGCGGTTTCAGAATTTGCAGATGCAAATCCATGTCACTTTGGTGTCCATACACCACGTCATTGAAATACATTACGTCTTTTTGAGGCGTAAAGTTTGTTAGTGTGGTCATCACTTTCGCCTTTGCGTTTGAAGACGGAGTAGACGCGTCAGGCGCCTGTTGTGCATAAATTTCTCCGATAGAGAGAAACAGCAAATAGAATAATAATAGATTTTTCATTGGTAAAAATTTTATTGTTTGTCTACAAAGATATATATAATACTCTTAAAAGAAAGTATGTAAATGTTTTTTTTCTCAGTCATGTTACATGACGTAAAGTATTTGTAACAAAAAATATCTATTGGTCGAAAGTTATTGTATATATTTGCAACCAAATTAATAATCTGTATAATATGAAGTTTAAATTGTTTTATTTGCTTGCTTTTGCAAGTTTACATTGTGTTGAATCCGGTGCCGTAAAAAACATTTCATGTCCGCCTGTGGCAGTCGGTGTCTATCCGTATCAAAATGTTTCATTGAGTTTTCAACAGCGTGCTGCTGACCTCTGTGGCAGAATGACAATAGAGGAAAAGGTGAAGTTGATGCTTGATGTGTCGCAACCTATACCGAGATTTGGTCTTAAAACTTTCAACTGGTGGAGCGAGGCTCTGCATGGAATTGCCAACAGAGGCAATGTAACGGTGTTCCCGGAGCCTATAGGTATGGCTGCTTCGTTTGATGATGGAATGGTGTATAGGGTGTTTGATGCCGTGTCTGATGAGGCTCGCGCTTTATATAATGATGATTTGCGCAATGGTGTGGAAAACCGTCGTGACCACAGTCTTTCTTTCTGGACTCCTAATGTGAATATATTCCGTGACCCTCGTTGGGGACGTGGACAGGAAACATACGGTGAAGACCCTTATCTTACGTCTCGCATGGGAGTGCAGGTGGTAAGAGGTTTGCAGGGTACAGAAAACTCAAAGTATCGTAAACTCTATGCCTGTGCCAAACACTATGCCGTACATTCAGGTCCGGAATGGAGCCGTCATCAGGACAATATAACAGACGTGTCACCACGTGACCTGCATGAAACTTATCTGCCGGCTTTCAAGGCTTTGGTTCAGAAAGGTAATGTACGTGAGGTGATGTGTGCTTACCAGAGACTTGATGATGAACCATGTTGTGGCAACACGCGTCTGTTGCAGCAGATTCTCAGGGACGAATGGGGATTCAAACATATAGTTGTTTCAGATTGTGGTGCCATAAGAGATTTCTATACCAGTCATGGATATTCTTCAGATGCTACCCATGCTTCGGCTAAGGCTGTGCTGGCAGGTACAGATGTGGAGTGTGTGGGCTATGCTTATGATTCCATACCTGCAGCAGTGCGCCGAGGACTTATCAGCGAAAAGGCTGTAGACGAGCATGTGAAGCGTATTCTTGAGGCACGCATGGAATTGGGCGAAATGGATGACCCTTCACTTGTGTCATGGTCTAGAATACCAATGTCGGTGGTAGACAGTAAGGAACACCGGAAGTTGGCTCTTGACATTGCACGTGAGTCTATGACACTGTTGCAGAACAAGAATGGCATTCTCCCTATAAACAAACAGATACGTAAGATTGCCGTTGTGGGTCCTAATGCCGACAACAGAAAGATGCTATGGGGAAATTATAATGGAACTCCGTCTTCAACAGTTTCTATTCTTGATGGGATAAAAAACAAACTAGGAAGTGATAAAGTCATATATTATGCAGGATGTGACATAACAGATGACAAGTTTACAAGTGACCTTATTCCTGAATGTAGCATTGACGGCAAGAAGGGTATGCGTGCTTCTTATTGGAATAATCTGGATATGACAGGAACTCCCGTTGCCACCGACCGCTATACTTCTGCTGTGCATAAGACAACAATGGGAGCACATACTTTCGGCAATGGCGTGAATCTGAAGAATTTCTCCGGAAGATTTGAAACTATATATAAGCCTACTGAATCAGCTGAGGTGGTATTCAAGACATCTGTTGTGGGGCAATACACGTTGTGGGTAAACGACAGTGTGGTGGATAAGAGGTATGCCTGGCACGCTGTGTCATCCCGAATACCTTATTATATGAAAGCTGGTAAAGAATATAGAATCCGTGTGGATTACAGTCAGGTTGTTGATTTTGCCGATGCCGTGTTCAATCTTGATTTCGGTAAGGAGTCTCCTGCCGACTACACCGCACTGGTGAAGAAGTTGAAGGGCATTGACGATGTAATATTTGTGGGCGGCATATCTTCAGACCTTGAAGGAGAGGAGATGGCTGTGGAGTTGCCCGGTTTCAAGGGCGGTGACAGAACCGACATTCAACTTCCGGCTTCTCAGCGCAAGTGCATTGCAGAATTAAAGAAGGCTGGCAAGAACATTGTTATGGTCAACTGTTCCGGTTCATGTGTAGGTCTGTTGCCTGAAACGCAGAATTGCGATGCCATTCTCCAGGCATGGTATGGAGGAGAAAAGGGAGGTCAGGCCGTTGCCGATGTTCTCTTTGGCGATTATAATCCGTCAGGCAAGTTGCCTGTTACTTTCTATGCCGATACCACTCAGTTGCCTGCATATAAGGATTATTCTATGAAGCACAGAACTTATCGTTATATGTCAGACCCTCTGTTCCCATTTGGTTTTGGACTTAGCTATACATCGTTCAATATAGGAAATGCCAGATTATCTGCTAATGTTATCAATGCCGGAGAAACTGCAAGCATAGAGATACCGGTTTCTAATGTTGGCAAGTGTGACGGTACAGAAGTTGTTCAGTTATATGTGCGCAATCTTGATGATGCCGAAGGACCATTGAAGTCTCTGAAAGCATTTAAGCGCGTAAGCATTCCGTCTGGCAAGACCGAGAATATAAAGTTTGCATTGGACAAGGAATTCTTCGAGGGTTTCGATAGTTCCACAAACACCATCCGCACACATTCCGGTAAATATGAAGTTTTATATGGTACAAGTTCTTCTGATAAGGATTTGAAGAAAGTAGATATTTTATTGAAATAATAAAGCCCGACGATTATGAAAAAGATAATAAGTTCTTATGTTCTGTGTGCTTCAACGTTACTTACTATGGCACAGACTCCTGCTTCTACAAATGTGGCAGGAGCAAGGTATCCCGCAATTTATCCTGACAACAGTGTAGAATTCCGCATTCATGCTCCTGAAGCCAATAAGGTTCAGATAGACTTGGGTTGCAAGTATGACATGATGAAAGATGCCAATGGCAACTGGAGTGTAAAAACCAAACCTCAGGGTGGTGGCATACATTATTATAATCTGATAATAGACGGCGTGTCTGTGGCTGACCCAGCAAGTGAGTCTTTCTATGGTTGCAGCAGTCAGACTATAAAGATAAACTATAATAAAAAGAATAATATTCTGAATCTGTCGGCTATAGGCTTGAATATGGGCGAAGCTAAACAACGCTTTCATGTGGAGTCTATGACAAAACCTCGTGTTGTGATTGCAGACTATGATATGGTTGGCGGTAAACGGCATCATTGTCATAATGTGTGCAAAGAGTCGTCCTTTCTGATTAAAGACAGCAAGGGCATTGCTATGAACATGGTGTTCCGCGTGTTTAACAATGGTGTGGCTTTCCGTTATGAATTGCCTGGTGGTGGAAACATAAACGGGGAGCAGACCACCTTCTCGGTGTCGCCTTCTGTTAAGCGGTGGCTTCAGCGTTACAATGTGGCGACATCAGTGTTCCTGTAGGTGTTGATAAAATACCTGTGTTCGTAAAGGCGGGAACTATATTACCCGTGATAGAAGAAGACATACAGAGCACTGCCGAGATGGCTGATAAACCAATCACTCTTAAGGTTTATCCCGGCAATGATGCAAAATATGAACTTCCATCTGAATATGCTGCTTTAAAGTAAATCATATATCCCTCATTCCTTATTCATGTTACATAGTGTAAAGTATTAGTTACATAAGAAAACTTCTGCTTGGATTGTTTTATATATATTTGCAGTCTGATTGATAACCTGTGCTTGATGAACATTTAGGTATTTGGATATTGACTGGTTTTTGTTAATAATTAAATATATAATAAACATGAAAAGACTTTTTTTATCTGCGTTTGTTGTGGCATCCGCAATGGCTGGCTTTGCTCAGAACCCGATAGTGCAGACGGCTTGCACCACTGACCCTGCTCCTATGGCAGACGGTGACCGTATGTATGTATATACAGGACATGATGAGGATAATGCCTCTTTCTTCTGGATGAACGAGTGGCGACTGTATTCAAGTGCCGACATGGTTAACTGGACTGACCATGGAGTGCCTCTCTCTCTGGATTCTTTCTCTTGGGCTGACGGTAGGGCATGGGCTGCACAGACCATTAAGCGCAATGGCAAATATTATTGGTATGTGTGCGCTCATTCCCGGTTGAGCGGTGCCATGGCTATTGGTGTGGCTGTTGCCGACAGTCCCACAGGTCCGTTCCGTGACGCTATTGGCAAACCGCTTGCCGACGGCAGTTGGGACTATATAGACCCTACGGTGATGATAGATGATGACGGACAGGCTTATCTGTACTGGGGTAATCCACAGGTGTATTTCGCCAAACTTAATAAGGATATGGTCAGAATAGACGGTGAGGTGGAGAAACTGGAAATGACAGAGAAAGGTTTCGGAAGTCCTGTGCTCAGTGAACGTAAGAAGGATGTGAAATATAAAGATTGCTATACTGAGGGACCGTGGATTCAGAAGCGGCAGAAGAAGTATTATCTGCTTTATGCTGCCGGTGGCGTGCCTGAGCATATTGCTTATTCCGTGGCTAAGAAACCTCGCGGTCCGTGGACTTACATGGGCGAGATAATGCCTTTGTGTGATACTGGGAGCTTTACCAATCATTGTGGTGTGGAAGATTTCAAGGGACATTCTTATTTCTTCTATCATACGGGTAAACTGCCTCATGGGGGCGGCTTCGACAGAAGTGTGGCTATAGAGGAATTTAAGTATAATGCCGACGGCTCGTTCCCTAAGATTATGCCTACCGACAAGGGTGTAGACCCTATTGGCACCATGAGTCCATACGGCAGAGTTGAGGCTGAGACGATGGCTTTCTCCAAGGGTGTGAAGACGGAGGTGAATGATGAGACTGGAGTCTATGTGAGCGACATTCATAATGGTGATTCCATTGTGGTGCGTGTGCTCGATTTTGGAACCACATCTCCAAAGGTGTTCTCTTCCCGTGTGGCAAGTGCGTTGCAGGGTGGCAGAATGGAAGTGCATATCGATGCTCCCAATGGTGATTTGCTCTGCACGGTTAATGTGAGTCGTACGGGCGGATGGGAGAAATGGCAGACCGTAGACACAGAGTTGTCAAGCCAGGTAACAGGCGTTCATGATTTGTATTTCCTTTTCAAGGGCAATGAAGGTGCCAAGTTGTTCAACTTTGACTGGTGGGGCTTCAAATAAATGTGGAATTACAGGTAATGGTTTGTGCCATTGCGCAACGTGCTATCTATTGTAACATAGCCAGGTATGGTGCATAGCGCAGACTGATATAGCCTGAAAAGCAGAATTTGATTGGAATAAAATGTAGATTCTTGATATGAAAAAATTTTTGGTTTTTACTTTGTTGTGCTGCATGGTGCTGTCGGGTTATGCCGATAATATGAAACTGTGGTATGGCAAACCGGCTTCCTCATGGTGGGAAGCTCTGCCTGTGGGCAATGGCTTCGTTGGCGCAATGGTGTTTGGCGGAGCCGCGCATGAGCAGCTTATGCTTAATGAAGGCACGTTCTGGTCGGGCTCTCCTTACAGTAACAATGCCGTGGGTGCAAAGGCTGTGCTGCCTGAGGTGCGCCGACTTATCTTTGCCTGTCAGGAAGACTCTGCCTCTGACATTATAAACAGAAAGTTCTTCACCGGCAAGAACGGTATGCGCTTTCTGCCTCTGGGGGCTGTGAACCTTGATATGACGGGGATAGGACAATATACCGATTATTATCGTGACCTGAACATTGGCAATGCCGTGGCTACAACGAAATTCACGTCGGGTGGAGTTACTTACACCCGACAGGTTATTGCGTCTATGGCTCAGAATGCCATTATAATGCACATCACGGCTTCGCGCAAGGGTGCGCTTAACTTTGCCTTGGGCAATTCTTCTCAGATGAAGGTGAACAGCGTGAGGACTGAGAATGGACAACTGGTGATGCGCTGTGACGGAGTTGACCAGGAGGGGGTGCGTGCAGGCGTTAAAGCTGAGTGCCGCACTGCCGTGACAACAGACGGTAAGGTGAGTGATTCTGACAACAGGCTCATTGTAAGCAATGCCACTGATGCCACTGTATATATTGTTGCCGCAACAAACTTTTGTCATTATGATGACGTATCAGGCAATGAGTCTTTGCGGGCATCACAATTAATGAATAATGTTATGGGCAGGTCTTATACCAAACAACTGTCTGAACACATTGCCAAGTATAAAGCCCAGTTCTCCAAGGTGTCGCTTAATATGGGCTCAGATGCTCAGTCACGTCAGTCCACAGACGTACGCCTCACATCTTTTGCAGCCAATCATGATGCAGCTCTTGTGGCTCTGATGTTTCAGTATGGCCGCTATCTGCTCATCTCTTCATCACAGAATGGCGGACAGCCTGCTAACCTTCAGGGTATATGGAACGACAGATATGATGCTCCGTGGGACAGCAAGTACACCATAAACATAAATACAGAGATGAACTATTGGCCGGCAGAGGTTGCCAACCTCACGGCTACCGTTAATCCGTTGTTCTCACTTATCCGTGACCTTAGCGAGACCGGTGCCGTTACTGCAAAGCAGATGTATGGTTGCCGTGGCTTCATGGCTCACCACAACACCGATATATGGCGCGTTGCCGGCCCCATAGACGGAGCCTATTGGGGCATGTTTCCCAATGGCGGTGCATGGCTTACCACCCACCTGTGGCAGCATTATCTGTATTCAGGCGACATGAGTTTTCTGCGCGAGTGGTATCCCGTGATAAAGTCAGCCGCTCTGTTTTATCTTGATTATATGCAGAAAGACCCACGTACAGGCTGGCTTGTCACCGTGCCTTCTGTGAGTCCCGAACATGGTCCTAAAGGCAAGCAGACCTCTGTAACGGCAGGATGCACCATGGATAACCAGATAGCCTTTGATGCCCTTTCGTCTGCTGCTGATGCAGCCGGAATACTTAATGTGGACGGAGATTTCAGACGTGAGGCTGAAGAAGCCATTAATGCCATGCCTCCTATGCAGATAGGCAGATACGGACAGTTGCAGGAGTGGCAGCAGGATGCTGATGAACCTAATGACGACCACCGCCATATATCGCATCTATACGGACTATATCCGTCTAACCAGATATCTCCGTTCTCGCATCCCGAACTATATTCGGCTGCCGGCATTACGCTGAAGCAGCGTGGCGACATGGCTACAGGGTGGAGTCTGGGTTGGAAGATTAATTTCTGGGCGCGTATGCTCAATGGCAATCATGCCATGAAGATAATAGGCAATATGCTACACATTCTGCCTGCTGACAATTTGCAGCAGCAATATCCCGAAGGTCGCATATATCCTAATCTCTTTGACGCTCATCCGCCATTCCAGATAGACGGCAACTTCGGGTTTACTGCCGGAGTTGCCGAGATGCTGCTACAGAGCCATGACGGAGCTGTGCATCTGTTGCCGGCATTGCCTGATGAATGGCAGAGTGGGGACGTGAACGGACTTCGTGCCCGTGGTGGTTTCGAGGTCGGTATGACGTGGACAGCCGGCAAACTCCGGTCTGCCACAGTACGTTCCACCGTGGGCGGAGTGCTTCGTCTGCGCTCATACGTACCATTGAAAGGCAATGGTCTGCGCCCGGCTAAAGGCTGCTGTCCTAATCCTCTCTTTGCGCCCGCCCGCATAAAGCAGCCGCTTGTGAACGGTGCAGAGATTGCAGTGAAGGCTGATGTGCCCCATGTATATGAATATGATGTGGACACAAAGCCCGGACAGAAGATTAGTCTTTCTGCGGTTTTTCATTCTCCCTTGCATAATCGCGTGGAGAAATGCCATACAGATTTTTGAACATAGTGCTGAAGCTGGCAGCATTGGAGAATCCGCAAGCGTAAACAACTTCGTTTACGTTTTGCCTTGAATTCTTCAGCAAGTTGGCTGCCTGCTTCAGCCTTATGTTGCGTATGAAGTTGTGAGGAGTCTGGTTGGTAAGTTCTTTCATCTTGCGATGCAGATGAACTCTGCTCACGCCCACTTTCTCGGCAATGGTGTCTACACTAAGGTCGCTGTCGGAAATGTTGTCGTTTATCACTTCCATGATGCGCTCCAGCAGTTTCTCGTCTGGCGACTTCAGATTCACTCCTTCCACCTTACTTTCCATGCTCTCGTTACCTGAGAACTTGTTTTTCAGAATTCTTCTCACCGTAAGTTGGTTCAGTATTGTGCGGTGCAGAATGTCCATGTTGAAAGGTTTCACTATGTAGGCATCCGCTCCGGTTTCCAATCCCTCCACCTGGTCTTCGTCACGGCTCTTGGCAGTGAGCAGAATCACCGGTATGTGATTGGTATTAATGTTCTGTTTTATTTTGCGGCATAGCGTGTTACCGTCCATTTCAGGCATCATGATGTCACTTATCACGAGGTCGGGCATCAGTTGGATAATTTCTCCCAGAGCCTCTTTGCCATTGTGATAAGTACAGATGTCGAACTCAGAGCCCAACTGCTTTGCCAGATATTCCAGAATACTCTCATCGTCCTCCACTATTGCTATGCGTGCCTTTACGCCCGAGTTGTCGGGTTGCGCTTCGGCTATGGTGGCAGGTCCGCTTACGGTCAGAGCTTCAAGGTCTTGTTCTTCTGCCGTTTTGTTGTCATTGCATACCATTTCTTCCGGTTTCAGATGCGCGTTGCCCAGAGGCAGCGTGATTATGAATTCAGAACCCTTCTCACCCTCATTGTCGCGTGCAGTGATGGTGCCATAGTGCAGTTCCACGAGCGAGCGCGTCAAGTCCAGTCCTATTCCCGTGCCGATGTTGCGGTCGTTGGGGTCTGACGGAGCCTGATAGAACCTCTGGAATATGGTTCCCAACTTGTCCTTAGGAATGCCCTTGCCACTATCCTTTACCGATATAATGGCGTTCTGTCCGTCATTGCTCAGAGTGATAGTGATTTTGCCGTTGGCAGGAGTAAACTTGAAGGCATTGGAGAGAATGTTCATCAGCACCTTGTCGAAGTTGTCACGGTCTATCCATACAGGCAGCGAACCGCTGTCATGACAGAACGTGAAGTCTATGTTCTTAGCCATAGCCTGCTGTCTGAAGAGCTCATGCTCATCGTTGATAAACGAAATCATGTCGGTTTCAGACATGTGCATCTGCATCTGTCCCTTGTCAATTTTCCGCAAGTCCATCATTTGGTTTATCAGATGCAGTATTCGTTCAGAGTTCTTGCGCATCATTTCGTATATGTCATTGCGGTGAGAGTCTTTGTCTTCCTTCATCAGCGACAGCAGAGGCGTGATGATAAGCGTCAGTGGAGTGCGTATTTCGTGACCTATGTTCATGAAGAACCTCAGTTTGGCTTCTCCCATTTCCTCAGCGTGTATGTGTTCCTGAAGCAGCAATTTGTTATGCTCTTTCTTTCTGCGATACTGCATATACAGATATATCAGGAAACAAGCCAACAGAAAATAAAACATTTTTGCCACTGTGCCGGCATACCACACGGGACTTATGTCTACCGTGAATTGCTTTACCGGAGTTTCCTGTCCGTTGTTTATAGCCTTCACTCTGAACTTGTATGTTCCTGCCGGCATGTGTGAAAAGGCAATCTCGTTGCTGCCCTGTTGAATGGTGTGCCATTCTTCACCGTTTATACTGTAGGCGTAGGTAATCTGCTCCACGTTGCTATAGGTGAGCGTAGATAGCTTTATGGTGAAAGAGTTGTCGTCGTGAGCAAGACTGAAGTTGTCGATGTTGTCAATAGGAATGCGTGAAGACCCTATTAAAAAACCGGATATCTTCACGTTGGCATGCCATTTATCCTGAATCATTTTCAGAGGGTCAAACCAGTTTATGCCGCCTGTGCCACCCACCATAATGAGCCGTCCGCTGCTGTTTCTGCAAATCGTTCCTTCACTGAACTCATTGCTCTGCAATCCGTTGTCGGCAAAGTAATTCTCTATTTTACCACTATTAGGATTAAGACAACAGATGCCGTGGCTGGTTCCCATCCATATACGATTGTTGGCATCTTCAGTCATGGAAACAATGCTGTTGCCGGGCAGTCCGTCTTTTATGGAATAAACCCTCAGTTTGAAGTTTCTCTTTGAATCATAGCAATATGCGCCTTTGTCGGTGCCATACCACACTCTGCCTTTGGAATCCTCATACACACAGTGAGAGAAATTGCCACTGCCAATGCAGTTCAGCCCGAAAGTTGATGTCCAGCTGTCGGTTTTAAGGTCCAGACAACTAAGACCTATAGACGTGGCAATGTATAGCCGTTTGCCGTCGTGAGAGAGAGCCAGCTTAGCCAGATAGTCATTTGGAAGGCTGTTTACCTTTCTGTTGTTGTCAGACCCGTGAGCCATGCGATAGTTCTTAATGTTGCCGTTGGCAGAAAACCTTATCAGTCCGTTGCCCATAGTGGCAAACCAAATATTCCCATAACGGTCGCATTTAATGTCGAATACGCTAAAGTCGCTGCCACAGTGCAAGTCTACGGCATGATACTGTCCGTTTTCCATGTATCCGCATCCCTGTTTGTAAGAGCCAACCCATACGCGCCCATGAGAGTCTTCGCACAGAGCTATAACCGTGAGAGGAATATTGTCATAGTGCCTTATAAGTTGTCTGTCGGCATTCAGCAGATAAGCACCGTCCTTGTCTGTGCCAATCCAGATGTTTCCGTCTCTGCACGTCAGCAGACTCGTCACGCAGTTGCTTCCTATAGTGTTCATGCTGCCCATTCTTGGTCCCATGTAGCCGAAGGCGTAAGTGCTTGCCGGCTGCATGAACACCCCTTTCTGGAGCATACTCATCCAGATGTTGCCGTGCGTGTCTTGTATTATAGAACTTACCTTGCTCTTGCTCAGGTCTATGTCGTTGCTGAAGAAAGGATTCTGGGTAACGGTTTCAGTAGCGGGATTATACACCATGATGCCGTTGCCGTCGGTACCTATATACACTTCGCCGCTATTGTTTATGAACAGGGCAGTTATCTGTAGGTTGGCAACAACCGGAATGCGCCTGAAGCAACCTGAGCCACGCTTCATCACGAACAAACCCTGCTGCTGTGAAGCTATGTATATGTTGCCCTTGCCGTCTTTCTGCACGCATCGCACCTTTATGTTGTCCAGTCCGTTGAATTTCTGCGTCAAGTGCCCCCGACTGTCCAGTTTCAGAAGTTTGAAGCTCTCGGTGGTAATCCACAGGCACCCCCGGTCATCCTCCATCATATTGAGAATATAGTTCACGTTTTTCAGAGCCCCCTGTATTTTATGGCAAACCTTGTTGCTGCCGTTTCCGGAATATGCCATCTTCAGTATGCCATATCCTGATGTAGCCACCAGAACATCGCCATTGCGCCTTACAAGAATCTGAGTCACGTAAGTCACGGCCTCCTTGCCGTTGCTGTTGTACAATGCAATCTTTGAAAATCTGTTTCCATCGTATGACAGTAGGGCGTTGCTGGTTCCGAGAAGAATGTTGCCATTGTGGTCCTGCGATATGCAGTTCACGTAATTATTGTCCAGTCCTTTGTCCTCAGAGTATTCACGTTGCATGATGTTGAAGTTGTAACCATCGTACACGTTTATACCGTTGCGGGTTACAATCCATATAAAACCGTTGCGATCCTGGAATACCTGATTGGCGAAGTTGCTTGATAGATGGTTCTCAGTATTGAAAAGTTTACCGGTCTGTGAATATGCAGACAAGCAAAGCATACTCAGCAATAAGAGAATGTTGGTTGTGATTTTGCGGCTGTTCATGATACTTTTTGATTTTGATGCAAATGTAGTTAAAATAAGTGTTACCGTCAAATTTTAAACTGATAAAATATAGCTGATGTTACATCAGACAAAGTTTTTGTTACATGTCGTAAACATAAAATAAACTATGGGTTACTTGTGAGAAAGTGATTCTTATATAGTAGTTGTAACTTTGCAGCCGGTATTGTGACTATTATATTTTTAACTTAATACGATGAATCTTTTAAAATCTACAATTACCGCTTTTGCCATGATGAGTGTTGTCGGTGCTTCAGCCCAAACTCAGATGGCTCTGCGCCTGGACAAGGCTCAGAAAGACGTACACCCCTGAGAATATCGTTCCTATAACAAAGAAGCAGAAAGCAGGCAGTAAATACCAGTTAAGTCTGGAGCCTTATTCTGTTAACGTTTTATCAATAAGATAGGTTTTATATAATTAATTTGTGATTTTGATTAAAAATCATGATTATTTTGGTTTAAGGGAATGGCTCGTAATGATACGCGCCATTTTTTATTGTCTTTTTACACAGCGTAAAGTAGTTGTTACACCACGTAAAGCCACTTTGCAAACTATTATTTAACTTTGCCGCTGAAAAAATAACAAATGTTTAATTAATATATATTTTTATTATTCCTAATAACATGAAACAAAGTGAAGACAGACTGTTACAGTTCTTTATCGCTTTTGTGATTATGCTAACCGCCAATTCATTTGCGGCAGTGGCACAAAACACATTGATAAAAGGACGTGTATCTGATGGCAGTGGTGAACCGCTTATCGGCGCCACTGTGAGTGTTAAGGGGAACGCGGCTGTAGCCACCGTCTCAGATTTAGACGGTAACTATCAGTTGTCGGTTCCAAAGGCAGCAGGCAAGACCCTGGTGTTCTCTTATATTGGTATGAACACCAAGGAGGTTGCCTTAAACGGAAGGGCTACAGTGAATGTATCCTTGACAGAAGACCAACATGTGTTGCAAGAGACTGTAGTCGTTGGTTATGGTCAGCAGAAGAAAGCTTCTGTTGTGGGGTCAATAGTTCAGGCAGATGCCAAGACCTTGCAACGTACCGGTGGCGTTACCAGTCTGGGTTCTGCTCTTACCGGTAATCTTCCGGGTGTAATCACAATGAGCAGTTCAGGTATGCCTGGAGATGAAGACCCGGAGATTGTGATTCGTGGTGTCAGCAGTTGGAACAACAGTAGCCCTCTGGTACTTGTAGACGGTATTGAGCGTCCGTTAGGCAGCATAGACATTGGTTCTGTGCAGAGTGTCTCTGTATTGAAGGATGCTTCTGCAACAGCAGTGTATGGTGTTAAGGGTGCCAACGGTGTAATTCTGATTACAACGAAGCGTGGTACTGAAGGTAAGGCTAAAATAGAAATAGGCTTGAATATGACAGCCAAGGTGGCTTCTAAGTTGCCTAACAAGTATAATTCAGCCGATGCCCTCACATTCCGTAACTCTGCCATAGAGAATGAATTGGGACTGAGTCCTAACTCATGGAGTGACGTTACTCCGGCTTCTACCATAGAAAAGTACAGAAATCCGTCAAGCACAGAGGAAGCAGAGCGCTATCCTAATGTAGACTGGGTGAATGAACTGTTCAAGGATTACACCATGTCTTATAATCCAAATGTGAATATCAGCGGTGGTACTAAGTTTGTGAAATACTTTGCCAACATTGATTATCTGCATGAGGGTGACTTGTATAAGCAGTGGGGTAACAACCGCGGTTATCAGGCAGGATATGGATATGACCGTATCAACGTGCGTTCCAATCTTGATTTTAAACTTACCAGTACTACTACTTTCAAGGCGAATCTGTTTGGAAGCAATGGTGTTAAGAAGGGACCTTACGGTATAACAAGTAACTCATGGGCTGAAACACAGCTTTGGGCATCAGCTTATTCCACACCACCTGATGTATTTTTGCCACAGTATTCAGATGGCTCATGGGGATATTATCCTCTTGACACTCAGGCAGCAGCTAACTCTATAACCAATTTGGCTCTTAGTGGTGTAGACAAGAAAACCACAACCCGCATAAATACCGACTTTACTCTGGAACAGGATTTGAGTTTTGTATTGCCGGGTCTTAAGGCTAGTGCCACTGTGTCTTGGGACAACGTGTTTGTAGAAGACAGCCGTGGTATCAATGACCTTAATCACAATTACCAGCAGAAGTGGATAGACCCAAGTACGGGTGTTGCCACATACTCTCAGAAGACTAACGGTAATACTAATTTTGACTATGATGATGTGCCTAAGTGGTCTACCAGCGCAGGAAGCGTAGACTCAACTCAGACCTACCGTCATTTGTTTTATCAGGGACAGATATATTATGGAAATAAGTTTGGTAAGCATAATGTAACGGCAATGGGTGTGTTCAACCGTAATGAATATTCTAAGGGTAGTGAATTTACACATTATCATGAAGACTGGGCATTCCGTGCCACATATAATTATGATGAGAGATATTTCGCTGAGTACAATGGCTGTTACAACGGTTCAGAACAGTTCTCAAAGGAAAACCGTTTCGCATTCTTCAATTCCGGAGCTGTAGGTTGGCTTGTGAGTGAAGAAAAATGGTTTAGGCCGATTAAGAAATATGTAGATATGCTGAAGTTGCGATACTCGTATGGTGAGGTCGGAGACGACTACACTTCAACCCGTTGGCTCTATGCCACTCAGTGGAGTTATGGCAACACCACCACTCAGGGACTGTATGCTGCTTCGAGTCCTTACACTTGGTACACAGAGTCTTCTGTAGGTAATGCCGACGTGCATTGGGAAAAAGCTGTAAAGCGTAATTTCGGTATAGATTATTCCTTCCTGGGAGGTATGTTTGCCGGTAGTCTGGAATTCTTCAACGAGCATCGTAATGATATTCTTATTTCAGGAAGCAACAGAAGTGTACCATCTTATTTCGGTGCCACTGCTGCAACTGCCAATCTAGGACGTGTGCGCAGTACCGGTTATGAGTTGGAACTACGTTTCAACAAAGTGCTTACCAACAAGATGCGTTTCTGGGCAAACTTCAATATGACGCATGCCGTAAACAAAATTCTTGAGTATGATGATGCTGAGCTATTGCCTTCTTATCAGAAGACAGCCGGTTATGCCATCGGACAGACAAAGACTTATCTGAATAATGGTTTTGCCAATACATGGGACCAGGTTGCAGGTATCACGACTTATAACACTAACGATAATTCCAAATTGCCGGGTATCTATCAAACCATAGACTATAACGGTGACGGTGTGATAGACTCTAACGACAGTGCCCCATACGGATATACCGGAACTCCTCAGAATACATACAGCGCGTCTATTGGATGGGAATGGAAAGGCTGGAGCGTATATTGCCAGTTCTATGGAGTGAACAATGTAACCCGCTACGTGGGACTTAACTCTCTGAGTGGAAAACTTGACACTGTGTATGATGAAGGTACATTCTGGACCAAGAGCACTGTGGACGCAGATTCACCAATGCCTCGCTGGAATTCCACCACATCATATTATGAGGGATATAAAAACTATTATGACGGTAGTTATATCCGTCTGAAGAATGCCGAGATTGCCTATACCTTTACTGGCAAATTGATAAACAGACTGGGACTTACCAGCCTGAAGATATATCTTAACGGTAACAACCTGTGGGTATGGAGCCGTATGCCGGATGACCGTGAAAGCAATTTCTCAGGTACAGGTCTTGCTTCTCAGGGTGCATACCCTACAGTGAAGCGTTACAATCTGGGCATTAAAATAAACCTTTAAAGATTATTACGATGAAATTTTTTAATAAAATAATATTATTAGGTGCATTGGTTCTTTCTATGGGATTTGCATCTTGTACAGATTATCTGGACAAGTCGCCTGATTCTGACATCTCGGATACTGATGCCTACAAGGATTTTACTAATTTCCAGGGATTCACGGAAGAGCTTTACAACTGTATTCCTGATTTTGCCAAAGGTTACTGGAACAATTCTTTCAACTGGGGTGATGATGAGATAATCAACAATAAGGTTACTTATTTCTATGGTTATAAGATAGACAACGGTGATTTCTGGGGTTGGCAGAGTGAATATGACGGCTGGCAGTGTGGTTGGATGGACCGTTCTTCTTTTGCTCCTTCAGGTGACCGTTTTAAGAAAAGTCTTTGGAGGGGTGCATGGTATGGCATACGCAAAGCAAATATGGGTATTGCCAATCTTGATAAGTTCAGTGGCACGGATGAAGAGAAAAACCTCATTGCAGGTCAGCTCTATTTCTTCCGCGGATGGTTTCACTTTGAACTTATGCAGTATTTCGGAGGTCTGCCTTATATAGATGAGGTGCTTTCTGCAAGTGAAAAACTCACGTTGCCGCGTCTTTCATATCAGGAGTGTGCAGAAAAGGCAGCTGCCGATTTCCGCAAGGCTGCCGACCTTCTGCCTGTCAACTGGGATAACACCACTATAGGAAGTACCACTTCCGGTAAGAACCAGTTGCGTGTTACCAAAATTGCTGCTCTCGGATATTTGGGCAAAGACCTGCTTTGGGCAGGTTCTCCACTTATGAACAAGGAAAGTCAGGGTGTAGAAGATTATAATAAAGATTACTGTCAGCGTGCTGCTGCTGCTTTCGGAGAACTTCTTAATCTTGTGGAAGCCGGTAACACTCAGTATGGACTGCTGCCTTGGAGTGAGTATTCTGAGAATTTCTATACCACAGGCGAAAATCGGAAGATGCCAGGACAGAGCAAGGACAATACCATTACCGAAGCTATATTCCGTGGTCCTTCACCAAGCTGGAATGATTCCAACTGGGGACAGAGCAAGAGCTATGGTGGCAAGGTGTACACTGCAGCCGGTGTGGTGTTTCTGCCTACAGCCAACTACGTGAATTATTTCGGTATGGCAAATGGATTGCCTCTTGATGACAGCAATAGTGGTTTCGACAAGACACAACCATTCAAGGACCGTGATCCCCGTTTCTATAACGACTTCATGTATGACGGCTGCAAGATGGTAAGCGGCACAATGTCAACCACAGATGAGAAGTATCGCTATGCTGACCTTCAGACTGATGGTTTGGCACGTGGCGTAGACTATGACAGCCGTACCGGATATTACAATTATAAGTTTATTGACAAAGGCTGTAATCAGTGGGACGACGGATATGGTTATTCCCATGGTTTCCATCTCCATTTGCCGTGGATGCGTCTTGCCGACGTGTACCTGATGTATGCTGAGGCTGCTGCTCAGGCCACAGGTTCTGCCTCAGGCAAGGTTACAAGCAGCTTGAGTGCTGTAGATGCTGTGAATAAAATTCGTGAGCGTGCCGGTGTTGATGATGTGAACAGCGCATATACCGGTTCTCTGGACAACTTCATGGGTGAAGTGCGCCGTGAGCGTGCTGTGGAGCTGGCTTATGAGGGACACCGCTTCAACGACCTGCGCCGCTGGTTGTTGCTCGACAAGGCTCCTTATAATAAGAAGACATCTCAGGAGTTCACCCGTATAGGTGATGTGAATACTTCTGACCCTTCACAGGACCAGGTCAGCGGATGGACAGAGAAGACCATTCTAACCCGTAACTTCACAGAGAAGCATTATTGGTTGCCGCTGAAGAAGTCAGACTGCAGTCTGTATCTTGAGTTCTCTCAGAATCCAGGTTGGTAATAATTGATAATTGATAATTGACAATTGACAATTGATAATTGAGAATTGACAATTTAAAATATAAATAATAATCGTATGAATCAAATATATAAAACAATCGCACTTGGAGCACTTATGGTTCCTGCTGTTATGGGAGCCGGTGCTCAGGACAAGGCTGATTATCCTGATTCTGTGGCACGGAAGGTGAATGTTGCTTTCCGTACAATAGACAAGGCGGATATTATGGGCGGCGTGTCTTCAGTGAATATGATTGATTTGACAGAAAAGAATTACAACACTTATTCATTGAGTAATCTCCAGGCTCATGTAGGAGGCTATAACGGACAACTGTGGAATCAGGGCGATGCCTTGGTTCTGATAGATGGTGTGCCTCGTGATGCCACTAATGTGAATCCTTCTGAGATTGAGCAAATCACGTTCCTTAAGGCAGCTTCGGCTCTGGTTCTTTATGGCAGCAGGGCTGCCAAGGGAGCCATTCTTATCACCACCAAGCGTGGACGCAACGACGGGTTGAAGGTCAGCGTGCGTGGCAATGCCTCTCTGTTTGTGCCAAAGAGCTATCCCAAGTATTTGGGCTCAGCCCAGTATATGACACTGTATAATGAGGCTCTTGAGAACGACGGCAAGTCTGCTGTCTACAGTGATGAGGATATCTACAACTATGCTTCAGGAACAAATACTTATCGTTATCCGAGCATTAATTTCTTCTCAAGTGATTATCTCAAGAAGACATATCAGCGCTATGAGGGAACAGCAGAGTTTTCAGGTGGTGGCAAGTTTGCTCATTTCTATTCCAACATAGGTCTTTATCATGTAAACGACCTTATCAACTTTGGTGAAGGAAAGAGCAATGGTACCACACGTCTGAATATCCGCGGTAATGTGGACCTTGCTCTTGGTGACTGGATTACCGGTTGGGTGAATGCCAATGCCACGTTCTATGACGCACGTAATGACAATTCCAATTACTGGAGCAGTTCGGCTACTCTGCGTCCTACAAGTCAGTATCCCCTTACGCCTCTTATCCCAATTTCTATGATAGAGAGTAATGATGCGGCTTCTCAGACAATGATAAACAACAGTAACTATATTGTAGACGGCAAATATCTTCTTGGTGGCACCCAGTCTCTGCAGACCAATCCGTTTGCAGCCATGTATGCCGGAGGATATAATAAGTACACTTCACGCCAGTTGCAGTTTGACTGTGGTGTTAAGGCCGACCTCGGTTCTGTGCTTAAGGGACTTACCTTCCGCACTCAGTTTGCCGTAGACTATGCCACTACTTATAACACCGCCATAAACAATACATACAGTGTGTATGAGCCTTCGTGGAATAACTATTCAGGTACAGACCTGGTGACCTCACTTACAAAGTACGGAACCGATAAAAAGACCGGTACTCAGGATGTCAGTGCGTGTACGTACAAGCAGACTGTGATGTTCTCCGGTCAGTTTGACTACGACCGCACCTTTGGCGACCACCATGTAATGGCAACTCTTCTGGCACATGGTTATCAGAAGTCTATGTCTGGAGAATATCATCGCACCAGCAATGCCAATCTGGGATTGGAACTGAACTATAACTATCAGCAGAAATACTATGCCGACTTCAGTGGTGCTGTAATCCATTCAGCCAAGTTGGCTGCCGGTCATCGTGAAGCTTTCTCTCCTGTCGGAACACTGGCATGGCGCCTAAGCAATGAAAATTTCATGCAGGGCACCAAGAGCTGGCTCAGTGACTTGAAGTTAAATGCTTCTTACGGTGTGGTGAATCAAGACCTTGACATCGAAGACTATTATATGTATAATGAAATATTCACTGCCACAGGTACATGGTGGGGATGGAGCGAGAGTGCCAACTCTATGCAGACTTCAGATTCTCAGCGTGGTGGCAATGTGGACCTTACATTCATCAAGCGCAAGGAGTTCCGCGTGGGACTTGACGCATCTCTCTTTGACGGTGCCATTACTCTGAATGCCAACTATTTCAATATTAACACTAATGGTCTGATTACAACTCCAAGTACATCTTATCCAAGTTATTTCCAGACTTACTGGCCTGTGTCTACATTCCTGGCTTACATGAATTACAATAACCAGAGACGTACAGGTATAGACTTTACAATCGACGGACATAAGAAGTTCGGAGAGGTGGATCTTCAGTTGGGACTTACCGGAATGACTTATTCAAGCAAGAACACCAAATACAGTGAGAATGTGGAATATGACTGGCTCAAGTGTGAAGGTGCAGCAACAGATGCCATACGTGGCTATCAGTGCCTTGGATTCTTCCAGGATGAGGCTGATGTTGCAGCTTCTGCTGTTATCAACAGCAACACTAAGCCGGGTGACTTGAAATACAAGGACCAGAACGGTGACGGTATCATTGATTCCAAAGACGCTGTCGTTTTGGGTCACTGGAGTGCCGACTTCTATGCAGGTATCAACTTCACTGCAAAATACAAGAACTTCACTCTCTATCTTAACGGAACAGCCAACTTCGGTGGTATGGGCATAAAGAACAACTCATACGAATGGGTTTACGGTGACGGTAAATACTCTGAAGTGGTTCTCGGCAGATGGACCAAGGAAACGGCTGCTACCGCCACTTATCCTCGCCTGACCACAGAAGGCAGTGAACTGAACTTCGTTATTTCTGATTTCTGGACTTACAGCACTGATGCTTTCCGTCTGAACAAGGTGCAGCTTACATACGATTTCCCTGCTCATATATTTGGCAACAGTTTTGTGAAGGGACTTCAGGTTTATCTCAGTGGCAGCGACCTGCTTACTATAGCCAAGGAGCGCAAGTATATGGAACTCAATGTGGGCAGCTCTCCACTGTGCCGCAGTTATAACCTTGGTGTAAAAGTAAATCTTTAAATGCAAAATGACAATGAAAATCAATTCAATCAAAATAGTGCTCAGTGCGATGACGGCTGCCGTGTTCTGTATGTCACTGGCATCCTGCGACGATTTGTTCGAGCCTGCCAATGAACTCAACCTCGGTGTTGAATACATGACTAGTCACCCTTCTTATGCTGAAGGTGTGCTGGGCAATGCTTATACCCGTATACCGGTAAGCTCTTACAGTTTCGACGATGTGGCTACGGATGATGCAGTGAGCAACCAGTCGGACAACAGTTACCGCAAAATAGCTGCGGGCAGTTGGACTTCTGACAATAATCCTGAAGAACGCTGGCGCAACTGCCGTGCTGCAATAATGTATATCAACCTGTTCCTTTCCAAGGCTCCACAGGTTACGTGGGTAGAGGGCGACACCGTTACCACAGCCATGTATCGTGACCGTGAGATGGGCGAGGCCTACGGACTCCGTGCCATGTATATGTATTATCTGCTTCAGGCTCATGGCGGATACACCTCAGACGGCGAACTGCTGGGTGTGCCTATTGTTACTGAACCTGAAGATGCAACGTCTGAGTTTAATGTGCCACGCAATACATTCGAAGAGTGCATGCAGGCTATTTATGATGACTGCACAAAGGCTCTAAGTTTGTTGCCAACAAAGTATGCCGACGTGTCAACAGATGCTGATGTTCCTTCAAAATACAAGAGTGAGGGTGCCACAGCTACAATGTACACCCGCGTGTTCGGTTCCAAGTTCAATGGACGTATGGATGGTGCCATCGTAGAGGCATTCCGCAGCAAGGCTGCGCTGCTGGCTGCCAGTCCTGCATTCAACTCTGCTTCAGGTGGCAGCTATCAGACTGCTGCCGACTATTCTGCTACCGTGCTCGACCGTATAGGCGGTGTTAGTGGCATGGACTCAAAGGGATGGACATGGTATACCAATACAAGTGAGATAGATGCTCTTGCAGACGGTGCCAATCCTGCTGAAATACTGTGGCGTGGAGAGAAAAGTCTTTCTTCAAGCATGGAGTCTGATTACTTTGCTCCTTCCATCTATGGCTCCGGTAAGATTAATCCTACACAGAATTTCGTAGATGCCTTCTCTGATATCAACGGTTATCCTATCACTGACAGTAATTCTGATTACGATGCTAAGAATCCTTATGCCAACCGAGACCCCCGTCTGGCTGCTTACGTGGTGTATAATGGAAGTACAGAGGGTGTGAGCAGTTCTGTAATCACCACGGCTGCTGACGGTACCACAAAAGATGCTCTTGACAATGTGTCTGGTTCTTCCACACGTACAGGCTATTATATGCGTAAGCTGCTTCGCCAGGATGTGAACCTTGACCCTTCAAAGACCACCACTCAGTATCATTACACTCCGCGCATACGCTATACTGAGATATTCCTCAATTATGCCGAGGCTGCCAACGAGGCTTACGGACCTACGGGTACCGGTACTCACGGCTACAGTGCGTATGACGTGATAAAGGCTCTTCACAATCGTGCAGGCGTGGGTAATGACTATCTGGAGAGTATTAAGCAAGACAAGGACAAGATGCGTGCCCTGATACGCAATGAGCGCCGCATTGAACTTTCTTTCGAGGGCTTCCGCTTCTGGGACCTTCGCCGCTGGAACGAGAGCCTCACAGAAACTGCCACAGGTATGAACATCAATTCTGCTAAGGGAACATATACCGTCTTTGATGTTGAAACCCGCGATTACAAAGATTACATGAATTATGGTCCAATACCATATTCAGAAATGTTGAAGTATGACCAACTGAAGCAGAACAAGGGTTGGTAAATATAACCTCAGATTAAAGAAATTATAAAACAAAACTATTATGAACAATATATATGATGTAATCAGAAAGCATTTCTCTTTCCCTGTTGCCGGTAAGGCATTGCTTGGAATGACGTGTGCCCTGTTTGCTTTCACTTCATGTGAGAATGGAGATGTCTCATTTGGCGACTATGACTATCAGACTGTCTATTTTGCCAACCAGACCTTTGTGCGTACCATCACACTGGGCGAAGATGTGTATTCCACAGACTTGGACAATGAGCATAAGTTCCAGATTTATGCCACTCTCGGAGGTGTGGAGTCTAACAGCAAGGACAGAAAAGTGCAGATAGCTGTAGACAATTCTCTTGTAACCGGACTTAAGTTTGCCAATATACTGGATGCTGACGGTACTTCTACATTTGAAAACACCGGCAATGCCATAGAGGCAATGCCGACAGACTATTATACGCTGTCGTCAAACACTATAACGATAAGCAGCGGACAGGTAATGGGATGCGTTGATGTGCAGCTTACAGATGCGTTCTTTGCTGACCCTAAGGCTCTTTACGCAAACTATGTGATTCCGGTACGCATGACTTCGGCTACAGACTCTATTCTTTCAGGTACTGCCAAGGATGGTGTTTCTAATCCTGACATAACAAACAGCGATGACTGGGATGTGGCTCCTAAGAATTATGTGCTCTATGCCGTGAAGTTCAAAAACAAATGGCATGGTGCATGGCTCTCTCATGGCACAGACGTGATAGACCTTAACGGGGTTACTTCTACCGAGACGCGTGAACCAGAAAACGTGGAAGACTATGACGTGCGTTATATCTCTTCTCTGGGACTTAAACAATGTTCTTATCCTGTAACCACCACTGTTTCGGTTAATGGGGCTGTTAAGACTTTGACTTGTAATCTTATTCTGTCATTTGATGATGATGACAACTGCACCATTACCACAGATTCTGAAGGATGCACGGCTTCAGGTTCAGGTAAGTGGACTTATCATGGAGCAGGCAAGGCATGGGGTAACAATGAACGTGATTTGCTGGCTCTCTCTTATACTATAACCTATAGCTATAATGATGGTGAGAAAGAGTGTTACAAGAAATACACTTCTACTGACAATCTCATAAGCCTAGACCGACAGAACAAGTTCCAGACGTTCTCTTATACCAATGAATAATAAAGAAAGGAAAAATATAATGAACAGATATTCTATTAAATCTCTTTTCTGTATTGCCGCGATGGGGATGCTTGCCGCATCGTGCGCTGATAACGAAATGATAAATATTAGTGTTGATGAACCGGGCAGTATGTCTGAGTATGACTACCTTAATGATTATGGAGCTCTGAAGACATACGTTGACAGCACCAAGTACCCCAACTTTAAGTTGGGGGCTGGTGCCCTGGTGTCTGACCTTACGGCTGGTAATGTGGCTGCGCGCCTCAGTTATGCCAACTTTCAGGAACTCACTGCCGGCAACTGCTTCAAGTATGGCAGCGTGGTGGCTGATGACGGAACCATGGACTTCTCAAACGTTAAGAGCTTCATCTCTGCTGCCGACAACAATGGCGTTAGCGTGTATGGTCATACACTGTGCTGGCACAGTCAGCAGAATGTTACTTATCTTAAGAATATAATCACAGATCCTAATGCTGCCAACTATATTCTGCATATCAGTACTCCGTCTGCGGGTTCAAATGTATGGGATTATCAAATCTTTGCGCATACGTCAAAGGCTTTGGAGGTTGGTAAAACTTATGTGCTGAAGATGCGTGTCAAGGCTTCAAGTGACTATAACGTTACTTGCTGGCCTTCTATAGAGAACGGTTCTTGCCAGTATTCTCCCACTCCTGCAGTCAGTGCTACTACGGAATGGACAACTATAAGTTCTTCTTTTACTGCCAATATTGCCATTGACCAATTAGGATTTCAGTTCGGTACATTCTATGGTGACCTCTATATGGATGATGTTTCTCTTACTGAAGACGGTTCTACCGACAATTTGCTGGTAAATGGAACTTTTGATGAAGACGACCTTAGTTATTGGACTCATGCCAGTTGGATTGATGAAACGGTGACACGTGAAAAAGATGAATCTTCTGACACTGAATCTGGTTTCACCGAGCAGACCATCACCGATACTCTTACATACGCCATGACTAATTGGGTGAAAGGTATGATGACTGCCTGTGACGGGAAGGTGAAGGCTTGGGACGTGGTTAACGAACCTATGTCTGACACCTATCCTGACAACTTGAAAAGCGGTGCTGTGGAAGGTAACACCAAGACCAAATTCTATTGGCAGGATTATCTGGGCAAGGACTATGCACGCATACCTGTGAAACTGGCTCGTGAATATGGCCCTTCAGACATCAAGTTGTTTGTGAATGACTATAAACTTGAGGCTGCTTACAACAGTAATGCCAAGTGCGTGGGACTTATCAACATGATTAACGAGTGGGAGAGCGACGGAGTTACCAAGATTGACGGTATTGGAAGTCAGATGCACGTGTCTTATTCCCGCAATGCTGACACTCAGCAAAGTTATGAGGATGCTTACGTGAATATGCTTAATCTGCTTGCCGCAACTGGTAAACTGGTGCGCATTTCTGAACTAGACATGGGATGTCTTGATACCGACGGCAATACTGTGCTTACGGATGACATCACCGAGGAAGACAAAGTTGGAATGGCAGAATACTATAAGTTCATTGTAGAGAAATATCTGGAGCTTATTCCTGCTGCTCAGCAGTATGGCATCTGCCAGTGGAGTCCGGTAGACAGTCCTTCGTCAAGCAGCTGGCGTGGTGGAGAGCCTATAGGTCTTTGGGATCTGAACTATAGTCGCAAGCCTGCTTACGGTGGTTTTGCCGATGGCCTTGCAGGAAAATAACATGATACAATTGTTAGTTAGATAGATATAAGGATTTATTGAAGAAAAGTTTTTGTGGTTTTATTATTAAAATCATGATTATTTTGGTTTGGGAAATGGTGCGTAGTGATATGCGTCATTTCTTTTCGTTATATCAGAATAATTTAATTCTAATAAAGTAAATCCGAAAATTATTATCTATCTTTGTCGCATATAAAAATACTTATATAATATGATACTGAATAAAGAAAGAATGACGCGTTGCATTGTTGCTTTTGTGATGATGCTTAATGTGAGTGCGGTGGCTGTTGCCATGGATAATAAGGGCATTGCCTTCGGCTCATTGTCTCCCCACAGATTTACTCTGGCTGAAAACGGCATTCCTGATGATATATTATTTGATGCCAATGACAATGTGGGGGTTAAGATTGCCGTGGGCAATCTGCAATCTGACTTTGAAAAGGTTACGGGGCGTCGCCCCTCACTGCTGCAAAGTGCTGCAGGTAAACGAGTTATCATTGTGGGCTCTCCCGACAGTAAATATATACAGAGCCTGATGAGAAGCGGTAAACTGAATAAAAAACTGCTTGCAGGTAAAAGAGAAAAATACGTGATGACTTTCGTTAGTCATCCGTTCAAGAATATAGACGAGGCTCTGGTTATTGCCGGAAGTGACAGACGTGGTGCCATATATGGCATTTACGAACTGTCTGAGCAGATTGGTGTTTCTCCGTGGTACGACTGGGCTGACGTGCCCGTGTTGCCCCGTAAGAACCTTTCTGTTGCACGTGGCATATATACAGCAGGAGAACCGGCTGTGAGGTATCGTGGCATATTCCTGAACGACGAGGCTCCATGCCTTACAAGTTGGGTTAAGAACACTTACGGCACCGGTTATGGCGACCACCGTTTCTATGCCCGTGTGTTTGAACTTCTGCTCCGTCTGCGTGCCAATTTTATGTGGCCTGCCATGTGGGGCTGGTCTTTCTATGCTGATGACTCTCTTAACAGTAAGACTGCTGCCGACATGGGCATCATCATGGGTACGTCTCATCATGAGCCTATGGCTCGCAATCATCAGGAATGGGTGCGCCACAGAAAGGAATATGGTGCATGGGACTATGCGTCTAACAAAAAGGTGCTTGATGATTTCTTCCGTAAGGGAATAGAGCGCTCGGCTGATAATGAAGACCTTATAACCATTGGTATGCGTGGTGACGGAGACACTGCGCTTGGCGGTAAAGAGGGCGAGGATGATAAGTATGTTTCGCGTGATGAGTATAATCTGCGCCTTATGCGGGACATCATCAAGAACCAGCGTCGCATAATAGGCGAGGCCACCGGTAAGGCTCCTGAAAAACGACCTCAGGTGTGGGCTCTGTATAAGGAGGTGCAGCATCTTTATGACCTTGGACTGCGTGTGCCCGATGACGTTACCATTCTGCTCAGTGATGACAACTGGGGCAACGTGAGAAGACTGCCTGATGCTGCAGAGAGGAAGCATCCGGGAGGGTGGGGTATGTATTACCATGTGGATTATGTGGGGGCTCCACGCAACTCTAAATGGCTTAATGTTACTCCTGTTCAGAACTTGTGGGAGCAGATGCAGCTTACGTATGATTATGGTGTAGACCGCCTGTGGGTGCTTAATGTGGGCGACCTTAAACCTATGGAGTATCCTATATCTCTGTTTCTGGACATGGCATGGAATCCTAAGCGATACACGGCAGCCACTCTGTTGGAGCATACGCGTGACTTCTGCGCTCAGCAGTTTGGTGAGGCTCAGGCTGACGAGGCTCATGACATTCTTAATCTGTACAGTAAATATAATGGGCGCGTTACGCCCGAGATGATGGATTGCAACACGTATAATCTGGAAACGGGTGAGTGGAAGAATGTGGCTGATGATTACCAGCGGCTTGAGGTTAGAGCCATGCGCCAGTATATGGCTATAGACAGTGCCTGTCGTGATGCTTACCGTGAGCTGATTCTCTTTCCCGTTCAGGCAATGTCCAATCTCTATGATATGTATTATGCTCAGGCCATGAACCATAAGTTGTACAGAGAGAATAATCCTGAGGCTGATGAGTGGGCTTGCAAGGTGGAGAAGGCTTTCAGAAGAGACAGTGTGATATGCGCTGAATATAATAAGGATATAGCCGGAGGCAAATGGAACGGAATGATGACTCAGAAGCATATTGGCTATAAGGCATGGAATGATGACTTTGATAAAGACACGCTGCCGGAGGTGTTCCGCATTGGCAAGACTGCTGCTGTGGGCGGTTATTCTTATACCGGCACTGACGGATATGTGGCTATGGAGGCTGAGCATTATTACAGTGCCGTGGATGCAGCCGCTGCCAAGTGGACACACATTCCTTATATAGGTCGCACTCTGGGCGGTATGGCTCTTATGCCTTACACCGCTAAGACAGCCGGTGCCGGAATGGTTTACAGGATGAGTCTGCCTGCGGGTGTAGATTCTGTTACGGTGCACGTCATTGTAAAGTCTACGCTTGATTTCCGCAATGCCGGAGGTCACAGATATTCAGTGTCTGTGGATGGAGCAAAGGCTGCCGTGATAAACTTCAATCATGACCTTGACGACAATTCCGAACATGTGTATGATGTGTTTTATCCCACGGTGTCACGTCGCGTTGTAGAGAAGCAGATACGCGTTCCGGTTTCTGCCATTGGCAGTGGTTGGCACACCCTTACGTTGAGTCCGCTTGATTCGGGCATAGTGTTCGAGAAGATTGTTGTAGACTATGGTGGTTATGTGCCCTGTTATCTTTTCGGGAAAGAGTCTCATTGTTCAAGGCTCTGAAAAATCTGATTTGCGCGTTATGGGGCATCTTGCTATATGCTGAGGTGCATAGAGGGCTGTGCCAGGGCTTGCAACGGTTGCCGATGCAGGCTATTTCGCACTGTCGGTGCCCAGTTCGCGCATTATGCGGCGGTTGCGGCTTGGCAATATGTAGTGCACATACTTGCATTGGTTGCACACCCGGCGATAGGTGCCGCTCTTGAAATGCTCAAACTTGCTCACGGGTAGAGTCCTGCCGCAGTAGCGGCAGGTTATGAAGCCCGGAGTGCTCGCCGCCCTTTTATCGCAACTCCGTTGCGATATACCGTGGGTGGTCTTGTCTTGTATATCGCAACGCTGTTGCGATATGCCGTGGGGGCTAGAATGGGCAATCATCATCTTCCTGGAAATTAAGCTGCTGAGCCACGCCGTCGTTCTTTGTCCAGTCGCCCGTGTCTTCACAGATAGGGGAATAGGTGCCGTCTATGTTGCGACAGCAACCGGCATAGCGCATTGTTGCCTGACTATACTTCAGCGACACTGCCCCCACGTGCCCTATCTCTCCCCAGCGGCTCTTTATGCAGTTCCACAGAGTTACCTCTCTGTTGGGGTCGTCGTCTTTGTGGCGGTCTATCCAGAACACGTAGTCGCTCTTGTTACCGAAGTCACTTGAACCATAGATATCGTTCAGCGTGAGCTTCTCCTTAGGGTCGTATTTGCGCGGGTGGTGCATCATTATCACGGGTACAGAATACTCATGGGCAAACTGCACCACCTTCATCAGCATCATACTGTATTTCATGGTGTCGGTGATTCCTGCCTGTCCCGGCATCTGAATCCAGTTGAACGGGTCTATCACCAACATATCACATTCGCCATTGTAATATTCCTGTTGCGCCACGTGCAGAATACCGTCCATGTCGGTCTGCACGTTGGCATCTATCTCGTGTATGTAACTGCGACAGCACTCCTTGGCTCGCCTGTAAGCTGTTTCGGGCAGGTCGTCTTTACCGAAAGGTTTACCCGTCATGATGTTTATCATTTCAGAATAGTGGCGTGCCATGGGGTATTTCTCAGGACTATACACCACCACGTGCGTGGCATACAGATGCACCATAGACATCATTATGAAGTTGAGCATCGTACTCTTGCCTGAGCCTGGAGCTGCAAATCCCAGATATATCAGTCCGTCCTCTATCTTGAACACGTTGTCCAACTTAGCCACCTTCAGCGGTCGTGCCCGTGGCAGTCCGTTGCGATAGATTTCATCCAACTGACTTTCCACATCGTCAAGAGCCACCAGTCCGCGCACCTTCATGCGCCTTGCGTTCTCCACGCACTGCCTCACGCCGTCCTTGCCACATTGCATCAACATCTGGTTGGCATCCTTGGCATAGTGCCGCTGCTCGGTGCCGTCGTCGCCCTGCTGCACAAAGCACCATTCCACAAACTTCACCCTGCTCTCACCAAAGTATTCAGCCACCGCCGTGCGAGCCTTCATGCCTGCCGCATCGGTGTCGCCAGCATACACAATGTCGGCATTGCCGAAGTAAGACATGAACCTGTCGAAGCAGTGCAGATTACTGTTGGTGCCGTTGGGCAGACTCACGGCTGCCTCGTAACCGCACTCCACGCACGCTGCCACGTCCATCATTCCCTCGGTGATGAGTATTCGCTGAGCGCACACGGCAGAGTTTATGTTGTAAGGAATCTTCTCACAATCTTTCTCAAAGAAGAACCGCTTTTCCTTGGTGTCGGCAAGTTTATACTGCACGTCTACAATGCGCTCACCGTCGTAGAAGGGAAATGCCACCCATTCCTCGCTCGTTCCGTCACGCCGTTCCATAACCCTCGTTTTCAGTCCCAGTCGGTGAGCCGTGTCGCTGCTTATACAGCGATGCTTAAGGTAGCCCACAGTGCGCGCTCCGAAGTTGTCAGACAGATAGTCGGCAGTGGGAGAGCGGTAAGCATGCTTGCCATATTTCATGTCCATGCTCTTTTTCCACTCACTGTGCTTCTCCTCCAGAATGAACACCCTGTTGCATCTGAAGCAGTGCCCCCATCCCGAGGCAGCGTCTATGGATACGCACATCGACTTAGGGTTGTTGTCAGCCTCGTCGGCACACATAGGGCATCGGCATCTTATCTTACCCGAAGTCCAACTGCCCATTTCAGCTCGCTGGCATATCAAGTCGGCACGCCTTATCACATAGTGTCCGAATCCGTCATCATAACAGTTTGCCATAATTATCACTTTCTGTGTTTTTTGCGATATTCACCGCAGTATTTTCTGAAAGCCTCTGCCTCCGCCTTCCGGTCGTAGTTGTCAAGGGATACGTATTCCCCATGACAGTAACTCCAGATGCAATGCAAGTCAGTTTGCCGTGGCGCGTCAGGCGGCAGATGCACCCCATTGCTGTCATATCGCTTGCCGTGCCTAGCCGTGTCGAAGTATTCTGCAGTTCCACCATTGTCCCCACTGCCGCCGGAGCGTTGTCGGGCAAGGAAGTCATCAAACGCCTCACGCGTCTTTCTGCCCGGTTGAAACAGATTGCAGAAATAAGACAGAGCGTCTCTTTCGTCACGAAAAACCTTCTGCTTGGCAGCGCACTGCAACAGAAACCACTTGCGGCAACACCCCTGCAGAGCCGCGTTGCCCTGCAACTGCAGTCGGCAGATGTTCTGCACCGAACAAACCCACTCACTGTTCATGAAAGATTTATCAAGCAAAAGCGAAATAGAATCCGCGTTGGCGATGGCGGCATCTTTTCTATTCGCCGACGCAGTCGGAGAATATTCTTTATCTTTATCTTTATCTATATCTTTATCTCTTCCCGCCTGCGCCTGCACGTTCTTATTATGCATAGGGGCGAGTTGTTGATTTGCCGGAGAACAATCTGTATGCAACTGTTCATCAAACTCGTTGCTAATGGTGCTGTCGATGTTCACTTTCATGACCTTGCAGAGGGCACGGCTGAAGTAAATCTTACGGTTGTCAATAGTCATAACGGTGAAGAGTCCCGACTCTTCGATTATGTGCAGAATGTAAGTGGGGCGTTTCTTAGCCTCGGCAGCAATGGCTTTCAGCTCACGAGGAGATATAGAGCCTATGCAGTTGTCGCAATTAGACAGATGCAGCATTATTATGAGCCATGTGCCTAGAGCACCACTTCCGCCCTCGTCCAGAATGCCCTGCATATCAGAAAGAGAAAGCAGATTACGTTTTATCTTGAAGAATCCGGCATTGCGGTGAGCAGTGTCGGCAATATTTGTATTGTTAGAGTTTTTCATCATTTAGTTTTAATTTGAAAATACTGTCCCCGTTGTTTATGGTGACTACTGTAGCTTACGTGCAACCAGTGAGCCCCGTTGCCATTGCTCTCCACAATCATCTGGTCGAAAGGCAGTCTTTTTATTATCACCACCATTTCGCAGAGTTGTTCTTTCCACGCCCCGGCATTCAGTCTGATGTCAGCAGCCTCGCCCTTAGTGTGTTGCGACCCCGGCATGCCCCCCACGGCAGCATTATATTGCTTATTGCGAAACCACGAGTTAATGATTACCGGTCGCCCCAGTTTAAGGCGCAGCGGTTCAAGTATGTTCACGGCAAGAGCTTTAGCAGCCGCCTTGCATGACGGCATGAAATAACGGTTGCAAGTTTTGGTGGCTTCAGCCACCGAGAAATGTTCTGATAGTAGTTCTGAATCTATAGTTTTCATGCCTGCAAAGATACAAATATGGAAAGGAAATAAAAAGATGGCACACGTATTTTCTGTAATGCACCATATTGGACAAAGAAGCGCAACCTGTTGATTAACAACAAGCTGCGCCCTGATATTATGTAGAAAAAAGAGAGAACAGAGTCTAAAACAGTTCCATAAAAGTTTAATATTTATTTATTGTAATCTTTACTTAAAATGTTGTTGAGGTCATGATAGAACGTACTTTTGCATATATGTCTCCCATTATACAGAAAGTTATCATTCATGAATCCCTTCAAGTTGAAGGAACACGGTTGGTGATGTTTTATTTTAAACTTTATTTGCGAGTCAAGTCTTTCATATATAAACTGCATAATGCCCGCCATGTGTCCGGATGCGATGTTAATGCGCATACCGTTTTCGTTGTGCACCACCTTTATGGTGTCTGAAATCACGAGATTTAATATTTCATCATGCACGATGTTATAGTTCAATTTATGGTCCATGTACGAGTGCATGAGGCCGGTGATTATGGTTGCCTGTCGGTTGAAATCAATGTCAGCCGTAACGTTAACGTTAATGTTAACGTTTTCGTCTATTAGAGTCATAATATCTTCTTTTAATTTATCAATTTTTTTAGATATACAATCTTTCAGTACATCATTGTTATTTTCTTTCATTAGAATTATTAAAAATGAAACATTTCATCATCAAGCCCCCCCCTGCGCATACAGCGCTATCTACATGATTAGGGAGTGCAAAGATAATGAAAACATTTCGGCTAACATCCCAAGGGCTTTTTTCTTGGTAGTGTCGGAATATATGGTTATCTTTGCATTATCAACGATGAGATGATGAAGACGCTGAAAAACGGGCGCGCACGGACTATGTGACTTCGGAATCTGAATGCGTGATAATTTAAAATTAACCACTAAAAAAACAAATGTTATGTCAGTAAACTACAAATTGTATCAAAACAAAAACAAAAAGAGCTCTGCCTTCGGTAAGTATTTCGCACGCTCTGTGATGAACGGTGTCATCAATCTGGACGGACTTGCCAAAATAATACAGAGTAACTGTACCGTGAAGAAAAGTGACGTGCTGGCGGTGCTCTCGGAACTCACTGAGGTGATGAGCGACCAACTGCAGAGTTCTATGAAGGTGAAACTGGACGGATTCGGGGCGTTCAAAATAGGATTGCACAGCACCGGCTCTGCCACCGTGAAGGACTTCTCGCCTACAAAGAATATCAAGGGCATGCACGTGAACTTTCAGCCGGAGGCGCATGTGGACAGTGCCACGCACACCCGTAGCCTTTCTTTCCTCTCAGGAGCAAAACTACAGGAACAGGAAAACTATCAGGCTCCTAAAGACCCGGTAGCAAAACCGGCAGCATAAGCCGCAACTCAGTTGCGACATACTGCCAACAAAATAGGAAACTATGAAGAAAAATGATTTATGGATTAAAATCCTGCATATCGTAATCACCGTGATAACGGCTGTGGTGACATCGCTAACTACACAGAGTTGCATGCCGATGCATTAATACAAACTTGTTTGCTTTCACCGCAGGTCAGACATCTCAATGCCTGATTTGCGGTGAAACTGTTTTCTGTCTTTTGTGGACTTACCACAATGCTATTTTTCCCAATCCGCTAATCTCCAACTTTGCCTGTATTCCCATAGCCTTGAATACTCTGGAAATAGTGGCGAATGTAAGATTCATATTTTTCTATATTGGGAGTTCCCTTAACCCCTACAACAGCATCAAGCATCTCTTCATGGGTGTATAATTTCATTTCTTTCATGATTTCTGATTTTATTCATATCGGAGGCAAAGATAGCAGATAAGTTCCAGATATGGAAACAAAGAGGTGCTTATTTTAAAAAAAACTCTATCTGTTTTCAGTCGGTAACGCTGTTGTAACATTTATTGCGGAAGCCGTTACAGGATTGTAAATATCTCTTTATGGCAGTGTAAAGGCATTGAAACAAGCATGGGCTATCTTTGCACCGTGAAACAGAACAAGATAGACTGAAAAATGAAAACAACAAAAAGGGGAATGGCAGCTACGCTGCTCGTGATTTTATCGGCAGTTAATGCCTGGGCTCAAAACATAAGGGGACTCGTGACCGACGGAAAAACGGGCGAACCACTTATCGGAGCTGTAGTACAAGTGAAAGATACAAAGGTGAACGCCGTTACTGATGTTGACGGAAAATTCAATATCGAAGGACTCGACAACGGTAAATATACTTTGACGGTGAGATATCTGGCTTATAAAACTAAAGAAATTGACGGAGTTCAGACTAAGGCTTCTGGTGTGGAAAATCTGATGAAGATTGCTCTGGATGCTGATGAACAGCAACTGAAGGAGGTCACGGTGACCGCCGTGGAAAAGAAGAATACGGATGTGGCGATGATTCAGGCTTCCAGAAACAGTTCCGTCATAGTGAGTAATGTTTCGGCACAAGAAATACAACGCACGCAGGACACTAACGCGGGGGAGGTGATACGCCGGGTGCCGGGCGTGAGCCTCATTGACGATAAGTTCGTGATGGTGAGGGGACTCTCGCAACGATATAATAATGTGTGGATAAACGGGGGCGCCGTACCGAGTAGCGAGGCTGACTCCAGAGCTTTCTCTTTTGACATAATACCAAGTTCGCAACTTGACAACCTCACTGTTGTGAAGGTGCCTTCTGCTGAATATCCGTCTGACTATACGGGCGGTTTCATCCTTGTGAGTACCAAGGAAATTCCTTCTGAAAACTCTTTCCATATCTCTGCCGGAGGTAACTGGAACAGTGAGTCGGCTTTTAAAGACTTTCTTTCGGGTAACTGTTCGGGCAACAACGTGGACAAAATGAACAATGACTGGACGGTGAACTCTGCCAAACCTATCGGTGACTTGAAGTTGGCTGCCGACTGGAACCATACATGGCACATTGGCGGCTACACTCTGGGCATGACCGCTGCTGCAAACTATACAAGTGAATATCGCACTTACACGGGTATGGAAAACAATCTCTACGGAGTGTATGACACGGCTAACGACAAATCTAATTATCTGAGGAAGTCTACAGACGACCAGTATAATCACAACGAGCGCATGGGTGCCATGTATAACGTGACACTGCTTAGTGCTGACGGCAAAAACAAATATCAGTTTAAAAATATCTTCAACAAGATTGGCAACAGCAGATATACATGGCGTGACGGCGTCAGCGCACAGGCTAATCTGGAACGCTCGGCAGAATATTACTATCGAAGCAGAACCACATACAACGGTCAGTTTACCGGAAAGCATACCTTTGGCAGCGATGCCCTTGACTGGAGTGTCGGCTACGCGTATGCTAACCGGAATCTGCCTGACCGCAAGAGATACCTGACTGATGATGCCTTGGAGAGTGGCGTGTATGCTCTGAGCACGGGCAACGATATATCCAGAGAATGGACAAAGTTGGACGAGCATATCCTGTCTGCCGGAGTGAACGATGAGCATCTGCTGGATTTAAACGGATGGCAACCGAAACTGAAGGTGGGGGCATACGGGGAATACCGCACGCGAAAATACACTGCACGTGAATTCATATACAACTGGAATGCCGACAGCAACAATATGCCGGAAGGATTCAGACTGATGGACATTCCGACGTTGCTGAGCAATGCCGACAACTATGGAACTGATAAACTCTACCTGATAGAGCAGGTGAGAATGAGAAACAACTACAGCGGACACAACTCTATGGGCGCCGGATATCTTACTGCGTCGCTCCCCTTTGGCAAGGTAAGTGTCTGCGCCGGTGTCCGCTTTGAATATAATCAGATGGAACTGATTTCCAATACAAAGGATTCAGAGGTGAGCCCGCAGAGCCGCTATTATCGCAACGGTGACTTGTTTCCTTCGGTGAATGCCACCTATAAGATTGATGAACGCAACCAACTGAGACTGAGCTATGGCAGAAGCGTGAACCGACCGGAGTTCAGAGAGGTGTCTTCTTCGGTGTATTATGACTTCGACCTGGCTTCTAGCGTTATGGGAAACACGGAACTGAAAAACTGCTACATTGATAACATCGACCTGAGATATGAAATATATCCTTCAAAGGGTGAGCAGATTTCTCTGGCTGCATTCTATAAGCACTTTGATTCGCCTATAGAATGGACTTACACTGTGTCGGGGGGTACAGACCTTATTTACTCTTACAAGAACGCGCAGTCGGCAAACAACTATGGACTGGAACTGGATATTCGCAAGAGCCTTGACTTCATTGGACTGCCTGACTTCAGTTGGAGTTTCAACGGGGCTTTGATAAAGAGCCGGGTGAAATTTGAAACTGGTGCCAAGGAAACCAACCGCCCTATGCAGGGACAGTCGCCTTATCTGATAAACACAGGCTTATTCTATAAGAACACACGTTGCAAATTGGACATTGCATTGCTATACAACCGCATTGGAAAGCGCATCATTGGTGTGGGCAGAAGTGAGGGCTCTACGGGCAGCGACGACAACGCACGCATCCCCGACAGTTACGAGATGCCGCGTGACGCAGTGGACTTTACGGCAACAAAGAAGTTTGGATCGCATCTGGAACTGAAGTTCAACGTGCGTGACCTGCTGAACCAATATGCGACGTATAAGCAGTTTGCCGACGTTACTTACAGTGACGGGACTAAGAGAGAAGTGGAACAGATAACACGCCGCTACCGTCCGGGAAGAAACATAGGACTGACAGCAGTGTATAAATTCTGATAAAGTTTAACAGAACATGAATATTTTTTTTAAACGAAAAAAGATGAAAAGACAAATGTTTTTGGGATGCATGGGCATTCTCGCTATGTCTGCAGCCTTAGTGGCATGCAGCAGCAAAGATGATGTAAACAGTGGCAGTGGTGATTCTTCTGCCTATGTATGGACAACAGACAACGGACTGAAGGCGTGTGACCATATCCTCTTCGCTGACGGAAAGGAGAATGCCGAGGGTACGGAGATTGGAAACGGTGACCAGGAATTTGTGTTCACAGGAAAACAAACGCTGAAGAAGGGCACTTATCTGCTTAAAGGATGGGTGTATGTGGGCAGTGGAGCTGAACTGACCATTGAACCGGGTACGGTGATAAAGGGCGACAAGGACACCAAGGCGGCACTGATAGTGGAGCGTGGCGGAAAACTGTATGCTAAGGGTACGGCTGCTTCGCCTATCGTGTTTACATCTGAACAGGCAAAGGGAAGTCGCAAACCGGGTGACTGGGGTGGCATAATATTATGCGGAAAGGCTAAGAACAACCAGACTGAAATGCAGATAGAGGGCGGACCGAGAACTAAGCACGGTGGTGATGACAATGCCGACAATTCTGGTACACTGAGCTATGTGCGCATAGAGTTTGCTGGTTATCCTTTTGAGAAGGACAAAGAGATAAACGGTCTTACTTTAGGTTCTGTGGGCAGTGGCACCCAGATAGACCATGTGCAGGTGAGCTACAGTAATGACGATTCTTACGAATGGTTCGGAGGAGACGTGAACTGCAAGTATCTGATAGCATGGAAGGGTTGGGATGATGACTTTGACACTGACAATGGTTTCTCTGGAAACGTGCAGTTCGGACTGGCAGTGCGTGACTCCAAGATTGCAGATACATCTCAGAGTAATGGTTTCGAGAGTGACAACTGTGCCGACGGTTCGGCTGTGTCTCCTTATACCACTGCCACATTCTCTAACATAACCTTCGTGGGACCTAAATATGACAGTGATTTCCAGAACACCTCTGACTATATAACAGGTGGAAACTATAACCCTAACAACGGTGCTGCTCTGGGCAAGTTTCAGGCTGCAATGCACATACGCCGCAACTCTCGCCTTAACTGCGTGAACTCTCTGGCTATAGGTTGGCCTATCGGTTTGATTCTTGACAATCAGAAGGGCGACACTCAGGGCTCTGCCACATCAGGACTGCTGAAACTGAATAATATATGGTTCGCAGGTATGACAGCCACAGGCACAGATGCCAACAAGGTGTATGATGATGTAAAGGTGACGGGATATGACAGTAGTTCTAAACCTGTTTACGACACCACACAGAAGTCTTTCTCAAGTACATTCTTCAATGCGCAGACGGGCAACAAAACTCTTGACAGTTGGACTTCACTGTTGCTTGATGCTAACTTTGTGCCTGCTGCAGCAAGTCCGCTGATTACAGCTTCGTCTTTCTCAGGCTTGGGCAACTGGTTCACCACAGTGTCTTATATAGGAGCCTTCGGAGTTTCAGACACATGGACAAAGGGATGGACAAACTTTGACCCGCAGAACACTGATTACTAAAAGTCATTAGTCAGATATATTAAATGCCGGTTGCTATGAAATAAGCAACCGGCATTTTTCTGCTCGTAAAGGTTTAAAATGATTTTGTAGATATTCTGCAATGATACAATATTAATGCATAATAATCTTTTTCTTACACTTTTTTGCATTTTGATATGATAATATTTGGTGATTTAATTTTATTATTATATCTTTGCAACAGTTTTATAAAAAATAATAAAGGATTTTTATCTGCTTTATGCAGACAAGTAACCTGTGAGGGAGAAGAGAAATTCATATAAAATATTTGAGCGTAAATGTCCGTGAGGATGTTTGCGTTTTTTTTTTATATTTGAAATTTAAGTGTTACCTTTGTAACCAAAACATAATATAAGTATGAGTAAAGGTAAACTGGCTAAATTTGCTGACATGGAAACATTCCGGAATGTTTTCCAATATCCTTATAGCGTGGTGGAGAACGTGCCGTTTGAAATGAAAGGCAGATGGCGTGAGGATTTCTTCCACAACGATAATCCTATTGTTCTGGAACTTGGTTGCGGGCACGGTGAATATACTGTGGAACTGGCTAAGCTCTATCCTGACATGAATTTCATTGGTGTTGACATCAAGGGTGCGCGTATGTGGACCGGAGCTAAGCAGGCTCTGGAGGCGGGACTGACCAACGCGGCTTTCCTGCGTACCAACATTGAGATTATCGACCGGTTCTTCGACCGGGATGAGGTGCAGCAGATATGGCTCACGTTCAGTGACCCACAGATGAAGAATGCGCATAAGCGTCTTTCGAGTACTTTCTTCTTGCAGCGTTACAGGCATTTCCTTGTAGACGGTGGCTTAATTCATCTTAAGACTGACTCTAACTTCCTCTTCACATATACTTCTTATATGGTGAAGGAGAATGCTCTGCCTGTGTTGCAGAGCACTGAAGACTTGTATCATACTGAGGGCATTGACGATGAAACCCGGAAGATTCTTTCCATTCAGACTTATTATGAGAGTATGTGGATAGAGCGCGGACTGAACATCAAATACATGAAGTTCAGACTTCCGGCAACGGGAGAACTCAGAGAGCCTGATGTGGAGATAGAACTGGACGACTATCGCAGTTATCATCGTCCAAAGAGAAGCGGACTTGAAAAAAGCAAGTGATTGAATTTTGATTATACATAATATATTCTGAATATGACATTATATCCGAAAATGATAGAAGATGCTTTGGCTACCGTGGTTTATCCGGGTACAAAGAAAAATCTTATCGAAAGCAATATGCTGGCTGACCAGCCTAAGATTGACGGGATGAAGGTGGGCATTGTACTTACCTTTCCTCGTGATACTGATCCATTCCTTAAGAGTACGCTGAAGGCGGCTGAGGCTGCCATACATTATCACGTGGACAAGAACGTGGTGGTGGAGATAAAGACTGAGTTTAAGTCGGCTCCGCGTCCTGAGGTGGGCAAACTGTTGCCTCAGGTGAAGAATATCATTGCCGTGAGCTCTGGAAAAGGTGGAGTAGGTAAGAGTACGGTGGCTGCCAATCTTGCCATTGCTCTGGCTAAGTTGGGTTACAAGGTGGGACTGCTGGATACAGACATCTTCGGTCCGTCTATGCCTAAGATGTTCGGAGTGGAGCAGGAGCGTCCGTGTGCTGTGCAGAAAGACGGTAGACAACTGATAGAGCCTATAGAGAAATATGGAGTGAAACTGCTTAGCATTGGTTTCTTTGTGAACCCTGACACGGCTACGTTGTGGCGTGGGGGCATGGCTACGAGCGCGCTGAAGCAGCTTATTGCTGATGCTGACTGGGATGATTTGGATTATTTCATTCTTGACACTCCTCCAGGCACAAGTGATATTCATCTTACTTTGCTTCAGACTCTGTCTATAACCGGTGCTGTTATTGTGAGTACGCCTCAGAATGTGGCTCTGGCTGACGCGCGCAAGGGTATTGACATGTACGAGAATGATAAGGTGAACGTGCCTATACTGGGACTGATAGAGAACATGGCTTACTTTACTCCTGCTGAATTGCCAAACAATAAGTATTATATCTTTGGTAAAGAGGGATGCCGCAAGCTGGCTGAAGAGATGAAGGTGCCTTTGCTGGCACAGATACCTATCGTGCAGAGTATCTGTGAGAGCGGTGATGCCGGTGAGCCTGCTGCAGCAAATGCTGACAGTGTTACGGGACAGGCTTTCCTGAGCCTGGCACAAGCAGTGGTGACAGTTGTAAACCGACGTAACAAGGAGCAGGCTCCTACGAAGATTGTGAAAGTGAACAACGACTGATTCAGCGGTTCTTCTTGGATTCTGAAACAGCTTTTTTTATCGCGTCAATGCGCTCTAGTGCGTGTTGGCGCGTATGTTTTATCTGGTATCTGTAAACAGCGCACGTGATGAAGAAATATACGGCTGTCTGTATCCACAGAGCCATCACCTCGGGGTGAATGTCATTTATTGTTCCCCCCATACTGTTTATTTTCAGGAAACCGCGTACTCCGAATGTAGACGGGAATATCGTTGCTATGCTCTGCCATGCTCCGGGCATATTGCTCAGAGGCCATGATATACCGGTCATGAAGAGCAATGGCACTGACGTGAACACCACAAGCAGCATCACGTTCTCACGGTATCTCACCAGACATGACAATGACATACCGAAGAATATCACGGAGAGCACAAACGGCAGCATTAGTTGCAACAGGTCGGCTCCACGTGCAAGTGACGTGAAGTGGAACAGATGAGGAACCACAACGGTGAGGTAGGCTCCCATTATTCCGTATATCATCAGATAGCACAGGCTCTTGCCCATCACTATTCTGTATATTCCGGTGTAGTGTCTGCTTACGGGCACCAGGTCTTTGAATCTGTTGTTTTCTCTGGCTGTTCCTGCAGACAGTCCTATTCCCAGAAGCAGCGTCTGCTGCAATATCAGTATTAACACTCCGGGGAGTATGGCATTGCCATATCCTCCGGTGGCATTGAATATAGGAACCTCGTCAAAATCTAGTGGCTTGGTGGTTATCTCATCATCTCGGTTGGTATAGTCGCCCGACTGTGATACTTGTATGTTTGCGTTTATCTCAGCAGCCACGTCTGTTGCCGTCTGGTATATGGCCTTATAGGTCAGCATGGTGCTCATGTCGCAGTAAACGCCCACGTGAGCCTGTTCTCCGCGGTATAGTTTGTTGGAGAATTTTTCCGGGAAATAGAGTATTCCCCTTACAACCTGTTTGCCCACCAGGTTCTCGGCTTCACTCAGGTTGTTGCAGAAGTATGCCACCTTGGTACTGCTGCCTCCGTCAAACTTGTTTATGAACTCGCGGCTCGTGAAACTGTGAGAGTTGTCTACCACAGCCACAGGCACGTCTCTTACCACTTCATTATTGTATATCCATGAATATATCAGCGGGTAACCTAAAGGCACGAGTATAAAGAATATCAGCACGCCTTCATCAGTAAAGGTAGCGCGCATTTCCTTAGCCCAGATATGGCACATATCTCTGAAACCTTCTGTGATTTTGTATATTAGGCTGTCTTTATTCATTATCTCTTTCTTTTATGGTATGTACACGTATAGCAGCATTGCTCTCTTGATGTTGCGTATCACGAATATCGGCAGCATTGCTATAAGGATGAGGGCAGCGAAGTGTGGCCATGCGTCCATCACCTGGAAACCGTTGAAAATGTTTATCTGGTATATCATGTAATAGTGGCGCAATGGGAACAGGTTGGCTATGCCCTGCAGAATGGTGTCCATGGAAGCCAGTGGATATGTGGCTCCGTTGAGTGAGAAACTCACCACGCCCCATAGCGAACAGATGCTCATAGACATTCTCAGTGACGGCATTAGTCCGAAGGCGAACACTCCGAAACCTTGGCAAGACAGCACTGTGAGCAGTCCCAGCAGCAGCATGGGGATGATGCCTCCGGGATGTGGAAATCCCAATACGTAATATATGTAGAATTCAAATCCGTAGATAAGTGTGAGGAATATCAGAAACTGAGGCAGCAGTTTGCCTGCCAAGGCTATCCATGCCTTGTTGCCTGCCAGTCGCATCCATTCTCTGGCTCTTCCGAACTTGAGTTCTGTTCCTATGGAATATGGTGTTATCAGGAGTATGAACAGCATCAGGATACCCGGTGTCATCACCGTAGACAGATACACATTGTAGTTGCTCCATGGGTTGCCTATCATGTGCAGGTCCACGGATATGGGCTGCAGAAAGGTCTTTATCTCGTCTGAGGTCTTGCCCATAGCACTTAACTTCTGCATGCCTACAGAGGCAGAACCTAAGGTGGATATGGTCTTCATGTCGCGGAAGGTGAGACTGCCTGCCAGCATCACCACGTTGCTGTAATAGAATGAAATCTTTGGTTGACTGCCATTCACCAGACCTCTTGTGGTGCCGTTGGGGATATACAGAAAAGCGTATATCTTGTTTTCCTGTATAGCCTTGCGGGCTTCGTTCACGTTGTTGTAGTAGGCAGCCACGCGTGTGGTCTGGAATGCGTCCAGCTTTCTCACCATGGCACGTGATGTAGTGGTGTTGTCAAGGTCCACCACTCCTACGGGCATATCCGTAGGCACGCCATTGCTCATCAATGTAGTGAAGAAAGCTATTACGATGATTGGGAATATAACCATGCAGAATCCATATATTGGATTGTGCAGCATAATTCCACATTCGCGTATGGCTATACTGTATATTTTTCTAAGGGCTTTCAAGTGCTGTGTGTGTTTTTATTTCTTTACGAGGCTCATGCCGGGGCGCAGTCCGTCTAACTTTGTCATAGGGCGGGCTTTTACTTCAAAAGTCTTCAGGTCATACTGTCCTGTGGTTTTGGTTGCTTTCCACACGGCGTAGCTGCCTTCGTCTTTGATGTAATACACTTTCATCTTCAGGTCTTTGCTGAAAGCCGGTACGAAGGCGGTGAACTCGTCTCCTATCTTCATGCCCTTCAGTTGGTCTTCGCGGATATTGAATGTTCCCCACAGGTCGTTCATTATAGAGATGCTCATTATAGGACTACCCATGCCCACAAGTTCTCCCACCTTAGGGTATATGTCGCTCACTTCGCCTTCTACCTGAGCCACCTGCACTGTTTCCTTGAGCAGAGACCTCACTACGTCTACAGCTCCTTTGGCAGCTTGTGAGTTCTTGGCAGCCATGCGCTTCTCTTGTTCGCGGGCTCCGTCTTTAGCCATGGCATACTGACTTTGTGCAGCCAGCACCTGAGCTTCAGAAGCCTTGTATGCAGCCATAGCTTCATCTCGTTTCTGTCCGCTTGTTACGCCTTCGTCATACAGATGCTGCATGCGTTGGTATGTCTTTTTGGCTATTTCGGCAGCAGCTTTTGTCTGCTGCACCAGTTGGAAAGCACTTTGTATCTGTTCTTTGCGTGCGCCTGCGTCTGTCAGGTTTTGCATTGCCTCTGCTGCTTCTCCGGTAGCCTCGGCAACCTTTTTCTGTGCGTCAATCTCCGGAATTTGCAGTATAGCCAGTGTGTCGCCCACGTGCACGTAGTCGCCTTCCTTTACTCTAAGCTCAACTACACGTCCCGGCAGTTTGCATGAAACTCTGTATTCTGATACTTCAACTTCACCTTGTATGACATCGTCTTCTTTACCAATGAATAAGAAACCTATGAGACCGACAACTACCACTACCAGTGTAAAACCTGCCACTGCCAGAAGTATGTTGTTATGTTGTGATTTTGCTGACATAATCTTTGGATATTATTATATTCTTTGTATCTTAATTTTAATGTAGTTCTCCCATTGCTTTCTGCAGGTTAACCAGAGAGAGCTTCACTTCTATCTCTGCGTCAATCTTTTGGCTCTGAGCCTGTTGCCATGCCGTTTGGGCAGACATGACATCGGTGGTTTCCATGACTCCTTCCTTGAATCCTATATTGGCGCAGCGGAGGTTCTCCTCAGCGCTCTTTATATTCTTCTGTGCCATTATCAGTTTTTTCTGGGCTTCTTTCACCTTGAACTGTCCCTGTGTAATCTGCAGGTCTATCTTTTCGCTTGCGTCTGCAAGTTCCATTTTAGCTATTGCCGTAGCTGATTTTGACGTGCGTACCTTGTAGGCACCTTCAAACCAGTTCCATATAGGCACCTGAACAATTATGCCCACGTTCCAAGTTCCCTTGAACTTGCGCTCAAAGCTGTTGAACACGCTTGGGTTACTTATCAGGTATCCGCCTGTGAGAAGCACGTGGGGCAGATATGCTGCACGTACCATCTTGGTGGCTTCTGAACTCATTTCCACTGCATTCTGTAGCATCCTCAGCTCAGGACGCTGCATCTTGGCAGCGTCTTTGTCGGCTTCTGCCGGCATCAGTGATGCGTCTACGTCTATCTGTTTCTTGTCTTCATCGGCAAGTGTTATGTCTTCGTCAAGTGGCAGTCCGCATAGCTGGCACAGATACATCTTTGCCAGAACCAGACCATCGTCAACTTGCGTGATGTTCATCTCAGCTTCGTTTACCCTCACGTCCACTTTCAGTCCGTCTGCACGTGTGGCTACGCCTTCTTTTATCATCTTGCGCACATCGCTGTTCAGTTTCTTCACCAGACCGCAATAGCTGTTGGCAAGTTTCTGTTTCTGCTTCAGTGACACCACTGTCCAGTAAGCCTGGTCGGTGTTGTATAGTGTTACTTGGGTTTTGGCATCCATGTCGTTGGCAACCAGTTGCTGGTTTATCTTGGCAATGTTGTTCATTGCTGTTATGGCTCCGCCCATGAAGATTGGCTGGCGCGCCATCACCGTTCCTGCCCATACGTTGTGGGTGTTGGTTTCAAAAGCGTCGGCTATGTCTTTTCCTGCCTGATTGCCTGCTGATGCAATGTTGCCGGCATTGTCGCTCACCATTCCGCTTATCTGCTGTGCTGCCGATGTGGAGATGATGCCGCGCTGAACCATGTCGGTAAGTATGTTCGACAGATTTGCCGAACCCGATGACAGCATATTGGTGCCCAGATTGTTCAGCAGACTCTTCTGGTCGTTGCTGAGCAGGGACACCGACCTGCTGTAATATTCATATCCGCCTATGGCATCCACCTTAGGCAGATATTTAGTCTTGGCTGCTTTCTTTATATTCTGCGCCATGTCCTGCTTAAGTCGGGATACGTTAATCTGCTTGTTGTTGCGTAGGGCTAGTGCTCTGCAACTGTCCAGATTCAGCGTTCTCTGTGCTTCGGCAGGTATTATGGTGCCTAACAGAATCAATAATGTTAATACTTTCTTCATTTAATCTTATTTAAATGTAAAGCTTCTGTTTCCTATCATGTTGCCGTCACAGAATATGCTCACTCTGTAAGTTCCTGATACCAGTGCCTGAGTGACATTCCAGTACAGTGTGACTGGAGTTTCCTGACCGCCGTATTCTATTGTCTTCTGCATACTGCTCTGCAGAGACTTGTTCTCGTAATTGAAGTTTCCTGCACCGTAGAGCACGCTTCCCGTAGGAGACGTTATTCTTGCATATATAGTCTTTGAGCCGCTTGCAGCGGTTACGTTCTTGGCTATGCTGAAGCTCAGTTGCAGAGATTTGGCTTTGGCTATTTTCTTTTCATCTCTGCCGCGTTTGTTCTTTGCCGTCATGTTAATGCCCACGGCATCCAACTGTGCGGCTATGGTAATCTTCTCCGACAGCGACTGTCTCTCGGTGTTCAGTCCTTCTATCTGGCGTGTTGCCTCTGCGTATTGTCCTTTTATGTGCGTGTTCTCAGCCGTGAGGTTCTGGTTCAGTCTGTTCAGAGAGTCAATTTCCATGACGTAGCTGCGCAGCACTTTTCTCACGGTGGCAAGTTCTTTCTTAAGTCTTGCTATTTCATGAGCATCGCTGCTCTTCACGTTTCGCAGCTCATTAAGCAGTTTCTGTGTCTTGTTTTGTTCTGCTGTCAACTGTGCCACTATGGAGTCATTGGTGACCTGAGTTTTCATTTCACTGTATTGGTTGGCGAACTGTTGGTATTCGTTCTCCATTTCCTTTTTGTCCATCTCTGCCAGTTCCTGCATAGCCTTGTTCTCTTTCTTCTGGGAATCAAGACTTATATATAGATACGTGATGCCGCCGACAAGTAGAAGACCTACTATGATTGATGGGATTAAAATTTTCTTATTCATATTCTTTAATAACGTAAAAATCATAGGCAAAATTACTTTTTTTATCTTAATTGGCAAAAAAAAAAGATGTGTAAATCTTTAATATCTTAAAAATTAGCATTTTTATGGAAATATAGGACAATATTAAAAAGTTTTTTGTACTTTAGTTGGCATTTTAAACCAATATATATATGAAAAAGGTATCTGGCTTATTGTTGGGTTTCATGATGTTCTGTTTGTCGCTTTCGGCACAGGATAATTCCGCTGCAGAACATGAAGTGCTGTTCCATACGTCTATGGGCGATATTAGGGTGAGGTTGTATGACGGTACTCCCAAGCATCGTGACAACTTCCTGAAACTTGTACGTGAGGGTTATTATGACGGCAATCTGTTTCACAGAGTGATAGCCGGTTTTATGATTCAGAGTGGTGATTCCACTTCCAGGCATGCTGAAAGTGGGGCATTGTTGGGTGAGTATTCTCCGGGTTACACTCTTGATGCTGAGATTGTCTATCCTCGTTATTTCCATAAGCGTGGTGCTCTGGCAGCTGCGCGCGAGCCTGATGACGTAAATCCGGAGTTCAAGTCTTCTTCCAGTCAGTTCTATATTGTCTATGGCAAAAGATATAATGATGATATGCTGGATGCGGCTGAAGACCGTATTGCACGGGCTACGCACGACAGTGTGAAACTGGCTCCTGAGGTGCGTGATGTGTATAAGGATGTCGTTGGAACTCCTTATCTGGACGGACAGTACACGGTTTTTGGCGAAGTGATTGAGGGATTGGACATCGTGAAGAGCATACAGGCGGTGAACACTGACAGCAACGACCGCCCTCTTGACGACGTGCATATAATTAAAGCCTCTGTGGTCAGATGATATATATTTAAACGGTTTGCTTTATATTATGTATAGCAAACCGTTTTTATATATATTATTTGGTTGTTTGGACTGTTTCGTTGTAAACCTTTTACGGATAGTTTTAAACCCGTTACAGAAAAATGAAACGTATGTATTGCTGTTTCCTTTTTCTTTTTATCTTTGCAGCATGAATTTAATGTGGTCTATAGTATTCTTTCTGCTTCCCTTGGTGGGGTGTGGTTATGTGGGTTGGCATATTTGGACAATATTGCCGTTGTCTGTTTGGTGTAAATGGACAGTGCTCATAGTGCTGGCGGTGTGCTTTCTCTGTATGTTCCTCAATCTTATGGTGGGACTCGACTCTATGCCTCCTTTGTTGGCACGGGTAATGTACGAGGTTGGGTTCTCTTCCATATTTGTGCTGTTGTATCTGGTTATGATTTTTCTGTTGCTTGACTTGGGCAGACTTCTGCATCTGGTTCCTGTTTCTTTTCTTCATCAGAGTGCCGTGGGCAGTGTCACGCTGTTTACTGTTATGCTGGGCATATTTATATATTGAAATTTGTACTATTATAATAAGGTACGCGTTCCAATATATTTAAATACGGATAAACCTCTGGCACGTGATTATAAGCTTGTAATGATAAGTGATTTGCATCTTGGATATCATAATACTTGTGATGACCTTGCCAAGTGGGTAGACTTGATTAATGCTGAACATGCAGATGCCGTTTTTATTGCCGGTGACATTGTCGACTTCAGTGTTTTTCCGATTATAAGAACCGGAATGGCGCGGGAATTGTTCTTCTTAAAGACAGAAGCATTATTTTTAAAAACGACATCTCTGTCATTGGTCGTGATGACAGAACCAACCTCTTAAAAAAGGTAACACTCGATATTATGTAAGTAGTGGCATTGGTATCTGGGGTGGCAAGTTCAGAATCGGCACTAGGTCTGAATATTGCGTTGTTTACTTGAAATCATCAAAAAAGATGCAAAAATAGCCCTAAAAACACTGTTTTTGTAAAACAATAAGAAAAGTGACTGATTTTTATTAAAATAATCTCTCAAATGTTTGGATAATTGAACCGTTTGCTATACCTTTGCACACGCTTTCGCTTCAAAACGAAAGCAAAACAATTCCAGTATTGGGATTGAAAAGAAAGAGTTCTTTGAAAAGATTTACATAGACAGAGAAGTAGTACAAGAA